>NZ_NSJY01000002.1:0-1790 GCF_002289535.1 Bradyrhizobium sp. UFLA03-84 | reverse complement strand
TATGACGTGTCGGCCGAGTGGGCCAAGCGCGCTTATGTCAACGACGCCAAATATCGCGAGATGTACGCGCACTCGGTCAAGGACCCGAACGGCTTCTGGGCCGAGCACGGCAAGCGGATCGGCTGGATCAAGCCCTACACCAAGGTCGAGAACGTCTCCTTCGCGCCCGGCAACATCTCGATCAAATGGTTCGAGGACGGCGTGCTGAACGTCGCCTGGAACTGCATCGACCGCCATCTCGAGAAGCGCGGCGACCAGACCGCGATCATCTGGGAGGGCGACGATCCCTCCGAGTCCAAGCACATCACCTACCGCCAGCTGCATGACGAAGTCTGCAGGATGGCCAACATCCTGCGCACCCGGAACGTCAAGAAGGGCGACCGCGTCACGATCTATCTGCCGATGATTCCGGAAGCGGCCTACGCCATGCTGGCCTGCGCGCGGATCGGTGCGATTCACTCGGTGGTGTTCGGCGGCTTCTCGCCGGACAGCCTCGCCCAGCGCATCAAGGACTGCGATTCCAAGGTGATCATCACCGCCGACGAGGGCCTGCGCGGCGGCAAGAAGGTGCCGCTGAAGGCCAATGTCGATGCCGCGATCGCCAAGACCGGCGGCGTCGACTGGGTCGTGGTGGTGAAGCGCACCGGCGGCAAGATCGACATGAACCCGACCCGCGACCTCTGGTACCACGAGGCCGCCGCCATGGTGACGACGGAATGCCCGGCCGAGCACATGCATGCCGAGGACCCGCTGTTCATCCTCTACACCTCGGGCTCGACCGGCACCCCGAAGGGCGTGCTGCACACCTCGGGCGGCTATCTGGTGTTCGCGTCGATGACGCATCAATACGTGTTCGACTATCACGACGGCGACATCTACTGGTGCACCGCCGACGTCGGCTGGGTCACCGGCCACAGCTACATCCTCTACGGGCCGCTCTGTAACGGCGCGACCACGCTGATGTTCGAGGGCGTGCCGAACTACCCGGACAATTCGCGGTTCTGGAACGTGGTCGACAAGCACAAGGTCAACATCTTCTACACCGCACCGACCGCGATCCGCGCGCTGATGCAGGGCGGCGACGAGCCGGTGAAGAAGACCTCGCGCAAGTCGCTGCGGCTGCTCGGCTCGGTCGGCGAGCCGATCAATCCGGAAGCCTGGGAGTGGTACCATCGCGTGGTCGGCGACGACCGCTGCCCGATCGTCGACACCTGGTGGCAGACCGAGACCGGCGGCATCCTGATCACGCCGCTGCCGGGCGCCACCAAGCTGAAGCCGGGCTCGGCGACGCGGCCGTTCTTCGGCGTGGTGCCCGAGATCGTCGACGCCGACGGCAAGACGCTGGAGGGCGAGACCTCGGGCAATCTCTGCCTGACCAGGTCATGGCCGGGCCAGATGCGTACGGTCTATGGCGACCACGCCCGCTTCGAGCAGACCTATTTCTCGACCTACAAGAACAAGTACTTCACCGGCGACGGCTGCCGGCGCGATGCCGACGGCTACTACTGGATCACCGGCCGCGTCGACGACGTCATCAACGTGTCCGGCCACCGCATGGGCACCGCCGAGGTCGAGAGCTCGCTGGTCGCGCACGAGGCGGTGTCGGAAGCCGCCGTGGTCGGCTATCCGCACGACATCAAGGGCCAGGGCATCTACGCCTATGTCACGCTGATGAAGGGCACCGAGCCGACCGAGGCCTTGCGCAAGGAGCTGGTCGCCTGGGTCCGCAAGGACATCGGCCCGATCGCCTCGCCGGACCTGATCCAGTTCGCGCCCGGCCTGCCGAAGAC
>NZ_NSJY01000021.1:0-1365 GCF_002289535.1 Bradyrhizobium sp. UFLA03-84 | reverse complement strand
GCCGAAATGTATGGTCCACTCCGTCCGTGCAAGGCTTTTCGGTCTCGTAACGAGCACAGTCTGCTTAAATGTATCCGGCCTCTCGCGAGTGAGCTGCGGTTGCAGCCAGGCCAAGATGAGATACGCGCGCGCTGTTCCTGGATAGCTTCGTCGTGCTGGAGCACGCTTTCGGCAGGAAGGCTTACAGTGCGCCGATCAACTGTCTCGTCATCGTTTCCTCGAGCCTCGCAGTCTGTCGACCTAGAACTCTACGCCACCGTGGGATCACGGCGTTCGTAGGTTGCTCCCGGCCGATTGAGAATCACCCATGCGACGCGAGCGATCTTTGCTGCCAATGCAACCGTGACTTTGTTGATGTGCATGCGCTTCTGCAAGGTGTCGATCCAGGCGCCGAGCCGGTCTCGGCTGCGATCAAGGTGGATGACACAGGATCGTGCGCCGTGGATGAGCAAGCGCCGCAAGTAGCGGTTCCCTCGGCGGCTGATTCCCAGCAGTGTCGTCTTTCCGCCAGTGGAATGCTGTCTTGGGACGAGGCCCAGCCAAGCTGCCATGTCTCGTGCCGTGCGGAACTGCCGACCGTCTCCAGCCGAAGCCAGGATTGCGGTGGCGATGAGTGGGCCGATGCCGGGTACGGTCATCAGCCGTCGAGATCGCTCGTCCTGTGCAGCATTTGCTTCAATCTCACGGGTGACTTCGGTGATCCGCTCTTCGAGATGGCGCAGATCGCCGAACAGATCTCCCAGCAGCCGGCGCATCATCGGCGTCAGGTCGTTTTCCTCGTTGGCCAGTACTCGCGGCATGTCTGCCTTGAATTTACCCACACCCTGATGGATTGCGACGCCGAACTCGATACACAGCGCTCGCATCTGGCAGATCAGCCGGGTTCGCCCGGTTACCATGCGGTCGCGGATACGGTGAAGCGCTTGCAGCTCCGCCTGCGTCTCCGTCTTGATCTCAACAAAGCGCATGGTCGGCCGCGTGACAGCCTCGGCGATCGCAGCCGCGTCGATCACGTCGTTCTTATTCGACTTGACATAGGGCTTCACAAATTGGGCCGGAATGATGCGAACACGATGCCCAAATGTCTGCAGGTGACGTGCCAGCCATTGTGAACCGGGGCAGGCCTCCATACCAATCAGCGCTGGTTGAGCCTCTCTAAAGAACTGCAGCAGCTTATCGCGTCGGAATTTCCAGTTGCCGATAATCGCGCCATCGGCATCGGCTCCTGCGATGTGGAAGACGTTCTTGCCAAGATCGACTCCATAGACCGCCACGTTCGTTGGTTCGCGATTTGCCATGACCACTCCTCCTTGTCTGCACCGCCATTGTTGCACTGGGAGGACGGAGTGGACCATCCCATTAGCT
>NZ_NSJY01000020.1:0-272926 GCF_002289535.1 Bradyrhizobium sp. UFLA03-84 | reverse complement strand
TCCATGGCGCGCCGTGAGGGCCGATCGTGACGAAGCGCTGCCGACCGAATACACGGTACTTGAGGACGTAGGTCGCCTGATCGCGTTGGCGCCGGACGCCAAAGCCCCGCACCGCTTCGCGATGATCAGCATCCCAAATAGTCTCGCCCGGCTTGAGACCTTGCACCGCTCGGATCGTAATACTCGAAACAGCCATCCGTAGCCTCTGTAGCTACCACATAGCTACCACCATAGCGCCAATTGCAGCGCAGGCAAGGCGAGGCACGACGGTGTTATTGTTTGATAATGCTACAGTTTTCGTAGGAGCGGCGGCAATAGCGTAAGCCCGGCGGGGCCCTTGCTTTGTCTGTGGAACAGGAGGTCGGTGGTTCGAGCCCACCCAACTGTACCATCCACAAGATCTCCAGCGTGACATCGCCGGCTCGGGCGTTCGCAAGATCGCTTGCCATCGCCTTGATCGCCGCCGGCGTGTCATCGCGTCCGCTTGCACTTCTTCGTCGCATCACCCAAACTCGGCGCAACGACGCCTTAACGACACCTTAGTGCCACCTTGGGGGGACGCATGGGGACCGCCGGTTCAAGGAGTTTTTCGTTTGCGTTGATATCTGCCGTCGCCGTTGCGACGTTGTTGCTGCCGGCCCGAGGCGAGGCCTACACGCCCGACCAGCAGCAGGCCTGCACGCCGGATGCGTTCCGGCTCTGCGGCCCCGAGATTCCCGACGTCGATCGCATCACGGCCTGCATGATCAGGAACAAGGCGCAGCTGTCGCCGGCCTGCCGCGTCTTCTTCCGCGGCGGCCCCGAGCCGCGTGAGGCGAGCGAGCGCGAGGACCGACGGCCCGCCAAGCGCAAGGTCCACAGGCCGCACAAGGCGAAGAAGTCCACCCACTGAGGTCAGCGCACGGATCCGGTTCCCATCGCGCGCATGCAAACGTCGCCCGCTTGCTGCGCTGTCTTCACGCGAACTGACGTCACTTCGCGCGCGAACGCGCCCGGATCGCCTGGCTTCGATTTCAAGGCTGCGATGCGCGACAGACTGACGCCTTGTGACGCTGTCACGCATCATCATCTCTGGGGCTTGTGTTGTTTGCAGGATCCGTTTCGCGACGGAACGGATGGAGTGAGATGCGTGAGCGAATACGACAAGCAAGAGATCGATCGGCACTTCGCCTGGTTCGAGGCCAAGCTTCCGGAGAAGCCGGCGCGCTTCGTGGCGTGGCTGCGCAAGCCGTCGTCGCGCTATGTGCGGATTCCGCTCGCGATCCTCCTGATCATCGGCGGCATCTTCAGCTTCCTGCCGGTGCTGGGGCTCTGGATGCTGCCGCTCGGACTCCTTTTGTTCGCGCAGGATGTTCCGTTGTTGCAGAAACCCACCGCGCAATTGCTCGGCTGGATCGAGCGCAAGTGGATCGCGCGTGAGCGCGCGAAAACTGCCGAAAAGCGTCAGCCGTGAGTCAAATCAAGCGCTTAGCGCTTCCATTTTCAGTTGTGTCATAAGTTGGGTGTGACTCAAAAAGCAGAATGCACCGGTAATCTTGGCCGCTTTGCGGATTGCAAGAAGTTTTTTCTTTCGCGAATCAGCGTGCTGATTCATTTTCGCCTCCTGGGGTCAATCTGGAGGCCAACGTATGAACGTGATTGTTTTCGCTTCGCGTAAAGGGGGCTCGGGAAAAAGTACCCTGGCTGCTCACCTTGCCGCGCAAGTGCACAAGGCAACGAAGCCCTGTCTGCTGATCGATGCCGATCCGCAGGGCTCGCTGACGCTCTGGCACAAGCTGCGCGGCACCAACGAGCCGGCGATCAAGACGGCGGTGAACTCGGTCAGCGGAATCATCGCTCAAGCCAAGCGCGACGGCATCGAGTGGGTGTTCATCGACACGCCGCCGAACCTGTCGGCCGTGGTCGACGACTCTATCAAGAACGCCACCATGGTGATCATTCCGGCGCGGCCAGGCGTGTTCGACGTCAACGCGGTGCAGGAAACCATCCAGACCTGCCGCTCGATGCGCAAGCCCTATGCCGTCGTGATCAACGGCGCACCCGCGCAGCGTGACGGCGCCGAAAGCCGCATCGTCGCGATCGCGCGCGAGGCGCTGGCGAAATTCCGCGCACCGGTGTGGAGCGGCCAGATCACCAACCGCGCCGATCTTCTGATGGCGCTCGGCCAGGGTGAAGGCGCTCGCGAATATTACGCGGAGGGCCGCGCTGCCGCCGAGATCAACCGTCTGTGGGCTGCGATCGAACGCTCGATCAAGGCGATCCGCGGCACGGCGTCGGCGTCGGGCACAATGCACAAGCAGGCGGCGTAACAACACCGCTTTGTTCGAGCCGGAAAGAACGCGCGGTGCCCGCGCGTTTTTTGCGTGATGGTCATTGCGAACCAACGGGTCGCGCGAACGCACGCCGCAATCCATTTATCCGCGCGTGCGGACCAATGGATTGCTTCGTCGCTTCAGCGCAAAATTGCTTTGCAATTTTGTCGCGAACTCCTCGCAATGACGCGATGGACGGCGCTAAGCCACCATCAGCAGATAGAACACGATCACCGGCGCCAGGGTCAGGATCACCGACCAGATGCCGACAGCCCATAGAATATCCTCGGTCGTGAAGCCCGGCGCGGTGCCCGGCCTCACGGCAATAAAACCATTCCTCGAAGTCACGACGCCCCCGCGTTGGTCTCGGCAATGCAGGGTGTGATACGCGAGCGGATTTAAGATCCCGGTCGGAATTTCGCCGGCATTTGCGCGCGGGCACTACTTCGGATTAACCACGGCATGGGCGGCGGCCTCTTGCGCGGCGGCCGAAGGCCTCAGTGCATGCCCCCGTCGCGGTCGCGGATCGCGCCGAGATGCTCGTTGATCCGGAATACGATCAGGATGAACTCGGCGATGATGCGTGAGAACACGATGCCGACGAACATGCTGGCGATCGACGCAAGCAACTGGATGAAGCCGACGAACGGGCTGATCGCCATCGCCGTGAGGCTCCACAGGATGCCGGAGATCCCGAACAGCACGATGACCGCGATCACCAGCCAGTAGAACGTCTTGATGATCGTGGGCGTGATGAAGCGGTCCCACTGAAACAGATCCTGGAAATCGAACATCGTGGTTCTCCCGGCAGTCCGAAATATGATTCGCGTCTCGTTCATCCTACTGCGTCACCCCCGGCGTGATCACTTCGTCCCGGGAGCCTTCGGAGAGGCGTCCGTCGGGATGAGGTGTTCCGCCGGCCAAGGGAGCGAACGGCGCCAAAGCGCCTCCGCGACCTTTGGGATCGATACCGCAGGAGCCCAATCGGTCTCGCCAAGCCTGGCCCCGGACCGGGCGCCGGCAGTCCAGGGGCGAGCTATGCGAGTGGGCCGGTTGTGATTGCTGCAAATAACGGCCACAATCGGGCTTCCCTCCGGCATATCCTCACCCAATGACCACGCTGACCTTCGAAGACTTCAAGCCCGGCCGCTTCGGCACGTTCGGCCCGCGCCATGTTTCGCGCGAGGAAATCCTCGCCTTTGCCGCCGAATTCGACCCGCAGCCGATGCATCTCGACGAGGAGGCGGCGAAGAAATCCATGCTCCGCGGCCTGTCGGGCTCCGGCTGGCATCTCGGCTCGCTGATGATGCGGATGCTGTTCGACGGCTTCATCGGCCGCACCGCCTCGCTCGGCTCGCCCGGGGTCAACGAGATGCGCTGGGTGGCGCCGCTGCGTCCGGGCGACGATTTGACGCTGGACGTCGACGTCGTCGAGGCGCGGGTCTCGAAGAGCCGGCCCGAAACCGGCATCGTCACCTTCAAGGGCACGATCCGCAATGCGCGCGGCGAGATGCTGTGCGAGATGGAGTCGCCGATCATCGTCAGCCGCCGGGACGGCGCGGGTAACTAAGATGCGTTTCTTTGAAGATATCGAGATCGGTGCCCGGCGCGCGTTCGGCTCCTTCACCTTCACCGCCGAGGACATCAAGCGCTTTGCCGCGCAGTTCGATCCGCAGCGCTTTCATCTCGACGAGGAGGAGGGGCGCAACTCGCTGTTCGGCGGGCTCGCCGCATCAGGCTGGCACGTCGCCAGCGTCTGCATGAAGCTGCTGGTCGCCGACGGCAAGCGGCTCGCCGCGGAAGCCGCTGCGCGCGGTGAGACGGTCGCGGTCTGGGGACCCTCGCCGGGCTTCCGCGAGCTGCGCTGGATCCGACCGGTGCTGGCGGGCGATACGATCAGCTTCACCAACCAGGTCGAGACCAAGCGCACGTCCGAAAAGCGGCCCGAATGGGGCATCCTTCAGGCGCGCAACACCGGCGTCAATCAGCGCAATGAGGTGGTGTTCTCCTTCCTCGCGACCGCCTTCGTGCCGCGCCGGAATCCCGGTTCCTGATGTTGCCCTCGCGCCTCTGATGTTGCCCGGGCGCCATGGTGGCAGACTAAGTCTGCTGCCGACGTAGTTGTGCGTTGCGTGGAACTCATTTTTTGCTAACGCATTTTGAACCTTTGTCCCTGCCTATAGTTCGAGGGCACGGACATCCGGGCAAGCACGACTGGGGATACAATGGCAGATCGCAGCGCACTGAAACTCGTCGGAATTATCTTCGCGACGGTAACGGTTGTCGTGATGCTGGCGACCGGTTTGGTCGTGAAGGGTTTTGCCGACGGCAATTATTCCTTCGAGACCACCGCGAGCATCGATCGCTGATCGACCGTCTGTAACTGCGGGCGCTCTCGGCGGCGCCTGGTACGTGTATTCGCGCTTTCCAATGTGATCCGCCGGCTGACTGGGTCACACTTCTTCCAGAGACTCTCTAGCGATTCCAGATCAGCACCATCACGACGGTCGCGGCTGCCAGGATGCCGATGAACCGGATCATGATCGTGCCGATGCCCTGCTGCGGCTGGCGCAGCGGAATCGGATCGGCGTTATCCGGCCGGACGCTCTGCATGAAATCTCTCCAAATGGACGCCCGCGCCAGGCGAGGTCCGGACGCGAATTCCGGATTGGACGCGGGCTCGGCATCGAACGTTCAAATCGGCTTCGCAACAATTGATGCCGCACAGTTTACACTGCGCTGAATAACGAAACGTTCTATGCCAGATCGGGCATGCAAAACGAAGCCGCCGCCTCCCGGTCGGGAGGCGGCGGCCTGCCGGCTTAAAGACTGATCGGGATCAGCTGTTGCGCAGGCCGTCGGCGGCGCGCTTCCACTGCGAGACGTTGTCGGCGATCATGCGCGTCGACTTCATCGCGGCCTGGCTGAGCTGGGCATAGCCGGAGATCTCGCGCTGGACGCGCTGGCCTTCGGCATGCAGCAGGTCGCGCAGGCTCTCGAGCTCGCCGATCAGCTTCTCGATCTCGGCAAGCGAGGTGCCGGCGACGCGCTGGATCAGCGAGTTGACGTTGCTGACGGTGGCATCGGTGTTGGTGTCGGTCGGGGCGGTCTCCGGGCTCGCCACCGGGCGGCGCAAATAGGCGATGTCGTTGCGCACGAAGTCGCGGATGCCGGCTTCGACTTCCGAGACCGCAGCAAGGTTGGAATCGACCTCGGACGTCGCCTCTGTGGCTTCCTCGGTACGGTTGGTGGCGTTCATCGGCTTTCCCCTGGTTCGCAATAGCGAAGCGCGGCTTGTCCCCCGCACGACGAATTGATGAAGTTACGGACCTATCAGTGCCGCCGAATTTGACCGCATCTGGGCCAAGTTGGGGCAATGCCTGATCATTAGCGCGACAGGGCTAACAGATCGTTCACCATGAGTGCTTGTAGCCGGCGCCGATGCTCTTGTTGATCGTGCCCTGGGCGGTCTCGCCGACCGAGCCCGACACGGTGACGCCGTCGAGCAGCTTCTGCTCGGCGCCGATCCGGCGCAGCCACCGCTCGTCGGAGGTCGACGACAGCGTCTGGCCCGCGGTGATGCTGGTGCCGCTGTCGGTAACGGACAGCCGTGCTGACTGATCGGTGTCGTAGCTGTGCGAGGGGGTGCCGATGATGCCGGGCACCGGGACCACGCCCTGCTGGATCAAATTATAGCCGCCCTGCAACGTCAGCGAATATTGCTCCGACAGCGGCATCGATTTGCTGAGGGAGGTGCCGACCTTGCTCTGGTCGGCGCCGGGGTCGATCCGCGCCTCGACCGAGGTCTTGTCCCAGATCGACGCCACGCCGGGCGCGGACATCGAAGCCCAGGCCGAGCCGCCGGATTGCGGCTGGCTGCCGCCATTGGCGAGCCGCTCGGACAATTGCTCCGATGTCGTCGTCGGGCCCGGTTTGGCGACCGTCATGTCGGCGCCGACGCGGGTGTCGAGGAACGGCGAGATCGACTGCTTGACCGACACCGCCGACGAACCGTTGGCGTTGTTGTTGGTGGTCCAGGACGGATCGTTGCCGGCGATGCTGCCGCGCCTGGCGGCGCCCTTCGGCGCCAGCGTGGGGAGGCTGGTGGAATCAGTGTCGAGCTGGCTCCAGTCGAGCTTGCTCTGGTCGATGTCCTTCAGGATGTCGGCGTCATTGGCGTCGGCCGCCGGCGTCGCCTCGTCGTTGTCTTCCGGGGTGTCTTTCGGGGCGTCCGTCGCAGTCTCCTGGACGGCGGGAGCGATCTGCCATGGCGAGCTCTGGGCGACGGCCGAAAGCGTGATCGCCATGCTGAAGCCGGCCGCCAGCACCGGCAGCCTCGCCCAGCCAAATCGCAATGTGGAAGTCATTCCCAGCCCGCAGATTCCAAAGCGGCAGCATGCATTTGCCGTGGCGCAAACTAGTGGCACGGACATAGCGAAAGCAAGTGATAGACGCGTGATCGCCGCAGCGTTTGCGGCGCGAAGCGGAGGCCGCTTCGCGGGGAGATGACGCGTCAAAACATCGCGCCGCCGGGGCGCTTGACCCCGAACGCGCGCTGCGCGCCCGAGGCGCCCCGGACATGACGAAGGCGTGAAACCGAGGGCCGTCAGACCGCGATGCGCGGCAGATGGATCGGATAGCCGACGGTCTGCTCGACCAGGTCGAAGCTGTCGACCAGCATGCGGAAGCTCGAGAGCTTGCCAGCCCTGAACTGCACGAAATGCGCAACCCTGAGCGAGATCGGCTTGTCGGAGTCGAGGGCCGTCAGCGAATAGCGCAGCATCGAGGCCGCGGAATCCACGCCAAGCATGATGGACTCCCGATCGAAGCGGTGCACCCGAAGGTTCTCGCCGATCTGCCTGATCACCTCGAGCACGGCGGCCTTGCCGCGGCGCGAGCCGAAGAAGGAAAACAAGTCGATCGGCCCGTAGATGGCCCATTCGACCTCGTCATCGAGCATCTGCTCGATGTCTGCAAGCTGGCGTTCATTGATCGCGCGATGCAATGCGCGCGAAAAACGCCAGAGGCTATGCTCTGTCATTTTGGTCTCGTCTTGAAACTGGATTTTCAAAGCAAACGAATGGCAGGCGGTCAGCGCCGACGCCTTGCCAGGTTGCTGCACATCGCTATTGCCGGCTCAAATAGTCCGGAACGGGCAAAACGCAAATGACTTTTTTGCAATGCACAATTGCGCCGGATCTGACCGGAATGTGATGCTCGAAGCGCTCCGGTCACGCAATTCAGCGGTCGCGCTGCCGCACCGGCTGCCGTTCGATCACGATTTCGGCGTCACGGATCGCCACCACCGCGAACAGCAGCGCCCCGCCGATGCCGCCGATCGCGGCGCCGAGCGGCATGAAGGTGAAGAATACCAGCGTTCCGCTGTCGAGACCCGAGGTTTTGGCCATTCCGATCCAGGTGAGCCCGGCTCCGATGCCGAGCGCGGCGCCGCCGAGGGCGCCCAGTGCAAGGCCAAGCACAGCGAGCAATGCGACTTTCATGGTGATTTCAGCCCCGACCGCAACAAGCCCAGTGATAGGTCAGTGGCGCGCCTTCGAGGTTCAACGCGGTTGCGAATTTGCCGGGCGGGGCGCCACGATGCGTTGCCGAGATTTGGGGGCTAGTCCGCGTGCTGCCCGGTCAGCGCCGCCGCCACGTCACGCTCCAGCACCTGCTGGACGAGGTCGAACGTGTCGATGATCTCGCGGATCTCGGTGATCAGGCCGTCGCGCAGCGTGTAGAACACTGCGACGTCGAACTGCACCACGCGCCGGTTGGTGCGCTTGCGGAAGAACACGCGGAGTTGCGCTGCGACCCTGTCGCCCTCGGCCACCACGATCGGCGCTTCATAGCGCATGTCGGAATAGCGCTCGTGGATCGTGGTCCACATCTGGCGCAGCGCGGCCTTGCCGCGGTGCTGGCCCATATGCGGGAGAATGTCGATCGGGGCGTTGGCGAGGAACGCGACATCGTCGCTGCAGCGTTCGAGCGCGCCCTCGATGCCGCCGGCGTAATAGACGTCGAGGAAGTTCAAGACGCGCTGCCGGTTCAAATCCTCGCCCATGATCGACTCCGCCGGTTCCATCCGACTCGCCCTGGTTCCACATTCTGAACCCGTGCGTCCCACTATCAAACACATGTTTGACGTGCGAAAGCGGATTAGGTTCGGCAACCAGCACGTGCATTGTGGCACAAAGTGCACATGATCTGGCAGGAAAGTGAACTGATGCATTGAACCGGTCGCGCTCAAGAGGCGAAGCGCGCGGCGCCAGGTGGCCGCGAGTTAATGAAACCTCCCCGCGCGCGTCCGGTTGGTCCGGCATGGACGACGTATCCGCGATCGGAAGAACGCCCGGGCATTCCTATCTCGGCATCGGTCATGTGAGCGCGCGCCGCGCGACGGTGAGCCGGCGCTGGCGCCGGTCGAGGCCTTGAGCTCCTCCGGGGCCTGCCGGCGAGATCGCGCCGGCTCGCTGTCGCGGCGCGCTAATCCGCCGGTGCGGCCTTATAATTCGCTTAATTCGCTGGCGCGGCCTCTAATTCGCTGGCGCGGCCTTGCCGGTCACGAGGTCGATGATGAACCGCTTCGTCTTCTCCGAGCCCTCCGGCACAAAGGCCTCGCCGGGCAAGAGGTCGTGGTAAAGCTCCTTCGGCTTCGGAAAGCCTTCGCCGCAGGCGGTGCGGATGATCTCGTCGTCGGCATAGTCGACGTCGACCGCAACCGTGTTGCGGCGCGGGCCGGCGGCGAGGTTGGAGAGACCGAAATATTTCGGGCCCTCGTTGCACATCACGACATTGGCGCCATAGGCGCTGACCGCATCCTCGGCCCGGAGCAGAAAGTCCGGCGTGATCTCGATCCGCTTGCCGGACTTGCTGGCAAACTCCATCCGTGCCACCGCGCTTTCGAGGATGCCCTGGCCCATGTGACCGACCGTGCAGACCAGCGCGTCCTGCTGCGCGTCCTTCGGCACAACGATGCAATCATGGCCCTGCGCGCCCGGCAGGAAGCGCATGAAGCGGGTGGTCTTGCCGTCCTGCTCGAACAGCGCAACGCCGCCGAAATCGGTCGCGTGCGGCTCGCACTCGCTTTCATAGTCCACGACCAGCAGCGCATTGCCGGCAGCGAGGAAACGGCCGGCGTAGCGCTCCTTGGTCAGCTTGACGTCGCAGGCCCGGCCGCCGGGATAGGATTTCGCCCGCGTGCAGGTCGATCCCTTGATATTGGCGCCGGCGCAGAACGTCGCGAGCAGCGCGCGGTCGCCATCCTCTGCGCGGACAGGGCTCGAGATGAATGGGATAGCCGTGTAGAGCGCCGGCGCGAGCACGGCGAGGATGAAAGCAACGTGTGATGTCCGCATGATCTTCAAAACGCTGTCCGCAATGCGGCGGCATTTAGAGCATGATCGGGGCTTGTGCGCAGCGTATTTCTGCCGCCAAGCGGCGGGAACCAGCAAGGCGGCTTGGCCGTTGATGCCTGACAATTCCATTGGAGCCGCACCATGAAATCCATTTTTGTCGCATCCATTATTGCCGTCACTGCGCTTGCGGCAACTTCGCCCGCCGACGCCAAGGGCTGCATCAAGGGCGCAGTCGTCGGCGGTGTCGCCGGCCATTATGCCGGCCATCACGGCGTGCTCGGCGCGGCCGCCGGATGCCTCTACGGCCGCCATCATGCCAAGGAGCAGGAACGTCAGCGCCAGCAGCAACAGGCGCAGCCCTCGCAGCAGGAGAAGCTGTAAGGCCCGGCCTGTCGTGACGTCGCACTTCCGGAACGCCGCCCGCAGGGGCGGCGTTGTCTTGTCGTGTAACGGAGACGATGATGACGAAACCAAAAACCAGGACCATCCAGCCCGTTCCCGACGACAACAAGAGCCACAAGGGCCCCGGCAGCGCCCCCGGCGTTCCCCTCGACACCACGAAGGGCCATCGCGACGACGAGAAGCACAACATCCGCGAGCAGGCCGCGCACGGCAATCTGACCCAGAACACCAGCAACCGGCGCTCGGGGTAGGGCGTGGCTCTACATCCTCGGTGTCGTCCCTGCGAAGGCAGGGACCCATAACCACCGCATTCGATCGTGAACGGGATCGCGGCCCCAGCGCGGCGCAATAATGCGCGTTTGGGGTAATGGGTCCTGGCCTTCGCCAGGACGACGGCGAGAGTTCGATTCACCTGTCAAACAGCTTGTTCGGTGTCATCACTCGCGCATGCGGGGTGATCCAGTATTGCAGCGACGGTTGTGCTTAAGCCGATAGGCCGCGGCGTACTGGATCGCCCGGTCGAGCCGGGCGATGACAGCCGGTAGGATGGCTGGAGCGAAGCGATACCCATCACCCCGCCACGCGGCAACGTGACCCGTATCACGGCACCGGCGATGGCGCACAGCTAGCGTGGCGGCATCGGATCACCCGATTGCCAAGGAAACGCCGCCATGAACGCCATCGCTGCACCGAAATCGCCTGCGCAGAACCGGCTGGAAGGCTTTGCGCTCACCGCCATGCTCCAGGGCCTGCCGATCTTCGCCGCCGCCGTGCTGGTGCTGAAGATCATGGACGCCCCGGAAATCGTCGGCGAACGCTACGGCGCGGTGATCTACGTCGTGCTGGCCTCGCTGGTCTACGCCGCGATCACGCCATGGCTCGCCGCGAAATTCCCCAACCGTCTCGCGCACGCCTACGCGCCGGTGTTCTTCGACGCCAGCCTGTCGTTCTCCGAGAAGATCGCGCAATGGCGCAGCCAGCCGAATGTTTCGCTGCAGCTCATGACCACGATGATCATGATGTCGCTGCTGGCGGTCGCGGTGGTGAGTGTGGGGTGAGCTTGCGCTTCGCCGCCGATCGGCCTTATCTGCCGGCATGCAGATCAGAGACGAACGCCCCGAAGACGCTGCAGGGATCAGCGAGCTCACCGCGGCCGCTTTCGCAAACGCGCCGCACAGCAGCGGCACCGAAGCCCGCATCGTCGAAGCACTGCGCCAGGCCGGCGCGCTGACGCTCTCGCTGCTGGCGACGTCCGACGACGGGCGCATCGTTGGCCACGCCGCTTTCTCGCCGGTGAAGATCGATCGGGTCGCCGGGCGCTGGTACGGCCTTGGCCCGGTCTCGGTGACGCCTGAATTGCAGCGCCAGGGCATCGGCGGCGCGCTGATCCGCAGGGGTCTCGACCGGCTTGCGGCATTGGGCGCGGAGGGCTGCGTCGTGCTCGGCGATCCCGCCTATTACGGACGCTTTGGCTTCGTCAGCGATCCCGCGCTGACCTATGGCGGCGAGCCGAGCCGATACTTCCAGCGCCGCGTGCTGAAGGGCGATCCGCCCGAGGGGGATGTCAGCTATCATCCGGCGTTCGAAGTGGCGTAATCTGTGCCGCGGCGGCCTCCGTTTCCACGACGACCTCTGTCGTGATAAAAACCAGCCAGCATCAGCGGTAGCGCGGCTTCAGCACAGCACCGTCCTGGACACGTGCATGTCATTTGCAGATTTGCATCTTCTGAAGCTGTTCTGGGGCAAGGTCTTCGCGGCGATCTTTATTGGGCTCGTGCTGTTGTTCGCGAAGAACGCGATCTCGGCGCGCGGCATCAAATACAATTGGTTCGCCGTCGTGGCGTCGTTCCTGACGATTGGCTGCGCGATCTATGTCGTGTTCTTCGTCCAGCCGTAGCGCTCGCCGTCCAGGCGAGAGGGGGCAGCACAACGAGCTGCATCCCCTCGATCCGCGCCGGCGACGCGGCGCGTGTCATGCGTTACCGCTTCTTCCACCCACCCCGTTTCCCCGGCGCACCACCGCTGCTTCGCGGCGACGGGCCGAACTCCGGCCCCGACTGCCTTGAGTCGGTCGGCTGGATGATGCGGCTGGTGGTGCCGAACGGTTTGGCCGGCAGCGCGCCGCCCGGGCGGAACGGCAGCGATTCCGGGCCGTGCATCTCGTCGAGGTCGGGCTTGTGGACGCGCGAGCCGGACTTGCCGCCGCGGCCCGCCTTGAGCGAGGTCTGCGCCGACTTGTTCTTCAGTGCGCTGACCGGCAGGTTGGCGGCATCGCCGTATTTCCTGGTGCCGGCATAGGCGCCGGCCTGCTTCTGCACATTGCGCTGCTTGGCGGTGGGATCGTCGACCACGGCCATCTCGGTGGCGCGCAGCCGCTTGACCTCGTCGCGCAGGCGGGCGGCTTCCTCGAAGTTCAGATCGGCGGCGGCCTCGCGCATCCGGGTTTCAAGATCGCTCAGCACGGCCTCGAAATTGTGCCCGATCGAGATCACGTCGTCGGCCATGCCGCCGTCGCCGATCTCGACCAGCACGTGGTCGCGCTCGTAGACCGAGTTGAGGATGTCGCCGATCGACTTCTTGACGCTCTCCGGCGTGATGCCGTTGGCCTCGTTGTACTCGACCTGCTTCTCGCGGCGGCGCGTGGTCTCGGCCATCGCGCGCTCCATCGAGCCGGTCATTCCGTCGGCATAGAGGATCACCTTGCCGTCGACGTTGCGCGCGGCGCGGCCGATGGTCTGGATCAGCGAGGTCTCGCTGCGCAGGAAGCCCTCCTTGTCGGCGTCGAGGATCGCGACCAGCGCGCATTCGGGAATGTCGAGGCCTTCGCGCAGCAGGTTGATGCCGACCAGCGCGTCGAATGCGCCGAGGCGGAGATCGCGGATGATCTCGATGCGTTCGATAGTGTCGATATCGCTGTGCATGTAGCGGACGCGGATGCCCTGCTCATGCAGATATTCGGTGAGGTCTTCGGCCATGCGCTTGGTGAGCACCGTGATCAGCGAGCGATAGCCGGCCGCCGCCGTCGCGCGCACCTCGCCGACGAGGTCGTCGACCTGGGTGCGGGCGGGGCGGATGTCCACCGGCGGATCGATCAGCCCGGTCGGACGGATCACCTGCTCGACGAACACACCGCCGCTTTCATTCAGCTCCCAGCCGCTCGGCGTCGCCGACACCGCGACGGTCTGCGGCCGCATCATGTCCCATTCCTCGAAGCGGAGCGGGCGGTTGTCCATGCAGGAGGGCAGGCGGAAGCCGTATTCGGCCAAGGTCGCCTTGCGGCGGAAGTCGCCGCGGAACATGCCGCCGATCTGCGGCACGGTGACGTGGCTTTCGTCGGCGAAGATCAGCGCATTGTCCGGCACATATTCGAACAGCGTCGGCGGCGGCTCGCCGGGGCGGCGGCCGGTGAGGTAGCGCGAATAGTTCTCGATGCCGGCGCAGCTGCCGGTCGCTTCCATCATCTCGAGATCGAAGGTAGTGCGCTGCTCCAGTCGCTGCGCTTCCAGCAGCCGGCCCTGGTCGTTGAGCTGGTCGAGCCGCTGCTTCAACTCCGTCTTGATCGACTTGATCGCCTGCACCAAGGTCGGGCGCGGCGTCACATAGTGCGAATTGGCGTACATCTTGATGAATTCGAGCTCGTCCTGCTTGTGGCCGGTGAGCGGGTCGAACTCCTCGATCGTCTCGATGGTGTCGCCGAACAGGTTCACGCGCCAGGCGCGGTCCTCATAGTGCGCCGGGAAGATGTCGATGACGTCGCCGCGGACGCGGAAGGTGCCGCGGGTGAACTCGGCCTGGGTGCGCTTGTATTGCAGCGCGACCAGGTCGGCGATCAATTGCCGCTGGTCGATGCGCTCGCCCTTCTTCAGCGCGAAGGTCATCGCGGTGTAGGTCTCGACCGAGCCGATACCGTAGATGCAGGACACGGAAGCTACGATGATGACGTCGTCGCGCTCGAGCAGCGCGCGCGTCGCCGAGTGGCGCATGCGGTCGATCTGCTCGTTGATCGATGAATCCTTCTCGATATAGGTGTCGGTGCGCGGGACGTAGGCTTCCGGCTGGTAGTAGTCGTAATAGCTGACGAAATACTCGACCGCGTTGTCGGGGAAGAAGCTCTTGAATTCGCCATAGAGCTGCGCGGCCAGCGTCTTGTTCGGTGCCAGGATCAGCGCCGGGCGCTGCGTCGCCTCGATCACCTTGGCCATGGTGTAGGTCTTGCCCGAGCCGGTGACGCCGAGCAGCACCTGGGTGCGGTCGTTGCGCTCGATGCCTTCGACCAGCTCCGCGATCGCGGTCGGCTGGTCGCCCTTTGGCTCGTAGGACGATTTGATCTCGAACCGCACGCCGCCTTCGGATTTTTCCGGGCGCGGCGGCCGGTGCGGGGTCCACACCCGCATCGAGCCGTCGTCCTTGCGGAACTCCGGGCGGCCATCGCGGATCAGGTTTTCCAGCGCGTCGGCGGTCGCCTTGACGCCGAGCGCCTCCATCTTGCTGCGCGGCGGACGGGCGAGGGCCTCGTCATCGTCCTCGGCGGTCGGCAGGCCGAGCTGCCGCGCCAGTTCCGGATCGAGCGTCGGGATGGTGGCCGAAGTGCCGTAATTGGCCTGCGGGGCTTCCTCGAGGCCTGTGGCATCGCGCCTGGCGACACCCTCGCTGGTCTCGCGCGTCGACGCCCGCGCGCGATGCGCGGCGGCCTCGCCGCTGGCGCGGCGGTCCCAGGAATTGTCCGGCGGCGGCTGCAACCCGGTGCCCGAACCCATGCCGGCATCGCCGCGATTGATCGCGGGATTGAGCAATTCAGCCAGCGCCGGGCCGATCGGTTGGACCTCGGGCCGGTGTGCTTTGGATTTTGGGGTTTTGCCGGGCTTTTTCGGAGTGTTCGGTGTCTTCGCCATGGCCGGAATATGGGACGAGTCCGGCAGCGAGAAAAGGGCAATCGACGCCCGGATCGGCGCAGCGGCGATGCTGCTGACAGCAGGGTGTCAGCAGGCGGCGCGGTCGCGGACGTCAGCCGCGCGGCAGGTCGACGATGTCGAGATGGATCCCGCCGCAGCCGTCGCAGCGCAGGGTCCAGTATTCGGCGGCGCGGCCGGGAATCACGCGCAGCAGCGACAGCCGGGCGGCACATTCCGGGCAGCTGGTTCGGACCTCTGCCGGCCAGACCGGGTCCGGCTCGCATTGCGGGACGACGGCGAGCACCACGTTGCCGGTCACGCCGACGCTTCGGTTGCCGGCATCGTCATGCCATAGCGCTGTGGGAACCGGTCGATGGCTTTCTTCGCGTCGGCGATCGCCGCATCCGGATCGGACCACGCAAAGCCGATGTCGAGCATCGGAAACGGCATGCCATCGATGACGACCGGCCTTTGATCGACCCGTTGAATCCTGGCGTGCCATTGCCCCTTCCCCACTTCAAACGACTTGATCTCAAAACCGCTGTAGATCATGGCGACCTCGGGATGCCCTTCTCAAAGGAAGCACGAGCGCGCGGCGCCCTATGTGAACCAGATCACAAGTCGCGCGGTTTATTTCCGCGGTGCAATGCGGTTCCAGCCTTTTGTTTTGCCTGGGTTTCCTAGGGCGAACCGCGCGAAAAGCCCTGGCTGCGGGCCGCGATATGATCGGCAAGCACGGCCGCGTCGTCGCCGACCCCGGACAGGAACGAGGATTTCATCTTCGACAGCCATTGCAGGCCGAGGAAATAGAGACCCGGCACCTCGGAAACGCCGTGGCGGTGCCGCGGTGCGCCGTTGGCGTCAAGCACCGGTATTTCGATCCAGTCCAGATCGAGGCCGTAGCCGGTGGCCCAGATCACGCTGCGGATTCGCTCGGCGCCGAGGTCGATCGTCTCGAAGGGCGCAGTGAGGCACGGCGGATCGGGCAGCCGGACGCGCGCCAGAGGATCGCAGGGCTGATCGAGGCCGCGTGCCGCGATGAAGTCGTCGACGATCCCGAGGAATGTCGCGTAGTAGGCATCGCCATTGGCGATGTTGGTGGCGAGATCGGGCGCGATCGCGAGCACGCTGCCGCGCGCCGCCGTCACGCGGCCGAGCAGCGTCACGCCGTCGGCGGCGAAGCGGCGGAAATCGATGGTGTGGCCGCCATGGGCGCCCGAGATCACCGGCAGCAGACGCGACGGCCCGCGCTGCTCCACTGGGGTCTCATCGACGCCCATCTCGGCCAGCCACCAGAACAGGTCGCGGCCGCGATAACGGCGCGGCAAGCGGTTGTGGCGGCCGACCGAAAGCAAGACGCGGCGGCCGGCGCGCATCAGTTCTTCGGTGATCTGCGCGCCCGAGGCGCCGGCGCCGATCACCAGCACCGCGCCGTCGGGCAATTGCGCGGGATTCTTGTAACCGCTGGCATGGACCTGAAACAGGCCGGGATGATCGCGCAGCACGTCGGGCCGCAGCGGCCGCTGATAGGGGCCGGTGGCGATGACGACGTTGCGGGCGGCGATGCTGCCGCCGGCGAACTCGGCAAGGAAGCCGCCGGCATCGCGGCGCAGCCTGGTGACCTCGACGCCGCAGCGGAGCGGCGGCGCGACGAAGGCAGCGTAGTCCTCGATGAAGGCGATGATGGCAGCGGTGTCCGAGAAGCCGTCGGGATCGCGGTGCGGAAACGCGAACTCCGGCAGCCGCACCGACCAGTTCGGAAACTGGAACATCAATCCGTCCCAGCGTTCGCTGCGCCAGCGCTCGGCGATCCGCCGCCGCTCCAGCACCAGGTGGCCGATGCCGCGCTGCTTCAGCCGATGGCTCATGGTGAGCCCCGCCTGGCCGCCGCCGATCACCAGCGTATCGACCGTCTCGTCAGCCATTGCGCGCTCCCTTGCGGCGAGCGGCCGGTTCTGCCGCGGCGCGGATGATCCAGCGCCGGAACGCGGCGAAATCGCGCTGCTCGGCATGGAAGCCGCGATAGACGAGATACCAGCGCATGCCCTTGGGCACGCTGAGCGCAAACGGCGCCACCAGCCGGCCGGCGGCAAGATCGTCATCGATATAGGGCCGGATCCCCATCGCGATCCCGAGCCCGTCGCTGGCTGCCTGCAGCGCCTGGCCGTAGAACTGGAATTCCGGCCCGCGCGCGGTCAGGCGCGGCACGCCCGCCGCCTTCAGCCAGGATGGCCAGTCGTCGGGCGAATGCGCGACGCGGATCAGGCTCGGTCCCTTGAGGTCGGCGGGGCGCTTCAAGCCGTTGGCGAGCCGCGCCGTGCACACCGGCATCAGGTCGGCGGCGAACAATGGCTCGGCGACGAGGCCCGGCCACTGGCCGTCGCCGAGCTGGATGCCGCAGCTCCAATCATCGGCGAACGGCACGGCCATGCCGCCGGTCGTGATCCGCACCTCGATGTCAGGCTCGGCTTTGCGGAACTCGGCGAGGTGCGGGATCATCCACTTCATCGCGAATGTCGGTCCGACGCCGACCGTCAGCACGCGCGCGCTCGCGGACGCCGTGACCTGCGCGGTGAGGCTCGCCAGCGCGTCGAAGATCGGCGTCAGCCCGCCTTGATAGGCGCGGCCGGCCGGTGTGGTGACGAGGCGGTTCGCCTTGCGCTCGAACAGCGCGACGCCGAGCCGCTCTTCCAGAAGGTGCACCATCCGGCTGATCGCGGCGGCCGAGACGTTGAGCTCGCTGCCTGCGGCCGCGAAGCTGCCGGTCCGTGCCGCGGCCTCGAATGCCTTGATGCCGTTGAGAAAGAGCAGCCGCCGCATGAACCCTCAGGAAAACTGATGCAAGGGCAAGATAACTCAGTTTGCGGGACGAGGCCAAGCGGCGCAGAAATATGCCAGACAATCCCTGCTGATCCCGGCGAGGACCCAATGACTGAGACCATAGACGCCCTGGTGCTCGATCTCGTCG
The DNA here is from genome assembly GCF_002289535.1 of Bradyrhizobium sp. UFLA03-84. Lineage (NCBI taxonomy): Bacteria > Pseudomonadati > Pseudomonadota > Alphaproteobacteria > Hyphomicrobiales > Nitrobacteraceae > Bradyrhizobium > Bradyrhizobium sp. UFLA03-84. Next base: position 254,994 of record NZ_NSJY01000020.1, on the reverse strand, counting down.
AATGGGTCGCCCGCGAGCCGCGGCCTTATGCCGAGGTGCTCGAGGTCTGGCGCACCTCATGCCCGCGGCTGACGATCTGGGAAGACGCGGTCGACCGCGGCTATGTCGCGCGCCGTCCCTCGGTCGAGGGCATGCGGGTGATGGTGACGGAAACCGGCGAGACTTTTTTGCGCGCGCATGGGCGGATGCACTGACGCGGCGCGTCAGTGTGCCGGCGCAGCGAGCCTCGGCCGGATGATCTCGACCATCCGATCGGCGGAGGTGCCCGGCGGGAAGAAGCCGAGATAATTGCCGTCGCGGTCCATCAGATAGATGTATGCGGTGTGATCGACGGTGTAGTCGCCGGTGTCCTGCGGCACCCTGGCGTAATAGACCTTGTAGGCATCGGCGACCTTGCGGATCGCATCATCGGTGCCGGTCAGCCCGATCAGGCGCGGGTGAAACATCGGCACGTATTCTGCGAGGTGAGCCGCGGTGTCGCGCGCGGGATCGACCGTGATGAAGATCGGCTGCACCTGGTCGCCGTCACGACCGAGCTTGTCGAGCGCGAGCCCGATCGCCTGCAGATCGGTCGGGCAGACATCCGGGCAATAAGTGAAACCGAAATAGACCAGCATCAGCCTGCCGCGGAAGTCGCGGTCGGTACGTTCATGGCCGGCCTGATCGGTCAGCGCGAACGGGCCGCCGACCGGCTCCCGATTCCACATCAGGATGTCCATGATCTCGGCGGCCGAGCGCGCCGATTGCCGTGGCGCGTCGCCGGCCAGCACGGGTGCCAGCGCCAGCCACAGGCCGGCGCCGGCGTGCGCAACAACGCGCAGGACGGGTCGGATCATATGCCGAAGGAGAGGCGGCTGCCGGTGGTCGTGACCAGCACCTTGTCGCCCATCTGCGCGGTCGCCTCCTGCACGAAGTTGAGCCCGGAGCAATGCATCGGGATCAATACGTCGGGGTCGAGCTTCTTGATCTCGGCGACGACCTCGGTCAGGTAATCCTTCGGCGCCGGCCCGAGATGGAAGCCGCCGACGATCGCGTGCACCTTCTGGATGCCCGAGACCTCCTGGGCCTGCTTCACCGAATTGACGATGCCGACATGACCGCAGGACGAGATCACGACCAGGCCGAAGTCGCGCACGTTGAAGCAGGTCGCATGCTCGTGGATGTGCTCGTCGGGCACGATCTTGCCTTCCATCTCGGCCGGCAGATAGTGGCTGGCGTTGCAGCCGAGTCCGTCCTTCATGCTGAACTCGACCCAGGTGTTGGGCAGCACGCGCTCGACGCTGCGGCGGGTGATCTTGCCTGTCGTGAAGGCGTGGCCCGCGATCACGGTCGGGGTCTCGCACAGCACGGTGGTGACGCGCTGCGCGGCGAGCTGGCGGCGGTCCAGCGTGCCGAAATCGGTGAACTGGCCCTTGGTCGGGGTCGCGCTGACGCGGTGGCAGAAATTGTCCTCGCCGCCGGCGTAAAGCTTGACGTCGGCCGGCAGCTTGTCGCGGAATTTGTCGAGGAAGCCGTTGAGGCCGCCGAAATGGTCGTAATGCCCGTGGCTCACGATCAGGGCGTCGAGCTTCGACGGATCGACGCCGACCAGCGCCATGTTGTTGAGCAGGACATCAGGTGTGTAGCCGTAATCGAGCATCAGCGTGCGCTGCGCGCCTTTGGCCTCGGACTCCAGCCACAGCGACAGGCCCCATTCATTGTGCAGCGACTTCTGGTAGTCGGCGGCGCGCGGCGGCGGCGCGATGGTGACGCCGCCCGACTGTTTCGGTTTGAAGAAAAGATCGTAGCTGGAATCGACCAGCACGCGGATCGACAGCTTGTCGACCGTTGGCACCTCGATCGGCGCCGCGCTCGCGATCTCGACGCAGGAGAATGCGCCCGCGGCCGCCGCGCCTGCGATCGCCGCCGAGCCCTTCAGGAAATCGCGTCGTGCCAAATCACGTGTCATGATAATCCCCCTTGTTCTGAAAATTTTTCAATTCGAAGTACGCGGAGCCTAGGTCCAATCGTGGCGCGGCTCAATCGGGCGCTTGCGTTGTGTGCAGATCACATTCGCGCGCTGTGCAATGCGCCGCCATTGACTTGGCTGGCGCTTTGCGCCCAACTTCATGCATTCGCATCTTTTTCACCGATGCGTCAGCAATCCCAGGAAATGCAGGATCACGCCCATGATCGATCTCCACTATTGGTCCACGCCGAACGGTCACAAGATCACGATGTTCCTCGAGGAGACCGGCCTCGAATACAAGGTGTTCCCGGTGAATATCGGCAAGGGCGATCAGTTCAAGCCGGACTTCCTGCAGGTCGCGCCGAACAACCGCATTCCGGCCATCGTCGATCACGCCCCGAAGGGCGGCGGCAAGCCGATCTCCTTGTTCGAGTCCGGCGCGATCCTGCTCTATCTCGCCGAGAAGACCGGAAAATTCCTGCCCCAGGATCTCTACGGCCGCTATGACGCGATCCAGTGGGTGTTCTGGCAGATGGGCGGGCTCGGACCGATGGCCGGGCAGAACCATCACTTCCGCAACTACGCGGTCGAGAAACTGCCTTACGCGATCGATCGCTATGTGAACGAGACCAACCGACTCTACGGCGTGCTCAACAAGCGGCTCGCCGACCGCGAATTCGTCGCCGGCGACTATTCGATCGCCGACATGGCGAGCTATCCCTGGGTCGTGCCGTACAAGAACCAGGGCCAGGAGATCGACGACTTCCCGCATCTGAAGCGTTGGCTGGAGACGATCGGCAAGCGCCCGGCGACCGAGCGCGCCTATGCCAAGGCGAAGGAGGTCAACCCGAACTTCGGTCAGCCCGCGATCCGCACCGAGGAGGAGCGCAAGCTGCTGTTCGGGCAGACCGCGGCGGTGGTGCGGTAGGGCCCGACTCTCTCCCTGCGTCATTGCGAGGAGCGAAGCGACGAAGCAATCCATCTTTCCGCGCATGCGGTTCGATGGATTGCTTCGCTTCGCTCGCAATGACGAGCCGCCGACTACGCTCCCACATACGTCGCCGGCCGCCGCTGCTTCCACGCCGCGAGGCCTTCGGCGAGATCGTGGCTCGGCACCAGCGCGGCGAACTGCTCGCTCTCGACCAAGAGGCCCTCGGCAATCGGCATGTTGAGCCCGCGCGTCACCGCGGTGATGGTGCCGGCGACGGCACCGGGCGAGTGCCTGGTGATGCGGCCGGCGAGTTCGCGCGCGGCACTCAGCAACTGATCGTGCGGCACGATGCGGTTGATCAGCCCGATCTCGCGCGCGTGCTCCGGCGGGAAGGGATCGCCGGCCAGCAGCAATTCCAGTCCGCGCTTGCGGCCCGCCAGCCGCGGCAGCCGCTGCGTGCCGCCGAAGGTCGGCGGCATGCCGAGCTTGATCTCGGGCTTTGCGAACAGCGCGCGGTCGCTGGCGATGGCGAGATGCACCGCTTCGGTGATCTCGCAGCCGCCGCCGAAGGCGAGCCCGTTGACCGCGGCAATCACAGGCTTCTTGAACGCCTCGAGCCGCGCGGTCATGGCCTGTCCACGGCGGACGAAGTCGCGCACCGCGACCGCCGCGCCCTGTTCGACGCTTTCGGAGAATTCCTTGATGTCGGCGCCCGCCGAGAACGCGCGCTCGCCGGCGCCGGTCAGGATCACGGCGCGCACCGCGGCGTCGCCCTCGATGCGGTCGAGCGCCGCCATCAGCTGATCGATCAGCGCGTAGTTCAGCGCGTTGAGCTGCTCAGGACGGTTCAACGTGATCAGGGCGATTCCGTCTTGGGTCTCGAGCAGGATAGGTTCGGACATGATGCGGTCTCCGGCATTCGGGTGGGGCGGAGTTGAATGTAGGGTGAGCCGCAATTTGTGTATATTCACTGGTTAGTATACATACGACGGATGCCCAGATCTTCCGAGCCCACCCGCGCGCGCATCGTCCAGGCGGCGAGCGCGCTGTTCTACAATGAAGGCATCCGCCGCGTCAGCGTCGATGAGGTCGCCGCCAAGGCCGGCCTCACCAAGCGCACGCTGTATTACCACTTCAAGAGCAAGGACGATCTGGTCGCCGCCTATCTCGCCGCGCGCGACCAGCCCAACCTCGCGTTGTTCCGAAAATGGTTCGCCGAGGCCGAGGGCGGTTTGCCGGCGAAGGTCGAGGCGATCTTTCGCAACCTCGCGCGTTCGGCCCGGCATCCCAAGTGGAAGGGCTGCGGCTTCCTGCGCACCTCGGCCGAGCTTGCCAACATGCCCGGCCATCCCGCGATCAGGATCGGCGCCGCGCACAAGAAGAAATTCGAGGACTGGCTGCGCGCGACCTTCGCGGAGCAGCGGATTGCCGATCCGCAAAAGCTGGCGCGGCAGATCCTGCTGCTGCTGGACGGATCATTCGCCGTCGTGCTGCTGCATCACGACGCGAGCTACATGGAGACCGCGGGCGAGGCCGCGCGCACGCTGATCGAGACGGCGGTGGCGACGAAGGGGCGCAAGCGGCGCGATTGAGGGTGAGCTTGCACGATTTCTGAATATTAGAAATGTGCACCTGATTTGCCCGTCGTGTCAAGTTGCCGTGTCGGAGGGGCAGCCGCCAACTCCTTTGCATGGGGTTGTTTTCGATATTTTTGCGACGCGCCTGCGGGCAGCGACCGTCTCCGCGGATATGCGGCAAGCCACGATGCGGCTGACGAGGCCGCGCGCACGCGGATCGAGACGGCACTGGCGAAGCCGGGGCGAAAACGGGGGTAGGGCGCGAGTTGCATTCGGGCAACATCGTTCGGAAAGATGGGTCGTTAACCTTTTTTCGCCATTGCGCGACCACGCCCCGGGCGGATGATCGCATCGTCACATGCTTGCAATCTGGCTCCCGAGGAGCCCGTGGAGGCTGGGATGATGAACTCGCGGCGGGTACGGGCGGCGGCGTTGGGCGGGACGGTCGTTCTGTCGGGCTGCATTGTCTCATGGTTTGCGACGTCCGGTTCGGCTGGCATCGAGATGATCGGTGCGTCAGTCTCCGATGCGTCAGTCACCGGTGCGTCGGTTGATGAATCTCGCGCAATTGCTGTCGTCGCCGATGCCGTATCGGCGACATCGCCGGCAACCGCCACGTCGAGCGCTGCCGTCGATGGCCCTCATGCCGTGACCATGAGCGAACAGGAAGCGGTGGCAACCGCCAAGGCTGCGCCGACCGTGCACGAGGCGGAACCTGTCGTCGAGGCCGCGTTGAGCGATCCGGCGCTGCCGGTGGACATTCAACCGCTGCAGGCGCCGGTAGCGAACTCGCCGGATCCGGTGCCTCGCGTCGCCAAGCCGGCGGTGGACTCCGTCGAAATCCTCGACGAATGCTGGGACGTCAACGCCTGCATCGATCGCTATCTGTGGGCGCTCTATCAAAGGACGCCCAAGGAAGACACCATCAAGGTGCCTGAGCAGAGGCAGGTGACGGTCAAGAGAAAGAAGAAGATGGTGACGGTCACCAGAACCTTCACCCGGCTTGTCGATGAGGATTTCGCCTGGAAGGATACCAAGGCGGCCGAAAGAGCCGGCATGCCGATGATGGACTACGTTATGGGAGGCGTCGATCGGAGCTTCAAGCTGAAGCTCTTTCATGCGCTTCTCGCGGCGGAACAGGCCGGCCTGTCGCCCGGCATCACCAGCGCCTTCCGCGATGACTACCGCCAGTCGATTGCTAGCGGGCTGAAGGCGGCCAGCAACAAGTCGTATCACGGCGGCAGCTTCCGTGGCGGCTACGGCCATGGGCTCGCGGCCGACATCGTCAGCACCGACGGCGCGACACGCGACGACCGTTGGAGATCGTCGGAAAGGCTCTGGAAATGGGTCGACGCGCACGGCAAGGAGTTCGGCGTCGCGCGCCCCTATCTCGGTTTTGACCCGCCCCATCTGGCGCCGATCGATGGCAAGGAATATGCCGCTCACCGCGGTGGCGGCGAAACGCGACAGGCGGCGCTGGACGCGAAGACGCGCAGCCGCCACGCGGCGCGCGACAGTCACGCCGCGGCGAAACGCGCAAGGACCGCGAAGTCATCGAAGGTGCGAACGATCTGAGCGGGATCGCGATGGTGCGTCTGGTGGGTCCGCCCATCGGGATGGCGCAAAGCGCGGTCCGATGACGGCTCCGGCGTAACCCGCCGGCGTGGTCCTCGAAATGCCCGCAACGACGCTTAGAGCGCGCCGCGCTCCTGCAGCAGCGCCAGCACCGCGTTGAGGTCCGGCAGCACGGCCGCGCATTTCGCCCGCGTCTCTTCGGTCGGCGGCGCCATGTCGGGCACCATCAGCGTGATAGCGCCGGCGGCGTGCGCGGCGGCGACGCCGTGGTTGGAATCCTCCACCGCGATGCAGGCCGCAGGCGGCACGCCGAGCCGTGCGGCGGCCTTGAGATAGAGCGCCGGGTCGGGCTTGCCGTGGGTCACGTCTTCGAGCGTCAGCAGCGTGTCGAAGCGGCTGCGGATTCCGGCGAGCGTGAGATGGCGCTCGGCGGTGCGGCGCGACGACGAGGTCACGATCGCGGTCCGGCGGCCGGCGTCGGCAAGGCCGTCGAGCAGCGCGAGCGTCCCGGGCTTGAGCGGCAGGCCGGCGTCAAACATGCGATCGCGGGTGACGATGAAGGCGCGATTGACCGCCTCGAGCGGAAACGCCGCGCCGTAATGATCGCGCAGCATCGCCTCGCAGACCGGGCCGGGAAGGCCGACCATGGAATGGCACAGCGCGACGACATCGTCGGTGTAGCCGCATGCATTGAGCGCCGCGACCAGGCTCTCGAAGTAAACCTTCTCGGTGTCGAGCAGCGTGCCGTCCATGTCGAGCAGGACGGCGTCGATGGTCCAGGGCGCGTTCACTCGTATGTTCACTTGCCGCTCGTCGCGGCTTGTTGTTCCGCCAGTGTCCGCAAGCAGGCGGGGCACAGGCAGTCGGCGCCGTCGGTCGGCATCGGCAGGCGAAAGCTCTCGTCGAAGCACCAGCACGATCCCGTGAGCGCGCAGGAGAATTCGCTGCCGCATGCCGTGCAAGCGAGCCGGCGTGGTGAAGCTTGTTCGGGACGATCGCTTGACGAGAGGTCCATTTCTAACCGCGATTTAATGCGCGAATTAATCTCGGGTTCATCCCCGACCGCGCTATGATACTCGCAACCGATATAGCCGGGATAGGCCGTTAAGGGAATTCCGATGGCCCGTGATTCGCAAGCCGCGCTGATTGCGCTCAACCGGTTTGGATTCGGCGCGCGTGGCGGGGCGTCCGGCGACTTCATCAACGCGGCCTCCGATCCGCGCGGTTTCGTGCTGGCCGAACTGGCGCGTCCGAACGGCGCGCTGCTCGAAGTGCCGGGCCTGCTCTCGACGCCGGAGCTCGGCAGGCAGGTATTCGACTATCAGTTCGAGATCCAGCAAGAGCGCAACGCCGCGAAAGCCGCGCAGCAGGGTGCGAGCGAGACGCCACCGCAGGGTTCGGACGCGAAGCTGCAACCGCGGCGCAACCTGTCGCTGTCGACTGCTGCGAAGGAAATCGCCGGCAAGGATCCGGCGATGCAGCCGCCCGACAACGCCAACGCGGCGATGACGTCGTCCGCCACGATGCAGCCTCCGACGATGCAGACGATGGCAGGTCCGCCGAAGCCGCCAGCGCAGCCGCTCAACATCATCCAGAAGACGTTCCGCGCCGAGGCCTTGGCGCGGCTGCAGCGCGGCGTGGTTGCCGATTGCGGCTTCGTCGAGCGGCTCGTGGTGTTCTGGTCCAACCACTTCTGCATCTCCGCCAACAAGGGCGCGCTGGCGCGGATGTGGGCCGGCTCGTTCGAGCGCGAGGCGATCCGCCCGCACGTGCTCGGCCGCTTCTCGGACATGCTGAAGGCGGTCGAGCAGCATCCGGCGATGCTGTTCTTCCTCGACAACCAGCAATCGCTCGGGCCGGAGTCGCGCGCCGGCATCAACCGCAATCGCGGCCTGAACGAGAACCTCGCGCGCGAGATCATGGAGCTGCACACGCTCGGCGTCGGCGGTGGCTACACCCAGGACGACGTGACGGCGCTGGCGCGCGTCATCACGGGCTGGACCTTTGCCGGCCGCCGCGGCCAGCTCGGCACGCCCGGCAGCTTCGTGTTCAACGCCAATGCGCATCAGCCGGGGCCGCAGCAGGTGCTGGGCAAGACCTATGCGCAGGCCGGCGTCGCGCAGGGCGAGGCGGTGCTGTCCGATATCGCGCGGCATCCCTCGACCGCGAAACTCATCGCGACCAAATTCGCCCGTCATTTCGTCGCCGACGATCCGCCGCCGGCGTTGGTAGCGAAGCTGCAGGATAGCTTTACCAAGACCGACGGTGATCTCAGGGCGCTCGCCACGACACTGGTCGGCTCCAACGAGGCGTGGCAGGCGACGTTGACGAAAATGCGCTCTCCTTACGAATTCCTGCTCGCCTCCGGCCGGCTGCTGGCGCGCAATCCCGAGGACCCTGGCCGCTATCTCAACGGCCTCAATGTGCTCGGCCAGCCGCTGTGGTCGCCGGCCGGGCCGAACGGTTTTCCGGATACCACTGCGGCCTGGGCGGCGCCCGAAGGCCTCAAGCTCAGGCTCGACATCTCGGCGCAGCTTGCCTCGCAACTCGCCGACCGGTTCGACCCGCGCGAATTGCTCGAGCTGGTTGCCGCGGATGCCGCCGCGCCGGAGACGCGGCGCACCATCGAGCGTGCGGAATCGCGGCAGCAGGCGCTGGCGCTGCTGCTGATGTCGCCGGAATTCCAGAGGAGATGACGATGGATTGCTCCGAGAGCCTGAGGATGCAGGCGACGTCGCGGCGCGCGCTGCTGCTCGGCGGCGCCTCGTTTGCCGCCTGGGCCTATTTGCCGAAATTCGCGCGCGCCGCGGATGGCCGCGATCCGCGCTTCGTCACCATCATCCTGCGCGGCGCGCTCGACGGCCTTGCAACTGTCGCGCCGGTCGGCGATCCCGATTATGCCGGCCTGCATGGCGCGATCGCGCTGAGGGCCGATGGACCGAACGCGGCTCTGATGCTGGATCAATTCTTCGGCCTGCATCCGGCGATGCCGGAATTCGCGCGGATGTATCGCGCCAAACAGGCCGCGGTGGTTCATGCGGTGGCGACTTCCTATCGCGACCGCTCGCATTTTGACGGCCAGGATGTGCTGGAGAGCGGCTTCCCCGGTCCCGGCCGCGTGCAGTCCGGCTGGCTCAACCGCGCGCTCGAAGCATTGCCGAAGGGCGAGCGGGTGACGAGCGCGCTGGCGGTCGGCCCGACCACGCCGCTGGTGCTGCGCGGCGCAGCGCCGACCGTCGGCTGGGCCCCGACCGCGCTGCCGCAGGCTGCCGACGACACCGCGATGCGGCTGCTCGATCTCTATCAGCATCGCGATCCGACGCTGGCCAGCGCGCTGACGCAAGGCTTGCAGCTCGAGAAGCAGGCGCAGGGCGATGAGATGAAGCCGAAGCCCGGCGGCGGCGTGGCGGCGATGCGGCTGGTGGCGCGCGGCGCCGCCAAGCTGATGGCCGCCGATGACGGACCGCGGATCGGCGCGCTCGCCTTCGACGGCTGGGATACCCATGCCAATGAGGGCGGCGCGGTCGGCCGCCTTGCGCAGCTGCTCGGCGGTCTCGACGGCGCGCTGGCGGAATTCCAGAGCGGTCTCGGCGCGCGCTGGCGCGACACCGTGATCGTGGTGGCGACCGAATTCGGCCGCACCGCGCGCATCAATGGCACCGAAGGCACCGACCACGGCACCGGCACCATCGCGCTGCTCGCCGGCGGCGCTGTCAATGGCGGCCGCATGATCACCGACTGGCCGGGCCTCAAGCCCGCCAACCTCTACCAGGCCCGCGACCTCGCCCCGACCACCGACCTGCGCGCCGTGATCAAGGGCGTGCTGCACGATCAGTTCGGCCTCGGCGAGCGCGTGCTGGCCGAGACGGTGTTTCCGGACAGCGCGCCGGCAAGGCCGATGAAGGGGTTGATTACTTAAAGCGAGTGTCCCAACCACGGTGTCGTCCCGGCGAAGGCCGGGACCCATTGCCACCGCTGATCATTGTTGGAACGAGCTGGAGCCACAGCGCTGCGCGACCACGAAGACTTGTGGTTATGGGTCCCGGCCTTCGCCGGGACGACGCAAGTAATTACCCCTTTGTGATCCGGTCGATCTCCGCCATCTCCTCCGCCGTCAGCTTCCAGCTGATCGCCTTGACGTTCTGCTCGATCTGCTCGACGCGCGTCGCGCCGGCGATGACGCTTGCGACTTGCGGGCGGGCGGCGAGCCAGGAGAAGGCGAGCTCGAGCATGCTGTGGCCGCGCTCCCGCGCGAACGTTTGCAACTGCTCGACGATGTCCTCGTTGCGCGGCGTGACGTAGCGGTCCTTCAAGGCCGGCGCCTTGGCGAACCGAGTGTCGGCGGGCGCAGCCGCGCCGCGCTGGTACTTGCCGGTCAAGAGGCCGCTGGCGAGCGGAAAGAATGGCAGCAGGCCGAGATTGTATTGCTGCGCTGCCGGCAACAAATCCTTCTCGATGCCGCGCACCACGAGGCTGTATTCGTCCTGGCAGGACACGAAGCGGTTCACGTTCATCTGACGCGCGACGTATTCGGCTTCCGTGATCCGCCATGCCGGGAAGTTGGAGTTGCCGATGTAGCGCACCTTGCCCTGGCGCACGAGATCGTCGAGCGCGCGCAGAGTCTCGTCGATTGGCGTCAGCGGATCGTAGTCGTGCTGCTGGTAGAGATCGATGTAGTCCGTCTTCAGGCGGGTGAGGCTCGCCTCGACGGCCGACATGATGTAGCGCCGCGAGGCGCCCTGCTTGGTGCCGTCGGTCGCCATCGGCTTGGAGAATTTGGTGGCGAGCACGATGTCCTTGCGGCGATCGCCCAGCACGGTGCCGAGCACGGTTTCCGAGCCGCCCATGCCCGCATAGATGTCGGCGGTGTCGAACAGCGTGATGCCGAGATCGATCGCCTTGTGGATCACCTTGCGCGAGGTTTCCAGATCGGTGCGCTGGCCGAAATTGTTGCAGCCGATGCCGACCGCGGACACGCGCAGGCCGGAACTGCCGAGATTACGAATTTCCATGGGACAATCCTGTGGGATAGGCGACGGAGTCCGCGGATTGTGACGCGCACGACGCAGGCCGGCAAGGTGTCGCCCTACCGCCGGTCACGCATGGCAATGTCGCAAAAAAGCAATGTCGAAAAAAAAGCGGTCCCGGTCAGACGCGGCGACTGACGGGGACCGCTCGGGGCGAAGATCTGAGACGGGGGGCCTGATCTTACGCGAGCGGAAGCGTAGCCGGGCTTTGTAACGCGCCGGTGACACCTCTGTGCAATCCACAGGCTGCGAATGCGCGCTCAGAGAATCTTGCGATAGATGACGAAGCCCGGCCTGTCCGCGACCTTGTCATAAAGCTGCATTGCGGTGCGGTTGGTCTCATGCGTCTGCCAGTAGACGCGCGGCGATCCGACGAGCTTCGCCTGCGCGTAGACGCCGTTGATCAAGGCGCGGCCGACGCCCTTGCCGCGCGCGGCCTCGCTGGTGAAAAGATCCTGCAAATAGCAGGTCGGCGCGATCGCCGTGGTCGAGCGGTGAAACAGATAATGCGTCAGCCCGACCAGCCTGCCGCCGGCATCGGCGACCAGCGCATGCACCGGCTCGTAGGCGTCGAAGAAGCGCTCCCACGTCATCGCCGTGATCGCGGGCGCGAGCGCGGTCGGACCGGACCGCTCGTAGAAAGCATTGTAGCCGTCCCACAAGGGCAGCCACTGGGCGTAATCGTCGCGCGTGACGAAGCGGATGGTGACGTCGTCGGACATGAGCGATCCCCGGATGATCCTGCGTTGCGCGATGTCTGCGCATCGCCTCGCAACGTTCTAGAGCATGATCCGGAAAAGTGTGAAGCGGTTTTCCGAAGAGATCATGCCAAAGAAGGCGTCGTCAATGTGGGGGATCAATCGGGAGGCCGCGCGTCACTCGGCGGCGCGCAGCAGCCTCGCGAGATGGCGTTCGCGCCCGGCGCGTTGTGCCCGGTATTCGTCGGCGCGGGCGGGATCATCGGTATGCCGAACGAGGTCGGTGACCGGCGTGTAGCTCAGCATGCGGCCGCCGTCCGGCAGCGCCGTGCAGCTGAAGCGTAGCACCTGGCCGTCGGCGAGATTGAGGTTGATCGGCGTGGAATCGCCTGCACGCATCATCTCGATGCGTTTGGTGACGAACGCGCTCATCTCGTCTTCCGGCAGCTCGTAGGCGCCGGTGTCGCGGCCATGATACATCAGCGCGACGAAAGGCGGCTTGCTGTCGGCCTGTGCGTCTGAGAGCGCGAAATAGTCGCGGAAGGCGCGGTTGATGAATTCGGCGCGGGTGTCGGCATCGAGCAGCACGATGCCGATGTCGACCTGGTCGAGCGCGGCGGCGAGCCGCTCGGAGGTAGCGTGATGCTGCTTGTCCGCGGCAAAGGCGTCGATCCATTTCTGCCGCAGCATGCCGGTGATCACGGCGGTCCCGGCCGCGGTCGCCGCCAGCATCAGCATCCGCGCGACGTCGGCCGTGTCGTAGCCGGGCAGCGCGCGATGATCGAGAAAGAACAGCGCCGATGCGGCCACCGCGATCGCGGCGGAGATCAGCCCGGAGGTGATGCCGCTGATCGAGCTCGCCAGCGCCACGATGCAGACGAACAGCGGCGCGGGGTTGGGGACGGCGGCAATGTGGCGATCGATCAGGAAGGCGGCAAACCCCGTGATCGCCGTCAGGGCTGGACCTGAAATGACACGCCATTCGAACCGCATGGGCGTTCTCGCTATCCATCAAACAAACGATAAAGCCGCAGTTTGACGACAGAGCCGCAACCATGCCGGGATTTCCGCGCCGACCGTTAAGCGGCCCTTGCGCGTGCCGAACCAGATTTCGTTGCTTTCAAATCAAATGTTATGCAGATCGGCATGGAACCCGGTTCCGGGCCCGCGGGTTACCGCGTGCTTTGCTTGCAAGAGGACATCGATGCCCGCCATTTCGCCGTCACTGCTGCCGATCCTGATGCTGTTCGCCTCGAACGTCTTCATGACCTTCGCCTGGTACGGCCATCTCAAGTTCAAGGATCATTCGCTCCCTATGGTCATTATGGTGAGCTGGGGCATCGCCTTCTTCGAATACTGGCTGGCGGTGCCGGCCAATCGCTGGGGCAGCGAGGTCTATAGCGCGGCGCAGCTCAAGACCATGCAGGAGGTGATCACGCTGGTGGTGTTCGCGGCCTTCTCGGTCTTGTACCTGAAGGAGCCGCTGGGCTGGAATCACGCGCTCGGATTTGCCTTCATCGCGGCCGGCGCGTTCTTCATCTTCCACAAATGGAGCTAGCGCATCTGCGCTAGTGGTGCGGTGCCGGTTTGGCGGCAGGCGTCGTCACCTGCGCGGGGTGCGCGCGGTCTTCGCCCTGCGTGCCGGTCACGATCAGGAGCGAAGCCGCCAGCAGGATCGCCGCCGACAGCGTCACGGTCACAAGTCCCACCGGGGTCTTCATCATGTCGTGCCGCTGTCTTTCCCGCGCCTTGCCGCGGATGAAGGTGCCAAAGAAAATTTGCTTGATTACGCCGGGATCGATGTTGCCACGCCAATGTTGCTCGACAGCACCGTGACGGCGACGACCAGGCACAGCGTCAGCGCGCCAAGCGCGAGCGACGCGGCGATCGCGTTGGTCAGCCGGGATGACGCCACCGGGGCAGGGCGGCCATGGAAGCCTGCCGTGCCGGACCACCGTTTCATGGTCTAAATCCCTCAGGTCGCGAGCGAATCACTCGCGACATCCGAGCGAATCTGCCGACCGTCACCGGCAACATTGCGGCGGCGGCGCCTTCCAAAAGCGGCGAAAATGCGGCCTGCGCGGGGGTTTTGCCCGCTATTTGGGCAATTTCCCCGCTATTCCCGGAATTCAGACCCCGGCGACGAGGCGAGCCTGGGGCGCCGCCTCGGGACCAGGCTGCCAATCCATCGAGACAAATCCGGGGGTCTGCTCGACCCGTTTCAGCCAGGTCCGGATCGACGGAAAGGTCGTCAGGTCGAAGTCGCAGCGGTCGGCGACATGGGTGTAGCCGTAGAGCGCGATGTCGGCGACGGTGAATTGCTCGGCGGCGAAGAACGTGTGGTTCTTGAGGTGATTTTCCATCACCTGCAACGCCGCATAGCCGCGCTCCATCCAGTCCTCCAGCGCGTGGGTCTGCAGATCGCGTCCGCCCTTGACCAGCGACAGCCAGAAATAGGCGGCGCCGATATTCGGCTCCAGCGCGTGCTGCTCGAAGAACATCCATTGCAGCGCCTCGGCGCGCTCGATCCGCGACTCCGGCGCCAGCGGCGTGCCGATCGCAACATACCAGAGAATGGCATTGGACTCGGCGAGGTGGCGGCCTTCGGCGACCTCGAGCAACGGCACCTGGCCGCTCGGATTCTTGGCCAGAAATTCCGGGGTCCGGCTCTCGCCGCGCAGGATGTCGATCTCGATCGCCTCGTACGGCGTGTTCAGCACGGCAAGCGCGAGCCGGACCTTGTAGCTGTTGCCGGAGCGCTGCATCGAATAGAGCTTGTACATTGCGTCGGGGTTCACTCAGGTCAGGGAGACGGTACGCTTGAAAGTTGCGCGGCCTGTCACACCGCAACGCCGCTAAACAATGATGCCGACAGGGGTGCGTCGCAAGCCCTGCAATGTGGAAAAAGTCGAAACGTCTACCGCACTGCACGCGTGCAGAACGATTCCATCAACACGGCAGAACAATTCGGATCACGCCTGCGCGACGCTGTGCACGGTGCCGGTCGATAGGATCGATCGCCGTCACCGACATGCTGCTATTCAGAAACGTTAACGCGGCATCCGGATCGCGGGATGTGTCGTCGTCGGTTACGCCGGAGCGCCTGCCGTCGGCACTGTCAGGCAGCTGCGCGCGGCACATTGTCCTCGGAGCAATCCGCGCTGGACAACGTGGCCGGAGGCCTTGCCGGCAAGGCTGGAGCAGCCCCGACAGGGCTTGCCGGATATGAGTCATTTGAGGCCGGAACTTGCGGAATATTGCGCATCCCGCGCGCCATGCGTGAAAGTTTTCGTGCTTTATCGCCAAGCTTCTTGCGATGCAGCGGCGACAGGCCTAGGGTGCCGCGATCCCATTCAAATCATGTCGTGGCCCAACGGCTCACGACGTTTGCCAGGAGATGATAATGGCCTTCCTGTCCGCTGCGCTCGACCGTGTGAAGCCGTCCGCGACGATCGCGGTCACGGACAAAGCACGCGCGCTGAAAGCCGCGGGCCGCAACGTCATCGGCCTCGGCGCCGGCGAGCCGGACTTCGACACGCCCGCCAACATCAAGCTGGCTGCAATCCACGCGATCGAGGCCGGCAAGACCAAGTACACCGATGTCGGCGGCATTCCGGAGCTCAAGGAAGCCATCATCAACAAGTTCTCGCGCGAGAACGGCCTGACCTACAAGCCGAACCAGATCATCGTCGGCACCGGCGGCAAGCAGGTGCTCTACAACGCGCTGATGGCGACCATCAATCCGGGCGACGAGGTGATCATCCCGGCGCCGTACTGGGTCAGCTATCCCGAGATGGTGGCGCTCGCCGGCGGCGAGTCGGTGCCGGTGGTGTGCCCGGCCTCGACCGGCTTCAAGCTGCGTCCGGAAGATCTCGAGAAGGCGATCACGCCGAAGACCAAGTGGGTGATCCTGTGCTCGCCGTCGAACCCGACCGGCTCGGCCTACACCAGGAGCGAGCTCAAGGCGATCACCGACGTGCTGGTCAAGCATCCGCATGTCTGGGTGATGACCGACGACATGTACGAGCACCTCGTCTATGACGACTTCGTCTTCACCACCGCGGCGCAGGTCGAGCCGAGCCTTTACGATCGGACGTTGACCGTGAACGGCGTGTCGAAGGCCTACTGCATGACCGGCTGGCGCATCGGTTACGCCGGCGGCCCGGCGCAGCTGATCAAGGCGATGGCGACGATCCAGTCGCAGTCGACCTCGAACCCGTCGTCGATCGCGCAGTGGGCGTCGGTCGAGGCACTCAACGGTCCGCAGGACTTCATCGCTGCGAATAACAAGGTGTTCAAGGAGCGCCGCGACCTCGTGGTGTCGATGCTCAATCAGGCGAGCGGCATCGAGTGCCCGCGGCCGGAAGGCGCGTTCTACGTCTATCCGTCCTGCGCCGGCACGATCGGCAAGAAGGCGCCCTCGGGCAAGGTGATCGACAATGACGAGACGTTCGTCACCGAGCTGCTCGAAAGCGAAGGCGTCGCCGTCGTGCAGGGATCGGCGTTCGGTCTCGGACCGGCGTTCCGCATCTCCTACGCCACCAAGACCTCTGATCTCGAGGATGCCTGCAAGCGCATCCAGCGCTTCTGCGGTAATCTGCGATAGTTAATTCCGAACGAGGAAACGCTCCCGCACCTAATGCGGGAGCGTTTTTGTTTGTGTGCTCCAACTATCGTCAGCGCGTAGATTGCGCGCGGCGGTAAAATCGCTGAGTCAAATCACAACGCGCTCATCTCACGCGTGTGTGTACGAACATCGATGCCACACGCGGGAAGTTTTTACGGCCTCTTTGCGAACTGCCTTGTTTTAGACACGACCCTTGCTTTCTGTCCGCCGCGCAAATTGCAATTCAGTTCACCTTGCGGAGACAGACCAATGCGACTTTCGACCCTCACCTTTGCAGCGCTTGCGTTGCTGGCGCCGTTCGCCACCGCCAACGCGGCGCCTCAACAGGTTCAAGCCGGGGTCCTGCAGTGCCAGGGCGGCGAGAATGTCGGCTTCGTCGTCGGCTCTGTCGCCCGCCTCGAATGCGTGTTCCAGAGCGGCGGCCGCCGGCCCGAGCCGTATCTTGCGACCGTGAAGCGGATCGGCGTCGACCTCGGCTTCACCGGGCAGACCCAGCTCGCCTGGGCCGTCAGTGCGCCGACCACGGTCGTGCCGCGCGGCGCGCTCGCCGGCAGCTACGGCGGCGTCGGCGTCAATGCTTCGGTCGGCCTCGGCGCCGGCGGTAACTTCCTGTTCGGTGGCCCGAACAACGCCTATGCGCTGCAGCCGATCAGCGTGCAGGGCCAGACCGGTCTCAACGTTGCGGCCGGCATCGCCGGGATCGATCTCGAGCCGGTCCGCGCCAGCGGTCCGCGCCGGCATCATCGCCACCACCGCCATCATCACCACCACTAGATTTTGGCTTGACGCGTTTTCTTCACGCGAACCGGTATCCACTTCGCTCGAAAACGCTCCAGGCTGGTTGGTGTTCGATCAAAGGGGCCCGCGAAAGCGGGCCTCTTTTTTTGCGCTCTGTCGTTTGCTGTCTGCCGCCGGCGCAGCCGGCTGCGTTGAGGGAACATAGCAACACCGCCACATCCCGTAACAATCGGTGGCCGGGCACCGCATATTCTGGCCGATCTTTCGATGTTATGGCATAGGATGCGAACGGCGCCGCAGACACGGCGCCGTTCTGTTCTCTGCTCGCGTCATGCCTTTCAGCCGGAGACTCCCCAACATGCGTCGCTTCACTCTCCTCGCCGCTGCCGCCATTGCCACGCTCACCGCAATCGTTGGCGCCGACGCCCAACAGCCGATCCAGCGCGTGCAGGTCGGCGTCCTGGAATGCCGCGGTGGCGCGAGCGTCGGCTTCATCGTGGGTTCCGTGACCCATCTCGGCTGCGTGCTGCGCGCCAATGGCCTGCCCGAGGACCGCTACATCGCGACCATCCAGAAGGTCGGCATCGATCTCGGCATCACCCAGGAATCGGCGCTGGCCTGGGGCGTCTATGCACCGGTGGAGCGGCTCGGACCGGGCGCGCTGTCCGGCAACTATGCCGGTGCGCAGGGCAGTGCGACGCTCGGCGTCGGCGTCGGCGGCAACGTGCTGGTCGGCGGCTCCGACAACACGATCGCGCTGCAGCCGCTCAGCGTGCAGGGTCAGGTCGGCGTCAACATCGCCGCCGGCCTCGAGAGCCTGGAATTGCGTCCGGGTCGCTAAAGCATGATCCGGAAAAGTGCGAAGCGGTTTTTCCGGAAAGATCATGCGCAAACAAGCGGCGAGAGTGCGATGACGTTCATTTGATCTCGTCGCGCTTTAAAGCCCGCGCTCACCGTTCTCCAGTCTGCCGAAGAAGCCGCGGGCTTCTTCGGCAACGATCCCGGGCGCTTCGGCGTGAACATAATGTCCGGTGTCGACGAACGTGATCGAAGGCTCGCGCCAATAGTCCCCCAGCCTGTCTGACCATTCGGGCGAGATCAGCGGATCGCGGCGGCCCCAAAGAAAGCGCGAGGGCACCTCGATGCGCGGTTGCGCCGGTAGCTTGCCCTCCAGCCAGAGCCGGCGATTGGGCGCGGACGAGAGATACCAGTCGAAGCCACCCTGGATGTTGCCCGGCTTCATGAAGTTGTCGACATAGGCTTCGAGCAGCTCGCCGAACACGGCGGGATCGTCGCCCGACCAATGGTCGAGGAAATGGCGGAAATAGAGCCGGCAGGACTCGCGCGAACTGCCGACCAGTTGCGCCGCCCACGGCAGTTGCTGGAAGTATTGATACCAGACCTCGATCAGGTGGCCGGGCCCGCCGTAGCGCTGGCCGAGGCCCGGATAGGGCGTGCAGAGATAGAGCGTGCCAGTCAGCCGCCGCGGCTCACGATGCGACATCGCCTGCATGACATAGGCGCCGAGATCGCCGCCGATCACGCCGAAGCGGTCATGACCGAGCGCGTCCATGACGGCGAACATGTCCAGCGCGTGGCGCTCCGCGGTGGCCGACGCGTCAGGTGTCGGCGTCGGCTTGCCGGTGTCGCCGCAGCCGCGCAGATCGGGCGCGATCAGCTCGAAACTGTCGCCGAGGCGCAGCATCAGCGGACGCCACACCAGCCAGAACTCCGGCCAGCCATGGAGCAGCAGCAGCGGCGGGCCGTTGCCGAAGCGCGCGACGTTGACGGATAGGCCGCCGGTATCGATCTTCTGTTGCGTGATGCCTGCCGCGGCTGCATCCGCGAAGGCCTTTTCCAGTGCCGTCATCTGCGACCTCCCGTGGTTGGCCGCAGGCTGTCCGCGTTCGCGCGTCCGGTCCAATACTCGTTCGATACGGTAGCAGAGCTGTTGCGTATGGCTGCCGCCGCGGGCCGCCGTGCTATAGCGGTGGCATGGAATTGCGACACCTCAGATACTTCGTGGCGCTCGGCGAGGAATTGAATTTCACGCGGGCGGCCGAGCGGCTGCACATCGCGCAGCCGCCGCTCAGCCAGCAGATCCGCCAGCTCGAGGACGAGCTCGGCGTCACGCTGCTGCAGCGGAATAGTCGTCCGGTCAGGCTCACCGAGGCTGGCGAGATGTTTCTGGCGCGCGCACGCGCGCTGCTCGCAAGCTTCGAGAGCGCGGTTGCCGACACGCGGCGGGTCGGGCGCGGCCAGGCCGGCAAGCTCGCGATCGGATTCGTCGGCTCCGCCATGTTTGCCGGCCTGCCCGATATCATCGGCGCCTATCGCGACGCCTGTCCCGATGTCGAGCTGGTGCTCGACGAGATGCTGGCGGCAGAGATTGCCGAGGCGTTGCGGCGGCGCCGGATCGACGTCGGCTTCGCACGCCCGGCGCTACCAGCCGAAGCCGGGCTGGCGCAGCGCCTGATCCTCGATGAGCCCTATGTCGCGGCGCTGCCGCGCGCGCATCCCCTCGCGGCGCGAGGCCACATTGCGCTCGCCGAACTGTCCGATGATGCTTTCGTGCTCTATCCGGCGCAACCGGAGCCTTCGGTCACGGGCCTGATCGTGAACGCGTGCCAGGCCGTGGGCTTTACGCCGCGGCTCGCGCAAGAGGTTCTGCATCTGCAAACCGCGATCGGCCTGATCGCCGCCGGTGTCGGCGTGTCGCTCGTTCCGGAGGCTGCGGCGCGCGCGCAGACCGGTCGCGGCGTGGCTTACGTTCCGCTTTCCGCGCCGATGGTGACGGCTCCGCTCACGGTTGCGTGGCGCGAGGAAGATGCGTCGCCTGCCGTGCAGCGCCTGCTCGACCTTGCGGCGCGCTGGCGCGAGATTGCACCCGCACGGAACTGACGCGTCGGACGCCTTCGTCCGGACGATGGCGGCGCGCAGCTCTGCGATCGTTAACCTCCGCGCCGCCGCACCGCAGCGACGTTTTCTCGCTTGCCAAATGTCAAACGCAGGCAGAGCATGAATGGTCGCCGACCCAATCATGGGCCGAGCTCCAACACGAGGAGGCGGCAATGGGACAAGACGTCAGAAGTCCCCGAGGTCCACGGTGCATCGCGCTGGTGGGCCCTTTCCAAAGCGGTAAAACCACACTTCTGGAAGCGATCCTGGCGCGCACGGGCGCCATCAAGACTGCCGGCAGCGTCGATGCCGGAACCTCCGTCGGCGATGCCAGCCCCGAGGCGCGTCAACACAAGATGGGCGTAGGCCTGACCGCCGCCACCACCACCTTTATGGGGGACACCTACACCTTTATCGATTGCCCCGGCTCGATCGAATTCGCGCACGATATGCGTGCCGCGTTGCCGGCGGTCGATGCCGCGGTCGTGGTCTGCGAAGCTGACGAGAAGAAGCTGCCGCAGCTGCAGATCATCCTGCGCGAGCTCGAGGAGCTCGGGATTCCCCGTTTCCTGTTCCTGAACAAGATCGACCGCGCCAACAAGCGCGTCCGCGAGACGCTTGCGACGCTGCAGCCGGCCTCGCGCGTGCCGCTGGTGCTGCGCCAGATCCCGATCTGGAATGGCGATCTGATCGAAGGCTTCGTCGATCTCGCGCTGGAACGTGCCTTCGTCTATCGCGAGCACAAGCCGTCGGAGGTGATGGCGCTCGAGGGCGGCAACCTCGACCGCGAGAAGGAAGCGCGCTTCTCGATGCTGGAGAAGCTCGCCGATCACGACGACGCGCTGATGGAGCAATTGCTGGAGGATATCCAGCCGCCGCGCGATGCGGTGTTCGACGATCTCGCCCGCGAATTGCGCGAGGGGTTGATCTGTCCGGTGCTGCTTGGTGCTGCGAGCCGCGAGAACGGCGTGCTCCGGTTGATGAAGGCGCTGCGTCACGAGGCGCCCGGCGTCGCCGAGACCGCCCAACGGCTCGGCATCAAGGACCAGAAGGATGCGCTGGCCTATGTGTTCAAGACCGTGCATCTGCAGCACGGCGGCAAGCTGTCGCTGGCGCGCGTGCTGATGGGTCACCTCGACGACGGCGCGACGCTGCAATCCTCGAGCGGCGACAGCGGACGCGTCTCCGGCATCCTCGCGGTCTCGGGCGCGCACGACAGCAAGCGGCCGTCGGCGGAGGCCGGCGACACCGTCGCGCTCGGCAAGCTCGATGCAATCAAGACCGGCGACACGGTCTCCAGCGGCAAGACGGCCCCGGCCTCGCTGGTCAAGGTCGAGCCGGCCGCGGCGGTGCTGTCGATCTCGATTGCGGCGACCGATCGCAAGGACGACGTCAAGCTCGGCCAGGCGCTGCTGCGGCTGAACGAGGAGGACCCATCGCTGACAATGATCCAGAACCCGCGCACCCACGACACCGTGCTGTGGGGGCAGGGCGAGATGCATCTGCGCGTCGCCCAGGAGCGGCTGAAGGACCGCTACGGCGTCAACGTCAAATCGCATCCGCCGGCGATCGGCTACCAGGAGACCATCCGCAAAGCCATTACCCAGCGCGGCCGGCACAAGAAGCAGTCCGGCGGCCATGGCCAGTTCGGCGATGTGGTGCTCGACATCAAGCCGAAGCCGCGCGGGTCGGGCTTCGAATTCCACGAGAAGGTGGTCGGCGGCGCAGTGCCTCGCAACTATATCGGCGCGGTGGAGGAAGGCGTCGTCGACGCGCTGGCGCGCGGCCCGCTCGGTTTCCCGGTGATCGACGTCGACGTCACGCTGACCGACGGCTCCTACCACAGCGTCGATTCCTCCGATCTCGCGTTCCGCACCGCGGCGCGGATCGGGGTCAGCGAAGGCTTGCCGCAGTGCCAGCCGGTACTGCTGGAGCCGATCCACATGGTCGAGATCGTCTGTCCGACCGACGCCACCGCCAAGATCAATGCGATCCTGTCGGCGCGCCGCGGCCAGATCCTCGGTTTCGACACCCGCGAGGGCTGGAGCGGCTGGGACTGCGTTCGCGCCACGATGCCGGAATCCGAGATCGGCGACCTCATCGTGGAGCTGCGTTCGGCCACGGCCGGCGCCGGCACCTTCACCCGCCAGTTCGACCGCATGGCCGAAGTGACCGGCCGCGCCGCCGACCAGATCATCGCCGCGCATCGCGACGCGGCGTGATGAAGCGACGTCTTCCCGGGCGCGAAAGCCGCGCCCGGGACTGACTTTCGATTTACAATTACACATTGTGAAACGACCGACACCGTCTCGCCACGGATTGCGCCTAACCCGTCGATAGCCGTCGGAACGGTGAGGCAGGACAGTGCGCGTGTGGTGGAAAGTTGCCGCGTTGGCTGGCGTGATGCTGATGCATGGCGCACTCGCGCAGGACAAGCCGCAAGACCGGTCGATCGAATTGACCCCCGCCGGCAAAGCCGTCTTGCAGGAGCTGATCGCGCAGAGGCCGTCACCCTACGACCCTCCGTCGACTGGCCCTCTGCCGATGTGCGCGTTTCCCGGCGGCTTGTGTGGAGTGGTCCGCCGTGATGGAACGGTCGCGGTATTTCCTCGCTACGACTGGGTTGGCTCGTTCTCGGATAACCGTGCCGCCGTCCGGATCGGTGGTCTCTATGGCTTCATCGACGAGGACGGCCGTGAGATCGTGAAGCCGCAATACCGCATCGTCGACGACTATCACTACGGCTTCGCCCAGGTCGACGTGGACGGAAAGTCCGGCCTGATCGACCGGGACGGCAAGATGGTGATCGAGCCGAAATATGGATTCATCCGGGCGAAAGGTCTGGATCGCTTTGCCGTGTCGGAAAGCCGACGGCTCGGCGGAATGGCCGGCGGGGAGGATTTTTCAAACAGCACCGTAGCGTTCACGCCATCCGGAGACATACGTTTCACAGTCTTCGATCCGATGCTGACCGACGTCATCGACATCTCGGGCCGATTGATCGAGGCGGGCGCGCCGCCGGCTCCCATGTTCGACAAGGATGATCCGTCATTTCACTGGGTGCAAAAGGAGAAGCTCTGGGGACTGGCGCGCGCCGATGGAAGCTGGCTCATCGAGCCGAAATTCCAGCGGGTCGATGCGTTGATAAACGGGCTCGCGCGGGTGACGGTCAACGGCAAGATTGGCTTCATCGATCGGACGGGTAATTTTGCCATCGCGCCGGTCTTCGACAAGGTCGGGTGGTTCAAGCCGGGTCTCGATCGTGTGTCGGCCGAGCGCGACGGTGTGGTTGGCGTGATCGACAAATCGGGCGAATGGATTTTCCAGACCAAGTATCAGCAGCTGCAATTCGCCCTTGCCTCCATGCTTTCCGATCACCCCCTCGCTGTGTTCGGATGGCACTTCAAGACGGCCGACCGGTGGGGGCTTCTCGACCTGAATGGCCGCGTGGTTCTCGACGCCGAATTCGATCAAACGATCCAGCAGTGCGCCGATGGCCGGCTCTCCGCGTACAAGAACAAGGAATGGTTCTACTTCAAAGCGGACGGCAGCCCGCTACAACCGCCGGACGGCCGGCTCATTGATGCGTCATGTTCTGGCGGTGCGCCACCGTTCGTCTTGAGGATTGGAGACAAATTCCGTTTGGTTGACGCTGGCTCGAACCCGTTGACGCCGGTGCTATACGACGCGATCGGTTGGGCCGGAGCGGGCGTCAAGAATGCCAAGCTCGATGGCAAGTGGGGACGCCTTGGGTCCGATGGGCGTTGGCTGCTCGAACCCAAATTCGACTACCTCTCGACCGGCGCCGATCTGTTCGTCGCATCGATCAATGGCAAGCGGGGCTTCATGCGCTCGGACGGATCGTGGCTGATCGAACCCAAATTCGATGCCGCCGCGTTGCGTCGCGACAATGAAACCGCCTTCGTGACCCTGTCCGGCGCGACCGGCGTCCTGCGGCTCAAGGATCAGTCCTGGATCATTCCGCCGCGGCCGGCCGTGCTGTGTGATGTCAGTATGAGTCACGTGATCATGTCGGAAGCCGCGGGCAAGCGGGCGATCCTGTCGCAAACCGGTGAGACCTGGATCGACATTGGGGCCGAACGGGTCGGCGCCAACATCGAGTTTGGCCTTTTGACATTTCTCAAAGACGGCAAATGGGGGCTGGTCGACACCGCTGGGCAGGTGATGGTCGCGCCCCAATACGACGCGCCGGTCTATTTCATGCCGGGCCGACGCGGCATCGCGTGGGCCAAGCATGACGGCGAATGGTGCGCGATCGACCGGCATGCCCGGTCAGTCCCGGGCATTGGATGTGTCCACACCAACCCGGCGGGTCTGGACAACCGCTTCGAGTGCAAGGTCGAGCGCTGATGTCTGCGATCACGCCTTGCGGGCTGTGAACGTTGGCAGGATCGCGAGACACGGCTAGCTTGCGTCCCTGATGGGGGCGCAACGACATCATGCTTGAATCCCGCCGCAACCTGGCGCTGGCCTGCGCGCTCAGCGCGCTGGCCGGTTATGTCGACGGCATCGGCTATCTGCATCTCGGCGGGCTGTTCGTCTCCTTCATGAGCGGCAACTCGACGCGGCTTGGCGTGACCTTGGCCGAGGGGCATTGGCAGCACGCGCTGGAGGCGCTGGAGCTGATCGTGCTGTTCGTCGGCGGCGCCGCGGCCGGCAGCCTGGTCGTGCTGAGTCCCCTCGCTCATCGGCAGACGTTGATCCTCCTCGGCGAGGCGCTGTTGCTGACCGCGGCGGCGCTGGCCTACGCGTATGGCCTGCCGCACGCCGCGGTCGCCGCCATCGTCCTGGCGATGGGGCTCGAGAATGCCGTGTTCCAGCTCGAGGGCGGCGCCGGGCTCGGTCTCACCTATGTCACGGGAGCGCTGGTCAAGGCCGGCCAGCTGATAGCCGCGGCGCTGACCGGCGGAGCAGGCTGGGCCTGGCTGCCCAACCTGCTGCTGTGGGCGGCGCTGGTCGTCGGTGCGCTCGGCGGCGCATTGGCCTACCGCTGGATCAATCTCGCCGCGATCTGGTTTGCCGCGGGCACCGCGTTTGCCCTCAGCGCGCTGGTTGCCGCAATCGCGAAGCGGATGGATTGACAGCGCGGCTGCCTTGGCCGATGTCACGGTCATGACATCCTCAAGCATGCCATCCCAAGGCAAAACCCGCGCCGCGTGCCTGATCGGGTGGCCGGCGGCGCATTCCCGCTCGCCGCTGATCCACCATTACTGGCTGCGCACGCTCGGCATCGAGGGCGGCTATGTGATCGAGGCGGTGCCGCCGGAGGATTTCAAGGATTTCCTGTTCCGCCTGTCGCTGCGTGGCTTCGTCGGCGCCAACGTCACCCTTCCGCACAAGGAGCAGGCGCTGGCGCTGTCGGCACCGGATGCGCGCGCCCGCGCCGTCGGCGCCGCCAACACGCTGTGGTTCGCCGATGGCGAGTTGCGCTCGACCAACACCGATGTCGAGGGCTTCATCAACAATCTCGACGCCTGCGCGCCGGGATGGGACAAGACCGAGGACGCGCTGGTGCTCGGTGCCGGCGGCGCGGCGCGCGCGGTGGTGTTCGGCCTGATCGAGCGCGGCATCACGCGGGTGCACCTGGTCAACCGCACCATCGGCCGTGCGCGCGCGCTCGCCGACCAGTTCGGCGCGCGTGTTCATCCGGCGACCTGGGACGCGGTCGGCGAGTTGTTGCCGCGCTCAGGCCTGCTCGTGAACACGACCTCGCTCGGCATGCACGGCCAACCGGCGCTTCAGATCGATGTCTCCCTGTTGCCGCAGAGCGCGGTTGTTACCGATCTTGTCTATGTGCCGCTGGTGACGCCGCTGCTTGCAGCGGCCGCGGCGCGCTCGCTGAAGACTGCGGATGGGCTCGGCATGCTGTTGCACCAGGCCGTGCGCGGTTTTGAATTGTGGTTCGGGCAACGCCCGCAAGTCACTGCGGAGCTGCGCGCACTCGTTGAGGCCGATCTCACAAAGACTTGAGGCCCGGAATAGCGTCTCCGGAACGGGGTCTCGTGTTAGTCCCCCCGCGTTCCCTCCCGGAGATCGATGATGCCTGCCAGCCGTTCCCAACTCGTTCGTCCGTTCATCGCGCTCGCGATGGTGACGGCCTCCACGCTCTACGCGCTCGCGCAGCAGCCGCCGACACCGACGCGGGTACGCGGAACCGTCGAGAGCGTCGAGGGCGATACGCTGGCGGTGAAGTCGCGCAGCGGCGAGGACGTCAAGCTGCACATGGCGGGCAACATGGTGGTGCTCGGGCTCACCAAGATCGGCCTGTCCGACATCAAGGTCGGTTCCTTCATCGGCACGACAACGGTACCCGGCCCCGACGGAGTGCCGACGGCGGTTGAGGTGCATGTCTTCCCCGAAAACATGCGCGGCACCGGCGAAGGCTCGCGGCCCTACGATCTGAAGCCGAACAGCAGCATGACCAACGCGACGGTTGCGGAATCCGTCGTCGGCAATGACGGCCATACCTTGCTGGTCAAGTACAAGGACGGCGAGAAGAAGGTGCAGGTCACGCCCGACACTCCCGTCGTGACCTATGTTCCCGGCGACAAGGCGGACCTGAAAGCCGGCGCCAAGGTCATCGCCTTCATGAAGAAGCTGCCCGACGGCTCGTTCGAAACCGACCGCGTCAGCGTCGGCCGCGACGGGCTGACCCCGCCGATGTAACGCGAGGCGCCAGATCTCGTTGGGTCGTGGTTATGGGTTCCGGGTCGCGCTTCGCTTGCCCGGGACGACGAAGATCGTGTGGCTCGTTCGCTTCAGCCGGGCTATGGCGGCTTGCGTCAAGCGCATCACCTGTCCGTTACTGCGGTAACAGTCCCTCATCCGGTGCGTAAATGTCATGCAAGCCGTCACTCCAGCGGGGAGTTGTGGCTTGCACGGAATACCACCAATTCCCCGGTGTTCCCCTAATCGCCAGCCAAACCCATGAGGGACACCATGTCGAAATCGCCGCTCTTCGCTGCATTGCTTCTCGTCGCCTTTGCCTCGACCGCGTCGGCGCAGCAGCCGCCGACGGTGCGCATTCGCGGCACCATCGAGGCCGTCGACGGCGCAATGCTGTCGATCAAGTCGCGCGACGGCGCCGAGATGAAGGTGCGGACCACGGATAACGTTGCAGTCTTCGGCGTTGCCAAGACCGATTTGTCGGAGATCAAGGCCGGTTCCTATATCGGGGTCACCGCGATGCCGGAGCCCGACGGGACGCAGAAGGCGATCGCGGTGCACATCTTCCCGGAAAACCAGCGCGGCGCCGCTGAAGGTTTTCGGCCCTGGGACCTGCGCGCCAATTCGACGATGACCAACGCCACCGTCGCCGAGACGGTGCAGGGCACCGACGGCCAGAACATCACGGTGAAATACAAGGACGGCGAGAAGAAGGTCGTGGTGCCCCCGGGCACTCCGGTCGTCACCTTCGTCTCCGGCGACAAGTCGGAGCTGAAGCCGGGCGCCAAGATCATCATCTTCGGCGCAGTGAAGAAGGATGACGGCACGCTGGAAGCCAACCGCGTCAATGTCGGCCGCGACGGCATCGCGCCGCCGATGTGAGGCGCAGGCAAACTCTCTCGACACGTTGTCCCGGCGAAAGCCGGGACCCGTAACCACCGATGACGATTGTTGAGAAGAGTTGGGGCCACAGCCGTACCAAATCTCGCACGGCTGTGGTTATGGGTCGCGCTTCGCTTGCCCGGGACGACGTGTCGAGGCGGTCGCTCCGCCCTAAACCGCCAGCACCTTGTCGTCGATCTCGGCGATGGTGTTGACGCCGCACAGCCCCATGGTGGTGGTGAGTTCCTTGCCGAGGATGTCGAGCGCCTTGGCGACGCCCTCTTGGCCGCCCGCGCCGAGGCCATAGGCATAGGCGCGGCCGATCATGCAGGACTTCGCGCCGAGCGCGAGCGCGCGCATGATGTCCATGCCGGTGCGGATGCCGCCGTCGAACATGATCTCGAGCTGTGATCCGACCTCGTCGACGATCTCGGGCAGCACCTCGATCGAGGACGGTGCGCCATCGAGCTGGCGGCCGCCATGGTTGGAGACCACGATCGCCTGCGCGCCGCTCTTGGCGGCGAGCTCGGCGTCCTCGACATCGAGAATGCCCTTCAGGATCAGCTTGCCCGGCCAGATCGAGCGGATCCAGTCGATGTCCTTCCAGTTCAGCGTCGTATCGAACTGCGATGCCGTCCATTCCGACAGCTTGACGATGTCGTCCATGCCTTTGACGTGTCCGGCGATGTTGCCGAAGGTGCGGCGCTTGCCTTGCAGCACGCCCGACACCCACGCCGGCTTGGTCGCGAAGTCGATCAGCTTCGACAGCGACCATTCCGGCGGCACGGTCATGCCGTTCTTGATGTCCTGGTGGCGCTGGCCGATCACCTGGAGGTCGACGGTCAGCACCAGCGCCGAGCATTTCGCCGCGATCGCACGCTCGATCAGCGACTTGATGAAGCCGCGGTCCTTCATGACGTAGAGCTGGAACCAGAACGGCTTGTCGACGGCGGCCGCGATGTCCTCGATCGAGCAGATCGACATCGTGCTCTGGGTGAAGGGAATGCCGGCCGCCTGCGCGGCGCGGCAGGCGTGGATCTCGCCGTCGCCATGCTGCATGCCGAGCAGGCCGACCGGGGCTAGGATCAGCGGCATCGCCGAGGGCTCACCGAGAATCGTGGTCGCGAGCGTGCGCTTGGATACATCGACCAGGATGCGCTGGCGGAACTTGATCTGCTGCAGGTCGTCGGAATTGGCGCGCAGCGTGTCCTCGGTGTAGGAGCCGCGGTCCGCATAATCGAAAAACGCCTTCGGAACCCGGCGCTTGTGCAACTGGCGCAGATCTTCGATGCAGGTAATGTGCTTCATGGACGTTCCCGGCCCTTCTTCTTGTCGCAAGTCTGTTTGAGCAAGCCTTGTTGGTAAGCCTTGCGGGTGTTCGGTCTTGCCGTCATCTAGCATGGTTGGATGGTCCGCCAAATCGACCACGGATGGGAGAGCGCGATGACGCAATCGGGATCAAAGCCGAAGGCTGACGACAATGCTGAAAAGCGCCGGCTCGACGAGGCCCTGGAAGAGGGCCTGGAGGAGACGTTTCCCGGTTCCGACCCCGTCAATGTGACCCAGCCGGCCCCGACCAAGGGCGACCAGCACGTCAAGCGTAGCGGCAAAGGGTAGGGGATAGCGCGCGTTCCGGGGATTGTGTGAACGAGCGGAATGTTATATTTTTCAGCGCCTTAAGGCCGAAAAATGCGGTTCGGCTGTGGTAATGATTCATCATATTTTTTGAAGTCATCTTAGCGCCTGGCAGTCTATAAGGCCGATGCACGCTACACTGGTAGGCGTTCGGGACTCTCTCGCCGGATGGTTCGAGGGGTCCGTGTTGGGGGTTACATGAGCCGCAAATATTTCGGGACCGATGGAATTCGGGGCCGCGCCAATGGGCTGATCACGCCGGAGCTCGCGCTCAAGGTGGGGCAGGCCGCAGGGTTGGTATTTCAGCGTGGCGATCATCGCCATCGCGTCGTGATCGGCAAGGACACGCGGCTGTCCGGCTACATGATCGAATACGCCATGGTGGCGGGCTTCACCTCGGTCGGCATGGACGTGCTGCTGGTCGGCCCGATGCCGACGCCTGCGATCGCGATGCTGACCAAGTCGATGCGCGCCGATCTCGGCGTCATGATCTCGGCGTCGCACAATCTTTTCGAGGACAACGGCATCAAGCTGTTCGGCCCGCAGGGCTTCAAGCTGTCCGACGATGTCGAGAAGCAGATCGAGCAGCTGCTCGATGAATCGCTTGACCGCCGCCTGGCGCAGAGCGCGAGCCTCGGCCGCGCCCGCCGCATCGACGGCGTCCACGACCGCTACATCGAATTCGCCAAGCGCACTTTGCCGCGCGACCTCTCGCTCGACGGCCTGCGCGTCGTGGTCGATTGCGCCAACGGCGCCGCCTACAAGGTGGTGCCGGAAGCGCTGTGGGAGCTCGGCGCCGACGTGGTGCCGATCGGGGTCGAGCCCGATGGTTTCAACATCAACAAGGAATGCGGCTCCACCTCGCCGGAAGCGCTGTCGCGCAAGGTGCGCGAGATGCGCGCCGACATCGGCATCGCGCTCGACGGCGATGCCGATCGCGTCATCCTGGTCGACGAGCGCGGCCACATCGTCGACGGCGACCAGCTGCTCGCGGTGATCGCGCAGAGCTGGAAGGAGGAGGGCCGCCTCGCCAAGCCCGGCATCGTCACGACCGTGATGTCCAACCTGGGGCTCGAGCGCTTCCTGCAGAGCCACGGGCTTTCGATGGTCCGCACCCCGGTCGGCGACCGCTACGTGCTCGAGCAGATGCTGAGCGGCGGCTACAATCTCGGCGGCGAGCCGTCGGGCCATATCATCATGTCTGATTATTCGACCACCGGCGACGGCTTCGTCGCGGCGCTGCAGGTGCTGGCCGTGGTGCAGAAGCTGCGCCGCCCGGTGTCGGAGATCTGCCGGCGGTTCGAACCACTGCCGCAGATCCTGAAGAACGTGCGCTATCGCAGCGGCAAGCCGCTCGATGCCGCCGAAGTCAAGTCCGCGATCACCGACGGCGAGAAACGTCTCAACGGCCATGGCCGGCTGTTGATCCGGCCCTCCGGCACCGAGCCGGTGATCCGCGTCATGGGCGAGGGTGACGACCGCATCCTGGTGGAAGAGGTCGTCGACAACATCGTCAGCGCACTCGGCCACGCCGCCGCGGCTTGAAGCTATAGATTCTCCGGGGCTCACCTGCCGATTCCGTCATCCTGAGGCGCTCGCGTAGCGAGCCTCGAAGGATCGACGGGCCGGCTAGTGGCCGTGCATCCTTCGAGGCTCGCAAGGGCTCGCACCTCCAGCGACAAAGGCGAAGCCTTTGCGCGGGGATGACGGAGACGGATTTGATTCAGTAATGCTGACCACACAGCGCATCGCTGCCATCGGCTAGCGCAACTGGTCCCGGCTGCCTCCGCGTCGTACGACACGGAGGTATTTTTGCGAATCCGTCCGGGAATGCTGCATTGAACAAGCCCGTCATAAGCGAACAGGCACAGGGCGAACCGGTGCCGGTGCCGGCGCTGACCGCCGCGAAGGCGGCCGCCGCGGCGGGGCCGGCCTATGTCGTGCTCGCCGGCATCAGCTTCTCGCACTTCCTCAACGACACGATGCAGTCGCTGATCGCCTCGGTCTATCCGATCCTGAAGGACAATTACGCGCTCGACTTCGCGCAGATCGGAATGATCACGCTGGCGTTCCAGTTCACCGCCTCGCTGCTGCAGCCGCTGGTCGGGCATTTCACCGACAAGAAGGCGCAGCCGTTCTCGCTTGCGATCGGCATGGGCTTCACCTTCTTCGGGCTGCTGCTGCTCAGCGTCGCACACTCTTACGGGATGATTCTGATCGCGGCTTCGCTGGTCGGTCTCGGGTCCGCGGTGTTCCACCCGGAATCCTCGCGCATCGCGCGGTTGGCTTCAGGCGGCCGCTACGGTTTCGCGCAATCGGTGTTCCAGCTCGGCGGCAGCTTCGGCACCTCGATGGGACCTGTGCTCGCCGCCTTGATCGTGGTGCCGTTCGGCCAGCCTTCGATCGCCTGGTTCTCCTCGATCGCATTCCTCGCCATCGTGATCCTCTGGCGCATCGGCGCCTGGTACAAGCCGCAGATCGCTGGGAAGAGGGTGGCTGCGGTTGAGCGGCATCCCGACCATCCGGACCAGCGGCGCGTGATGATCGCGCTCATCGTGCTGGTCGCGCTGCTGTTCTCCAAGCAGCTCTATGTCTCCAGCCTGTCGAGCTACTATATTTTCTATCTGATCGACAGGTTCGGCGTGTCGACGCAGGCGGCGCAGCTCTATCTGTTCATCTTCCTCGCCGCGAACGCCGCCGGCGCGTTCATCGGCGGCCCGCTCGGCGACCGCTTCGGCCGCAAATACGTGATCTGGTTCTCGATCCTCGGTGCGCTGCCGTTCACGCTGGCACTGCCCTATGCCGGGCTGTTCGCCAGCGCCGTGCTGACTGTCGTGATCGGCCTGATCATCTCGTCGGCGACGTCGGCGATCATCGTGTTCGCGCAGGAATTGATGCCGCATCGCTTCGGCATGATCTCGGGCGTGTTCTTCGGCGTCGCCTTCGGCATCGGCGGGCTCGGCGCTGCGGTGCTCGGCAAGCTCGCGGACCACACCTCGATCGCCTTTGTCTATCAGCTGTGCGCATTCCTGCCGGCGATCGGCCTGCTCGCGGTGTTCCTGCCGAAGATGCCGAAGTCCGTTCGCTGAGCCCCCGGCAGCTTGTCGGGCAGCCAGCGGTTCCCGCATTAAGCATTCGCTAACAAACGCAGTCCGCGTGCGATGCAAACGCGCGTCCGCGTCAACGCTTCATTAGCACATGTGGCGAGATCGCCATCTTTCGCCGGTGCATGCGCGCATTTATGGACCCATAAGCAACAGCCGCAGAAATAGGTCAGAGAAAATCAACCTTAAAAATTAGGGTTAAGTGCCGCTTAAACATTTGCTGGCATCGTCCGCCCGTGAGTTTCAGACGTGGGGCTTTTCGTGTCGCCTCACTTGGCACAAAAGGACGAAGCCAATGCGTAGCGTAAAGACCCTGCTTGCCGCCGGCGCGGCATCTCTATTGTCCTCGGCGGCGTTCGCTGCCGACATGCCGATCATGCCGCCGCCCCCGATGGCGTATGCGCCTCCGCCGGTCCAGGATTTCGGCGGCTGGTATCTGCGCGGCGACATCGGCATGACCAACACCCAGGCCAAGCTGCACGTCAACGCCTACGACACGCTGCCGGCCGGCACGGCCTTCAACCAGTACGGCCACGGTTTCGATGGCGGCATGCTCTACGGCATCGGCGTCGGCTATCAGTTCAACAGCTGGTTCCGCGCCGACGTCACCGGTGAGTATCGCTCGAAGGTGAGCTTCAACGGCACCGACTTCTTCACGTTCCCCGGGCCGAGCTCGCTGGGCGACACCTATCACGGCGGCATCCAGAGCTGGGTCGGCCTCGTCAACGTCTACGCCGATCTCGGCACCTGGGGCTGCTTGACCCCGTTCATCGGTGCCGGTGTCGGTGCCGCTGTGATCAAGACCGCGGCCTTCTCCGACAATGCGACGTTCCCGAGCGGGTCCGGCCTGACCAGCTCCTTCATCGCCGACGGCGCCACCAAGACCAACTTCGCCTGGGCGCTGCACGCCGGTGTCGCCTACAGGGTCACCAACAACTTCACGGTCGAACTGGCCTATCGCTACCTCGACATGGGCACTGCCGGCCAGGGCCAGGGTCACTTCTTCGACAACACGCCGGCCGGTCCCTCGAGCTTCCAGTACCGCGACATCACCTCGCAGGACGTGAAGCTCGGCGTGCGCTTCAACCTGCCGTGCTGCGACGTGCCGCCCCCGCCGCCGCCGCCCCCGCTGATCCGCAAGGGCTAACAAGGGTTAACTTCGAGCCCTCACGGTTAACGATTGAAACGGCGCGGGATCATCCCGCGCCGTTTTCCGTTGCCGCATCACGTCGCGCTCGTTGCAACTTGCGTGGTCGAAAGCGGCCGGCGACAACGATTGGTTAAGGTTAACAGGCGATGATCAACGCGCATTCGATGAGTGGGATGGAGCGTTGCGATGCGTAGGTTCTTGCTGGCGGCGATGATGTTCGGAGCGGTGACTGGCGCGCAGGCGGCCGACATGCCTGATTTCCTTCGCGGTAGTCTGCCCGCTTCCAGCGCACCAACCAGAAACTGGGACGGCTGGTATGTCGGCGGCCAGGTCGGCCAGACTTGGATCAACACCGACTTTGGCGGTAGCGTTGCTTCCCTGACCAATTCCATATTCCGCAACACCACGCTGCAGGGGCCGACATCCCAATTCAATCTGCTGGGTCGGGTCAATGCGCAAAGCTCGGGCTTCGGAGCATTTGTCGGGCGCAACTGGCAGTATGACGACGTCGTGGTGGGTGTCGAAGCAAACTATACATATTGGTCCGGACTTACGACAACGACGTCCGGAAGTCTGGGTCCGATTCAAGTCGCACAACCAACCCTCGTCCTGCCGGCCGGCGCCACTGCCGCCGACGGCGTGACGTTGAATGGAAGCGCTTCGATGAGGCTCAAGGATGAGATGACATTCCGCGGTCGCGCGGGTTGGGCAACCGGTGATTTCCTCCCCTACGCCTTCGGCGGCCTTGCGGTCGGCCGGATGGATGTTTCGCGCACGGTCACGAGCTCCGTGAACAGAACGATCAACTTTGCCGACGGAAGTTCGACCACCTTTGCACTTCCGCAGTTTGCGCAAACCGCGACGGATGCGAAAACGGACGCTTACGTTGCCGGTTGGACCGCCGGTCTCGGCCTGGAATACATGCTGTGGAACTGTGTTTTCCTGCGCGGCGAGTGGGAATACGTCAAGTTCATGCCGGTCAAGAACACCTCGGTCACGCAGAACAGCGTGCGTGCGGCGATCGGCTACAAGTTCTGACCAACGCTGCGTCGCTTGACACCGCAATGTGCGGCTGATCCGATGTTGCTCCGCAAGCGGAGCGACCCCACATGAAAATCCACGGCGACGCCAATTCAGGCAATTGCCTGAAGGTGAAATGGGTGTGCGACAAGCTGGCGCTCCCTTACACATGGGTCGAGATCGACACCATGAAGGGCGGCAGCCGGACGGCGGATTTCCTCAGGCTGAACGGCTGGGGCCAGGTGCCGACGGTCGAGCTGGATGACGGCCGCACGCTCGCGCAATCCAATGCCATCATCCGCTATCTCGCGCGCGGCAGCGATCTGATCCCCGCCGACCCGTACCGTGCGGCGCAGATGGATGCCTGGATGTTCTGGGAGCAGAACAGCCATGAGCCCTATGTCGCCGTCTGCCGTTTCCAGACCGTGTATCTCGGCAAGGCCGTCTCCGAGATCGATCCGAACCTGATCAAGCGCGGCTATGTCGCACTCGATCACCTGGAGCGGCATCTTGCAGGCACGCAGTTCCTGGTCGGCGATGCGTTCTCGCTCGCCGACGTGTCGTTGCTTACCTACACGCGCATGGCGGAGGACGGCGGCCTCGCGCTCGCGCGCTATCCCATCATCCGCCGCTGGATCGCCGATGCCGAGCATGTGCTCGGCCTGCCGGCGGTGCCCTGACCTCTGGTGAACATCGATATGACTGAAGCCTCATTGATCACGATCCGCCGCGCGCGGCGCGAGGATGTCGCCGCCATCGTCGGCATGCTGGCGGACGATCCGCTCGGCAGCGCGCGCGAGCGGATCGAGGATCCGCTGCCGCAAAGCTATTACGACGCCTTCGCGCGGGTCGAGCGTGATGCAAACCTGCAGCTCGTCGTAGCCGTCGACGGCGAGGGTGCCATCGTCGGCTGCCTGCAACTCGCCATCTTGCCCGGCCTCAGCTCGCAGGGCTCTTCGCGCGGCCTGCTCGAGGACGTCCGCGTTGCACAGCATTGCCGCAGCCGCGGCATCGGCGAGCAGCTCGTGCAGTGGGCGGTGACCGAGGCGCGCGCGCAAGGCTGCACGCTCGTCGAGTTGCTGACGCACTACACCCGCGTCGACGCGCAGCGCTTCTATGAACGGCTTGGATTCGCGCGCAGCCATCTCGGCATGACGCTGCGCTTTTGAGCCGGGCGCTCGAAGTTGTGCCGCACGCAGGGCAATGCCTGCGGTAGCCGTTGCTCCGCGATCCGGTTAACAGCCAATAAACTAAGCCGGCCTCCGTGATTTTACGGGTCGGAACGAGTCCGGTATGTCGGACGTCTCCCACGGGGCGGCGGGCAACTGGGGATTGGAATGTCGGATTATTCGATCGTGCGGGTCGGCAACGAGTACATCGTGCAGGCCGGCGATAAGAGCATTTTGAAAATATCGAGCCGGCGCAAGGCAGTTAAGATCATGACTCTGGCGGCAGATCTGCTCGATCAGGAGACGATGCAGCAGGTCGAGGACGCCCCATCAATCAGCCGTGATCTCCCGATTGTTCCGGAAAAGTCTGAACTTCCTTGACGTTTGGGTACCCTTCCACTATCTCCGACCGCGGGAAACCTCTCCCCACCGAGAGGCAGCTATCTGGAAGGGTAGATTATGACTGCAGCGAAGCCCGCTTCGCGGCCCAACGTGCCGCATTTCTCCTCCGGCCCCTGCGCCAAGCGCCCCGGCTGGAACCCCAACAATCTCAAGGACGCAGCGCTCGGCCGCTCGCATCGTGCGAAGGTCGGCAAGGCCAAGCTCAAGCTCGCGATCGAACTGACGCGCGAAGTGCTTGAGGTGCCTGCGGACTACAAGATCGGCATCGTGCCGGCGTCGGATACCGGCGCAGTCGAGATGGCGCTGTGGTCGCTGCTCGGTGCACGGCCCGTCACCACGCTCGCCTGGGAATCCTTCGGCGAGGGCTGGGTCAGCGACATCGTCAAGGAATTGAAGCTGAAGGACGTCACCAAGCTGAACGCGGCTTATGGTGAAATCCCCGATCTCTCCAAGGTCGATCCCGCATCCGACGTCATCTTCACCTGGAACGGCACCACGTCAGGCGTGCGCGTGCCGAACGCCGACTGGATCAGCGCAACCCGTGAAGGCCTCACGATTTGCGACGCGACCTCGGCCGCCTTCGCGCAGCCGCTCGATTTCGCCAAGCTCGACGTCGTCACCTTCTCCTGGCAGAAGGCGCTCGGCGGTGAAGCCGCGCATGGCATGCTGATCCTGTCGCCGCGTGCGGTGGAGCGGCTCGAGAGCTACAAGCCGGCCTGGCCGCTGCCGAAGATCTTCCGCCTCACCAAGGGCGGCAAGCTCAACCAGGGCATCTTCGAAGGCGAGACCATCAACACGCCGTCGATGCTCTGCGTCGAGGACTATCTTGACGCGTTGAACTGGGCGAAGTCGATCGGCGGCCTGAAGGCGTTGATCGCGCGCGCCGACGCCAACACCAAGGCGATCGCCGACTGGAAGGCGAAGACGCCCTGGATCGACTTCCTGGCCAAGGATCCGGCGATCCGCTCCAACACCTCTGTGTGCCTGAAGTTCACCGATCCCGCGATCACCTCGCTTCCCGCCGATGCGCAGGCTGATTTCTGCAAGAAGCTGGTCGCGCTGGTGGAGAAGGAAAACGCCGGCTTCGACTTCGCGTATTACCGCGATGCGCCGGCTGGCCTGCGGATCTGGTGTGGCGCCACGGTCGAGGCAAAGGACGTCGAGTTGCTGACGCAGTGGATCGACTGGGCCTTCGCCGAAACCAAGGCCGCGTTGCCCAAGGCTGCCTGAAGAGGCGGCATAAGCCGCTTCGCGTAATTCATCATCGTCATGGCCGGGCTAAGCGCGAAGCGCGTCTTCGCTAATTGACCCGGCCACCTATCGCGCAGAGTGGCCGGGCGGGCGTCGTGCCCGCGGCCGTCGTGTATTCAAACGCATCGTTCAGCAACGGATCATTCCGATGACAAAACCCAAAGTTCTGATTTCCGACGCGCTGTCGCCCGCCGCCGTGCAGATCTTCAAGGATCGTGGCGTCGAGGTCGACTTCCAGCCCAACCTCGGCAAGGACAAGGACAAGCTCGCCGAGATCATCGGCAATTATGATGGCCTTGCGA
Organism: Bradyrhizobium sp. UFLA03-84; assembly: GCF_002289535.1. Taxonomy (NCBI): domain Bacteria; kingdom Pseudomonadati; phylum Pseudomonadota; class Alphaproteobacteria; order Hyphomicrobiales; family Nitrobacteraceae; genus Bradyrhizobium; species Bradyrhizobium sp. UFLA03-84. The sequence goes on along the minus strand of NZ_NSJY01000020.1, from coordinate 217,373 downwards.
TCCGCTCGGCCACCAAGGCGACCGCCAAGATCCTCGAGAAGGCGACCAAGCTCAAGGTGATCGGCCGCGCCGGTATCGGCGTCGACAATGTCGAGATCCCGGCCGCGACCGCCAAGGGCATCATCGTGATGAACACGCCGTTCGGCAATTCGATCACGACCGCCGAGCACGCCATCACCCTGATGCTGGCGCTGGCCCGCGAGATCCCGCAGGCCGATGCCTCGACCCAGGCCGGCAAGTGGGAGAAGAACCGCTTCATGGGCGTCGAGATCACCGCCAAGACGCTCGGGGTGATCGGCTGCGGCAATATCGGCTCGATCGTCGCCGACCGCGCCCTCGGCCTGCGCATGAAGGTGATCGCGTTCGATCCGTTCCTGTCGCCGGAGCGCGCCAAGGACATCGGCGTCGAGAAGGTCGAGCTGGATGACCTGCTGAAGCGCGCCGATTTCATCACGCTGCACACGCCGCTGACCGAGAAGACCCGCAACGTCATCGACGCGGCCGCGATCGCCAAGATGAAGAAGGGCGTCCGCATCATCAACTGCGCCCGCGGCGGCCTGGTCGACGAGCAGGCGCTGGTCGATGCGCTGAATTCCAAGCATGTCGCGGGCGCCGCCTTCGACGTGTTCGTCGAGGAGCCGGCGACGACGAACGTCTTGTTCGGCCATCCCAACGTGATCTGCACCCCGCATCTCGGCGCCTCCACCACTGAAGCGCAGGAGAACGTCGCGCTGCAGGTCGCCGAGCAGATGTCGGACTATCTGCTGTCGGGCGCGATCTCGAACGCGGTCAACTTCCCCTCGATCACGGCGGAAGAGGCGCCGAAGCTGAAGCCGTTCATCGAGCTCGCCGAGAAGCTCGGCTCGTTCGCCGGTCAGCTCACCGAGAGCGGCATCCTCAAGACCACGATCACCTATGAGGGCCACGTCGCCGAGATGAAGATTAAGGCGATCACCTCGGCGGTGCTGTCCGGCCTGCTGCGCCCGATGCTGGGCGAGGTCAACGTGGTGTCGGCGCCTGTCGTCGCCAAGGAGCGCGGCATGGTGGTGGACGAGGTGGTTCGCGCTGCGCAGAGCGACTATGAAAGCCTGATCACGGTCACCGTCGCGACCGAGCGCCAGGAGCGGTCGGTGTCCGGCACCGTCTATGCCGACGGCAAGCCGCGCCTCGTCGACATCAAGGGCATCCGCGTCGACGCCGAGTTCGGCAAGTCGATGATCTACGTGACCAACGAGGACAAGCCGGGCTTCATCGGCGCGTTCGCGAGCCTCCTGGGTGATGCGAAAATCAATATCGCGACCTTCCATCTCGGCCGCGTCAAGCAGGGTGGCGACGCCATCGCGCTGGTCGAGGTCGACGGCGCGGTACCGGCGGAGCTGCTGAGCAAGGTGCAGGCGCTGCCGCAGGTGAAGCAGGCCAAAGCGCTGACGTTCTGAGGCGCCGACGTTCTGAGGCGCTGACGTTTTAAACGCTGTTTGAGCGGCTCTCGTCGTCGCCCGGGACGTGCCGGGCACGACGAGCGAAGTTACCGTTCGAAATGCAGCCAAATTCCGATCTGCGGAACATGACGCCGTCTCCGACCCCGGAGGCGGCGTTTGTCGTTCCAGAGCCTCCGGTATTGCTGTTGCGCCGCACGAAAAATGTGTACGAACGGGCCACGACGCGCCACAATGACCGTCATCTCAGAGGGAGAAAACAATGCGTGAAGCCGTAATCGTTTCCTACGCGCGCACCGGCCTGGCGAAGTCCGGCCGTGGCGGATTCAACATCACCCCGCCGATGTCGCTCGCCGCGCACGCCATCAAGCACGCGGTCGATCGCGCCGGCGTCGACAAGGAATATGTCGAGGATTGCTATCTCGGCAATTGCGCCCATGGCGCGCCGAACATCGGCCGCCAGGCCGCGCTGCTCGCCGGCCTGCCGAAGTCGACCGCGGGCGTTTCCGTGAACCGCTTCTGCTCGTCGGGCCTGCAGACCATCGCGATGGCCGCCAACTCGATCCGCTCGGATGGCTCCGATTGCATCGTCGCCGGCGGCGTCGAAAGCATCTCGATTCCCGGCGGCGGCTCGCCGAAGGAATCGATCGATCCGGACCTGCTCAAGGCCGCACCCGACATCTTCATGGCGATGATCGACACCGCCGACATCGTCGCCGAGCGCTACAAGCTCAGCCGCGAATACCAGGACGAGTATTCGCTGGAGTCGCAGCGCCGCATGGCGGCCGCGCAGCAGGCCAACAAGTTCAAGGACGAAATCGTCCCGATGAAGACCAGGATGAAGGTGGTCGACAAGGCGACCAAGGCCGAGTCGATCGTCGACTACGTGGTCGATCGCGACGAGTGCAACCGTCCCGAGACCACGCTGGAAGGCCTAGCCAAGCTCGAGCCTGTGAAGGGTCCGGGCAAGTTCGTCACTGCCGGCAATGCCAGCCAGCTGTCCGACGGCGCTGCCGCCGTGGTGCTGATGGAAGCCAAGGACGCCGAGAAGCGCGGCCTCAACCCGCTGGGCCGCTTCGTCGCCTGGGCCTCGGCCGGCTGCGAGCCCGACGAGATGGGTATTGGTCCGGTGTTTGCCGTGCCGAAGCTGCTCAAGCGCCACGGCCTGAAGGTCGACGATATCGACCTCTGGGAGCTGAACGAGGCCTTCGCCAGCCAGTGCCTGTATTCGCGCGACCAGCTCGGTATCGATCCCGAGAAGTACAATGTCAACGGCGGCTCGATCGCGATCGGCCATCCGTTCGGCATGACCGGCGCCCGGCTCACCGGCCACCTCTTGCAGGAAGGCCGTCGCCGCAAGGCCAAGTGGGGCGTCGTGACCATGTGCATCGGCGGTGGTCAGGGCGGCGCCGGCCTGTTCGAGATCTACAGCTGAGCCTGCGGCCCCGGCCGATCGTTCAAGATTTGCTGCACGGCGCCCCAGGGCGCCGTGCTTTTTTTGTGTCGCCTTCCGTGCATTGACCGGCAAAGGAGACTATCCGACATCGCCGCGCCATCCGGCAGCCGCGACGGCGCCATCGTCGTGCCGCAGGGAAACCTCAATCGAACCAGTCGCTTCCTCGCTGCGTCTCACCACCAGAAACGGCGCGCCTCGAGCCGGCATGCCGTTGGTCTCGCGCGCGATGCGATGTTTCCCGGAGGGATGTGATGCGAAGGATTGCGAATTGTCTTGTGACCTCCAGCCTGGTGCTGGCGGGAGCGCTGGTTGCCGGACCGCTGCATGCGGCCAATCTCGATGCGGCATCGCAGGTCGACGCCGTGACCGTCTATCCCGATGGCGCGAGCGTCACCCGCGTCATCACGCTGGATCTGCCCGCCGGCGACAACACGCTCGTCGCGAAGGATTTCCCGATGGGCCTCGATCCGACCTCGCTGCGGGTCGAAGGCGAGGCGGGCGAGCGGCTGACGATCGGAGCCATCGACGCGCGGCCGCCGCGCCCCGTGCCGCCGGCCAACCTGCCCGACATCGACAAGCGGGTCGAGGCGCTGAAGGACCAGCGCGAGGATCTGCAGGGGATCATCATCGCGGCCGAGGCGCGGCGTAAATTCGCCGAACATTTTGCCGAGGCCTCGCCGGTCGGCATCGGCGAGAAGGGCGAGGCGCGTCCGGTGAGCGAGTGGCGTGCCGCGTTCTCGGCGGTCGGGGACGAAGTCGCGACCGCCGACAATGCGATCCGCGACGCCACGCGCAAGCAGCGCGACATTGATCGCGAGATCGCGCGTCTTGAAGCCGATCGTGCCGCCAAGCCGCCGAGCAAGCTCGAGGTGCGGATCGAGCTTGCCTCCGCCGCCGCGACCCGCGCGACATTGCGGGTGACCTATGCGGTGCGCAATGCGCGCTGGCTGCCGATCTACGACGCCCGTCTCGACACCGGCGCAAAGGATCGCAAGCCGGCGATCGAACTGGTGCGCCGTGCCGAGATCACCCAGTCGACCGGCGAGGATTGGTCGAACGTTGCGCTCGCGGTCTCCACCGTGCGCGTCGCGCGCGGCGGCAACGCGCCCGATCTCAATTCGCTGATCGTCCGATATCCGCAGCCGCCGCGGCCACTGGCGGCCGGCCGAGCGTTTGATAGCGTGCAGCAGCCCTCGGCGCTAATGCCCACACCGGCTGCACCTTCGATGGAGCAGCATCTGTTCAAGAAGGCCGAGGAGCAGGAGGCCGCTGCCGAGGTCAGCGCCTTCCAGGCCTCCTTCAAGATCCCCGGCCGCGTCAGCATCGCCGCCAATGAGGGCGCCAAGAGCCTGCGCATCGCGACGGCAACGATCACCCCCGATCTGGCGGTTCGCGCCGTCCCGGTGCTCGATCCGACCGCGTTCCTCGAAGCGAGCTTTGTGCAGGCCGACGACGCGCCGCTGTTGCCGGGGCAGGTCTCGATCTACCGCGACGGCATCTTCGTCGGCCGCAGCCGGATGGTCACCGCCGCCAAGGACGAGACCGTGCGGCTCGGCTTCGGCGCCGACGACAAGGTCAAGATCGAGCGTACCGTGGTGAAGCGCAACGAGGGCTCCGCGGGTCTCATCGTTACGACGTCGAAGACCGACGAGCGTGCGTTCAAGACCACGGTGCGCAACGGTCACGACTTCCCGGTCAAGGTCGCGATCCAGGATCAGCTCCCGGTCAGCGAGAACGACGACATCGTCGTCGAGATGCTGCCGTCGTCGACGCCAGCGACCACCACCAACCTGCGTGACAGGCGCGGCGTGCTGGAATGGGCGTTCGAGGCCAAGGCCGGTGAAGTCCGTGACGTCAATTTCGCCTGGCGGATGCGCTGGCCGAAGGACAAGGGCGTCGTGATGGTGCCGGCGGGCTGATCTGCACCAGCAGCCGATGACTTCACTCCCGATCTCGGGCATCACTTTGCCAAGGGCAAAAATGTCCGAGATCGGGAGGATCCATGAGCTACCAGCACATCGTCGTCGATGATCCGCGTCCGCGCGTCCGCCGCATCACGTTGAACCGCCCCGAGAAGCGCAACGCGCTCAACAACCGTCTGCGCGGCGAGATTTTCGAGGTGCTGGAGCAGGCCGACCGCGATCCCGATGTTTCGATCTCGATCCTGCGTGGTGCTGGGCCCTGCTTCTCGGCGGGCTACGATCTGTCCGCCGATAACCGCGTCGACCAGCCCTATCATTCGGCGTCCGGCCCCGGCCAATGGTCACGCCATGTCATCGAAGGCTGGTTCTCGATCTGGGATCTCGCCAAGCCCGTGATCGCGCAGGTGCACGGCTATTGCCTCGCCGGCGGCACCGAGCTCGCGACCGCCTGCGACGTGGTCTATGTCGCGGACGATGCCCAGATCGGTTACCCGCCGGTGCGGCTGATGAGCCCGCCCGACATGCAGTACCACCCCTGGCTGGTCGGCATGCGCCGCGCCATGGAATTGATGCTGACGGGCGATGCGATGTCCGGCCGTGAGGCCGCCGAATGGGGCTATGCGACCCGCTCCTTTCCGCTCGCCGAATTGGAGAGCAAGACGCTCGATTTCGCTGAGCGCGCGGCGAAGGTGCCGATCGAGCTGCAGCAGCTCAACAAGCGCAGCGTGCATCGTGCGATGGAGATCATGGGCGCCCGCGCCGCCATGCGCGCCGGCACCGAGATTCAGGCGCTGGCCTTCACCACCGAGGCGAGCAAGGCCTACATGGCGGGCTTCCGCCGCGACGGCCGCAGCGTGAAGGCCCAGCTCGACCAGCGCGACACCACGTTCGGGGATTACCGGACCAGGAAGGAGTGACGCTTGCCGCGTGAACGCTCGCTTTATTGACGTGTTTTCTTCACGCGAACTGGGTGTTCACTTCGCTGAAAACGCGTTAGAAGCCGGCGTTCTCCTCCAGCCATTGCTGGTTGTCCCAGTGCGCACGACGGCCGAGGACATATTCGCGAACATCGTCCATGAAGCGGACCTTGCTGGCGAGCGCGCCAATGAAAGCGGCGATCGCCGCGATCCACGGCCATAGATGCATGAGCAGTGTGTCGGGTATCTGGCTGGCGAAGCCCGCCTGCAGCGCGCCCGTTGCGAAGTAAGCCAATACGGCCCACGCAAGGGCCAATATCGTGGCCACCGCCCCGTAGCTGTTTTGATGAAGCCTCACCAGTCGGCGCATCAGGTATAGATAGGAAAAGTACACGATCACGCCGAGTATCAGGGCGATGCATGCCGGCGGAAGGCCCCAGCTTTGATCCCAGGTCAGGTACACAACGAAGCCCGCGGCTATCAGCGCCTCGATGGTGGTCAGGCTGGATTTCTCTTGCATGATTTGCCCCAAAGCGACTCAAGTATCAGCCGAGGCTATCATCATCTAGCGCGTCGGTAGAGGGGCTATTGCAGGACAACCATTGGAATAGGGTTGTCTCGACGACCACCAAGATCGCCGCATACTCACTGTCATACCCCGCCTTGAGCGGGGCATGACAGTGTTGAGTGTGGTGAGAGGCGCCTCACTTCGCCTTCAGGAAGTCGCCGACTTCGAGCAGCACGAACTCGTCGTCATCCGCCTTGTTGGGGTCGCGGCTCGACGAGAACGGCAGGTTGTTGTCGTTGCCGACGATGATGTGGGTGTCGTCGACCCGGTCGACATTCTCGATGGTGAAGAACGGGAAGGTGTAGACGCCGTCGTTGAGCGGCTTGCGGGCCTTCTTGTTCGGATCGCGGATCTTCATCAGGTCGATATAGGCGATCTTGCGGACCGGCTTGCCGACATTGGCGTCGGAGAGTTCGATCTTGTAGACGCGCTTGAACTTGGCGAGATCGGGGAAGCAGTTCTCGCCGCGCTGGCCTTGCGGGCAGGCCTTGTCGGCAGTGCCTTCGCCATTGTCTCGCTCGATCACGAGGCCCTGGGTCGGGTCGATCATGTTGAAGTCGCCGATCGCATTGCCATTCTGTTCGAACACATACTGCCAGTAGCGTCCGGTGAACTTTTCCGCCGCGACGTCGAACTCGAGGATGCGTGAGGCTTCCTTGCCGTCGACCTTCTCCCAGTCCTTCTTTTCGGCGTCCCACAGCGGTCCTTCGAGCAGGCCGTAGAGGAATTTGCCGTCCTTGGAGGAGGCGAAGCCTTCATAGCCCTTGGAGCGGCGCAGATTGACGTTGGTGTAGGTGACGCCGGGCGCGCCGGGCGACTGCACCGCCCAGTGATCCGGCGAGCGCACCGGCTTGCCGTCGGCGACCGTCTCGAACACGGCGAGGATCTTGCCGGTCTTGTCGGCCTTGAGGATGTAGGGCCCGAACTCGTCGCCGATCCAGAACGTGTCGTTGATGATCTGGAAGCCCTCGGTGTCGAAGTCGGCGCCGGTGAGGTAACGCTTGGCGGTGTCCTCATGCACGATGCGGAACGGCACCTTCTTGTCGGGATCGTGCAGGAATACGGTCTCCTGGCGCTCGATCTTGCCGCCCGCCCAATCCATCTTGTAGCGGTTCAGATACAGCATCGAGTCCGTCGAGTTGTAGCGCGAGCCCATGCCGTTGTCGGTGATCACCCAGAACGAGCCGTCGGGCATCGCCTTGATGCCGGAATGGCCTTGCAGCGGCTGGCCCTTGAACGGCAGCGACACGCCGGTCGGCCGCTCGTAGGATTTTCCCATCACGGTGCCGATCGCATCGACGCGCTTGCCGGTGGTGTACTTGCCGGAGGTCTTGAGATCGTTGGGGGCGTCCGCGGGAGCATCGATGAAGCTCTCCGCCGGCATCACGGCGTGTCCCGCCAGCGTCGCCGGGAATTCGCCCTCGCTCTGCGCGAACGCCGGTGTGGCGAGCAGGATCGAGGCGACGGAGCAGAGCAGGGACAGGCGCATGGTTGATCTCCCAAGGGATAAACGATGCGGTGTTGTCCGAGGTGCCTGTTACAGCCGGCTGACAGTTTTGTGAATCGCCGATGTTACGAAAGGATAAGGCTTGCGGCGTTACGTCGCTTGGCCCGCGGGGCGCATCGTCTGCGGCAGCAGGAATGGTACGCCGTCTCCGGTGTATTCAATCGCAGCGTCGATTTCGAAGATTTTGCGCAGCGTCTCGGCCCGCATCGCGGCAGCGCGGTCGCCGTCGACGGCAAGCCGGCCGCGATGCAGCAGCAGGATGCGGTCGGCGAACCGCATCGCGAGATTCAGGTCGTGCAGGATCGCGATCACGGCGGTGCCGCGCTTGGCGCGCCGGCGCGCGGTCTCGACGAGGTCGATCTGGTGCCGCAGATCGAGGCTCGACGTCGGCTCGTCCAGCAGCAGGAGTCCCGGCCCGTGCAGCGCCTCGCCGCAGGCGAGCTGGACCAGCACGCGAGCGAAATGCGCGCGCTGCTGCTCGCCGCCGGACAGCGTCGGCAGCTGCCTGGAACGGAAGGGCGCCAGCCCGACCTCGTCCAGCGCCGCCCTGACCAGGCCACGCGCCGCGGTGCGCGGGCTCTCGCCGGCGCCCATGCTGACGATCTCCTCGACCGTGAACGGGAAGCTGACATTGACGTGCTGTGACAGCATCGCGCGGTGCTGCGCCAACTCGCGCGGACGGTAGGTATTGAGGTCGCGCTGCCTGAGCCTTAGGGTGCCGCGGGACGGACGCAGGTCGCCCGACAGCATGCGCAGCAGGGTCGATTTACCGGCGCCGTTGGGGCCGACGATCGCGACCATTTCGCCGGCGCCAATCTGCAACGAGACCGCATCGACCAGCGTGGCGCCGCTGACCGTCATCGATAACGCCTGCGCTTCGAGCAGCGCGCTCATAGCGATACCAGGGTGCGCTGGCGCAGCAGCATCGCGAGGAAGAACGGCGCGCCGATTGCCGCGGTCAGGATGCCGATCGGCATTTCCGCCGGCGCCACGATGGTGCGCGCCACGGTGTCGGCACCAACCAGCAGGATGGCGCCGAGCAACGCCGACGCCGGCAGCAGCAGGCGATGCGCAGGACCGATCACCAGCCGCAACAGATGCGGCACCACGATCCCGACGAAACCGACCACGCCGCACACCGAGACCGCGACGCCGGTCATCGCCGACACCAGCACGATCGACATCCGCTTCAGCCGTTCGACGTCGACGCCGCTATGGAACGCCTCGGCCTCGCCGAGCACCAGCACGTCGAGCCCACGGGCGATCGGGACGCAGGCGATCAGGGCCGCGGCCAGCACTGGGGCCAGCGCCGTGAGCTTGCTCCAGGTCGCGCCGCTGAGCGAACCCAGCATCCAGAAGGTGATGTCGCGGAGCTGGCGGTCGTCGGCGACGAACACCAGCAGCCCGATGCCGGCATTGGCGATCGCGGCAATCGCAAGCCCGGCCAGCAGGAAGATCGCGATCGACGTCCGGCCGCCGCGGCTGGCGATGCCATAAAGCACGATGGTCGTGACCAGCGAACCGGCAAAGGCCGCGACCGGCAGCAACTGGTGTTGCAGGAAGCGCAGGCTCTCGCCGAGATGGCTCTCGGTGAACACGATCGCCGCCGCTGCGGCAAACGCACCGCCGGAGGAGACGCCGACCAGCGCGGGGTCGGCGAGGGGGTTGCGGAACAGGCCCTGCATGATCGTGCCTGATACCGCAAGGAGTGCGCCGACCATCGCGGCCGCCGCGATCCGCGGGATGCGGATCGACCACACCACGAGCTGGTCGCGCGCCAGTAGCGGGCTGGTCACGGCATCGCCCCATAGCCCGAGCGCGGCCGGAAGCCGCGCGAGCGGGATGCCGGCGGCCCCGACCGTCAGGGCGATCAGTGCGGTCCCTGCAAGTGCCGCAAACAAGCAAAGCAAAGTGAGCGTGGCCGCCGGCCGCGGCGACATGCCGGCGCGGCGTTGCTTGGCACGCGCGCTGCGCTCGGCCAGCGCGCTCATTGCCGGCAGTTCGCGCTCAGCGCCGCCGGCTTGAAGGCTTCGGCTTGCGGTGCCAGCGCCGGGTAGAGCTTGACCGAGAGGTCGCGCGCCGCAGCCGCAGTACGCGGTCCGAAGCCGAGCAGATAAAGCCCTTCCATCGAAATGAAGGCCTTGTTGGCCGCGACCGGCGTCAGCGCAAAGCCCGGATGCGCGAACACCGCGTCCGACGTCAGCGAGTCCTTGCCGCGATCGATCGACAGCACGACATCGGGCTTCGCCGCCACGATGGCCTCGTCATTGACCGGCTTGTAGCCGTCGTAGCCGTCGATGGCGTTGACGCCGCCGGCGAGCTGGATGATCTCGTCCGCAGCGGTCTTGTGGCCGGCGGCCAGTGCCCGGCCGTTCAGGAGCGACATCACGAACATCACGCGCACCGGCTTTGCCACTTTGGCGCGCATCGCCCGCAGTTGTGCGAGATCGCTTTCCACCGCGGCGGACAGGCACGCGGCGCGCGGATCGGCGCCCATGGCATGGCCGACAAGCCTGATCTTCTCGACCAGCCCGGCCTCCGAGAATGTCTCCGGCACCAGCACCAGCGGCACTTTCGCCGCCTCCAGCACGTCTATGGTTTCCTTCGGCCCCGAGCCCTGCACCGCGAGCACCAGCGACGGATGCAGGCCGAGCACGCCCTCGGGCGACAGTTGGCGCATATAGCCGACGTCGGGCTTTTGGCGCAGCGCCGCTGGCGGATAGAGGCTGGTCGCATCGACGCCGGCGATGCGCTCCTCGAAGCCGAGCGCATAGAGGATCTCGGTGATCGCGCCGCCGATCGAGACGATCCGTGTGGGATCGTCGATCGCAACGTCGCGGCCGCGCGCGTCAAGCACGGTAATGCCTTCGGCGGTTGCTGCGCTGATCGGCAGCAGACAGGAGAATGCGAGCAAGGCGAGCGTGCGGCAAATTGTCATCGGGGCGGTCACTTGGTAAGGATCAACTTGTTCTGCGAGGTCAGCCGCAAGCGGTAATGCTCTTCGCCATGCACGATGATGATCTCGCGCTCAGCCGAGAACAGCTCGCGGCTGTCGAGGCGATTTCCGCGCATGACGAGCGTTTTCGCGGCGTCGGACACTGATACGACCTGCTTTTCGGCCGCGCCGAACTTGTCTCCGGAAGTTGCCGACATTCTCGTGGTGCTGCGCCTTCGAATTTTCAAACAGTGCTTGCTTGTACAAGCGGGCGAGGGCGCATTCCAACGGCTGCATTTTACAATCGATATAAACAGCGGCGCCGCATTCTTGACCGATTTGTTGCCGGCTCGTAACCAATCATCACGATGCAAGCGGGTGGCTTGGATCGCGACATAGCCAGCAAGCCGCTCGGTGGAGCGCACGCCAGCCAAACCAGAAAAGTAATGATTGGGCTGGGGCTAGAATGGCTGACGGGGCTAGGGTTTCGCGCGCCTTGATATTGGGTGCGTCAGTGTTTTCATTGACGGCAGCTTTGCCGGAGAGCGGTGTGGCGCAAACTGCCGACGCTTCGGCTCCGCGTCCTGCGACTGAGCGGCCGAAGCAGGCCAAACGCAAGCCGAAGCCTTCGGCCGAACAGCAGGCGGCCGCGCAGCCTCTGATGAATGCTCGCGCGCAGATCGGCGCGGTGCCGGTGCAGTCGCTCGACACCATCACAGCCGTGGCATCGAAGACCGACGAGCGCGCCATCGACGCGCTGGCGCCGGTCAGCTCGGTCACGCTGGAGAAGATCCAGGGGCTGCAGCCGAACGGGGTGTCGGACATTTTCTATAACGTCCCGGGCGTTTCGTTCCAGGAACGCGGCGACGACCCGGCGACCGTCATCAACATCCGCGGCTTGCAGGATTTCGGCCGTGTCGCCGTCGTGGTCGACGGCGCGCGGCAGAACTATCAGCGCACCGGCCACAATGCCAACGGCTCGTTCTTCCTCGATCCAGAATTGATCGGGGGGGTCGACGTGGTGCGCGGCCCGACCGCGAACATCTACGGCTCCGGCACGATCGGTGGCGTGGTTTCGTTCCGCAGCAAGGACATCGACGACGTGGTGCGGCCCGGCGAGCGCTGGGGCGTCGACATGTCGGGCTCCTACGGCTCCAACAAGGACCGCGGCATGGGCTCGGTGTTCGGCGGCGTGCGCGCCGATCTGAATGTCGATGTGTTCGGCGGCGCGGTCTATCGCACCCAGAGCAATTACAAGGACGGCTCCGGCACCGAGATCGGCAATACCGGCAACGATATCGCGGCCGGCCTGATGAAGGTGACGATCCGCCCGGCCGAAGGTCATGAATTCAAGATCGGCGGCATCTTCCAGGACTACCAGTACAATATCGGCCAGCAGAACCGCGGCCCGACCACGACGGCGGCGCCGCTTGCGGCGATCGCGGGCTCCTCGGTCTACGCCTCCGATGCCAGGAACTACACGGGCACGCTGAGCTGGAAGTACTCCAAGCCCGACGACATGCTGTTCGACTGGAACATCTCGGTCTACGGCAATCGCACCGACAACGACCAGGTCAAGACCTACAACAACCGCATCACGTCAGGCGGCGGCGTCTGTTCGCTGGCCAATCCCGGCAACAACATCTCCGGCTGCGTCGGCGACAAGCGCGGCTATTCGCTCGACACCGTCGGCCTCGACGTCAACAACACCTCGCGCTTCGATTTCGGCGACTGGCGCAACGCCGTGACCTACGGTTTCGACGCCTTCCGCGACGATGTCGAGACCTTCGATTCCCGCGGCAATTCCAACATCACGACGCCGGGCGGCCAGCGCACGGTGTCCGGCGGCTTTGTGCAGTTGAAGCAGAACTATTCGACCTGGCTCGAACTGGTCAGCGCCGTCCGCTACGACCATTACGAGCTGACCTCGATCAATACCACAACCAGCGGCGACCGGCTGTCGCCGAAGATCACGGTCGGCGTTACGCCGATCGCAGGCTTCACGCCCTATGTCAGTTATGCCGAAGGCTACCGTGCGCCGTCGATCACCGAGACCCTGATCGCGGGCGGACACGCCACCGGCGGCGGGCCGGCGCTGTTCAACTGTCCCGACAGCACCAGCGGCCTGTTCTGCTTCCTGCCGAACGCCGCGCTGCGGCCCGAGGTCGGCAAGAACAAGGAAGCCGGCGTCAATCTCAGGTATGACGGCATCTTCACCGCGAGCGACTCGTTCCGCGGCAAGATCAACGTGTTCCAGAACGAGGTCGACGGTTATATCGACCTCGTCGCGTCGACGCCGACCACGACGCCGTTCGGTCGCTTCAGCCAGTTCTACCAGTACCAGAACATCGCCCATGCCCGCATCGAGGGCTTCGAGCTCGAGACGATGTATGATGCGGGCGACTGGTTCGTGGGCGTCGCCGGCCATCTGATGCGCGGCCGCAACACGGCGACCAATGTCGGGCTCGCCACCATCACGCCGCGCAAGGTGACGACGACGGGCGGCGTGCGGCTGCTCGACCGCTCGCTGATCATTGCCGCGCAATGGTCCTCGTTCGGCGCCAACAACGATCTGCCGGCGGGCTATCTGCCCTCGACCGGCTACGAGCTGGTCAATCTCTACCTGACCTGGAACGCCACCAAGGACGTCACCTTTACGGCGTCGGTCGACAACCTCTTGAACCAGTATTACCGGCCCTACGCGATCCCGGGCTCCTCGACCGACGGCACGACGCAGAACGACGTGCTGTTCTCGAGCCCCGGTCCGGGCACCGTCTACAAGGCCGGGCTGAAGATTCACCTTGGTGGAGCGTAACGCGACGAGCCGATCATTCCATCCAGGTTGCTCCGGCCGCGCTGGTGCCCCAGCGCGGCTTTGGCGCATTCATGATATCAACGAGATCAACCGGCAGGATCAAGGCATCCGCCGACAAGCAGGAGAAGGCTTTCATGTTCATCGCAATGAACCGGTTTCAGGTGATCAAGGGCAAGGAACAAGCATTCGAGACGGTCTGGAAGACCCGCGAATCCTATCTCGGCGATCTGCCGGGGTTCATCGAGTTTCACCTAGTGAAGGGCCCCAAGGCCGAGGACCACACGCTCTATGCAACCCACACCGTGTGGGCCAGCAAGGCTGCGTTCGAGGACTGGACCAAATCCGACGCGTTCCGCCGCGCCCATTCCCGCGCCGGCAACGAGACCGGTGGCAGCCTCAATCTCGGCCATCCCAAATTCGAAGGCTTTGAGGTGTTGATCACCGAGCGCGCCAAGAGCCCGGCGTAACGGAGGCGGTCGTGCTGGATTCAGAGCTTGCCGGATTGCGGGCCTATATGGCCGACAATCCCGGCGCGGTCATCGAGGATGTCGCGCGCGAGCGCAAGGTGCCGCCGCGCGCGGTGCTCGAGGCGTTGCCCGAGAGCATGGTGCGGATCGGTGCCGGCGAATTCGTCGCTGCGATGCAGGACATCGCGGAGTGGGGCGAGGTGACGCTGATCGTGCACACCGATGATGCGATCTTCGAATTCACCGGCGCCATTCCGAAGGGCGAGGTCGGCCGCGGCTATTTCAACTTGATGCAACCGAAGGGCCTGCACGGCCACCTCAGGCATGAGCGCTGCGCGGCGATCGCGTTCGTCGAGCGTCCGTTCATGGGCAAGGTGTCGGCCTTCATCGCTTTCATCAACCGCGATGGCGGCATCATGTTCAAGGTGTTCGTCGGCCGCGACGAGACGCGCGCGCTGCGCGACGACCAGCTGGCGCGCTTCCATGCGCTGGCGGACCGTCTCGCGCCGAAAGCGGGCTGACGCGAACGCAGGACGGGAGGCGACCATGGCGTATCGGTGGCTTGGGCGGAGCATCTGGACGGTGGCAGTGGCCGCGTTCGGCCTGTCGCCGGGAACGTGCTTTGCCGCGACCGACGCGGCGCTGCTGCCGCGCAACCTCTCGCCCTGGGGCATGTTCGAGAGCGCCGATATCGTCGTGAAGGCTGTCATGATCGGTTTGGCCTTCGCCTCGCTGGCGACCTGGACGATCTGGCTCGCCAAGACCGTCGAGATCCGCCGCAAGACCGTGCTGGCGCGGCAGCGGATCGGTCAGCTCGAGCGCGACACGCTGCTTGCCGAGGTCGAGCAGGCGAGCCGTGACGGCTGCGATGCCGTAGCGCAGATCATCCAATCGGCGTCGCGCGAGGCCACGCTCTCGTGCGGCATGTTCGATGACGGCTTCAAGGAGCGCATCGCGTTGCGGCTGGAGCGGGTCGAAGCGGCGATGTCGCGGCAGATCGCACGCGGCACCGGAGTGCTCGCCACCATCGGCGCGACCGCGCCGTTCGTCGGCCTGTTCGGCACGGTGTGGGGCATCATGAATGCCTTCATCGGCATCTCCGAGGCCCACACCACCAATCTCGCAGTGGTCGCACCGGGCATTGCGGAGGCGCTGCTTGCGACGGCGCTCGGCCTGGTTGCGGCGATTCCCGCGGTCGTGATCTACAATCACCTGACCCGCTCGATCGTGGGCTACCGCGCGCTGCTCGGCGACGCCTCCGTCATGGTGATGCTGCTGGTGAGCCGCGAGGGCGACCGCAGCCTGTTCCGGCTGGCGCGCGCCGCGGAGTGAGAGATGGGCGTCAAGCTTGGCACTGGCGGTGCGTTCGGTAGCCGGCGTCGCGGCGACGACGACCTGGTCGAGGCGCATGAGATCAACGTCACGCCGTTCATCGACGTGATGCTGGTGCTGCTGATCATCTTCATGGTGGCGGCGCCGCTCGCCACCGTCGACCTCGGCGTCGATCTGCCGGCCTCGACTGCCGAGCCGCAACCGCGGCCCGACAAGCCGGTGTTCGTCACCGTGAAGCCGGATCTGTCGGTTGCGGTCGGCGAGGCCGTCATCGCGCGCGAGACCCTGACGTCGGCACTCGACGGCGCCACGCAGGGCAGGAAGGACGAACGCATCTTCCTGCGCGCCGACAAGGCGGTCAGCTATGGCGATCTGATGGAGGTGATGAACCTGCTGCGCAACGCCGGGTACCTCAAGGTCGCGCTGGTCGGCCTCGACGGACGCAGCTAGTTCGATGAATGCCTATGTGCTGCATGAGTCCCGCGGTGACATCTGGCTAAAGCGCTGGGGCCTGTCGGCGGCCGCGATCCTGGCGGCGCACGCTGCGATGATCGCGCTCGGCATGAGCTGGGTCTCGGCGCCCCCGCCGGGTGTCGCGGTGCCGGCGGTGCTGGTCTACCTGACGCCGATCACGTCAGCGCCGGAGATTTCGCAGACCGAGCTGCCGCCGGGCCCGGCGATGCAGGAGGCCGATGCCGCGCCGCCCGAACCTGCCGCCGCGCAGGCCGTGCACGAGGAAATCGCGCCGACGCCGTTGCTGGAGGAGGCTGCGGTCGCCGCGCCGCCGGAGCAGAGGCCGCAGGTCACGCCGTCGAAACCCGAGCCCACCAAGGTCATGCCTGAGCACAAGGCGGAGCCTGTCAAGCCGAAGGTGGTGCGCCGGGACGCGAAGAAGCCGTCCGAGGCGACGCCGGCGCCACGCACCAGTGCGCCGAGCCGCGCCGAACGCCAGGCGCCAGCGGCGTCCGCGATCAGCGCAGGTGCCGCAGCATCGGCGATCGCGGCCTACAATGCACGCGTCCGCGCGCATCTGCTGCGCTTCCATTCCTATCCGGCCGGGGGCAACGGCCAGCGCGGCGTGGTCCGCCTGGTGTTTACGCTCGGCCGCGGCGGGCAGGTGCTGTCGAGCCATCTCGGCGGCTCCTCCGGCAATCCGACCTTCGACGCGCGGGCGCTGGCGATGGTGCGCCAGGCGCAGCCGTTTCCGGCGTTTCCCTCGGAGGTCACGCAGGGCTCGATGGGCTTTTCCGTGCCCGTCGCGTTCGTGCCGCGGTAAGAGAGGGCAGGTTCAGCAGCCTATCCCCGTCATCCTGAGGTGCGAGCGGAGCGAGCCTCGAAGGACGCACGGCCACCGCTGGAGGCCGTCGACCCTTCGAGACGCGCTTCGCGCTCCTCAGGGTGACGGGGATAGATTGAGTCTGCTTCCGGCAAGATATCCGCGCTACTCCTTCACCGCGCCGGTCAGCGACGACACGTAGTAGTCGACGAACAGCGAGTAGAACAGCGCGACCGGCAGCGAGCCGAGCAGGGAGCCCGCCATCAGCGCGCCCCATTGGTAGACGTCGCCGGTGACCAGCTCGGTCAGGATTGCGACCGGCACCGTCTTGTTGGCGCCGCTCTGGATGAAGGCGAGCGCGTAGATGAACTCGTTCCAGGACAGCGTGAAGGAGAAGATGCCGGCCGAGATCAGGCCGGGCACCGCGAGCGGCAGCGTGATCCGCCACAGGATCTGCAGCCGCGTCGCGCCGTCGACCAGCGCGCATTCCTCGAGCTCATAGGGGATCGACTTGAAGTAGCCGATCAGGAGCCAGGTGCAGAACGGCACCAGGAAGGTCGGATAGACCAGGATCAGCGCCAGAGGTGAATCGAACAGGCCGAACTGCACGATCACGGTGGCCAGCGGAATGAACAGGATCGACGGCGGCACCAGATAGGCGAGGTAGATGCCGAGCCCGACATAAGGGCTGCCACGGAATCGCAGCCGCTCGATCGCGTAGGCGGCGAGCGTCGAGGCGAACAGCGACAGGAAGGTCGAGCCGATCGCGACCAGCATGGTCGTCTTCAGCCAGCGCGGATATGACGTGTCGAACAAGAGATGCTTGACATGCGCAAGCGTCGGCGAGGTGATCCAGAACGGATTGTGCTCTTTGTAGTTCAGCAGCTCCGCGTTCGGTTTGAACGAGGTGATCGCCATCCAGTAGAACGGGAACAGCAGGATCAGGATGAAGCAGGCGAGCGGCAGATAGATCATCACCACGCGCCGGGCGCGGCTGTCCCACGCCATGGTGTCGGGTGTGGCGCTGGCGACGTTGGATTGCGCTGCAACGTCAGTCATTGGCTTCTCCCTGCTGCCATTTGCGGCGGGCGAGGCCGAAGTAGCTGAACAACGTTGCGAACACCAGGAACGGGATCATCGACACCGCGATCGCGGCGCCCTCACCGAGCTCGCCGCCGGCGATGCCGCGCTGGAACGCCAAGGTCGCGAGCAGATGGGTCGAGTTGACCGGGCCGCCGCGGGTGATGGCGTAGACGAGCTGGAAGTCGGTGAAGGTGAAGATGATCGAGAACGTCATCACGATCGCCAGGATCGGCATCATCATCGGGAAGGTGATGTAGCGGAAGCGCTGCCAGGAGGTGGCGCCGTCGAGCATCGCCGCCTCATAGAGCGAGGGCGAGATGGTTTGCAGCCCGGCCAGCAGCGAGATCGCGACGAACGGGATGCCGCGCCAGATATTGGCCGCGATCAGCGAGAACCGCGCCGGCCAGGGCGAGCCGAGGAAGTCGACATTGCTGTCGCGCAGGTGCAGCACGTCGACCAGGAGATAGGAGATGATCGAGAACTGCGGATCGTAGATCCACCAGAATGCGAGCGCGGACAGCACTGTCGGCACGATCCACGGCAGCAGCACGATGGCGCGGATCAGGCTCTTGAACGGGAAATGGTTGTTGAGCAGGAGCGCCAGCCAGAAGCCGAGCGCGAACTTTCCGAAGGTCGCGACCGCGGTGTAGAAGATCGAGTAGAACACCGCGTTCCACCACAAGGGATCCTTGAGCAGGTACTGGAAGTTCTCGAGCCCGATATAGATGCCGCGCTGGCCGATCGTGGTGTCGGTGAAGGCGAGCCAGATGCCGAGGCCCAGCGGATAGGTGAGGAACACCAGCAGCAGGCCGATCGCTGGCGCCAGGCACATCACGATCAGGAACGGCTTGTAGTCGAACAGGCGCGCGAGCCAGCCGGGCTGGCGAAGTGCCGCGCCGCGTGAAGGGAAGGTGGTTACGGACATTGAATGCTCGTCTTGTCGTCATTGCGAGGAGCGAAGCGACGAAGCAATCCATTTCTCCTTTGTGGCGCTATGGATTGCTTCGCTTCGCTCGCAATGACGGTTGAACCAGGTTTCGCAGTTCAATGGCCGCCGTTACCGGCCCTGCCGCCGGAAGTACCGCTTGGCGCGCTGCTCGGCTTCCGCGGCGGCAGCCTCGGGCGTTGCCGCATCGGTTGCGACGGAAGCGCACATCTGCACCAGTACATAGTCGGCGTTGACGGCGCCGGTCGCGGTCGAGATCGGCCCCCTGTAGCCATTGTAATACGGGCTCTTCATGGTGTCCTTGAAGATCGCGACCTTGGGATCGCCCGACCACACCGCGGCATCGGCATAGGCCGCGAGCGGCTGCGACCAGTAGCCGGAGTTGGCATTGAGCCACGGCTCGTACTGCTCCTTCTCGAGCATGAACTGCAGGAATGCCTTCGCCGCGTTGGGATAGGGGCTGTGCTTGAAGGCCATCGCGTTCAGCGTGAGGCCCGACATCGGCGAGGTCGACGCCAGTCCCTTGGGCAGGAACTGATGTTCGGTGTCGTCGGCCACCGCCTTGGTGGCGGGATCGTTCTTCAGCGAGAAGTACAGCGAGACGCCGTTGGCGGTCAGGCCGATTTCCTGCGACGAGTAGGCGCGGTTGTTGGAGACGTCGTTCCAGGACGGCGTGCCGGCGATGAAGGTCGGATAGAGCTCCTTCAGGTATTTCAGCGCGGCGATCGTCTCCTTGCTGTTGATGATGATGTTGCCTTCCTCATCCAGCAGCGCGGCGTTGTGCGACCACAGCAGCCAGTTGGCGAAGCCGTTGCCGTCGCCGACCGCGTTGCCGAGCGCAAAGCCTGCGGGCTTGCCGGCCGCCTTCAGTTTCTTGCAGAGTTCGAGGATGCCGGCGTGGTCTTCCGGTACCTTGTCGAAGCCCGCCGCGTTGACCAGCGACTTGCGGTAAACCAGCGGGCCGCCCGAGGCGCCGAACGGCAGGCCGATCCAGCTCTTCGACTTCGAGCGCATGCCGTAGCGTTTTGCCAGCGCGAGCCATCCGCCGTAGCGCTTGTCGAGATAATCGGCGACGTCGGTCAGTTCGATCAGCTTGTCGATATAGATGTGCGGCGCGTCGCCAAAGCCGATGATGATGTCCGGGCCCGCGCCGGAGTTCGAGGTCACTGCGGTCTGCTGATTGATGTCTTCCCAGCCGACGAAGTCGACCTTGACCTCGACGCCGGTCTTGTCGGTGAAGCGCTTGGCATTGGCGCGGAACACGTCCTCGTCGGCCTGCACGAAGCGCACCGGCCGCAGCATGCGCAAGGTCGCACCCTTCTCGATCGGCAGCGACGGCGCGGCCACGTCGGCAGCCTTGACCTTCGAAGCATCCTGCGCCGCAGCGCCGGTGACGGCCAGTGCCGCCGCGGACGCCCCCAGCGCCAGCGCATCGCGACGCGTGATCTCGTACTTCATGTCGTTCGCACTCCCGTTCTTATTGTTTCGTTGTTGTTGTTTCGTTGTTCTTGTTCTTCCCGGCGTTGGCCGCCGGTGAAGGGTCTTGTGGTCTCGGCACGCCGCCGCGCGAAGCGCCCGCACCGGGCGACCGCGCGCGCGGCAAGCGTAGTCCCGTCTCAGCTGTTCGGACCGCGATCCATGCTGACGGGCTGCCAGCGGCGCAGCGCGGTGTTTTGCAGCACCGACGGGTTGACGCAGCTTACCGGCCACATGCCTTGCAGCACTAGTGACAATTCGTAGCCCACCCGACGCTTGCGCGCCTCGTCAAAACGTGCCGATGCCGAGGCGACGTGGGCGGTCAAGGTAACATTGTCCATCCCGAGCATCGGATTGTTGTGCGACGGCGGCTCCTTCTCCAGCACGTCGAGCGCGGCGTGGGCGATCCAGCCCTCCTGCAACGCCTTGATCAGCGATTCCTCGTCGACGGTGGCGCCGCGGCCGGTGTTGATGAAGATCGCCGATTTTTTCATCTGGCGAAAATGCTTCTCGGTCAGCATGTGGTGTACTTCGGGACGCGCCGGGGCGTGCATCGAGACGAAGTCCGACTGCGACAACACCTCCGACAGCGTCGAGGGGATCACGCCGTGGTCGCACATCAGCGTTTCCTGGATGAACGGATCGTAGGCCATCATCCGAAGGCCGAACGGCGCCGCGCGCTTCGCCACCGCGCGGGCGACGCGGCCGAACGAGATGAAGCCGAGGGTCTGGCCCATCAGCCGCGGAATCTTCAAGAGGGCCGGGCGGCCCTCGGCCCAGCGGCCGGTACGCACCATCTTGTCCTGCTCGATCAGGCGGCGGAAGCCCGCGAGCAGCAGCATCATGGCGTGGTCGGCAACCTCCTCGATGAAGGTGTCGGGGATGTTGGTGACCGGGATGCCGCGCGCGGTCGCGGCCTTCACGTCGACGGAGTCGACGCCGACGCTGCCGAGCGTGATCACCTTGCAGTTCTCGAGCGCGTCGATCACAGCCTTGGTGATCGGCATGCCCTTGGCGTAGATTGCGTCCGCGGTCCTTGCCGCGGCGATGAATTCGGCCTCGTTGGCCGGCGCCTCGACGATCTCGGCGCCGACCGGGTCGAGCGCCTCGCGCTCATAATCATAGCCGCCGCCGGCGACCGTGAAGCTTGCGCCCTTCGGCGTCACCACCCTGAATTTCGACATTGTCTGCTCCCGATGTGAGGTCTTCTGTTCTTGATTGTTGCTTCTTGCTGGGTTTGCTTCTTGGTCTTCTTGCTTCTCCGAGCGCGGCTCGCTTCGCCGCTTTCCCCTACTTGTACGCGAGCTGGGTGGTCCTCTCCACAATTGCCGGTTGGTCCGTGGCCCGATTCTCCGGGCTACTACGGGGAACCACCGTAACCATCAGGTAAAGGGTCTCACATTACGGTGAGCGGAATCAATCCGCCAATCGCGTCGCGTTCCCCGCCTCGTCTGGAGATCCCCGTGAAGCTGTCAAATCTGAAGATCACCCCCAAGCTCGGCATTCTGGTGGGGGTGACCCTCCTTGGTCTGTGCACGGCCGGCATTCTCGCCGGTCATTTGATGCAGCGTGAGATGACAAATGCTCGCATCGACCAGGCCAAGGCGATGGTCGAGATGGCGAAGAACATGGCGGTGAGCCTGAAGAAGGACGTCGACGCCGGAAAGATGACCAAGGAGGCGGCAATCGCCGAGCTGGGCAAGCGCGGCAACGCGATGACCTACGATAACGGCGCCGGCTATCTGTTCGGCACCGACTACAACGGCATCACGGTGCTGGCGCCCGATCCGAAGCAGGTCGGAACCAACCGCATGGAGGTCGTGACCAATGGCCGCAAGCTGTCATGGGAGCTGATGAATGGCGTGAAGGCCAATGGCGATATCCTGCTGTTCTATGACTATGTGAAGCCGGGGCAGGAAACGCCGATCCGGAAGCTCGGCTACGCCGTCGCGGTCCCCGGCTTCGACATGTATCTCGGAACCGGCGCCTATCTCGATGATATCGACGCCAAGCTGCGCCCCATTGCCTGGTTGCTCGGGCTCGCGATCATCGGCATTGGCATCATCTCGAGTTCGGTCGCCTGGCTGATCGGCCGCAGCATCTCTCGCCCGCTCAATTTGCTTGGCAGCCGCATGCGCGACATTGCCGACGGCAAGCTCGACGGCGACATTCCCGGCGTCGGCCGCGGCGACGAGGTTGGCGGCATGGCGGCGACCGTGCAGATCTTCAAGGACAATGCGACCCGCATCCGGGGTCTCGAGCAGGCCGAGGCCGAGACCCAGGCGCGCGCTGCCTCCGAGCGCCGCAATGCGATGGAGAATATCGCGAGCGATTTCGAGCGCAGCGTGAACGGCATCGTCCGCACGGTGGCCTCCGCCGCCGCCGGCATGCAGACCACGGCGCAGTCGATGACCGCGACCGCCAGCGACGCCAGCGCGCGGGCGGCGACCGTCGGTGCGGCCTCCGACAGCGCCTCCAATAATGTCGGCACCGTCGCTGCGGCGGCCGAGGAGCTCTCCAGCTCGGTTGCGGAAATCTCCCGCCAGGTGGCGCGCTCCAGCGAGGTCGCTAGCCAGGCGGTCGCCGATGCCGAGCGCACCAACGCGACCGTGCAGGCGCTCTCTACCGGCGCCGAGAAGATCGGCGAGGTGGTCAAGCTGATCCATTCGATCGCGGCCCAGACCAATCTGCTCGCACTCAACGCCACCATCGAGGCGGCGCGCGCCGGCGAATCCGGCCGCGGTTTCGCGGTGGTCGCCTCCGAGGTGAAGGCGCTGGCCAACCAGACCGCGAAGGCGACCGAGGAGATCTCGGCGCAGGTCGCCGCGATGCAGGCCTCCACCGGCGAGGCGGTGACCTCGATCGGCGGCATCACCGCGACCATCGCGCAGATGAGCGAGATCACGGCGTCGATCTCGACTGCGATCGACCAGCAGGGCGATGCGACGCGCGAAATCGCGCGCAACATCCAGCAGGTCGCGGCCGGCTCGAGCGAGATCTCCGCCCATATCGGCGGCGTCACCACCGCGGCCGCCGCCACCGGCACCGCCGCAGGCGACGTGCTGTCGAATGCACGCGAGCTCGACACCCAGTCCGGCATGCTGCGCAATGCGGTCGACGAGTTCCTGCAGAAGGTCCGTGCGGCGTAAGGCCGGCGCGATCAATCGACATCATCACGATGCCCGGGCCGTTGACCCGGGCATTCGCGTTTTGCGGCCCGGAGCGCGCCGGCGGAACGCTACGACCCCGCCGGGAAGACCTGTGCGACGTGAAACGCCTTGGTCGTGATGAGCCACCTGCCGTCGATCCGATGGAATACGAGATGGTCGATGAAGCCGGTCTGACCGTTCCTGATGCGGACCTTGGCGATGGCCAGATCGGGCGCGGTCTGGTCGATGCTGATGATGGCGTCCTCGCGCGGCGATTGCATCGACGCCGGCGAAGGGCGGCTCTGGATGAAGTCGCGGAATTCCGCGGCCGACCGCACCGTGTGCTTGCCGTCCCGGATGCCGTGCACGATGGAGGCATCGGCGAAGACGTCGCGGAACCGGCTGTCGTCGACCTCGTACATCAGGTCGAAATATCCATCGATCGCGGATGCGATGGCCTCGATGTCGCTCATTGCAAATTCTCCCTAGGCGAGGATGTGGCGGTGGCCGCATCAGACCGGTGATCGGCGTCGACAGTGGCCGATATGGTGGTGGAGTGCTACGACTGGACGGTCATCTCTTGGATGACTGAGAGGCATCGGCATGGACGAAGTTGACGGTCGGCTGGTTGGCGGCCTGGTGGTCCTCGCGGCGCTGGCGGATGCGCGCAGTTTTGGCCGCGCCGCCGAACGGCTCGGCATGACGCAATCCGGGGTCAGCAAGGCGATCGCCAAGCTCGAGGCGCGCCTCGACACGCGGCTGGTTCACCGCACGAGTCGCGCCGTCGAGCTCACCGAGGAAGGACGCGCGCTGGTCGAGCGGGTTGCCGCACATCTGGCCGGGATCGGCGAGGCGGCGGCGGAGACCTCGAAGTCGCGCGATGCGGTCCGCGGCAAACTGCGGGTCAATGTCGATCCGCTGTTCTCCCGCATGGTGCTGTCACCGAAGCTGAGCGAGTTCCTGCTGCAGAATCCAGGCATGGAGCTGCGTATCGAGACCCGCGACCGGATTGCGGATCTGGTCAGCGACGGTTTCGACCTGGCGGTGCGTTTCGGCGAGCCGGCGCCGTCGGCGCTGATTGCGCGCCGCGTGCTCGATGCGCGCGTGCTCACCGTGGCCTCGCCGATCTATCTCGAACGACACGGCCGGCCGCTCGATCCACGCGAGCTGGCGGGCCGCGACCATCAGTGCATCCACGCAATCGACGCGGCGACGGGGCGTCCCTTCGACTGGGAGTTCCGGCGCGACGGCGAGGTCGTGCCGGTCGCGGTCAACGGGCGGCTCACCGTCACTGATTCCGGAACCAAGCTCGGCGCTTGCCTTGCCGGCTTCGGGATTGCGCAGGTTATCGATATCGGACTCGACGATCACCTGAAGAGCGGCGCGTTGATCGAGCTGTTTCCGGACTGGCCCGACGAGCGTTTCCCGCTCTATGTCTACTATCCCTCGCGCAGCCACGTGCCGGCGAAAGTGAGGAGCTTTATCGATTTCATTACGGGCAGCCTGAGCAGGAAGCCAGGCACAGCGTTGCCGGTTGACGCTCCCGCCAGGAGGCTGAAAGGGCATCGAGCAATCGCAGCGACGGCCGCGCGCCGCTAGGTCTTCGCCGATCCCTGCCGCGAGGCGATGATGACGCCGGCGAGCACCAGCGCGTAGCCGATCAAATGGAACGGCGCCAGCGTCTCGCCGAGCAGCAGGATCGCCATCGCCGAGCCGAACACCGGCACCAGATGGAAGAACGGCGCCGCGCGGTTCGGGCCGATCAGCGCGACGCCGCGGTTGAAGAACAGATAGGCCAGCGTGGATGGGAAGATCAGCGTGTAGCCCAGCGTGGCAAAGGTCAGGACGTCGAGCTTCAGCGTCACGCCATTGGCGAATTCCCAGACCGCCACCGGAAGCAGCATCAGCGCACCACAGCAGGTGGTGAACGAGATCAGCGAGAGCTGATGGATTTTCGGCCGCCGCGGGATCAGCGCCGAATAGAGCCCGAACGACACCAGCGAGGCGCCGAACATGATGTCGCCCCGGTTGAAGCTGATGCTGGCGAGCGCCGAGAAATCGCCGCGCAGGATGATGGTGAGCACGCCGGCCAGCGAGATCGCGATGCCGGCAAGCTGCGCCGGCGTCAGCCGCACGCCGAACAGGACCAGCGACCACAGCGCCACGAACAGCGGCCCCGCCGACTGAATCAGCAGCGCATTCAGCGCCTCGGTGTATTGCATCGCCCAGTAGGAGATCGCGTTGTTGAACGCGAAGCCGACCGCGGACAACAGCAGCATCAGCGGCAGCGCCTTGCGCAGTTTCGGCCAGTCCTGCTTCAGATGCGGCCAAGCGAACGGCAACAGGATCAGGAACACGCCGAACCAGCGGATCGTGGTCAGGGTGACCGGCGGCACGTGGCTGCCGACATGCCGCGCCAGCACGATGTTGGCGGCCCAGAACAGCGACGTCAGGCTGAGCAGCAGATAGGGCTGGTTGTTGAGCCAGTGCAGCGGGGAGCGGCGCGGGGTTGTGGCAGGTGCGGGCAAAGCGGTCATTATCTGGTGGATGTTGTGCCCGAATCCGCCGCCGCCACAAGACGAAAGAGTGGATTGGAGCCATGCGCACCGCGTCATCACTCGCGAAGACGGGTGACCCAGTATTCCGGAGGCATCGGTGATCAATCGATAGGCCGCGGCGTACTGGATACCCCGCCCTCGCAGGGTATGACGACCTGGTGCGGCGCGACCTTCAACCTATTTCTGCGGCCCCGACAGCGAGATGTCGCGCTCGGCGCGAAACACGTTGCTGTAGAGATTGGCGATCCATTGCCGCCCGCTGGAGGTGATGTTGAGGTGGCGGATCGCCTTCTGCACGTGCGGCGCGACGCTGTCCCAGTAGAAGCGGGGATAGAGGTCGACGAGATCGGCCGGCGAATCGTAGCCGAGCTGGCGGTTCAATCCGGCCTCCTCGAATTCGATGTACAGCGCGTTGGCCTTGCGGATGTAATGCGGATCGCCGAGCTGGCCGATCAGATCGGCGGCCCGCAGCAGGGTGGCCTCCTCTCCGAACTCTTCATTCCCGTCCGGCGCGCTCTGCGGAAAGCGCGTGCCCTCGATGGCGCGCGCAATGCGCTCCTTGTCGAGCAGCGCGACGCCCTTGAGCCGCTCCATCACGAAGATCTTCGAACGGTCGACGTGATAGGACATCAACGCCGCATCCGACGAGCCGCGCGGCAGGATCACCTTGCGGCCGTCGGCAGCAACCAGATAGCCGCTCTGGTCGTCGGCATCGAACAGCCCGCGCACATAGCCGATATCATGGGTCAGGCAGGCGATGATGACGTGAGCATAATCCTCGGCGCTCATGTGCGAGTGCAGCGCGCGGCCGCGCAGGATGTCGTGACCGGCGAGCGTCACCAGCATGGTGTGCTCGACATTGTGGTAGAGCGCGTCGCTGTTGCCGATGCATTCGATCGCGATCCGGGCGATCGAGGGCACCATCTCGACCAGCTGGGTCTGCGAGGAGCCGAATCGGCGTTGCATGTACTCGCCGAGGAATTTGCCGAGCGCGTCGGCCGCAAGTTCGGGAAGGGTCATCACGGCATTGACCTCCGACATCGGGTGGTGAGCTTACGGCTTGCCAGCATTTCAGGGTAGTCCCTCGATGTGACATAATCGTTGCGGCCGGACCGAAGTGGCTGAACCGATGCGACCCGTAATATTGCGGAGCTGGGCAGGAGCTGGTGGATGGGTGTCGATCTCCTGAACGTCAAAGGCCTGAGCGAGCTGGATCAAGAGGCTCCGGTGGTGATGGTCAATCTGATGCGGTTTCGCCAGCGGTCGCTGGACGGCGACGGCTCGGGCTGGGATGCCTATCTGCGCTACAGCGCGCTCACCGTTCCCATGATCAAGGCGCGCGGCGGCACCCTGCTGTGGACCGGCAGCGCCGAGGCGGTCGCGCTGGGCGAGCCGGCCGGCCAGCGCTGGGACTATGTCGCGCTGGTCTACTACCCGAGCGTTGCTGCTTTCATCGACATGATGACCTCGGCCGACTACGAGACCCGCTGCGACCCGCATCGTCGCAACGGCTGCGAGGAGCACGTCATCATCGCGACGCGCGAGGCCTACAGCAAGTTCAAGGCGGGGTAAGGCGGTCTAGAGCGTGGCCTTCGTGGCACATATTCAGGTGTATCACCGTCACCCCTGCGCAAAGGCTTCGCCTTTGTCGCTGGAGGCGGCCGCTTCTTCAGCAGCCCACGAAGGGGCGACGGCCCGACTGAGGCCGATTCATCCTTCGAGGCTCGCAAGCGCTCGCACCTCAGGATGACGGGTCTGATAGATTTGCAAGCGCCGCGTGGCAGGCGGCCTGCACTACTCGGCAGACCTCATCTCTTGACCGCCCGGCGGCGCTCAGCGAGGCGAAGGTCGGATAGCTCGTCAGCGCGAAGATCAGGTCGACCGCATCCTTGCGGGCCTGCGGCGATGCCTGCCTGGCCGCGATGCGGTCGACCAATCCGGTAACGCCGCGGCGGCGGCGCTCGTTGCGCTCGCGCACCGCCTCGGCGAATTCGGGGTCGGTCGCCATCGCGTCGTGCAGCCGGCCGACGGCGGAATCGCGGCTCCAGAAGCCGCAGAAGATCTCGACCATGCGGTCGAGGCCGGCGCGCGGATCGGCCGTCGTCATGGCATCGGCGAGCTGATGCAGGCCGCCGTGGCGCGCGATCTCGTCGAACACGGCCTCGAGCAGTCCGCGCCGCGAGCCGAACTGGTTGTACACCGTCAGCCGCGTCACGCCGGCTGCCTTCGCCACCGTATCGAGCGAGAAGCGCGCAATGCTCTCGCCTTCGCGCAGCGTGCGCGAGGCGGCCTCGATCACGCGCTCGCGGGTCTCGGCGGCGGCGGCGCTGCGCGCCGGGCTCACATAGCTGCGCGGCGGCATCGGTTTGCCTTGCTTTCGTCAGATTGACTATACATTATGTATATCTAATTTCCAATGCCCATTTGGAGCAACGTCATGCAGACCGTCCTCATCATAGCCTTGTCCCTCCACGTCCTGTCATCGGTGTTTTGGGCCGGCTCCAGCTTCACTTTGGCGCGCACCGGTGGGCTCGGCGGCGAAAGGCTGCTGGGCCCGCAAATCGGTGCGGCGACGGTCGCGATCGTGACCGGCGCCACGCTTTGGCGCCTGGTCCATGAGGGCTCGTTCGCGCTGTCGGAGCAGATCCTGGCGGGTGGCGCGATTGCCGCACTGGCCGCGATCGCCGTGCAGATCATCGTCGGCGGCGGCGCTGTCAGGCGGCTGCGCAATGGTGCGGCCGATACCTCGGCCGCACGCTCGCGGCTCGCCGTCGCGCAGCGCATCGCGGCCGGCCTGCTCGCGATCACCGCGCTCTGCATGGGCGCGGCGCGCTACGCCTGAGCCTGGAACCTCGTTCCGATAGAATCGGAACGGGGCTCCATACTCTTATTTCGACGCGCTTTCCTCACGCGAACCGGTATCTACTTCGCTCGAAAACGCCCTAGAACTTCCGCACCAGGTCCGGCGTGATTTCCTTCAAGCTGCGGATGCCGAGCAGCGCAAGGTCGCGGTCGATTTCGGCGTGCAGCAGCGAGATCGCGCGCGACACGCCGGCCTCGCCCGCGACCACGGCACCATAAAGGAACGGACGGCCGATCCAGACGAAGTCGGCGCCGAGCGCCAGCGCCTTGATCACGTCGGTGCCGCGGCGGATGCCGCCGTCCATCATCACCGTCATGTTGCCCTTCTGCGCGGCGATCTCCGGCAGCGTGCGCAGCGCGGAGACGGTGTAGTCGAGCTGGCGGCCGCCATGGTTGGAAACCATCACGCCGTCGCAGCCATGCTCGCGCGCCAGCCGCGCGTCTTCCGGCGCGATCAGCCCCTTGACCACGAGCTTGCCGCTCCAGCGCTTGCGGATCAGCTCGACATGTTTCCAGGCCAGCTGGTCGCGGCTGCCGATGTTGCGCATCAGATTCTTGGACAGCACCGGCGGCCCCTGCTTGGCGTCCATGTTCTCGAAATGCGGCATGCCGTGATTGAACACGGTGCGCGCCCAAGTGTTCAGCAGCCAGTCCGGATGGGTGATGGTGTCCCAGAATACCCGCGGCGTGATCTCGAGCGGCACCTGGAAGCCGTTGCGGATGTTGTTCTCGCGGTTGGGCGGCACCGGCACGTCGGCGGTGACGACGAAAGTGTCGTAGCCGGCCGCCGCGACGCGATCGACCAGCGGCTCGATCCGCTCGGGGAGGCCAGCGAGATAGGCTTGGTACCAGGCCTGCTGATTGGCGGCGCGGACGTCCTCCAGCGTAATCAGCGAGGAGGCCGAGAGGATCATCGGGACGTTGGCGGCGGCCGCGGCGCGCGCCAGCACGATGTCGCCGCGATAGGCGCACAGCGCGGACGAGCCCATCGGCGGAATCCCGAACGGCGAGGCGTGGGTCTTGCCGAACAGCGTCGTGCTCTGGTCGCGGCCGGAGACGTCCTTCAGCACCCGCGGCACGAAGCCGTATTCGTCGAATGCCCGGCGATTGTCGGTGCGTGCCGCGTCGGTCTCGGCGCCGCCGGAGATGTAGCCGTAGAGGAATTTCGGCAGCAGCTGCCGCGCCCGCGGCTCGAAATCGTCGAGCGTGAGATAGCGCCGCAAATGCCGGGGCACGGCGCTCGCTGCGCGGTTGACGGTTGCGGGAGGCGGGGAGGGCGCTGCGGTCCGGTCGTGCACGTTGGGCGTTTCCGTTGTTCTTGGTTCTTGGATGGAGCTTGAAGTTAGCGCCTGCCGCCGCGCCCGGCAATTTTCTCGTTGAACGCGTTGACGGACTGGCTGACGTCGCTGAGCGTCTTGCGCGTCTCGGCGATCATGGTGCCGGATTTCTTGTCGAAACTCTGGATCAGCTCGCGCAGCGAGATCACGGTCGGCAGCAGCTCGCCGCCGTATTTGTCGCTGCCGAAGCTCTTCAGGAACTTGTCGGCCGAG
The DNA here is from genome assembly GCF_002289535.1 of Bradyrhizobium sp. UFLA03-84. Taxonomy (NCBI): domain Bacteria; kingdom Pseudomonadati; phylum Pseudomonadota; class Alphaproteobacteria; order Hyphomicrobiales; family Nitrobacteraceae; genus Bradyrhizobium; species Bradyrhizobium sp. UFLA03-84. The sequence goes on along the minus strand of NZ_NSJY01000020.1, from coordinate 187,118 downwards.
GCCAGCTTGGCGTCGACCGTGCTGATGCCGTCGTCGGCGGCGTCGATGAAGCCGGCGATCAGCTCGCCATTGCCCGACAGCGAGTTGGTGAAGTTCTCGAGTCCGAGCAGCGAGTCCTTGATATCGGCCTCGTTCTCGGTGATGACGCGGTCGACATTGCGCAGCGCGACGCGCAGCTTCTCCTGGATTCCCATCGTGCCTTCGGCGTCGGCGGTCAGCTCGGGAATGCCGTCGGCGCCGAGCGGGGGTGGCGGCGCATCGTCGGTGCCGCCGGTGAAGGAGATCGAGGCGATTCCGGTCAGGCCCTGGAATTCGAGGCCGGCCTGGGTGTCCTTCTTGATCGGAGCGTTGCCCTCGATCCGCGTCATCGCCACCACGCGATGCCGGTCGAGCCGAATCGAGACCACCTCGCCGATCCGCACGCCTGCGAAATTGACACTGGCGCCGCGGCGCAGGCCCGACGCCGAGCCCTCGAACACGACGCGGAACGGGACCATCCGCTTGATACCGGCATAGCGCTGATAGCCCAGCCAGCCGCCGAGCGAGCCGGCGACGAGGGCCAGCGTCAGGGTGCCGATCACGAGATTGCTGGCGCGCGCCATGCGTTTGGGACCTGTCTGCGAAGCAGTCTCAACAGATAGCGGATTTGCCGCCGATAGTCACCGCGGCTCGGGCGGGATCAGGCCGCCGACTGCTTCCGCGAAGCCACGAAGACGCCGGCCAGCACCAGGGCGAAGCCGATGAAATGGAAGGCCTGCGGATGCTCGCCGATGAACACGATCGACATGATGGTGCCGAACACCGGAACCATGTGGAAGAACGGCGCGGCGCGGTTGGCGCCGATCAGCTGCACGCCGCGGTTGAAGCACAGATAGGCCAGCGTCGAGGGGAACACCGCGACATAGAACAGCGACAGCAGGTTGTTGGCCGTGAGCTGCATCACCGGACGCGCGCCGAGTTCCCAGATGAAGAACGGGACCAGCAGCAGCGCGCCGCAGCCGAAGGTGAAGGCTGCGACCGACAGCCCGTGGATCTTGGGCCGCTTCAGCGTCAGCACCGAATACAGCGCGAAGATCACCAGCGCACCGATGAAGATCAGGTCGCCCTTGTTGAACTCGATCTTCGACAGCGTCGTGAGATCGCCGTGCAGCAGGATCACCAGCACGCCGGCGAGCGACAGCGACACGCCGCACAGCTGCATCAGTGTCAGCCGTGTGCCGAGCAGGATCAGCGACCACAGCGCGACCATCAGCGGCACGGAGGATTGCAGCAGCAGCGTATTGAGCGCCTGGGTGTATTCGAGCGCCCAGTATTGCAGCGTGTTGAAGGCGCTGATGCCGGTCAGCGACAGCAGCATCATGATGCCGAGATTCTTGCGGATCGCAGGCCAGTCGCGGGCGAGGTTCCTCCAGGCAAACGGCAGGATGATCAGGAACGCCGCGAACCAGCGCAGGAACGACAGCGTCACCGGCGGGATGTGACCGGCGGCGAGCCGGCCGACGATCGCGTTGCCGGCCCAGCACATCGCGGTGATGCACAGCAGCAGATATGGCTGGTTGGCGATCCAGGAGCCGTACGCAGGCGTTGCGGTGGAATCGGAGGCAGACATGCGATGAGGCCCGGGTTCACGACGCCGCGGCCCGCCCGGCAGGCTGCACCGGGCCGGTATGGATTTCCCCGGCCCCTGTCACAGACACGGATTCCGCCATTCCATCAATGGGGATGGACGCATCGCGACCATGCGCGAAGTCCCCCTTCCGGAAGATCCCGCCGCACTTCCGGATCGTGTCTAGCCGGCCTTCGGCGGCGTGGTCTGACGCTTGACGATCTGCTCGGCGAGCTCGATCAGGATCCGCTTGGTGTCGGGGTCCTGCACGTCGCGGAACACCCGCAGCATGCGCAGCTCGAGCAGGGACTGCAGCGATTCCGCGGCCTGGCCGCCCTGTGTCTGCGCTGTCGTCGCAGGCCGGCGGTTGAGCATGTCGGCGGCGATCCCGAGCATCTCGGCGACGGTCGCCAGGCGGCCGGTATCGACCTTCACCGTGCCGTCCACGCCGTTCTTTTGCAGGGAGGCGCCCGAGCACAGGATCTCGGCGAGATCGGCCTGGGACAGTCCGATTGCGCGCCAGCGCGCCTGCACCAGTTGATCGATCTGGTCGTCCTGCGATGTGCTCATGATGCGCTTCGGCGATCTCCGGCTACGTCCGTGGGCAGCATTTCCCCAAGACAGAATGCTAGCAAATGGAACTGCGGTTCGTCGTGTCGGGACTTTTACGGATCATTCAATCGACGACCGCTGCCGCTGCAACGGGCGGCATGCAGGCCGATCCGCGCCTGCACGACGGCCGGCCGTCGCGCAGGGCGGTATCGTCCGCGGCCTCTGGTCTAAGATGCTCGCTTTCGCGTCATCCGGCCTTCGCCTTGTCAGCCTGACCTTATTATCAAGACGGTGCGCGAATGCAACCTTGGAGCGATGGTTGAGAAGGATCCAATCCTGATGTGTGACTTGGCCACCGAGCTCAGCGGCGGCGGCTCACAAGTCGATGATCCCGAGCGCGATGCTCTTCGCCACCCCGTGCGTCTTGTTGGACGCCTCGAGCTTGCGCAGCGCCTGCTTGATGAAGCCTTCCACCGTCTCCGGCGAAATACCGAGGATCTGCGCGGTGTCGGCCACGGTCTTGCCGCGCGCCGCCCAGGCGATCACTTCCTTCTCCCGCCCCGTGAGCTTGATGGCCTCGGCGGCGTCGGCGGGCTTCAGGATGGTCGGCGCGTTGCGCTGGTCGCGGTTGACGATGTCCATCGCGCGCTGCACCCAGTAGATCATCAGAAGATGCAGTTCATGCCGATGGCAGACGAACAGCTTGTCGAAGTCGCGCCGCTCTTCTTCCCAGAAGAACACCGTCGAGCTCGAGTGTACGGCGCCGAGCCGGTCGCGATAGTGGAAGGGCACGACGAAGCCGTCCTTGAAGCCGAACTCCCGGGCGGCGTCCATCGTCTTGGCCTCGGGCGCCCGCTTGTGTCCGCTTCGCTCCGGCAGCTTCAGGCTACTCCAGCTGAATGGCGTGTTGGTGCGTCGCGACCGCGCCAGCGCCGGGTCGGCATGGACGAACTCGTTTTGCACATACGCCCGCTTCCAGGCATCGGGAAAGGTGCCGATATGATAGGGCAGATCAAGGTCAGGCCGGCCGGCATCGACAAAGGCGAAGCCCGAGAAGCCGTAGTTCTGGATGACACGGTGCAACGACGAGCTGAGCTCGTCGATCGTATCCGACGCCTCAATGGTCGAAATCGCGTCTACCAGGCCCATTGCTAAAACCCCCGGTTTTCGGGGGTACCACAGTTAACCCCTTTCGTTCCAGATGTTCCGCATTTGGAGGAAAGGATAATGCCGCATTCATTGGACGGCTATCATGCACTCATCACCAGGGAAGAGCTTGATCCGGCACATGTCGGGGCGATGTTGCGGCTGCGCAAGCAGCTGTTCGTCGACCACTGCGGCTGGCTTCTGAGCACGACCGGCGACGTCGAACGCGATCAGTTCGACTGCTGGTACACCGAGCACTGCCTGTTGTTTGCAGGCGTGGAGCTGGTCGGCGGTTTCCGGGCGATCCGCACGGATTACCCCTATCTTACCAAGTCGGTGTTCCCGCAGCTTGCGATGCGCCGTTTTCCGAGCCGTCGCGACGCCTGGGAGATCAGCCGCTTCGGCGTGCTGCCGAGCGTCGCGAGGACGCAGACGGCGCGCGTGAACTACGCGCTTATGTTCCGCTTCGCCGAGTTGCGCGGGGCGGCGGCGCTGGTGGCGCTCGCCGACCTTTCCTACGAGCGTTTTCTTACCCGCATGGACATCCGCACCCGCCGCTACGGCCCTCCGCAGGTGATTGGCAATGATCGCATGGGCCGCCCGCTGACGGCGCTCGCCGGCGAAATCCCGCTTGGTCTCGCCGACAATCCCGGCTTGACCAAATTCCTCGACCTTGGACGGCAATTGGAGATTCACGATGCCTCACATGTTCTCGGACGTTCGAGCATTCCAGCGTGATCCACTGCGTCTGTTGCTGACGCGCGGCAATGAGGCCGAGCTGGGGCTCGTGCCTCTACGGCTCGGTCCTGCGCCGGTCTTTCTGGTGAACGATCCCGATCTGCTGCGCCCGATCCTCAAGGCGCCGGAGACCGACATCGGAAAGGGCAAGCTGATCAAGAAGCTGACGCCGGTGCTCGGCCGCAGCTCGCTGATGCTGAGCGGCGAAGAGCACAAGCGGCGGCGGACGGTGCTTCAGAAGCACATGGCCAAGGGCAGCGTCGAGAAATTCCTGCCGCATATGTGCGCCGAGATCCGTGCGGTCGGTGCCAGCCTGGCGCGGCTCGGCTCGTTCGATCCGCACCACGTCACCGCGATGCTGGCGTTGCGCACCATCTGCGTCGCGATCTTCGGTTCTCAAGTGATGTCGTCCGGCGACGAGGAGGCGCTGGTTCAGGCCGTCGGCGTGATCGAGGACGATCTGGCCGAGGAGATGTTCCGCGCGTTGCCGTTCGGTCCGGTGGCTTGGTACCGGCGCAGGCAGAACCGGGTCTGCGCCAAGCTTGCGATGTCGACGGTGGTGCAACGCCTGCGCCGCAAGGCGGGCTCGAGCAGCGCGCTGCGGGATCTCGAGGCGCTCGGCCTGAGCGATCGCGATGTCGAGGACGAGATCCTGACACTGCTGCTGGCTGGCCATCACACCACGGGCTCGACTGCAGCGTGGATGTTCTACCAGATGGCTTCCGATCCCGCCCTGATGGACGAGATTGCCGACGAGGCGGCGGAGTGCCTTGGCGACGACGGTGAACTGCGACTTGACGCGGTGAAGCGCGCCAATCTGAGCGCGACCCTCGTCAAGGAGGTTTGCCGGCTTTATCCCAGCGCCTGGTGGTTCTCCCGCGAGGTGATGCAGCCGGTAACGATCGGCGGGCGCGACCTCAAGGTCGGCACCTCGCTGTTGATCTGTCCCTGGCAATTGCAGCGCGATCCCAGGCATTTCGAGGACCCCGACCGCTTCCTGATGACGCGGCGCTACAACACCGACGCCTATATCCCGTTCGGCGCCGGACCGCGCGCCTGCGCCGGGATGGGGGTTGCGATGCTCGAGTTGCAATTGCTCGCGCTCGAGATTGCCGCCGCCTATCGCTTCACCGCCGTCAGCCCGAATCCGGCGCCCTGGCCGAAAGCCTCGGTGACGCTGATTCCGCCGCCGATGACGATCGACATCGAAGTCCGCGAGATGCCCTCGCGCATCCCGCAGCTCGGCGAGGAAGCCGAGCGGCTGCCATACATTCCAGCCGCCAGCGCGGCATCCATCAGCACACTACAATCGGTTTCCCAATGACAACACACATCACGACGGCCAGCATCGGGCAAAGGGCCATGGATCAAGTGCAAGTGCGCAGTCTGCGCGACGTCATCGCGGTGTTGATCGAACAGCGCAGCATCGTGACGGCGGCCGGCGCCAGCTTTGCCGCACACCTGCTCGACCTCGCGATCATGCAGCTCAGGCTCAACGTCAACGATATCTCGGCAGAGGAATTGACCGGCCTGTCCGACTACGTTGGCGCGGAGTTTAGCAGGGACAAGTCCTCGCACTGATCGCACAGAGCGTTTCGAGCGAAGTGGGCACCCGTTCGCGTGAAGTGAACGCGTCAATACAAGAAGCCGGAGCTTTGGCCTTGATTCATTCGGAGCCGAAGCTCTAGTCCTGCGTCGCCACCAGCGCCTTCATCGAGGCGCCGGCGGCAAGCGCGGCGTCGTTCGGATCGATCTCGATCTGCAGGCCGCGCTGGCCGCCATTGACGAACACGGTGACATGGGTGAGCGCGGTCTCGTCGATCGCGGTCGGCACCTTCTTTTTCTGGCCGAACGGGCTGATGCCGCCGACATGATAGCCGGTCAGCCGCTCGGCATCGGCCGGGCGCATCATCCTGGCAGACTTGCCGCCGAGCGCTGCGGCGAGCTTCTTCATGCTGACCTCGCAGTCGGACGGCACCACGGCGCAGACCGGCTTGCCGTCGACCTCCGCCATCAGCGTCTTGAGCATGCGGTTCGGGTCGACCCCGAGCGCCTCCGCCGCCTGCAGCCCGATGCTCTCGGCACTGGAGTCGTAGACATAGGTGTGAAGCTTGAAGGCAATGCCTAGCTTGCGCAGCGCCATCGTCGCTTGGGTCGAATTGGGCATGGATCCGGCCGGTTGTTAGGGCTGAATGATCGCCGCAATGGGCCTGGCGATCAATTGGCCGGACGGCCAGCCTCGGGCCGCGCCAACATTAAATCCCCGCGAGGGCGGCGCGGCGGGGCGCTGCATGGAATTTTCGGGGGATATCAAGGGGTTGTAGCTCATCTAAAAGACGTAAACGACCCCCTTCTTGCTTGCGCAGCCGACCCGCTTCCTTTATCCGGTAGGCGCCTTGCGTGCGCGCGGCCGGGCGCCGCGATTTGGGCTGGGCATATCAATGCATGATCGCTGTGGCGGACGCGTTTTCGCCGCGATCATGGTCATGGTCTGAAACACCTGAAGGGAACATCTTCGCAATGGCCAATGTTGTCGTCGTCGGCGCCCAATGGGGTGACGAGGGGAAGGGCAAGATCGTCGACTGGCTGTCGGAACAGGCCGACATCGTCGTGCGCTTCCAGGGCGGTCACAATGCCGGCCATACGCTCGTGATCAATGGCGAGACCTACAAGCTTGCGCTGCTGCCGTCCGGCGTGCTGCGCCCGAACAAGCTGGCGGTGATCGGCAACGGCGTGGTGTTCGACCCGCAGGCCTTCCTCGACGAGGTCGCCAAGCTGAAGGGGCAGGGCGTCGCGGTCGGACCGGACAATCTGCGCATCGCCGAGAACGTCACGCTGATCCTGCCGCTGCACCGGGAGCTGGATTCCTTGCGCGAATCCTCCAACGCCATCACCTCGATCGGCACCACCCGCCGCGGCATCGGCCCGGCCTATGAGGACAAGGTCGGCCGCCGCGCCATCCGCCTGATGGATCTCGCCGACCTCGACACCCTGCCGCACAAGATCGACCGCCTGCTGGCGCATCACAACGCGCTGCGCCGCGGCAACAATCTGCCGGAGATCGAGGGCAAGGTCATCCTGGCCGAGCTGTCGGCGCTGGCGCCGAAGCTGCTGCCCTATGCCGAGACGGTGTGGCGGCTGCTCGACCTCAAGCGCCGCGAGGGCAAGCGCATCCTGTTCGAGGGCGCCCAGGGCGCACTGCTCGATGTCGACCACGGCACCTATCCCTACGTGACGTCGTCCAACACGGTGGCGGCGCAGGCCGCGACCGGCACCGGCCTCGGGCCGGGCGCCGTCGGCTATGTGCTCGGCATCTGCAAGGCCTACACCACGCGGGTTGGCCAGGGTCCGTTCCCGACCGAGCTGAACGACGAGATCGGCGAGGAAATCGGCCGTCGCGGCAAGGAATTCGGCGTCAACACCGGGCGCAAGCGCCGGGTCGGCTGGTTCGACGCGATGCTGGTGCGGCAGACGGTCCGGACCTGCGGAATTGCCGGGCTGGCGCTGACCAAGCTCGATATCCTCGACGGGTTCGACAGCATCAAGGTGTGCATCGGCTACAAGCTCGACGGCAAGGAAATCGACCATCTGCCGGCGGGCGAGGGCGCGCAGGCCCGCGTCGAGCCGATCTACGAGATCATCGAGGGCTGGAAGCAGCCGACCGCCAATGCGCGGTCCTGGGCGGACCTGCCGGCCCAGGCCATCAAGTATGTCCGCCGGGTCGAGGAACTGGTGGGGTGCCCGATCGCCCTCCTGTCCACCAGTCCGGAGCGTGAAGATACTATTCTGGTACAGAATCCGTTCGAGGCTTAACGGGATATTACCTATATCCCACCAATTGTGTGGAAATGGCTGACTACTACCCGCTGATCGCCCGTGCCATCGCCGGACTGGACCCCAACGCCCCCGGCGAAGCCCGCCGCGCGCTGTATGCGCGGGCGCGGACGGCGTTGATCCAGCAACTCCGCGGCGTGCAGCCGCCGCTCTCCGAGTCCGAGATCACCCGCGAACGGCTGTCGCTGGAAGAGGCGGTTCGCAAGGTCGAGTCCGAGGCCGCGCAGCGCGCCCGCGAGGCCTCGCGCCCCGGCGGCGGCGCCCGCAGCAGCGATCCGTTGCGCCGTGCCAATGCGAGGCCGCCGGAGGCTGGCGCAAGGCCGCCCGAGGCCAATGCCGCCGACACCGCCGCGCGCCCGCGGCCGCCGGCCGAACCGCGCCCGCCGCGCAATCTACGCCCCGATGCGCCGCCGCCGGTCCCGCCGCGGCCGCAGAATCCACAAACCCCGCCGGGTCTCGATACCCAGGCGCGGCCGGGTGCGCCGCGCCGCGCTGGCGAAGGTGCGCCGTCGCCGGCGGCGCCGGGCGTACGCGGTTTCCGCGACATTACTGCAGACGCCGACGATCTCGGCCGCGCCGCGGCGCAGGCCAGCCGCAACGCGCGCAAGACCTACGCCAACGTGCCGTCGCCCTCGCCGGAATTCGACCGGCTTGAGCCGAGCCTGGAGAACCGCGGCGGCGATCCCGAGGCGCCGTACTCCTACGAAGAGTCGATCGAGGAGGCGGAGCGCTACACCCCGCAGCAGCCGCCCCAGGCGCCGCCGCCACGGTCGCGGGTCAGCAATGCCGATCGTGAGCCGAAGCGGCCGCGCGTCGGGTCGGTGTTCCCGCTCAAGACCGCGATCGCGGGCATCCTGCTGATCCTGGTGGGCGCCGGCCTTCTCATCTGGGGCAAGCCGGACTTTTCCTCAATCAGCCGTCTGTTCCAGCCCTCCGCCCCGGTCGAGGCGCCGAAGGATGCCGCGGCGACGCCGTCGAGCAAGAAGATCACCGACCGGGTCGGCCAGCCGTCGTCGGGCGAGCCGGTCGCTCCGGTGGCGCAGCGCGTGGTGCTCTATGACGAGGACCCGTCGGATCCGAAGGGCAAGCAATATGTCGGTTCGGTGGTTTGGCGCACCGAGCAGGTCAAGGGATCCGGCAACCAGAAGCCCGACATCGCCGTGCGCGCCGACATCGACATCCCCGATCGCAAGTTCAAGATGACGATGTCGTTCCGCCGCAACACCGATTCATCGCTGCCGGCGAGCCACACCGCGGAATTGACCTTCATCCTGCCGCAGGACTTCGCCAATGGCGGCGTCGGCAACGTTCCGGGCATCCTGATGAAGTCCAACGAGCAGGCGCGCGGAACGCCGCTGGCTGGCCTCGCGGTCAAGGTCACCGACGGCTTCTTCCTGGTCGGCCTCTCCAACGTCGATGCCGACCGCTCGCGCAACCTGCAGCTCCTCAAGGAGCGCTCCTGGTTCGACGTGCCGCTGGTCTACACCAACCAGCGCCGCGCCATCATCGCGATCGAGAAGGGCGCCCCCGGCGAGCGGGCGTTCAACGACGCCTTCGCGGCGTGGGGTGAGTAGCGGCCTCGGCACTCACCCCGGTGCTCGCGATGTCGTCGCCCGGCCCTGTCCGGGCGCTTCCGTATCGCAGTGACGTCCCGCTGCTGCAGTGCGGCCGATGCGCGGTCCCCGGAACATTCCGGGCGCTTCCGATTTTCCCTAGAACCGTCGCGTGACTTCGTTACACTCGCCTGACGTCGGGCAAGGGCACGTCATGAAACGCTATCTGATCTTCGCGGCCATCGGACCGTTCATCGGCGGCTTCCTGCTGCTGCTGATGACCACCTATCAGTCCGGCTACTGGACCGAGACCAATGGCGGCGAGGTGCTAAAGCTGCTCGTCGTGTTCGTGAAGTCGCTGCAATACAATTATCTGTTCGGCATCGTCCCGTCGCTGATGTTCGGCGCGATCGACGACATCCTGATGCATATGCGACGGATCGCGCCAACGGTGCGGATGCTGATCGTAGGTCTCGTGGCCTTCGTCGGCGCGGCGCTGACTTACGCCTCGCACGGCTCCGAAAGCGGTCCGGTGCAGTTCATCCTCTATGGGCTGGTCGGCTTCATCCCGGGCGTGATCACGTCGTGGCTGGCGCACAAATACGCCGAAGAGCTGCACGCGCCGGCGCAGCCGGTATCGCAACACTAGGGAATGCGCCCGTACCCATAAGGGATAACGGCAGGGAAATGCGGACGTCGCAGGCTTCGGCTGACCGATGGCCTATGACCCGACCATGACATTGCCGCACCACGATCCCGGAGACCGCGGACCCGGATGAACGCCAGTCCATGCGCTCGGTGCGCCGGACATCTATCCCCCAGTGCGATCAACCTCGGCAGATTGTTGCGGCGCGGCCACAACGACGAAACTTTGGCGAGTTCGATGGTCGCGACGACCCGGTCAACGTTGCGTTCGCCGCCGTGATCTCCTCTAAGTTGTGCCCTGAGCGTTGGCCCCTTCTGATCTGATTGGCCGACGGGAAGGCTGGGAATGTACAGGTTTGGAATTCGCTATCACAGCGGCTCCTTGCGTCGTTTGACGCTTGCCGCAGGCCTCCTGACAGCATTTTCGTGGTGGATGGACCGGCCGGCCAATGCCGCCTGCACGCCTGCAGCCGGTAACGATGTGACAGCGAACTGTACGGGCACGACAACCAATCAGGGCGGCGGCGCGCCTGGCACCAGCGCGCAAAGTATCGGCTACGGAACCGGTAGCGAGACCGGCATCAACATCAACGTCGAAGCCGGGAGTACGCTGTCGGGCACTTCAGCCGGCATCTCCATCCACGACGGAACGGTGACCAATGGGTCCAATCTCACACTAATAGGATCCACGAGCACGATTTGGGGGCAAGGCACCGCCATCACGGCCAGCGGCAATCTGACGGTGAACAACGAGGCCAGCGGGCTGATCTACACCGTAACTGGCGGCTCCGCGATCCGCGTCAACGGCATTGCCAACATCAACAATTCCGGCGTGATCTCAGGATCATTCTTCTCAGGGGTTACGGTTGCCGGCGGCTTCGCTTCGGCGGACGCATCACTGGTGACGTTGTCGGGCTTTACGGCGGACCCGGTCTCGTCGTCAGCAACTCCGGCACAATCAGCAGCAATAATTATGCGGGCCTAGAAGTCGGTAGTGGATCGGCGGTGACCAACACGATGAGTGGTGGCATCGGTGGCTTGGCCTATGGAATTCTAGCGACCGGCAGCGGAGTGTCGATCTATAACGCCGGCTCCATTGTCGGAACGACCGCGATTCAATTCGGTGGCGGAGCCAATACGCTGACACTGGCACCGGGCTCATCCATCCAGGGCCAGGTGTTGGCTTCTGGAGACGATTTTCTCCAACTCGGCGGCAGTAGCGGCAACGGCGTTTTCGACTTGAGCGCGATCGGCGTCACCCAGCAATATCGAGGCTTTTCGACCTTCGAGGTGATTGGTGCGACCTGGACCGTAACCGGCACCTATGGTCAGACTAATCCGTGGGTATTGCAGGCAGGCACGCTCAACGTCGGCGGCGACCTGTCGGCAGCATCCCGTCTCAACGTGGTGGGTGGCATGCTCATGGGCACGGGCACGGTCGGTACGATGCAAGTCGGTGCCGGCGCCATCTTCGCGCCGGGCAGCGGCGCGCCGGGCACCTCGATGACGGTATCGGGCAATCTTGTCCTGCAGCCGGGGGCGATCTACCAGGTGCAGATCGATCCATCGGCCGCATCCTTCGCCACCATCAGCGGCACGGCTACGATCGCCGGCACAAGCGTGAACGCGTTCTATGCCCCCGGCAGCTACGTCAGCAAGCGATACACCATCCTGACTGCGGCAGGCGGCGTGTCCGGCACATTCGGCTCGCTCGTCAGCACCAACCTGCCGGCGAATTTCCACACTTCATTGAGCTATGATGCCAACGACGCCTATCTCAACCTGTACCTGAACTTCACGAGTCCGGGACTCAACGGCAACCAGCAGGCGGTCGGCAACGCGCTGGCCAGTTTCTTCAACGGCAGCGGCGGCATTCCGCTGCTCTACAGCTCGCTCTCTGCCGGTGGCCTGACGCAGGCTTCCGGCGAGAGCGCCACGGGCTCGCAGCAGGCCACGTTCGATGCGATGCACCAGTTCATGGGCGTGCTGACCGATCCATTCATGGGCAGGGGCAATGGCTTTGGCGGCGCGTCGGCGGCGACGGGTTACGCTGACGAGGACGACCAGGCCAGCGCTTATGCGGCACGCCGGGGCGCGGATGCGTTTGCGATGTTCACCAAGGCGCCGCCGGCGGCGTTCGTGCCGCGCTGGAACGTGTGGGTAGCGGGGTTCGGCGGCTCGCAATCGACCAACGGCAATGCCACCTTGGGCTCGAATGACACGACGAGCCGGATCGCCGGCACCGCCGTCGGCGCCGACTATCTGATCTCGCCGAACACGCTTCTCGGCTTCGCGCTCGCCGGCGGCGGCACCAGCTTCAGCGTCAACAATCTCGGCACTGGCCGCTCCGATCTGTTCCAGGCCGGCGCCTATGTCCGCCACACCGAGGGCCCGGCCTACATCACCGCAGCACTCGCCTATGGCTGGCAGGACATCACCACCGACCGCACGGTGACGGCAGCCGGCATCGACCGGCTTCGCGCCGAGTTCAACGCCAACGCCTATTCCGGCAGGCTCGAGGGTGGCTATCGCTTCGTCGCGCCGTGGACCGGTGGCGTCGGGATCACGCCCTATGCCGCGGGCGAATTCACCACCTTCGATCTGCCGGCCTATGCCGAGCGGGTGATCTCGGGTCTGCCGACCTTTGCGCTTCATTACGGCAGCCGCAGCGTGACGGATCCGCGCACCGAGCTCGGCCTCCGCACCGACAAGTCCTTCCTGGTGCAGGACGGCATCCTGACGCTGCGCACGCGCTTCGCTTGGGCGCACGACTACAATCCCACCCGCTTGGCGGCCGCCACCTTCCAGGCGCTGCCGGGCGCCAGCTTTGTCGTCAACGGCGCGGCGCTGGCCAGCGATTCCGCGTTGACCACCGCATCGCTCGAGATGAAGTGGCGCAACGGCTGGTCGGCGGCCGCGACGTTCGAAGGCGAGTTCTCCGACATCACCGCGAGCTACGCCGGCAAGGGTGTGCGCTACGCATGGTGATGCGCGTCCTCGGCCGAAATGAGCGTGTTGCAGTCGGGCTGGAAGCCAGGGTCAGGGCAAGCGCAAGCAACGAGCGCGTCATTATATTAGACTCATCAATGCATTAGGTCCTAGCCGCAAGGCGGGCAAGATGCTCTTCATACAACTGTCACATGGGTGTCATGTAGACGTAGTCCCAATGTCACATGGCCGCTTTTGTCCTCCCGCGGCTGTGAGGGCATTTAGATGAGCGATTTGGCGTTACCTGGTTCGATCGAGCCCGCGCGCCGCCGGGGTCCCGATCTCGAGAAGGGCTTTCATCCCCTCACCGGTATCATCTATCTCGGCGTGATCGGCGCCGCGCTGCTGTTCGTGGCCTACAGCATTTACGCGGACGTTGGCGCCACCGGCGCCGGCAAGACTTCCTATGCGGCGTTCCTGCTGCTGTTCGTCGCGCTGCTGATCTCGCTCGGCTTCGAATTCGTCAACGGCTTTCACGACACCGCAAACGCCGTCGCAACCGTGATCTACACGCGCTCGATGCCGGCGCATATCGCCGTTGTCTGGTCGGGCCTCTTCAATCTGATCGGCGTCCTGCTCTCCAGCGGCGCCGTCGCTTTCGGGATCGTCTCGCTGTTGCCGGTCGAGCTGATCCTTCAGGTCGGCAGCAGCGCCGGCTTCGCCATGGTGTTCGCGCTGCTGATCGCGGCCATCATCTGGAACGTGGGCACGTGGTATTTCGGACTGCCGGCCTCGAGTTCGCACACCTTGATCGGATCGATCATGGGCGTCGGCATATCGAACGCCTTGATGCACGGACGCGAGGGGACGTCCGGCGTGGACTGGTCGCAGGCCGTCAACACCGGCAAGGCGCTGCTGCTGTCGCCGCTGTTCGGATTTCTGCTTGCTGCGATCCTGCTCTACGGGCTCAAGACCGCCTTGCTGCGCGCAACGCCGGCGCTGTTCGGCGAGCCGCAAGGCGATCAGCCGCCGCCTTGGTGGATTCGCGGCATCCTGATCCTGACCTGTACCCTGGTCAGCTTCTTTCACGGCTCGAACGACGGTCAGAAGGGCATGGGCCTCATCATGCTGATCCTGATCGGCGTGGTCCCGACCGCCTACGCGCTCAACCGCGCGATGCCGGCGAGCCAGATCGAAGCGTTCACCGCCAATTCGGCAGCGGCGAGCAAGGTCGTCGAGGGCAGGGGAGTTGATCGCAAGGTGACCGGCGATCCGCGTCCGGCGGTGACGAACTACATCGCGCTTCGGCAACTCACCGACGAGACCTATCCGTCACTCGCCGTCCTGGTCCGCGAGATCAGCGACCAGGTCGTTCAATACGGTTCGCTGGCCAAATTCCCCGCCGAGGCCGTCCGCAACACGCGCAACGACATGTACTTGGTGTCGGAAGCGCTTCGCCTGCTCGTGAAGAGCGGCGACAACGGGTTGAGCGATGCCGATGTCGCGACGCTCAGTCGCTACAAGGGCTCGCTCGATGCCGCCACCAAATTCATTCCGTCCTGGGTGAAGATCGCGGTCGCCATCGCGCTCGGCCTCGGCACGATGGTCGGCTGGAAACGGATCGTCGTGACGGTGGGGGAGAAGATCGGCAAGACCCATCTGACCTACGCGCAGGGCGCCTGCGCGGAGATCACGGCGGCCGCGACCATTGCCGCGGCGGACGGCTACGGCCTGCCGGTGTCGACGACGCATGTGTTGTCGTCCGGCATCGCCGGCACCATGACCGCAAACGGGTCCGGCCTGCAATGGTCGACGATCCGCAACATCGCCATGGCCTGGGTCCTGACCTTGCCGGTGGCGATGCTGATCTCGGGCGTTCTCTACTTTCTCTTCGCGCATTTGTTTTAGCCAGAACCGCAGAAAGGGGATTTTCGAGTGGCAGATGCAAGCTTCAGCCTTCTGACGGGCAACAGTATCGAAACGCGTTTGGTGCGGGCCGGCGGCGTCATTTTTCGCGAGGGTGAGCAAGCCAACGAGCTCTTCGTGATCAAGAGCGGCTACGTGCGCATCCAGGTCGGCAACAAGACCATGGCGGAGCTCGCGCCCGACACGATCTTCGGCGAGATGGCATTGATCGACAACGAGCCGAGGAGCGCGACCGCAACGGCTATCACGGATGTCGAGCTCGTCCCGGTCTCGGAGAAACAGTTTCTCTTCCTCGTCGGCCAGACGCCGCATTTTGCCCTCAAGGTGATGAGGACGCTGGCGCAGCGGCTCAGGACCATGAACAAGGGCGTCTTCTAGGCGGCCGCGAAGGTAACGAACCTTCAACGTGACACAGTGGTAATGTGACGCAACTTGAACCGCTTGCCTGCGTTACCATGTGATGGCCATGCCCGAGGACGACATCTTCACGCCCCATGCCACGCGATCGCGGCCGCCCTTCGGCGGAGCGCAGGCGCGCGGCAAGGTCATCGATCAGGACGGGCGCGAACTCCCGGACGGCCCGCAGCATCCGGGCTTCGAGGGCTTCCACTTCGACTTCCGCAACGCCAGTGCCAATCCGTTCGGCAATCTGACCCGCGAGCAGCGGCTGCAACGGCTGGAGATGATCGCAAAGCTGCTCGACGTCGCCTTCGTCGTGCCGGGCACCAATGTCCGCTACGGCATCGACGGGCTGATCGGCCTGATCCCCGTGATCGGTGATCTCATCACGACCGCGATCTCGCTGTGGCTGGTGCGCGAGGCCCGCCTGCTCGGCGCGCCTTGGCACATCACCGCGCGGATGCTCGCCAATGTCGCGGTCGACGGCGTGGTCGGCATGGTGCCGGTGGCGGGCGACGCCTTCGACGTCATGTTCCGCGCCAATATCCGCAATGTGCGGATGCTGCGCCGCTGGCTCGACAAGCAGCCGCGCCTCTAGCGCATAATCCGGAAAAGTGTGCAGCGGTTTTCCGATCGGATGATGCGCACGGAGGAGTCTCCCAAAAACAAAAGCCCCCGGATCGGTCCGAGGGCTTTTCGTTAGGCGACGAGCAGAAAGCTTATGCGGCGTCGGCGTCGGTCTGGCTGGCGGCGGGGCGCGGACGGCGCGGCAGCGGGAACGCCTCGCTCTCATAGAGCGAACGGATGCCGTTCTGGTCGAAACGGGCTTCCTCGACCTGCAGATAGGCGCCGTTCAGCGAATCCGCCGGCAACTGCTCCATCGCGAACTGCACGGCTTCGGCAGCGGTGCCGAAACGGCGGTACGCGAAGCCCGCCCGCTTCTTCTTGCGGATCGCGGCAGGAAACAGTTCGGCAGACGTATTGTAGTTGAACGGACGCAGGGGACGCATGGTCGACGACCTCTTGTGTTCTTGTCAGTTGGCGTGGCGAAAGGGATTTTGGGGGACGGCGGCCTACAATCGGCGGCGCGCCGTACATGTCATTTCGATCCCTAATATAGGCCTCTTTGACAAAAATGCGACCCCAGAAGCGGCCCCGGCAGGGCACATGCTGAATCCGCGCATGGCACCAGGTTAGATCAAATAAGATCATTTATTTCAATGGCTTATGGCTCTCAAATCTTGTCGAGCCAGGCCAGGATCGCGACCACGATCAAAATCACCCCGAAAAGCCCCATTCCGGAGTGGCCGAGACCATAGCCATAGCCGCGGATCCGGCCGCTATAGCCGCCCAGCAGGATTACCAGCAGGAGGATGATGAGGATCAATCCGAGCGACATGGCGCCCTCCTCAGAACAGGCGGCAGCCGCACGGCGAGACGCCGACGGCCCCGCGGATTCCAAGCAAAGCACATTCCGGCCCGCGAGTCGTTAACTTCGGTGTCACTCCGCGGCGATACGCAGCATCGAACCCCAATTCGCAATTGCGAATTGGGGAGTTTCCGTTCGGTTGGGACCGCTCCGGAATGACGGCTTCGCCGTCACTTCTTGCCTTCGTCGATCGGGAGCACTTTCAGCGGGGTCGGATAGGGCTCGACCCGCAGCGAGTCATGGGCGATCAGTCCTACCTTGTGCAGCGGCGCCTGTTCGAGATCGCCGGAGGCGGATTTATGCACGGCGTATTGCCAGACGCTCATCGAGCCCTTGGCGACCAGCATCTTGGCGATGCCACCGGCATTCTGGCCTTCGACCGCGGCGAGATCGGCATCCGTCAGGCCGATGACGATCTCGTCCTTGGAGGTGATGACCTTGAACAACGAGATCTTGTCGGCGGCAAATGCTGGCATGCTCACCGTGCTCCCCAAGATGATGCTGGCAAGACCGAGACCGAACAAAAGCTTTACTGGAATCCGTGACATCAAAACTTCCTTTTGTTGAAGCGCGCGGACGGCCAGCCAATGCAAAGCCCCGCGCGACCGGTTCTTGGTCGCGCGGGGCGGATCAAACGTTCGACGGGCGGTCGATTATTCCGGCCCGTTAGGCCCGGAGGCCGTTACTTCTTCTCGTTCAGCTTCAGCGCCGCCGAGTTGATGCAATAGCGCAGGCCGGTCGGGCCAGGGCCGTCGTTGAAGACGTGGCCGAGATGGCCATCGCATTTCGAGCACAGCACCTCGGTGCGGATCATGCCGTGGCTCATGTCGCGCTCCTCGTCGACATGGCTCTCGGCCGCGGGCTTGGAGAAGCTCGGCCAACCGCAGCCGGAATCGAACTTCTGGTCGGACTCGAACAGCGTCTGCCCGCAGCCGGCGCAGACATAAGTGCCGTTGCGCGGGTCATGCTCGTATTCGCCGGTGAACGGCCGCTCGGTCGCCTTCTCCCGCAGCACGGCGTACTGCATCGGCGTCAATTCCTTGCGCCACTCGGCCTCGCTCTTGCGGACCTTGCCGTCGGTCTTGGTATCGGACATTCAACCTCCTTTGCGAGTTGCTCAGTTGGTGACCTTGGTGCTGCTCACCAGCGTCGGCTTCTCGATGTAGTTCTCCGCGAAGATCTTCTTCAGGTTCTCGACCTTCGGGATGTCGTTATACGCAATATAGGGCTGGTTCGGGTGCAGCGTCAGATAGTCCTGGTGGTAGCCCTCCGCCGGATAGAACGCCTCCAGCGTTCCGACCTTGGTGACGATCGGCTTCTTGTAGACCTTGGCGGCGTTGAGCTGGGCGATATAGGCGTCCGCCACCTTCTTCTGCTCCTCGCTGGTCGTGAAGATCGCCGAGCGATATTGCGTGCCGGAATCCGGGCCCTGGCGGTTCAGCTGGGTCGGGTCGTGCACGACGGAGAAGAAAATCTGCAGGATCTTGCCGTAGGAGATCTTCTGCGGGTCGTACTTGATTTCGACGGACTCGGCGTGGCCGGTGGTGCCGGTCGACACCTTCTCGTAGTCGGCGTTCGCCTTGCTGCCGCCGGAGTAGCCGGACACCGCGCTGGTGACGCCGGCGGTGTGCTGGAACACGCCCTGGACGCCCCAGAAGCAGCCGCCCGACAGTACGGCAGTCTTGATGCCGCTCTCATGTGCGTCCGCCGCCGGCGGCGGTATGATGACTGCGTCCTCGGCGGCAAGCGAGGGCGCAACGGCAAAAGCGGCAACGGCCAGCGCGCCGATCGCGGCGGCGCACAGCGAGAGGCGACTGAGGGAGCTCTTGGGCATGGGTTCCTCGTGGGATCGCAATTGGGGGCCAGTCTAGAGCGGGCACCGGCATTGGCAAATCGGGCCGGGCTGCTCCGACGCTTCAAAATACGGGCGAGGCGACGTTTTGTTACGGCGCCGGACACACGGTTTCGTGAGGAAAATCAGCGAGGTTCAGGGATGACGGTGATGGATTTTTGCCGGCGGCCCCTCCACGCACGTCGTCCTGGCGAAAGCCAGGCCACCAAATGTAGCTGTAGGCGGGATCGTGGCCCCAGCTTCCCGCAGCAACAAGCGGCCGGGGTAATGGGTCCTGGCTTTCGCCAGGACGACGCTGAATACTGGTGTCACACACTCATCAGCTGTCAGGATGACGTCGGCGCATGCGGGACGATCACACCACCACGCTGAGCCGCTTCGCCGCCCGCGTAATGCCGGTGTACAGCCACCTCGCGCGAGAATCCTGAAACGCAAAACTCTCGTCGAACAGCACGACGTCGTCCCACTGCGAGCCCTGCGACTTGTGTACGGTCAGCACATAGCCGTAGTCGAACTCGTCATAGGGCTTGCGCTGCTCCCACGGCACGCCCTCGACGCCGCCGTCGAAGCATTCGCCGCGCACCGAGACCTTGGTGACCTTGTAGCCAAAGTCCTCGTCCGGCATCACGCGCATGGTGATGATCTTGGATTTCGACTGCGCGCGCGCCTTGACCCGCCACAGCCCGCCGTTGAATAGGCCCTTCTTGCGGTTGTTGCGCAGGCAGACCAGCTTGTCGCCGGCGACGGGGAGGGGATCCTCGATGTTCAGCCGCTGCCGCACCCGCATGTTGTAGGCGCGGCGGGTGTTGTTGCGGCCGACCAGCACCTGGTCGGCGCTCATCACGCGGTCCGGGTCGAGCTCCTTGCGCGACACCACTTCGCTCTCGCCATGGCGGCCGATCTCGAGCTCGCGGCCTTCGCGGATGTCCATCGACATCCGCACGATCGGATCGTCCTGCGCCTGGCGGTGCACCTCGGTCAGCATCGCGTCCGGCTCGGCGTCGGTGAAAAAGCCGCCGCCCTGGATCGGCGGCAATTGCGCGGGATCGCCGAGCACCAGCAGCGGGCAGTCGAACGACATCAGATCGCGGCCGAGATCCGCATCGACCATCGAGCATTCGTCGATCACGATCAGCTTGGCTTTCGACGCCGGCGCGTCGTCCCAGAGTTCGAAGCTCGGCTGCTCGACGCCGGATTCGCGGGCGCGGTAAATCAGGGAATGGATCGTGGATGCGCTGTCGCAACCCTTGTTGCGCATCACAAGCGCTGCCTTGCCGGTGAAGGCGGCGAACTTCACCTCGCCGTCGACGCCCTCGGCGATGTGCCGGGCGAGCGTGGTCTTGCCGGTTCCGGCATAGCCGAACAGGCGGAACACCGGCGGCGTGCCGTTCTTGCCCGGCTTGGCCTGCAGCCAGTCGGCGACGGCTTTCAGCGCGGAATCCTGGTGCGGCGTAAAGGTGGTCATGAGGCTTTCGGAGGAACGAGCGCGCGACCGATAGCGCCGCGACTCATACCAACACAAGCTAAACATTCATGCGTTCCAGGCAAGCCGCCTCCCGCTGTACGGAATTGGAGTTTCGCCCCCGAGGCTGGACTTGGCCTTCCCCGCCACTAGACTGACGCAAAACAACAAGCGATCGGGACCACTACGAGTGGTCGAGGACGCGACCTTGGGAGTGATGACGCCATGAAATTCGGTATCTTTTACGAGCTGCAACTGCCGCGCCCCTGGAACGACGGCGATGAGCTCAGGCTCTACCAGAATGCGCTGACGCAATTGGAGACCGCCGACCGGCTCAACTACGATTATGCGTGGGTCGTCGAGCATCATTTCCTCGAGGAATATTCGCACTCGCCGGCGCCGGAATCCTTCCTCGCCGCAGCCAGCCAGCGCACCAGGAATATCCGGCTCGGCCACGGCATCTTCCAGCTCACCACCAATCATCCGGCGCGCGTCGCCGAGCGGGTCGCGGTGCTCGATCTCCTGAGCAATGGCCGCTGCGAGTTCGGCATGGGCGAGAGCGCCTCGATCACCGAGCTGACCCCGTTCGGCCGCGACATGGAGACCAAGCGCGAGGTGTTCGAGGAAGCCGTACAGGCGATCTTCCCGATGTTCACCAAAATCGGCACCGAGCATCACGGCAAATACTTCGACATCCCGTTGCGCAACGTCGTGCCGAAGCCGGTGCAGAAGCCGCATCCGCCGCTCTGGATGGCCTGCTCGCAACTGCCGACCATCGAGCGCGCCGGGCAGAACGGATTTGGCGCGCTCGGCTTCCAGTTCGTCAGCGCGGAGGCGGCGCATGCCTGGGTCCACGCCTATTACAACGCGATCACCAAGCGGCTGAAGAAGCTTGCCGACTACGAGATCAATCCGAACATGGCGCTGGTCTCGTTCTTCATGTGCGCGAAGACGGATGAGGAGGCACGCAAGCGTGCAGATGGCGCGACCTTCTTCCAGTTCGCGCTGCGCTATTACGGCCAGTCGCAGAACCGGCAGCGGCCTGCGCCGGGCACCGTCAACATGTGGGACGAGTACAACAAGTGGAAGCGCGAGAATCCGGAGGCGCAGGAAGCCGCGCTGCGCGGCGGCCTGATCGGCTCGCCGGAGACGTTGCGGAAGAAGCTGCGGCGTTTCCGCGCCTCGCATATCGACCAGGTGATCCTGCTCAACCAGGCCGGCAAGAACACGCATGAGCACATCTGCGATTCGCTCGAGCTGTTCAGCAAGGAGGTGATGCCGGAGTTCCAGCACGATCCCGAGCACGATGCCTGGAAGAAGGGCGTGCTCGAGGGCTCGATCCAGCTCGAGGAGATCGACACCCAGGCGTTCTCGGATCGCTATGGCAAGCTTGCGGTCAATGTCGGTCCGAAAGCCGCCGCCGCGGGCTGATAAATCGACGTGCAGCAAGCTCGCGTTTTCGTGAGGAAAATAATTCGCTACACGCGATCTGCACTTTAAAAGAAACAGCACGCGCGATGCCCGCACCGAAGTGCGGGCATCGCTATTTTTGTGCGGTGCTCGACAGCTTCATTCGCGCGCCCCATCATCCTGACATCGCATGATCGTGCGCCCGATGGCGCGTTTGATCGTCAGGAGAATCTTGGAATGAAGCGTCGTGAATTCCTCCAGCTGTCGCTCGTCACAGCCGCATCAGCTGCGCTGTCACGTGGCGCGCAAGCGCAGGCGGACACGAAGGAAATTCGTATCGGTTATCAGAAGAACGGCGTGCTGGTTCTCACGCGGCAGCGCGAGGCATTGGAAAATCATTTCAAGCCGCAGGGCGTCAGCGTGAAATGGGTCGAGTTCTCATCGGGCCCGCCGATGATGGAGGCGATGAATGTCGGGAGCGTCGACTACGGCGCCGTCGGCGATTCCCCGCCGATCTTCGCGCAGGCCGCGGGTGCGGCGATCGTCTATGCGGCGGCCCAGCCCATCATCAATGGATCTGGCATCCTGGTGCCGCATAATTCGGCGATCAAGACCATTGCCGACCTCAAGGGCAAACGTGTCGGCTTCACCAAGGGATCCAGCGCGCATAACGTCGTGATCCAGACCCTGGAGAAGGCCGGGCTGACCTATGACGACATCACGCCGGTCTATCTGACGCCGCCGGACGCCGGCCCGGCCTTCGCCAATGGCGGCATCGATGCCTGGGCGATCTGGGATCCGTATTTCGCGATCGCCGAGACCAGGCAGAACGGCCGCATCCTGATCAACACCCGCGACGTCACCAAGACCAACGCGTTCTATATCGCCAATCGCGAGTTCGCGAACCGGCACGGCGCACTGCTGCAGCAGATCGTCGATGTCACGACGTCGAGCGCGAAGTGGGCAGAGGCGCATCCCGACGAGGTCGCGAAATCGCTCGCCGCCGCCGTCACCGGCGTGCCGCTCGATATCCAGACCATCGCGGCGCGGCGGGCCGGCTTCTCGGTCGGCCCCGTGACCGACGACGTCATGGCGACCCAGCAGGGGGTTGCCGACCGCTTCTTCAAGCTGGGCTTGATCC
Organism: Bradyrhizobium sp. UFLA03-84; assembly: GCF_002289535.1. Classification (NCBI taxonomy): domain Bacteria; kingdom Pseudomonadati; phylum Pseudomonadota; class Alphaproteobacteria; order Hyphomicrobiales; family Nitrobacteraceae; genus Bradyrhizobium; species Bradyrhizobium sp. UFLA03-84. The sequence goes on along the minus strand of NZ_NSJY01000020.1, from coordinate 164,497 downwards.
CGAAGCGGATCGCGATCCGCGACATCGTCTGGCGCAATACCCAGACCTGATCGGCACGCGCTTGATCATTTCAATGCAGAGGATAATCCCATGACGCGTTTATTCCGACGCTGGATTGCCCGCGCTGTGCTGTCGGTCAGCATCGTCGCGGCGACCGTCAGCGCGTCCTACGGCCAGGACAAGGTGGTCCGCATCGGCTTCCAGAAATACGGCAAGCTGGTGTTGCTGAAGAGCAAAGGCTCGCTCGAGCAGAAGCTGAAGTCGGCCGGTTACTCGGTCGTCTGGACCGAGTTTCCGTCCGGGCCGCCGCTGCTCGAAGCGCTCAATGTCGGCGCGATCGATTTCGGCAACACCGGCGAGGCGCCGCCGATCTTCGCCCAGGCCGCCGGCGCGCCGATCCAGTATGTCGCCTACGAGCCCCCGGCGCCGAAGGGCGAGGCGATCCTGGTGCCGAAGGACAGCCCGATCAAATCGGTCACCGATCTCAGGGGCAAGAAGGTCGCGCTCAACAAGGGCTCCAACGTCCATTATCTCCTGGTGAAGGCGCTGGCGAAAGCCGGCATCAAATATTCCGAGATCGAGCCGGTGTTCCTGGCGCCCGCCGATGCGCGCGCGGCGTTCGAGCGCGGCGCGGTCGATGCCTGGGTGATCTGGGATCCGTTCCAGGCCGCGGCGGAGGCCGCGACCGGCGCACGCACCGTCGCCGATGGCACCGGCATCGTCGCCAATTACCAGTTCTACTTCGCCTCGAAGAAATTCCTGCAGGCCGATCCGAGGATCGTCGAGATCGTGCTGGCGCAGCTCAGCGAGGTCGATGACTGGGCCAAGGGCGACATCCACGCCGTCGCCGAGCAGCTGGCGCCGAGCATCGGGCTGTCGGTGCCGGTGGTCGAGGTCGCGCTGAAGCGACAGGCCTACGGCATCAAGCCGGTCACCGACGCCGTGATCGCGGACCAGCAACAGGTCGCCGACACGTTCTTTGCGCTCGGCCTGATCCCCAAACCAATCAAGATTTCCGACGTCGCATGGAGGCCGGGCACGTGAGCACCCCAACCAACGCCAACATCCTCTGGTTCCTGCCGACCCATGGCGACAGCCGCTATCTCGGCACGTCGATCGGCGGCCGCGAGGTGAACTTCAACTATCTGCGCCAGATCGCGCAGGCCGCCGATCAGCTCGGCTACTACGGCGTGCTGCTGCCGACGGGCCGGAGCTGCGAGGATTCCTGGGTGGTGGCCTCGGCCGTCGCGCCCTGGACCGAGCGCCTGCGCTATCTCGTGGCGGTCAGGCCCGGCCTGCAATCGCCAAGCGTCGCCGCGCGCATGACCGCGACCTTGGACCGGCTGTCGAACGGCCGCCTGCTGATCAATGTCGTCACCGGCGGTGATCCGATCGAGAACAAGGGCGACGGCATCTTCCTCGATCACGACGAGCGCTACGCGGTGACGCGTGAATTCCTGAACGTCTACAGCGATCTGCTCGCGGGCAAGACGGTCAGTGTCGAAGGCAAGCACATCAGGATCGAGGACGGCCGCCTGCTGTTCAATCCGGTGCAGTCGCCGCGGCCGCCGCTGTATTTCGGAGGCTCGTCGGATGCCGGCATCGACGTCGCAGTCGATACCGTCGACAAGTACCTGACCTGGGGCGAGCCGCCGGCCCAGGTCGCCGAGAAGATCGCGAGAGTGAAAGCCGTCGCCGCGCAGCGCGGCCGCAAGCTCTCTTTCGGCATCCGCCTGCACGTGATCGTGCGCGAGACCAACGCCGAGGCGTGGAGGGCGGCCGACGAGCTGATCCAGTACGTCACCGACGACACCATCGCGGCCGCACAGAAGATCTTTTCGCGGATGGACTCGGTCGGCCAGCAGCGCATGGCGCAGCTGCATGGCGGCCGTCGCGACAAGCTCGAGATCAGCCCGAATCTCTGGGCCGGCGTCGGCCTGGTGCGCGGCGGGGCCGGCACCGCGCTGGTCGGCGATCCGCAGACCGTCGCCACGCGGATCAAGGAGTATCAGGACGTCGGCGTCGATACCTTCATCATGTCGGGTTACCCGCATCTCGAGGAAGCCTATCGGTTCGCCGAGCTGGTGTTCCCGCTGCTGTCGTTGGCGCTGCCCGACAACGTGACGCCGATCCGCGTCAACACCGGGCCGTTCGGCGAGACCATCGGCAACGACTACCGTCCGCAAAAGCAGGCATCGCAATCATGAGCTTGATCGATTCACTACCGCGCGTCGGCGCGCCCAAACTCCCCAAAATCGACGGGCTGATCCCCTGGATCGTTCCACTGGTCATTGTCCTGGTCTGGCAGCTTGCCTGCGTCACCGGCTACGTGCCGTCGCGGGTGTTGCCGGCGCCGACCGACGTGGCGCTGGCTGGCTGGAAGTTGCTGCTATCAGGCGAACTGATCCGCAACATCTGGGTCAGCTTCTGGCGCGCCTCGATCGGGTTTGTGATGGGCGGCGGAATCGGCTTTGCGTTCGGGCTCGCCAACGGGCTGTCGCAGCTGTCGGCGAAACTCACCGACACAACGCTGCAGATGGTGCGCAACATCCCGCATCTGGCGCTGATCCCGCTGGTCATTCTGTGGTTCGGCATCGACGAATCGGCAAAGCTCTTTCTCGTGGCGCTCGGCGTGTTCTTCCCGATCTATCTCAACACGCTGCACGGTATCCGTACCGTCGATCCGCAGCTGATCGAGATGGGCCGGATCTACGGCATGACCGACGGTGAGCTGTTCCGGCGGGTGATCTTCCCCGGCGCGCTGCCCTCGATCTTCGTCGGCCTGCGCTTTGCGCTCGGCATCATGTGGCTGACCTTGATCGTCGCGGAGACCATCGCGGCGTCGTCGGGCCTCGGCTACATGGCGATGCAGGCGCGCGAGTTCATGCTGATTGACATCGTCGTGCTCTCGATCCTGATCTACGCCTTGCTCGGCAAGCTCGCCGACAGCGCCTCGCGGGCGCTGGAGCGCCTGACCTTGTCGTGGCACCCCGCGTTCCAGAAGAAGTGAGAATGAGAATGCAAGAAGCGCTTCGTTTCCAGCCGGTTGACGCCGAACCGGTCGACCATGCCGACATCGTCGTGAAGCCGCGGCATCTGCGGCGAGTGACGGAAAGTGTGGCCCGCGGCCTGGCGCTGACCATCCGCGGCCTGCGCAAGGCGTTCGGCGACAATGAGGTGTTGCGCGGCATCGACCTGCACATTCCCTCGGGACAGTTCGTCGCGATCGTCGGCCGCAGCGGCTGCGGCAAGAGCACGCTGCTGCGCCTGATCGCGGGCCTCGAGGCGCCGACCGCGGGCAGCATCGCCTTCGATGAGGAGCCGCGAGCGCAGGACGTCCGCGTCATGTTCCAGGAGCCGCGGCTGCTGCCCTGGGCGCGGGTGCTGTCGAATGTCGAGGTCGGCCTCGGGCGTGAACGCGCCTCCGCCGATGCCCAGGCGCGCGCCGAGCGTGCGCTGGTCGAGGTCGGCCTCGGCGACAAGCGCGCGCAGTGGCCGTCGGTGCTCTCGGGCGGCCAGAAGCAGCGGGTGGCGCTGGCCCGCGCGCTGGTCAGCCAGCCGCGGGTGCTGGCGTTCGACGAGCCGCTCGGCGCGCTCGATGCGCTGACCCGGATCTCGATGCAGCAATTGCTGGAGCGGGTCTGGCGCGACCAGGGCTTCACCGCGATCCTGGTGACGCATGACGTCGCCGAGGCCGTCGCGCTCGCCGACCGCGTGCTGGTCATCGAGGACGGCCGGATCGCCGAGGATGTCACGATCGACCTGCCGCGGCCGCGCCGGCGCGGCTCGGCCGAGCTCGCCGCGCTGGAAGGCGAGATCCTGAAGCACCTGCTCGAGGGCAGCGAAGACACCCTGTGAGGTCGCCATGAATACCGTCGTCCGCAATGTTTCGATCGTACCAGCGGTGACCGCCACCGACTTTCGCGGCGCGATGCGCCATCTCACCGGCGGGGTCAGCGTGATCACCGCGGGCCGGGCGAAGGAGATTTCAGGGATGACGGTGACTTCGGTGTCGTCGCTCTCGGTCGAGCCGCCGTCGCTGATCGTCAGCATCAACCGCGCAGCGTCATCATGGCCGCTGATCGCGCGCCATGGGGTGTTCGGCGTCAACATCCTGACCGCGGACCAGCTCGAGATCGCCGAACGCTTCACCGGCAAGGGTGGCCTGAAAGGTGCCGACCGGTTCGAAGGCGCCGAATGGACCACGCGTGCCTCAGGCGTCCCGTTGCTGGTCGGCGCGCTCGCCGCTGTCGATTGCGAGGTCGAGGAAATCATCGAGCGGCATTCGCACGCGATCGTCATCGGGCGCGTGCTCGACGTGATCGCCTCGGAGCGAACCGCCGCGCTGGCCTATTGGCACGGCGAATATGTCGCGATCGACCGCGACGAAGACGCCGCCAGGCTGGCCGAGGTCAGCCTGCCGTCGCGTCACGTTCACGCCCCGGGCGTACTTAAAGCGCGATGAGATTGAATGGTCATCGCGCTTTGGATTCTCGTTTTCGCAGGATCCGGAAGACCGCTTCGCACTTTTCCGGGTCATGCTTTAGCGCAGCGTTGCCGGTCCGGATCGGCCCTTAGTAGACTGCGCTGAGGGACGCCGGGCTGTCGATGATCACATTGCTGCCGCGAACGCCAGCCCATACGGCCTGGATGGTCTGAGCCGTATTGCCCAGCGGAATGCCGACGACCAGCGTGGTCGGGACGCGGCCGAAGCTCGACGGGGTTCCTTCATTGTAGGTAAAGCTCGCGACGACCGGCGAGGCTGTGCCATTGACGGTGACGCCGAACACGCCGCCTGGAATATCGTTGCCCATGGCGTAGGGATTCGGAACGTTGAGGGTGATGATCGCGGTGGTGCCGACGCCCTCCGGGACCGTCAGGCTGAGGCCTTGCATCGGCGTGAGGGTCGCGGAGTTGGTGGACAGGGTGCCGGTGGTCTGCACGTAAAGGGCCATATCACTCTCCAGTTGTCGAAATATCAAAGCACAATAGGAGATTGAATACGGCAACTGGCCGCAGGATTCAAGGGATCAACGGCACCGTGGCCGGCGCGGCATGTTGGCCGTGGCGCTTTCCCGGCAAGCGCACTAAAAGCCCAGGATGTTTCGCAGACGTGACGGTTCGATGAAGCGCGTGGGAGTCTGGCTGTTCTATCTCGTCGGTGCGATCGCCGTCGCCTATCTCGCGCTCTATGCCTATGTGACGTTCACCGGCCGCGACATCACGCCGGGCGATCCGATCCGGATCTTCCGCAAGCCCGACGCGCCGAATTATTCGTGACGTAAGGGACGCGGCGGGAATTCCCCGCCGCTTGCTTTCTCAGCCGGCGTTCGCCATGCGCTGATAGTCGGGCGTGCCGTTGCCGGCCGGGGTGATCGGGATGCCGCCGTCGGCATATTCGTTCAGCTTGTTGCGCAGCGTCCGGATCGAGATGCCGAGGATGTTGGCGGCATGGGTGCGGTTGCCGAGGCAGTGCTTCAGCGTTTCCAGGATCAGGTCGCGTTCGACGTCGGCGACGGTGCGGCCGACCAGCGCGCGGGTGACCTGCTCGGCTGCGAGGGTGGCGTGCGCCACCGCGGGCGCGGTCTTGGCGAGGTCGAGACGGTCGCCGTCGGGGGTGAGGATCGCGTCGGGGCCGATCTCGTCGCCCTGCGCCATCAGTACCGAGCGGTGGATGGTGTTCTCGAGCTCGCGGACGTTGCCCTGCCAGCGGTTCGCGGTCAGGACGCGGCGGGCGTCCGTCGAGATCGGCCGCACCGGCAGGCCGTTGGCCTCGGCATATTTCTTGGCGAAATGCTGTGCCAGCTCGAGGATGTCGGCCGGACGATCGCGCAGCGGCGGGATCTTCAGATTGACGACGTTGAGGCGGAACAGCAGGTCCTCGCGGAAGCTGCCCTCGCGCACCGCTTCCGACAGATTGCGGTTCGAGGTCGCGATGATGCGGATATCGACCGGAACCGGCTTGGTACCGCCGACGCGATCGATCACCCGCTCCTGGATCGCGCGCAGCAGCTTTGATTGCAGGCGGACGTCCATCTCGGAGATTTCGTCGAGCAGCAGCGTGCCGCCGGTCGCTTCCTCGAACTTGCCGATGCGGCGCGCCACCGCACCGGTGAAGGCGCCCTTCTCGTGGCCGAACAGCTCGGATTCCAGGAGGTGTTCCGGGATCGCCGCGCAGTTGATCGAGATGAACGGCCGCTTGGCGCGGGCCGAGCGGGAGTGGACATAGCGCGCCAGCACTTCCTTGCCGGTTCCGGACTCGCCGGTGATCATCACGGAGGCGTCGGAGCCGGCGATCTGCTGTGCCAGCTTGATCACCCGGCCCATCGCCTCGTCGCGCCAGATCAAATCGCGCGCGTCGTTGGCGACCGCAGCCAGCACCGCTGCGATCAGCTCGGGGTCGGGCGGTAGCGGGATGTATTCCTTGGCGCCGGCATGGATCGCGGCGACCGCGGCGCGGGCGTCGTTGGAGATGCCGCAGGCGACGATCGGGACGTGGATGTGTTCGGCCTCGAGCCGCATCACGAGGTCGCGGATGTCGAGACCGACATCGACCAGCAGGAGGTCGGCGCCCTTGCCGCCGCGCAGCACATTCATCGCCTGCTCGGCGGCCTCGGCGTGGGTCACCGAGGCGCCGTTGTCCATCGCGATCTTGGTCGCGGTCGTGAGCTGGCCCTTCAGGGTGCCAACGATGAGAAGCCGCATGATGATCTCCTGTTCGTCTGGTCGCGCAGGTTCCGCGCGCTACCGTTGCATTCGTTTAAGAGCGTTCTGCCTTGATGATTTCGGTCATGGTCACGCCGAGCTTGTCTTCCACCAGCACCACTTCGCCACGCGCCACCAGGCGGTTGTTGACGTAGATGTCGATCGCCTCGCCGACCCGGCGGTCGAGCTCGAGCACGGTGCCCGGTCCGAGCTTCAGGAGGTCGCCGACGTCCATCTTGGAGCGGCCGAGCACCGCCGAGACCTGCACCGGCACGTCGAACACGGCCTCGAGGTCGGCGGCGATGCGCGCGGCGTTTTCGTCCTCGTTGTAGCCGATGTCGTCGATCCCCGGCGCGTCGGCGGCGTTGAGATCGGGAAGCGGGACTTGGGTGTCGGTGTCGCTCATGGTTCAGCCCTCAATCGCCTTCAGCCGGCCTGGCCGCGGGACGCCAGATAGCGCCCGACGAGTTCGTTGATCTTGCCTTCGATCGCGGCACGCTCCAGCACCACGCCGCCATCGGCCCATTCGATCCGGCAGTCGCCAGTCGCAATGGTCGGTTCGGCCAGGATCACCAGCCGGCCCTGGAAGCCGGAATGCGCCGCCATCTGCTCGATGCTTTGATGCGCCGCCTCATAGAGCGCGTCGTTGATCCGGACCACGAGATGCGGCGTTGCCACCAGGTGCGAGAAGCAATCGGAGACCAGCGCGGTGATCTCGCCGAGCGGCTCGCGCGCCACCAGTTCGTTGCAGAGCTTGCGGGCGACCGCGACCGCGACGTCGACCGCCTCGGTCTCCATCCGCGTCTCGATGCCAGCAAAGCGGGCGGCGATGCCCTTGATTGCGGCGCCAATCTCCTCCAGCGCCTGCGCCGCGCGGCGATCGCTCTCGACCTTGGCCTCGCGCAGCGCGGCCTCATAGCCGGCGCGGTAGGCGCGCGCCTCGGCGTCGGCGACCTTCTGCGCCACCTCGGCCGGCGTCGGCGCGCGCTCGCGCGAGCGGTCCGGAGCCGAGAAGTCGGTGTCGAACAGGAATTTCGCGGGTGCGGCCATCAGTACACCAGCTCGTCGTCGGCGCGGTTTTTGGTCAGGGTGATCTCGCCGCGGGCGGCGAGGTCCTTGGCGAGATTGACCAGCAGCGCCTGCGCCTCGTCGACGTCGCGCAGCCGCACCGGGCCCATCGCGGCCATGTCGTCCATCAGCATCTTGCCGGCGCGCGAGGACATGTTGCCGAGGAAGAAGCTGCGCACCTCTTCATTGGCGCTCTTCAGCGCGACGCCGAGCTTGTCCTTGTCGATGTTGCGCATCAAGGTCTGGGCCGAGGCGGAATCGAGCTTGATCAGATCGTCGAAGGTGAACATCAGCGCCTTGATGCGCTCGGCAGATTCGCGGTTCTCTTCCTCCAGCGAGGTGATGAAGCGGGTCTCGGTCTGGCGGTCGAAATTGTTGAAGATCTCGGCCATCACCTCATGGGCGTCGCGGCGGCGGGTTTGCGACAGGTTCGACATGAACTCGGTACGCAGCGTCTGCTCGACGCGCTCGATGACTTCCTTCTGCACCGCCTCCATCCGCAGCATGCGACCGACCACGTCGAGCGCGATGTCCTCGGGCAGGATTGCGAGCACACGCGCGGCGTGCTCCGGCTTCAGTTTCGACAGCACCACGGCGATGGTCTGCGGGTACTCGTTCTTGAGGTAGTTGGCGAGCACCTCTTCCTGCACGTTGGAGAGCTTCTCCCACATGTTGCGGCCGGCAGGGCCGCGGATTTCGTCCATAATGCCGGTGACGCGCTCGGCCGGCAGATATTGCTGCAGCAGCCGTTCGGTAGCGTCGAAATTGCCCATCAGCGCGCCGGAGGCCGACATCCGCGACACGAATTCCAGCATCAAATCCTCGACCACGTCGGCCTCGACGGTGCCGAGCGTCGACATGTGCACCGACAGCTCGCGGACCTCCTCGTCGTCGAGCATCGACCAGATCTTGCCGCCATATTGCTCGCCGAGCGCAAGCATCAGGATCGCGGCGCGCTTCGGGCCGGGCAGCGGCTTGCCCTTGGGGCGAGCGCTCTGCCGGTTCGCCAGCGTCGAGAGGACGGTGGCGATGTCGTTGGCGTTGGTGGTCTGGGGTACGGCGGCCATGTCAGTTCTCTACCGGCTCGCTCAGCCATTGACGGACGATGGAGACGGTTTCGTTCGGATTGCGCTCGGCGAGTTCGCCGACCCGGTGCACGGCCTGGGCATGGACCTGCCCCTGGATCTGGGCGACGTCGATCAATTGCGCCGCGCCGCTGCCCGCCGGAATCAGCGCCTGGCCGGTCGCCCCGGTGCTCTCGGCATGAGCTTCGGCGAGCGCCGGCACGCCGGCGCCGGCCAGCGACGGAATGACGTCGGCGGCGACGATGCGCTTGACCAGCGGGCGGACCACCATGAACAGCACGACCAAGCCGAGCATCATCATGACGCCGAGCTCGATGACGTACATCACGTCATCCTTGGTGAATTGCAGCATGCCGAGCAGGCCGGTCGGCTCGCTGATCGGCTGCGAGACGGGCGGTTCGGCGAAGCGCAGGTTGACGACCTCGACCTGGTCGCCGCGCTTCTGGTCGAAGCCGATCGCGGAACGGACCAGGGCGGCGATACGGTCGAGCTGCTCCTTGGTGCGGTCCTGGTAGACCATCTCGCCTTTTTCGTTCTTGGAGTAGGCGCCGTCGACCAGCACCGCGACCGAGATGCGGTTGACGCGGCCGGCCTCGGTCACCTCGGTCTTGGTGGTGCGGGAGATCTCGTAATTGTTGGTCTCCTCGCTCTTCTTGCTCTGGTCGCGGGCGCGGGCGGCGTTGTCCTGGTTCTGGCTGCCCGGCAACTCGTTGGCGACGGTGACCTGGCCGGAATTGTCGGCGGTCAGGCTCGATTCTTCGCGGGTCTGCGTCGAGCGCAGCACGCGGCCCTCGGGGTCGAACTTGTCCGAGGTCTGGGTGATCTTGTTGTAGTCGAAGTCGGCGGAGAGCTGGACGCGGGCGCGCCCGGCGCCGACCACCGAGGAGACGATGTCCTCGACCTGCTTGCGCATCCGCTTCTCGAAGGCGGCGCGGCGCTCGTCGCCGACCGCAGCATCGGCGTCGGATTGGGCGCCGTCGGCGAGCAGCTGGCCGGCCTCGTCGACGATCGAGACCCGCTGCGGCTTCAGCCCGTTGACCGCGGAGGCGACGACGTGGCGGATCGCGCGGATCTGCTGCGGCTCCAGTGAACCGCGCACCCTGAGCACGATCGAGGCCGACGGCTCCGGTGTCTCGCGCGAGAACAGCGGCTTTTCCGGCAGCACGAGGTGGACGCGCGCGGCCTGGACGCGGTCGATGGCGCGGATGGTGCGGGCGAGCTCGCCCTCCAACGCGCGCAGATGATTGATGTTCTGGACGAAGCTCGTGGTTCCCAGCGCGTCCGACTTGTCGAAGATCTCGTAGCCGACGCCGCCGCCCTTGGGCATGCCGCCCTCGGCGAGCTTCATCCGCAGCCGCGTCACCTTATCCTTCGGCACCATGATCGCGGCGCCGTCATTGCGCAGCTCGAACGGGATCGCCTGGCGCTCCAGCTCCTTGATAATGGCCGAGGAATCTTCGGTCGACAGGTCGGTGAACAGGGTGGTCATCTGCGGCGTCGTGACGCGCATGATGACGAACGCGAAGAAGCCGATCAGGGCCGCGGTGACCGCAACCATGGCCGCGAGGCGGGCCGCACCAAGACCTCTCAAGAAAGCAACCAGACTTTGCACCAACGGCCCCCAGGGATTCGGCCCACGCGGGTCCGACTGGGCAAATATTGCCTAGGGTATGGTTTCCATATGGTTAACGAAGGTTAAGGACCGCGGCAAAATCGCGGACATGAAAAAAACCGGCTTCGCAGAGCGGAGCCGGTTTTCGTCAAATGCCACGGGTATTGGCAGGCTTACTGCCGGTATTGCTGGATACGTGTGGTGCGCAGTCCGGCCAGACCATGCTGGTCGATCGAGAACTGCCAGGAAAGGAATTCATCGACGGTCAACGTGTAGCGGCTGCAGGCCTCCTCGAGGGAGAGCAGGCCGCCGCGGACCGCAGCGACGACTTCGGCCTTGCGGCGGATGACCCACCGTTTGGTACCGGGGGCCGGCAAATCCGCAATCGTTAACGGGCTGCCGTCAGGCCCGATGACGTATTTCACCCTCGGGCGATGGGGTTCTGTCATGGCGTACTCACAAACTCTCAACCACTGAACTCGCGATTGGTAACCTACGCCTCCCGGTTTAAAATTTGCCTAAGCCCAAGCGTTCAATACGAATCTCGTTGGAACGGCCGGGAACAGGGGGGCGGCGAGGGGACGGATTGACCGCTGCAGAGACCGCTTCACAGGAATTCGTCGGGCTGCCGAGCAAGCGGCACCCCTCTCCCTAACCCTCCCCCGCAAGGGGGGAGGGAACCCAGCCGCCGGTGCATCCCTCACATTTCTGACGCGAAAAAGAGTGATCCGGTGAGGAGAGCACACCGGCTCCCTCCCCCCTTGCCGGGGGAGGGTTGGGGGAGAGGGGTGGCCCCGGGCGAGATGCTCGATCGGAAGCTTGCTTCCACAATCTCGACGCACCCCACCGAACGTGAACGATCGTCGCGCTTTCCGCCTCTTCAACTATCCTTGATCTCCGCATTTGGAGCGACGCCGCGCGTAACCACGTGCCGTAGCGTGCGTAGGAGAGGTTGTCCGCTCACTGCAGGTGGGCACGCTTCCAATCCTTCCATCCGAGCCCTTGTCATGATGATGAACAGACGTACTTTCTCGACCGCCCTGCTTGCCGGCGCGGCAGCTTCATTGGTGTCCTCGCGCGGCATGGCCGCACCCACACCCCCGGTGCAGGCGCGCAACGTCGTGCTGGTGCACGGCCTGTTCGCCGACGGCTCCTGCTGGTCCGAGGTCATTCCGCGCCTGCAGGCCGCCGGCCTCAATGTGACGTCGGTGCAGAATCCGCTGACAACGCTGCCGGACGCGGTCGCCTCGGCGCAGCGCGTGCTTGAGCGCCAGGATGGCCCGACCGTGCTGGTCGGCCATTCCTTCTCCGGCATGATCGTCACCGAAGCCGGCGTGCATCCGAACGTTTCGGCGCTGGTCTATGTCGCCGCGCGCGCTCCCGATGCGGACGAGGACTACACCGCATTGGCAAAAACCTATCCGACGCCGCCGGCGAGCGCCGGCATCGTGTTCGACGGCGACGAGGGCCGGTTGAGCGAAGCCGCGTTCCTGCGCGATTTCGCTGGTGACCTGCCGGAGGCAAAGGCCAAGGTGCTCTATGCCGTGCAGCAGCCGTTTCACAAACAGCTGCTTACTGGCAAGACCAGCCACGCGGCCTGGCGCAGCAAGCCGAGCTATTATGCGGTCTCGACCGAGGACCGCACCATCAATCCGGATCTCGAACGCTTCATGGCGAAGCGGATGGGCGCCACCACGATCGAGCTGAAGGCCAGTCACCTCGCGCTGATCTCGCAGCCCGACCCGATCGCGCGGCTGATCCTCAACGCCGCGGGACGGCCGGAGTGAACGTCGGCTACTCCATGCATCGATAACGAAACGGCCCCGAGAACGCTGAGGCGTTTCCGGGGCCGCATTGCGCGTACTCTCAGATGATGTGCGCACCGTGGCTGTTGAGAATGCCGTGATCGCCTGTGAGCGGGATCAGGTCGTGGACGACGGCATCGACATCAACAGGCGCGCTCGCCGTATTGCCTGAGGCAATGTTGCCGGCCAGTGCGTGGCTGAGATTGAGGCCACCGAGCAGATCGCCGACCAGCCCATCGGCTCCGGTGCCGCCGAGCGATGGAATGCTGAGCGGGCCATTGTTGCCGGTCAGCGCGCCGAGATCGAGCAGATGCGGCCCGTTCTGGCCGACATCGACGGCGTTGACCTCGACCGTGTGATGATCGCCCGAGGTCGGTGCGGCCAGGATGTCGATCGCTTGTCCGTTCGGCTGCGTCGGGCCGACGTCGAGCGTGACAAGATGGCCGCTGTTCGGGTTGCTGAGGCTGCCGACGATGCCGCCCAGCAGTCCGCCATCGCCGGCATTGTTCCCGCCGTTGGCGGTCACCAGTGGCAGGCCTTGCAGGTCATGGCCGAGATCGTGGATCAAATTGTCGACCGGATTGGTTGGATCGTCCTTTCCGTTGACCACACCGGTCAACAGATCCGTCGGCACGGCATCGAGCGCGTGCGCGGTATCGGTGAGATCGGCGCCGAGATGCGCCACGGCGTCGGACGTGTGTCCTGCCAGGACCTCGCCGGGCGTGTTGAGCAGGTCGGTCAGGAGATTGGCGTGCCCGTCGGCCGCGGGCGTTGCGCCGAGCTGTCCGAGTCCGATCGTGCCGGCAAGATTGGTGACATCGTGAACCACATGGTCGAGGCCCGCCTCATGCCCGATCGTGGTGAGAAGACCGCTCGCGTCGGACGCGGCGCCGTTGACTGCGTTCAGCACCGGTTGCAGCAGCCCGCCCTGACCGGCGAGCGTGAGGCCGCTGTTCTGGCCGAGACCGGACGGAATAACGCCGACCGCATTTACGGTGTCGGTCAGATCCGTGCCGAGATTGCTCACTGCGTCGGATGTGTGACCGGCCACGACTTCGCCGGGCGTGTTGAGCACGTCGGTCAGGAGATTGGAGTGCCCGTCCGCAGCGGGCGCGGCGCCGAGCTGCCCGAGCCCGACTGTGCCGGTGAGGCCGGTGACGTCATGGACCGTGCTGTCCAGTCCGGCCTGCTGCCCGATCGCAGTGAGAAGGCCGCCGGTGTTGGTCGCGGCCGCATTGACGGGATTCAGCACGGGCTGGAGCAACCCGTCCTGTCCGGCGAGCACAAGGCCATTGCCGAGGCCCGGCGATCCGCCGCTTCCGGAGCCTCCGCCGGTGGACGTGCCGCCGCCTGAAGAGGTGCCACCGCCGCCACCTGAGGTGCCGCTGCCCGACGAGCCGCCGCCGCTTCCCGCCTGCTGTCCGGTGCCGCCATCCGATCCACCGCCGGCGGATGTGCCGCCTCCCGAGCTACCGCCTCCCGAAGCGCCGGCACCCGTACCACCCGCAGAGCTGCCGGAGCCTGAACTGCCGGAGCCGCTACCCTGTGCGCCGGAACCCGATCCCGTCATGCCGCCCGACGAGGAGCCGCCGCTGCCGGCATCCGCGCCGCCACCACCCGCCGATTGTCCTGATGATCCGGAGCTGCTTGATCCGGACGAGGTGCTCCCGGGAGCAGCGCCCTCTCCCATGGCCATATACTGATCAGCATACGCATTCGGGTCGCTCATGTGGTTTGCCTCCGTGTCGCGTCTAACCGGAGCAAAAACCGAAGCTTGAGCAGAATGGTTGCGTCGCGAACGCGTGCGCGCCTGAACATGGCAAATGGCCGATGTGCGCCGCGATTCAAATTTTCATCAAGGGCGATGTGTTGGTGAAGTCACTTATCGATCAAAAGCTGAAAGTGGCAGCGCGCGTAGGCGGTAGAGAGACCGACGCAACTCCCGCTGGCACTTCATCGCGGGCTTGGTGTCGGCCGCCACGAAAGGTCGTCGGACCAAAGGTAGATTGCGATCGCTGCCAGGCATAGTGCGATGCCGACCCAGAAGATCGGCGAATGATGAATCGGTCGTCGATCGCTCGGAGCTGGCTTCATTCGATAAACTCATCGCGCGTGGGATGTTGAGGTCGGCAATCATTTTAAATGCGGAGTGTCGCTCAGACAGGACAATCTCTGCAAGACTTCCTTGAAGAGCACGAGCAGCTTCGTCGGTTGCATCGTAGAGTGACGTATCTCACGGCGCGTGTGTGCGTAACGCATCATTGTCGGGGCGTCGCATCGGAGCGGCGAATGGAAAACGAAGGACCCCAACATCATGGCCAACATCGACCACAAGCAAGGAACCTATACGATTGCTGCCAATTCGAGCCAGCCTTTCACGTTCTGGTGGGGACGGGACTCGAAGGCGCCGAACGAATTCTTCGACGTCTCGATCGCGCCGCATCTCGACACGAAGCATGCCTCGATGGAGCCTCTGCACGAAACGGACCGGGCCGTGTACTGGGATCACCGCGGCGGCGTCGGCGTCGTGCTGATCCTGACCCTGAAGAACAGCAACAATTTTCCGGTCACGTTCGAAGCCAACCACGTCCGCATCTATTGAGGCGGCAAGGGCATGAAGCCGGCCGCGCCCGTCGCGCGGCCGGCACCCGGTGAATCCGGCAGAGTCGGATGACGCTCGACGACGACCACATGTGCAGGATCACGATGGAGGGCCATGGCAGCACGACCCAGAACAAGTGGATCGCCCAAAACTCGCCGGCCTTTCTCACGAACAGCATAAGGATGGCGAACCAGATCGCATAAAGGACGAGCAGGAACGGCAGTATCCCCTTCGCGGACGGATCGGGCGCCAACCAGGGCAAGACGCTATAGACGCCCCCATAGATGAAGACGTACGCCATCATGAGCGGAAACGAGACGCCGACGCCGAGCACGGCGCCGCCGATCAAAGCGCCGAGCAACTTCAATTCTTTCAAGTGAGGCTCCCTCGGATGCAAATTCTTCTTGGGTAGCGATCAGGGCCCGCGCTCTACCTAAACGAGATGAATGTGCAAACAGATTACCGATTGCGGCAAATTGTCCGGATGCGCTTGACCCAACCGCTTGCCGCGAAAGCCATCGGCCGGCTGCCTCAGGTCTGATATCGCGCCTGCGCGCTTACTCGCCGGCCGGCGGCGGCAGCCGCTCCCGAAGCGCTGCGATCTCGAGCATGACGGTAATGGCGATCGTCTTGAGGCGGGCATTCTCGGCCATCGTCTCGGCGAGCTGAGGGTGTGCCGCTGCCGCATGCTGTCGGGCGTTCTGGGCGAGTTCTGACGATGTAGGGCGTGTCGTGTTCACGAGCTAACTCTTGCCGGTGGTCGAAGCGACCAGCCTGTGCTGCTGCGAAGTTTCAGGGCAGAATCGGCGCTCAAGCGCGCAAGATGAAGATAGCGCCCGCTAGCTTACAGGCAGCTTACATGGAACGACTTTATTGCTGATTATGTCTGGTCCGCCCCGGGGCAGGTGCCGCGGGTGACTGGCCCTGGCACTGATTTGCCCGACGACGCCGGGAGCCACGGCCTCTCGATTCCAGCGCCGCTGCCTCTGGAATACTCGATCACCGCCTAGGCGGCTGATGACGCGGAGTGCTTGGCGATACGCGTGGGGAAAGCGATCTGCGCAGCCGGGAGCCTAGCTTAACTACTGCTGCCGCCGTTTGTGCCGCGCACCACGCGTTTGATCTTGTCGGTGGTGTAGGTTTGGCCGCCGATCGAGAGCAGCGGCGGGGAAGCGGTCAGGTCGACGGAGTCGACCACGCCCTGGATCTCGGTCAAGATGGCGAGGTCGTTGCCCTTGGAATCCTTGCCGGTGGCGGTCAGCGTGTAGGTGCCGGCCGGCCATTGCGTGCCGTCATTGCCTTTGCCGTCCCAGACGAAGCTGGCGTTGCCCTGCTTCAGGTTGAAATTGCCGGAATAGGCGGTCTGGCCGGTCGAGCTCGTGATCGTGATCGTGGCGCTGGTGGCTTGCGGGGACACCAGATTCCAGGTCGCGGATTTGTCGAACTGGGTCTTGCTGCCATCGACCGCGACCGTGTTGCCGACATAGACCAGCGCCTGCGTCGACTGTGCGCTCTTCTCGATCGCGATCAGCTGCTTGAGCTGATCGTTGGACTTCAGCTGCTGCTCGACACCGGCGAACTGCACGAGCTGCTGGGTGAACTGGTTGGTGTCGAGCGGATCGAGCGGGTTCTGGTTCTGCAACTGCGTCGTCAGCAGCGTCAGGAAGGTCTGGAAATTGTCAGCGATGCCCTGCGACGAGGTCGTCAGGCCGCTGCCCGTGCTGCTGCTTCCGGAGTTCGTTCCGTTGCTGGTGCCCGGTGCCGAGACGACCGGTGTTGGCATGGTTGCATCGACTGCCATGGTGAACTCCTTACACTCTGATATCGACGCCGCCGAGGGCGCTGCCTGCGCGGCCGTAGGAGCGGCCTGCCACCGCGGCGGGAACGCTGTCTTCTTCGGCGACGATCAAATGGTGTGCGTTCGGATTGGACTGGCCGTTGTTGTTCTGGCCCGACTGCGACTGATCGCGCAGGCTGAACTGCAATCCGCCATTGCCGGTCGACAGGCCGGCATTGTCGAGCGCGCGCTGCAGCTGGTTGGCGTCCTGGCGCAGCATCGACAGCGTCTCCGGGCGTTCGACGGTGAGATGCGAGGTTACCTGGCCATTGCGATCGACATCGATGCGGACATCGATGCGGCCGAGCTCGGCCGGGTCGAGGCGGATCTCGAAGCGGCTCTTGCCGCTTTTGGCGGAGGCGGCGATCTGCATCGCTAGCCCGCTGAGCGGCACGGCGGCGGCTTGCGCGGCGTTGGTCACGGTCAACTGCGCGTTCGCCGGTGGCGTGGTCTGGGCGGTGGGTTGTGGCTGGAGTGCATTCGCGGCCTGTGCGCTGGGATCGGGCGCGGTAACCTGGGTCTGCGCGGCGGCTTGGCCGCCGGCCGTCGGCGCGGCCTTGCCGTCGCCGCTCGCATCGGCCTTGATCGTATCGGCCGCGCCGTCGGCGGCGGCCTTCGCCTTGCCGGCAACCGCGGCGGGCTGCGCAACGGCGGGAACGATGTTGGTCGGCGCGGCCTGCGCCGTGGCGTTGCTGCCCTGGGCTGCGCCGTCCTGGCCGGCAGGTGCCGTCGCAACCGCGTCCTTCGGGGTCAGCTGCACCTTGGCTTGCGGCGTCGTCTTGGTCGCAGGCGTTCCCGCGGCGACGGTGGCGGCGAGCGTTGCATCGCCGGTCGCGGCCGCTGCGCCCGCAGCCGTCGCCGTATCGGTGGCAGTGACCTGTCCTTCGCTCTTGACGCCGGCCGCCTTGGCGACCTTGTCGGTATTCGCCGCTGTGGTGGCCGCGGTAGCAGCGTCGGCGCCAGCCGGCGCTCCGGTGCCGGCAGTGGTGCCGGTACCGACGATGGCCGAGCTTGCTGCGATGGCCGCCGCCGCGATCGCCAGCGGCGCGGCGGGTTGGTCGGATGGCGCGGTGGCTGTCGCGGTCGGGGCAGTCGCAGGTACTGCGGCCGCGGTCGCGATCACGGCGTTGACCGTTGCTGCGCCGGATTGATCCGGCTGCGGAGTGGTCTGGGCCGACGCCGTCTTGTCGCCGGTGGCTTGCGTATCGGTGCTCGATTTCGAGTCGTCCGATTTCGATTTCGACTTGGTCTTGCGCGGCGCGTCGCTATCGCTGTCGTTATCGACCTTGTTGTCGTCGCGCGAACTGCCGGCATCTCGCGACGTCCGGTCGGGCGCGGTGCTGTTGTCGCGGGAGCGCGCGTCGGTCGTCGAGGACGAATCGTCGGACCGGCGCGCGGGCGCCGGCTGGGAGTCGGAGCGGCTGTTGTCGCTTGTGGACGCAGTGCTGCTGTCGACCAGCGCGGCAAAGCCGTCGTTCCCCGTCTGCGAGGCGGGATCGGGCCGCGACGACCGCGTCGCGCCCTGAAAAGACCGACCTGCCAATGCTTCCGACATGACGCTGACCACTGCCAACCCTCGCAAATGAGACTTCCGGGGTTTTGTCAGCAAGGAGCGGGCCAAAGGATGGGTGTAATAAATACCGAGTTATTTCAGTTGGTTATAGGTGATGCTGGTGGGCTGGAACCGGTTCCCGGCGAGTCTCCTTTTTGCCCGGCGGCAAGATTTGCCGTCCGCGCGCGGCAAGGCTTCGCTTGCGCCGGATTGCTTCGCCGGAATACGGCCTATATTAAAAGGTGGCCTCCGACGCGTCCCGAACCGATCGACCGGCCTTGGACGCGTTCTAAGGCTTTCTGGACAAAGGCTTTTTCCAATTTCGTCGCCGAGCGTATAGGCTCGCCGCGACAGTGACCAATGACCGCTTAGAGATGCTCAACAGTCTGGATCTTGAAGGCCGCCCTGAAGACACACGGATCGTCGTTGCCATGTCCGGCGGCGTCGACTCGTCGGTGACGGCTGCGCTGTTGAAGTCGCAGGGCTACGACGTGGTCGGGATCACGCTGCAGCTCTACGACCATGGCGCGGCAACCCATCGCAAGGGCGCCTGCTGTGCCGGCCGCGACATCCACGACGCGCGCAACGTCGCCGAGCGGATCGGCATCCCGCATTACGTGCTCGACTATGAAAGCCGCTTCAAGCAATCGGTGATCGACAATTTCGCCGACAGCTACGCGCTCGGCGAGACGCCGGTGCCGTGCATCGAGTGCAATCGTTCGGTCAAGTTCCGCGATCTGCTCGCGACCGCGCGCGAGCTCGGCGCGCAGGCGCTGGCCACCGGACATTATGTCGCCTCGCGCCGCTTGGCCGACGGATCGCGCTCGCTGGTCTGCGCGGCAGATGCCGATCGCGACCAGAGCTATTTCCTGTTTGCGACCACGCGCGAGCAGCTCGACTTCCTGCGCTTCCCGCTTGGCGACATGACCAAGCCGCAGACCCGCGAGCTGGCGCGGCGCTTCGAGCTCGAGGTCGCCGACAAGCAGGACAGCCAGGACATCTGCTTCGTGCCGACCGGCCGCTACACCGACATCATCGGACGGCTGAAGCCGAACGCGATCGCGCCGGGCGACATCGTCGATCTCGCCGGCAACGTCGTCGGCCAGCACCAGGGCATCGTTCATTTCACCGTCGGCCAGCGCAAGGGCCTCGGCATCGCCTCCGGTCATCCGCTCTATGTGGTCAAGCTCGATGCGGCGACGCGCCGTGTCGTGGTCGGTGCGCGTGAGGCGCTGCGGATGGATCGCATTGCGCTACGCGACGTCAACTGGATCGGCGATGGCGCGCTCGATCGAGTGATCGGCGAGGGTATCGAGATCTATGTGCGCGTGCGTTCGACGCGCGCGCCGCAGCCGGCGTGGTTGCGCGCCGTCGATGGCGGATACGAGGTCGAACTGGTCGCCGGCGAGGAAGGCGTCTCGCCCGGCCAGGCCTGCGTGTTCTACGATGCGCCGTCCGGGCAGGCGCGTGTGCTCGGCGGCGGCTTCATCAGGAGCGCGACCGCAAGCCGCGCGGCGCGAGGCGTGTTGCGCGATACAGTGGTGCCGCTCGCGGAAGCAGTTCGCGGATAGAGATAGAGGCGTCGGGGCAGGGGAATGGCTGGGGACATCGACCGCGAGGGGGTCGAAAAGGCGTATGGCCGCTGGGCACCGATCTACGATCTCGTGTTCGGCAAGGTGTTCGATCAGGGCCGTCAGTCGACCATCGCGGAGGCCGACCGGATTGGCGGACGCGTGCTCGACGTCGGCGTCGGCACCGGATTGTCACTGTCGGAATATGCGCGCACGACGAGACTGTACGGCGTCGATATTTCCGAACCGATGCTGCGACGGGCGCTGAAGCGCGTGCGTGTGCTGGGCCTTTCCAATGTCGAGACGCTGGCGGTGATGGACGCCAAGAACCTCGCATTCCCGGATTCGTTCTTCGACGCGGTGGTCGCGCAATATGTCATCACCGCGGTGCCGGATCCCGAGGCGACGCTCGACGATTTCATCCGCGTACTGAAGCCGGGCGGTGAACTGATCCTGGTCAACCATATCGGTGCCGAGAGCGGTCCGCGTCGCATCTTCGAGCTCGCCTTCGCGCCGCTGGCCCGGCGGCTCGGCTGGCGTCCGGAATTTCCATGGGAGCGGCTGACCAATTGGGCGGCGAAGCATGGCGGCGTCAGTCTCGCGGAACGCCGGCCGATGCCGCCGATGGGGCATTTCTCGCTGATCCGCTTCCGCAAATCGTGAGGTTGCGGCCGTTTTGACCGGGAACATCGGCGCGTCGTGCTGGTTTTCTCATCATGAGGATCAATCGAACGCTCGCTTTGTCCTGTGCCCTGATGTTGGCGCCCGTTGTTGCCGCGGCGCAGGCGCCGCCGACATCAGCCACGCCGCCGGCACAGACCGCGCCGCCGGCGCCACAGCGCGCCGCCGCGAATTGCGCGCCGCAGCAGCCTTCGCATCCCGGTGTTGCGGCGCCGGAGGGAACCACGACCGGGCAGGGGACCTCATCGCTGGGCGACAAGCTCGCCAAATCCGATGGCGTGCTGTGTCCGCCGGCCGGCGTCGATCCCGACATGCGTGCGCCGACCCCGCAAGGCGGCAACACGCCGGTGATTCCACCGCCCGGCAGCCCTGGCGCCGACCCCTCGGTCAGGCCGAAATAGCCTCTGGCTGCAATAGTTTGCGGCCCCGCCCGCCTTTGCTTGACAGGTGCGTGTGCCACTCTTTATATGCGCCGCGTTCGCAGCAGTGGCTTACATGCCGCCGATCGCGGACCCATGGCGGGGTAGCTCAGCTGGTTAGAGCACGGGAATCATAATCCTGGGGTCGGGGGTTCAAGTCCCTCTCCCGCTACCATGTATAACCCACTATCGCGGTGGGCCTGGGGAAAAGCGTTCCCGCCGATTAGCGCGGCGAGCTTGCCTTTCACCTCGATCTCAAACCCTTCCCGTGGTCCCTTCGGGTGGACTGTGACGCTGTGCACAAGCGCGCGAAAGTCGTTTATTAGGGAACCGCGGTCGTCCTTCGCCTCGGTGTGGCTGGCCATTATCTCCGCAAGTGCGTTGACCGTGCTGATGTAGCGGTCCAGGGTCACCGGATGGAGCGCGACGGGGACTGGAGCTTCTTCGAGTGCGGCCAGTTCGGACTCGACGCGCAATCGTTCTTCCTTCAGTTCCGCGATCCGTTGCTTGGCGTCCTTCTCGGAAATTACGTAATTGATCACGAGATCAATGTTGCGCTGGCGCTCGCCTTCGATCCGATCACGTTTTGCTTCTAGTCGCGCGCGAACTGCGACCGCGTGCCCAGCAAGCCGCTCTCGTTCACTGTTGTAGTTGCGGACATAAGTCTCGATGAGCTGCGGGTCTTTCAGTTCTTCCGTCATGCCGCTGAGCACAAGTCTTTCGATGTCGCGCAGGTAGATGATCTTTCGATTCGAACAACTCCCGCTCTCGCGAACCGCCGAGCAGCGAATCCTGGTCTTTCCAGTCTTGTCACGGTCATGGACCGACATCCCCGATCCGCAACAACCGCAGCGAAGGAGACCGGAGAGGAGGTGCGGTGGCCGGCGCTTCACGTGGCTGGCCAAGTGGCTCTTCTCGGTTTTCAGAGCGTGAGCCTGCTCCCAAACGGACTGTTCGACGATCCGAAGCTGAGGCGCCTCGATGCTCTGCCACTCATCGCGAGGGTTCGGGCGAGACAGCCGCTTGCCGGTGTCTGGATCCTTGACCATCCGGACTTTGTTCCAAACGATCCGCCCGACGTAGAGTTCGTTCAAGATGAGCCCAGCACCACGTTCGGCGTTCCCATTGATCGTCGACGCGTTCCATAGCCGGCCTCGCGGCGGACGAACGTTTTCTCGGTTGAGATCGTGTGCGATGTCCCGCGGCGTTCGTCCCCCGGCATAGGCCGTGAAAATTCGTCGGACGATCGCAGCTTCGTCTTCGACGATTTCGAGTTCGCCGGCTTTGCCGGGAATAGCTCGATATCCGTAGGCGCGTCCGCCGGCGTGTCGACCGTCGCGTATCACACCGGCCATACCGCGACGGACCTTCTTCGCTCCGTCTTCGCGCTGCATCTGTCCAACGAGGCCGCGAATTCCAATCAAGATCGAATCCGCGGTGCCATCATGAACGGCTTGGATTTGGATGCCCTGGAAAGATAGCCTTTTGTGGATGCCGGCCAAGTCTTCCATATCACGAGAAAGCCGATCCAACGCCTCCACAATGACGACGGAAAAACGTTGTTGGCGAGCCGCATCCATAAGCTGCATCAAGCCATCGCGACCGAATACAGAGGCTCCAGAACGAGCTTTGTCCTCGAAGATCGCAACGACGTCGAGCTGATTACGGGCCGCATAGGCCCTACACAGAGCAATCTGATCTTCAGTCGATTTTTCGTTTTGAAGCTCGGTCGAGAACCGAGCATAAACTGCTGCGGACTTCATCTTGAACACCACCGCTGATGCGTTTCTCGCTGGCGGCGTCAATATGAGTTTTTATCAGCCGCTCATTCTCGAAGACATGATCGCGCCTCGCATCGGCGATTGCAAGAGCTTCAACGAATTTGACTAAGGCACGATCTATTCCAGGTGAGTTTACCCACGGTGGCGCATGTTCCTTTGCTTTCGCACGCTTCATAACGCCACGATGCTGCAAGCGGTTCAAGAAGGGTAGGTTTCTTAGACATCGATCGCAGAATTGGATATGATCGAAAGAAAAATCGATAGATTCTCGGGAGCGTAGAGATCTGAGCAGTCGTTCTGCTCTCGCAGATGACAGGCTCGGCAATTCCCGCAGCACGCCGTCATGAGCAGCGCGGAACGAGTAGCTTCGTTGATTCCGCTGCTTTGTCTTTTGAGTCCGATCGCATTCTTGCATTTTGGCCGAGTCTTTTCTTGTGCGGTCCGTGGTCATTTGTTGAAACCGTAGCCGTTGCGCACGCGCGCACCAGCCGAGTGGCTGGTTCTCCTTCAGGCTGACGTTATCGAACGCTGCGAGGATGATGCTCTTCGATTTGCCCTTGAGCTCGTTCTGCAGGATCTAGAAGTCGGTCGTGCCGTCGGCCGCCATTGGTTTTTTACGCTGAAATGCCACTGGAAGAACTCTACGCACAGTTCGAATCGTTCCGAACCTGCGAATCCGTCGGGCTCCTTGCGGTCGGGAAAGGTCTGGAAAGCATGCGCCATCCAACCCAGCGAGATGTCGGAGAGGCGGGTTTCACTTTCGGGATAACTACCGCCGACATCGGAGTGATTTCCTGCGAACCACATTCCACAGCCAATCCGGTTGCTTGAAATCCGCGCAAGGGCGCCCCACACATTCAGCGCGAGAGCAGGCCTTTGTCGGGGCACTTGCTGCGCCGTTGTCGGCATTGAGACCCAATGCCAGAAACCTGACATACGCGCGCTACGAAGTGCCTGCTGAGCCTGCGAACTCATCTCGGCACGCGATTTGCTCTGTTCACGGCATCATCACCAATCGCGGTGCGATGATCTTCGGGACGGACACGGCGCGCGTCGCTGTTCGCGTTTGGTCCGTTCCGACGGCTTGCTGTGGCATGACTTGGCGCTCGGTAGTGGACCGAGAAAATGCAGGGAAGGATTGGATGCGATCTAGAGTTCTTCTTTTGGGAGCCAGCGAAACTGCCACCGGAAAAGTGCGACTGGTCCGGAGGCTATATTGGCGTGCAAGTTGGTGACGGGTGCTTCGAGCCTCCTTCACCAATCCCTACGGTCAGTCGATCTTTGGCGATGCCGGCAGGTTCGATGTCATGCGGCGGCACAGCCCGCACCTGCCGTTCGGCTAGGGGCCGCTTTTCCGCCTGAGCGTGCGCTGGGTGCCTGGAATTGCGATGAGCCTTCTTCGCGCTACTCGTGCGGATGGGAGATCGGGTACGGACCAACGCCGCGGAGGCTGTCGTCTACCTGCCGTCTAATGCATTCGCTGCCTGCAGCTCCTATCGGTCACCTTCCGTCCTTTCATCGCTTAGAGAGTGATTTGCCACCATGTCCGAACAATCCTTGCCGACGCTGCCGATGTGGCGAGTCGATCACATCGAGCCTTCGCCGGAGATGTTGGCGCTACGCGCCAACGGTCCGATCCACCGCGTGCGCTTCCCGTCCGGACACGAAGGCTGGTGGGTGACAGGTTACGACGAGGCAAAGGCGGCGCTGTCGGACGCGGCGTTCCGGCCCGCGGGAATGCCGCCGGCGGCATTCACCCCGGATTCGGTGATTCTCGGTTCGCAGGGGTGGCTGGTCTCGCACGAGGGAGGCGAGCATGCCCGGTTACGCACAATCGTGGCGCCGGCCTTCAGTGACGGCAGGGTGAAGCTGCTTGGGCAGCAGGTTGAGGCGATCGCCGCGCGGCTGTTCGAGACGCTGGCGGCCCAGTCCCAGCCCGCCGACCTGCGGCGCCATCTGTCCTTTCCGCTTCCGACCATGGTCATCAGCGCGCTGATGGGCGTGCTCTACGAGGATCACGCCTTTTTCGCCGAACTGTCCAACGAAGTGATGACGCACCAGCATGAAAGCGGACCGCGCAGCGCGTCGCGCGAGGCCTGGGAAGAACTGCGCCTCTACATGCGCGGCAAGATGCGCGACAAGCGCCAGGCTCCGGGCGACAACCTGCTGACGGATCTGCTCGCGGCGGTCGACCAGGGCAAGGCGACCGAGGAAGAGGCGGTCGGCCTTGCGGCGGGTATGCTGGTGGCGGGGCACGAGAGCACCGTCGCGCAGATCGAATTCGGCCTGCTGGCCATGTTCCGCCATCCGCAACAGCGCAAACGCCTGGTCGGCGATCCATCCCTGGTGGACAAGGCGGTGGAGGAAATCCTGCGCATGTACCCGCCGGGCGCCGGCTGGGACGGAATCATGCGCTATCCGAAAACCGATGTGACCATCGCGGGCATAAATATTCCCGCAGAGAGCAAGGTGCTGGTCGGGCTGCCGGCGACGTCGTTTGACGCACGCCATTTCGACGCCCCGGAAACCTTCGACATCGGACGCGACGAAAATCCTCACCTGGCGTTTTCTTACGGACCGCACCACTGCATCGGCGCAGCGCTGGCGAGACTCGAACTCAAGGTGGTGTTCGGTTCGATCTTCCAGCGGTTTCCTGCGTTGCGCCTGGCCGTGGCGCCCGAAGAACTGAAGTTGCGCAAGGACATCATCACTGGTGGGTTCGAGGCGTTTCCGGTGCTCTGGTGATGCGCGGGACGCCGCCGGCTATCGCGATCTTCTCTGCAATTTATCGGCGCGCGCTCCCGTCAGACCAGCCAGCCAATAGGTAACCAAAATGGACGTGCAAGCAGCCACGGCAGTATGTCGGGACGCCTTCGCCGAACTGGCGTCGCCAGCGTGCCTTCACGACCCGTATCCGTTCATGCGGTGGTTGCGCGAGCACGATCCGGTGCATCGCCCAGCGGCGGGCCTCTTTCTGTTGAGCCGCCACGCCGACATCCTCTGGGCGCTCACGGCCACGGGCGATGCGTTTCGGGGACCAGCGCCGGGCGAACTGGCGCGCTATTTTCCGCGTGCAGCCGCCAGCCTGTCGCTCAATCTACTGGCGTCCACGCTAGCGATGAAGAACCCACCGGCGCACACGCGTCTGCGCCGGCTGATCTCGCGCGATTTCACCATGCGCCAGATTGACGACCTGCGGCCGACCATCGCGCGCATCGTCGCTGCGCGCCTCGACGGCATGGCGCCCGCACTGGAGCGCGGGGAGGCCGTGGACCTGCATCGGGAATTCGCGCTGGCCTTGCCCATGCTGGTCTTCGCCGAACTGTTTGGCATGCCCCAGGACGACATGTTCGGGCTCGCCGCCGGCATCGGCGCCATTCTGGAAGGCCTCAGCCCACACGCCAGCGATCCCCAGCTCGCCGCGGCGGACGCGGCCAGTGCCAGAGTGAAGGCCTATTTCGGCGGTCTCATACAGCGCAAGCGCACCAATCCCCGCTTCGACATCGTGTCGATGCTGGTCGGCGCACACGACGATGATGCCGACACGCTATCGGATGCGGAGTTGATCAGCATGTTGTGGGGTATGCTGTTGGGCGGCTTCACCACCACTGCTGCGACCATCGACCACGCAGTCCTGGCGATGCTGGCGCATCCCCAACAGCGGCACTGGCTGCAGCGAGACGCCGCGGGGGTGAAGGCATTCGTCGAAGAAGTCCTGCGCTGCGACGCGCCCGCGATGTTCAGCTCCATTCCGCGTATCGCACAGCGCGACATCGAACTGGGCGGCGTGGTGATCCCGAAAAACTCGGACGTGCGCGTGCTGATCGCGTCCGGCAATCGCGACCCGGACGCCTTCGCCGATCCCGATCGCTTCGACCCGGCGCGGTTCTACGGCACCAGTCCAGGCATGTCGATCGACGGGAAGATCATGCTGAGCTTCGGCCATGGCATTCATTTCTGCCTTGGTGCGCAACTGGCCCGGGTGCAGTTGGCCGAGAGCCTGCCGCGGATCCTGGCCCGCTTCCCCACGCTGGCATTGGCCGGGCAGCCGACCCGGGAGCCCTCCGCATTCCTTCGGACGTTCCGCGCGCTACCGGTTCGGCTGCATGCGCTAGGGAGCTGAGATGCGCGTCGTGGTCGACCAGGATCTGTGCGGAACCAGCGGGCAGTGCGTGCTGACGCTGCCGAGCACCTTTCGCCAGCGCGAATCGGACGGCGTGGCCGAAGTTTGCGTGGCGACGGTCCCGCAGGCGCTGCACGCTGCCGTGAGGCTGGCGGCGAGCCAGTGCCCAGTCGCCGCCATTCGGGTCATCGAAAGCGACGCTGGCGATGACGAGCGCGGAAGCGCCGGCCCTCCGCCTGCTACACTGGAGGCCGAGCGGCATGCCGCAAGAGACCAACGCCACCCAGGAGGGTACGATGGGACGGTTTGAAGACAAGGTGGCCGTGGTGACCGGTGCCGGAGCCGGCATCGGCAAGGCATGCGCCCTCGCTATAGCGCGCGAGGGAGGCAGGGTGGTGGTCGCCGACATTGATGGCTCGGCGGCTATCGCCAGCACCGCGCAAATTGCATCCGAGGCAGACCGCGCGCTGGCCTCGGCCACAGACATCGCCGATGCGCAGGCGGTGGCTGCGCTATTCGAAACGGCGGAGCGGCACTTCGGTGGGGTCGACCTGCTGGTGAACAACGCGAGCGCCATGCATCTGACTCCGCGCGATCGCGCGATCCTCGACCTGGACCTGGCGGTCTGGGACCAGACAATGGCGACCAATCTGCGCGGTACGTTGCTCTGCTGCCGGCAGGCCATCCCACGGATGATCGCCCGCGGTGGTGGCGCGATCGTTAACATGTCGTCGTGCCAGGGGCTCAGCGGTGACACCGCACAGACGTCCTACGCCGCGTCGAAGGCGGCGATGAACATGCTGTCCGCCTCGCTCGCCACCCAGTACGGTCATGCGCAGATCCGCTGCAACGCGGTTGCGCCGGGTCTCATCATGACCGATCGTCTGCTCGCCAAGCTGGACGAGTGCACGCAATGGCATCTGCGCCGGCACCAGCTCCTGCCGCGCGTCGGCCGCCCCGAAGACGTGGCCTCGCTGGTGGCGTTCCTGCTCTCCGACGATGCTGCGTTCATTACTGGCCAGGTCGTGTGCATCGACGGCGGCATGATGGCGCATGTGCCGACGTACGCCGATGGTGGCAACAGCCGCGCCGCGCGTCCTTCCGGCAAGACCGCCGAAGCGGACGCGTCGCGGGGCTGCTGATGGACATGCTGCTCAACCCGCTGAACCGTCGGCATCGGCTGCGGCACGACATCCCCGTCGTGCCGGGTGCTTTCCCCTTGGTCGGACATCTTCCCGCCGTCGTCTGCGACCTGCCGTGCCTGCTGCGGCGCGCGGAACGGACTCTGGGCAGCCACTTCTGGCTGGATTTCGGCCCTGCCGGACATCTGATGACCAGTCTGGATCCGGACGCTCTCGCACTGCTCCGGCACAAGGACGTGTCCTCGGCGCTGATCGAAGACATCGCGCCCGAATTGTTTGGCGGAACGTTGGTTGCCCAGGACGGCATCGCGCACCGGCAGGCGCGCGATGCGATCCAGGTGTCGCTTCTGCCCAAGGGGCTGACCCAGGCCGGCATCGGCGAGCTGTTCGCGCCCGTCATCCGGGCGCGCGTGCAGAGGTGGCGCGACCACGGCGACGTAACCATCCTGCGCGAAACCGGCGATCTGATGCTCAAGCTCATCTTCAGTCTCATGGGAATCCCCGCGCAGGACCTGCCGGGATGGCGTCGCAAGTACCGGCAACTGCTGCAGCTGATCGTCGCGCCCCCGGTCGACCTGCCCGGACTGCCATTGCGGCGCGGTCGCGCCGCCCGCGACTGGATCGATGCGCGGTTGCGCGAGTTCGTCCGCGCCGCGCGTGAACATGCCTCGCGCACCGGCTTGATCAACGACATGGTGAGCGCCTTCGATCGCAGCGACGATGCGCTTTCCGATGACGTCCTGGTCGCCAATATCCGCTTGCTGCTGCTTGGTGGGCACGAAACCACCGCCTCGACGATGGCCTGGATGGTGATCGAGCTGGCTCGGCAGCCTGGGCTGTGGGACGCCCTGGTCGAGGAGGCGCAACGCGTGGGCGCGGTGCCGACCCGGCACGCGGATCTGGCGCAGTGTCCGGTTGCCGAGGCGCTGTTCCGCGAGACGCTGCGCGTGCATCCGGCGACGCCGCTCCTGGTGCGTCGTGCAGTGCGTGACTTGCAACTCGGCCAACGGCGCATTCCCGCGGGCACCGATCTGTGCGTCCCGCTGCTGCATTTCTCGACCTCGGCGCTGCTGCACGAGGCGCCTGATCAGTTTCGGCTGGCGCGGTGGCTGCAACGCACCGAGCCGATCGGGTCGATGGACATGCTTCAATTCGGTACCGGTCCACACGTCTGTATGGGCTACCACCTGGCATGGCTGGAACTGGTGCAGTTCTGCATCGCCTTGGCGCTGACCATGCACGAGGCCGGGGTGCGGCCGCGGTTGCTGAGCGACGCCGAAAAAGGCCGGCGCTATTACCCGACCGCGCATCCGTCCATGACTATCCGCATCGGATTCTCATGAGCTGGCATCGCATGCGCATGTGGCGCGGCAGCGACGCCGGCGATGCGCGGCAATGCTGCACTCGGCGCGCTCACGGTGCGACGCCGACAACACCGCGGCGCCCCGCCGCTCGCCGTGGTGGCCTCCTGTCAGGTACGAGCATATGAACAACTTGCAGGCCGATACTACGCCACAGGACGACAGGACCGGTGCTTCTTCGCTCGGCGGATTGGGCGGACAGGCGCGCGGCGCATCCGGCGGGCTGCTGCCCGAGATCTGGATGCAGGAGGGCGCAAAGCGGGTCGAAAAGGTGCTGGAGCGCCTTCTCTTCGTCGAACATGACGGTGAGACCGAGCTGATGGCGGCGATGCGCTACGCCACCTTGTATGGCGGGAAGCGTACCCGTGCCTTGCTCTGTTTGGCTGCCGGCGCACTGTCCGATACGCCGGCGCACATGCTCGACGACGTCGGCGCTGCCATCGAGATGATGCATGCTTGTACCCTGGTCCACGACGATCTGCCTGCGATGGATGACGATGTGCTTCGCCGCGGCCTTCCGACCGTGCACGTCAAGTACGGCGAAGCTATTGCGATCCTGGTCGGCGACGCGCTGCAGGCGCACGCCTTTCTGACCCTGGCGAGCCTGGATGCGCCAGGCGACTACCGTATAGCGCTGGTGCGCGAACTGGCGCTGGCGGTGTCCGCAGAGGGTGCCGCAGGCGGGCAGGCCATCGATCTGTCGCTGGTTGGAAAGCACGTGGAGCTGGACAGGATCGTGGCGATGTACCGGATGAAGAGCGGAGCGCTAGTGCGCGCATCCGTTCGCATGGGCGCGATATGCGCCATCGCGGACGATGCCGCGCACGCTGCGCTGTACTGTGCGCTCGATCGCTACAGCGTCTGTTTCGGCCTGGCGTTGCAGGTGATCGACGACATTCTCGACGTGACAGCAGATACCGCGACGCTGGGCAAGACCGCCGGCAAGGACGCGGCGGCGCAGAAGCCGACCTGCGCGTCGATCATGGGGCTGCAGGCGGCGCGCCAGTTCGCGCTGGATCTGTTGCGCGATGCGGGGGAAGCCATCGCGCCGCTGGGGCCGGCCGCAGAACGGTTGGCGCACATCCTGCAGCGGGCCAACGCGTATCTGTTCAAGCACGCGCCATGCGCATGAGCGTGCCCGTCCGCTTGGAGACGCTCCTTTGCCGCTGCGATCGGTCGGCGGCCGCGGTGCGTGCATGCTGCACTAATGTGCGAAGTGCCCGGCGCCGATCGCAGAGGTTGCCGCTGCGCGCTGTGCGCAAGCCTATGCGGCGGGCCCGCGCCAGCATCGGGGCGGTCGGCGCGCCAGAGCAGGGCGGTCGTCCGGCACTGCCCATACGACAGCTTGCGGCGACATGATCGACGTCTGCCCATCCGTCTGCAGAAGGAGCATCCCGCGTGAACGCGCTCTCCGAACAGATCCTCTCCGAATTGCGTCGCCTGCTGAGCGAGATGAGCGATGGCGGCAGCGTCGGTCCGTCCGTCTACGACACGGCGCGAGCTCTGCGGTTCCATGGCAACGTCACCGGTCGGCAGGATGCATACGCGTGGCTCATGGCGCAGCAACAGGCCGATGGCGGATGGGGAAGCGCGGACTTCCCGCTGTTCCGCCATGCGCCTACGTGGGCGGCATTGCTGGCATTGCAGCGGGCCTATCCTCTTGCCGGCGCTGCCGACGCAGTCCAAGCTGCAACCCGGTTCCTCCAGCGCCAGCCCGATCCCTACGCGCATGCGGTCCCGGAAGACGCGCCGATCGCCGCGGAGCTGATCCTGCCGCAGTGTTGCGGCGAGGCCGTATCCTTGCTAGGCGGCATGGCGTTTCCGCGCCACCCGGCGCTGTTGCCGTTGCGGCAAGCGCGCCTGGTCAAGCTGGCGGCGGTGACGACGTTGCCGAGCGGCCATCCGTTGCTGCACTCCTGGGAAGCCTGGGGGACGTCGCCGACCACCGCACTCCCGGATGAGGACGGCAGCATCGGCATCAGTCCGGCGGCCACCGCCGCGTGGCGCGCGCACGCCGTGACACAGAGGAGCACGCCGCAGGTCGGGCGCGCCGACGCGTATTTGCAGACGGCATCGCGGGCGACGCGCAGCGGCATCGAAGGGGTCGTTCCCAACGTCTGGCCGATCAATGTGTTCGAGCCATGCTGGTCGCTGTACACCCTGCATCTGGCCGGGCTGTTCGCGCATCCCGCGCTCGCCGAGGTTGTGCGCGTGATCGTAGCGCAGCTTGACGCGCGTCTGAGCGGGCGCGGTCTGGGCCCGGCCTTGCACTTCGCGGCGGATGCGGACGACACCGCGGTTGCGTTGTGCGTCCTGCGCCTTGCTGGCCGTGACCCGGCGGTCGATGCGTTGCGCCATTTCGAAATCGGCGAGCTGTTCGCCACCTTCCCCGGCGAGCGCAACGCCTCGGTGTCGACCAACATCCATGCCCTGCATGCCTTGCGGCTGTTGGGAAAGCCCGCCGCCGGCACCAGCGCCTACGTCGAGGCCAATCGCAACCCGCAAGGTCTATGGGACAACGAAAAATGGCACGTTTCGTGGCTGTATCCCACTGCGCATGCGCTCGCTGCGCTGGCGCAAGGCAAACCGCAGTGGCGCGACGAGCGCACGCTGGCGGCGCTACTACAGGCGCAGCGCGAGGACGGCGGCTGGGGCGCCGGTCGCGCGTCCACATTCGAGGAAACCGCCTATGCGCTGTTCGCGTTGCGCGTGATGGACGGGAGCGAAGAGCCGACAGGGCGCTGGCGCATCGCGCAGGCGGTCGCACGTGCGCTGGACTGGATGCTCGCCCGCCATGCGCCGCATGCATTGCCGCAAACGCCGCTGTGGATCGGCAAGGAACTGTATTGCCCCACCCGGGTCGTGCGTGTGGCCGAACTCGCCGGGTTGTGGCTGGCGCTTCGTTGGGAGCGGCGGGTCCTGGCCGAGGGAGCAGGAGCGGCGCCATGATCCAGCCCGAACGCGCGCTGCAGCGGGTGCTGCAGTGGGGGCGTTCCCTGACCGGGTTCGCCGACGAGCATGCCATGGAAGCCGTCAGGGGCGGCCAGTACATCCTGCAGCGCATCCACCCGAGCCTGCGCGAAATCAGCGCCCGAACCGGCCGCGATCTGCAGGACGAAACGCTGATCGTGGCGTTCTATCGCGAATTGGCGCTGCTGTTCTGGCTCGACGATTGCAACGACCTTGGCCTGATCGCGCCGGACCAACTCGCCGCGGTGGAGCAGGCGCTGGGACAGGGCGAGCCGTGCGCGCTCCCCGGATTCGAGGGCTGCGCTGTGCTGCGCGCTTCGCTGGCTGCGCTTGCCTACGATCGTCGCGACTATGCTCAGCTTCTCGACGATACCCGGCGCTACTGCGCGGCGCTGCGCGCCGGACAGGCGCGGACGGCAGACGCGGAACGCTGGTCCTATGCCGAGTACCTGCACAACGGCATCGATTCGATCGCCTACACGAACGTGTTCTGTTGCCTGTCGTTGCTGTGGGGGCTGGACATGGCGACCTTGCGCGCGCGTCCGGCGTTTCGCCAGGTCCTGCGGCTCATCTCCGCGATAGGGCGCCTGCAGAATGATCTGCATGGACGGAACAAGGACAGGTTGGCCGGCGAGGCCGGCAACGCGGCGATCCTGCTGCTGCAGCGCTATCCGGCTATGCCTGCCGTGGAGTTCCTTAACGACGAGCTGGCCGGCCATACGCGCATGTTGTATCGGCTGATGGCGGAAGAACGCTTTCCCGCGCCGTGGGGAGCGTTGATCGAGGCCATGGCGGCCATCCACGCCCAGTACTACCAGACCTCGACCAGCCGCTACCGCAGCGACGCCGCGGGAGGAGGCTAGCGTGCGCCGGCTTGAACGCGCGGGCGGCGATGGCGTGCACGCACTGCCGTCGGTCCGATCCGGCGCAACGCCGTCGCCCGATGCGACCGACGGAGCGAACATGAGCGACACGGCGCCCTGAGCCGGCGTAAGGACGGCCATCTGGACCTCGTGCTGGGTCAGCAAACGGCGCCGGCCACGGTTGCAAGAACTGCGAGCGACTGATCGAACACGATGCGGTGATCGCGCTGTTCAACAAAGTGGTGGAGATCGCCACTGACCGGGGCTGGTTGTCGGCGAACATTTCAGTGTGGATCGCACGTTGATCTAGGCTTGGGCCGGGCAAGAGTTTCAAGAAGGACGGCGATGACGAGGGCGGCAGCGACTTCCGCGGACAATCGCGCAGCAACCGCGCGCACGTGTCCACGAGCGATCCGGATGCGCGGCTGTATCGCAGGCAGCATCGGACACGCGCTCCGCTCACTTCTGAGCAATTCGATGGCGGCACGATGGCGCGAGCCGCAAGCGGTCGCTTAGTTTTTACAAATTTGGAATCTAGTTATGTGGGGGATGGAGAAAATGCCGCACGTGCCTCTCGATGCGCCGCAGTCCCCAAGCGACAACTACGTTCGAATTGACTGAGCACAGTTGCGGAAACATGGCGTTCTGACGGGCCCTGACGTCGACGATCACGCAGTCTGCGTCTACCAGCGCGCAATATGAACCCGGCTAACGACACCCACTTTGGAATAGTCGGCGAGAATAATGCGCTTGCGCGCATGATCAAACGTCGCTCACGCTGTCTCTATTTCGTCGGGATGTAGCTCATCGCACCAGCGGTCGCATCGAAAACCGAACGGAGGGACCATCGCGAAATCCGCTCGGTAGCGAGCTATCTCATTGACGGTATTCGCCCCGAGCGTTGCGGGCGGATCGTCTGTCCCACCCAGGATCAACCCCTGTTTCCGCGCTGCGTGCAATCGCCCGCGGAAGTCAAGCACTTGGCGGCATTCAGAGAGTTGGTGACGACAATAAGCCCTTCCATCTGAGCTGAGCGTTGGGCCAGGGTAGTTGTCGTGCTTCCCGCGTCGAAAGGATCGTCTGACCGGCCTCGACCATTGCTGCCGCTGCCCTGGCAATCGCTCTTTTCTCGCGACTACGTACGGCAGTGCGCAATTGGCAGGGAGCCTCCTTGTCCTTGGCAACCGGAACGACTCCGCCGCGGACCCGGCGGAGTTCTCCGCTTTCTTTCGTTTCCATGAGGTCGCGGCGTATCGTTTCGAGCGACACTCCAAAATCTTCCGTCAGCCGATCAACGCTTAGCGTGCCGAACGTTGCCAACATCGATCGAATGTGACGCCGTCGTTCCTCTTGTCACATAGATGCTCCCCAGTATCTTAGCAGTTTCTATCGTCGGCTTCGGGCCATAGCGCGACACGACAATAGGCTCGATGCGTCCAACCGACATGATGCTGGCGCCCATCCTTCCACGTAACTGACCGACTCAGCCGCGCTTCTATCGTTTCTAGAGCAAGGGCAGAACTTCGGCGTGAAGTTCTGCCGTGCTTGCAGCGATGACCCGCTTGCCGGAGGTGATCGTGAGCGGCTTGCCCTCCCAGTCGGTGACAATGCCGCCGGCTTCTTCGATCACCGGCACCAGCGCCATGAAATCGTAAGGCTCCATCCGCGTCTCGATGACGAGGTCGATGTGTCCCGATGCAAGCAATCCATAATTATAGCAATCGCCGCCGAAGCGACACATCCGGGCAGTTTGGCTGATGCCCAGGATTTGATCGCGTTCTGATTCTGCAAAATAGAGGGGCGACGTGGTGTAGAAGTTCGCGTCGGCGAGGCGTCGGCAGTCGCGAACTTGGCATTTTGTGCGAAGGCCGCTCGAGTTGACAAACCAGCTACCCAGGCCGGTTGCGCCCGTCCAGCGTTCCCGCAATGCGGGCATCTCGACGACGCCAATCTGTGAACGCCCTTGGATAGCGAGCGCGACCAGCGTTCCCCAAAGCGGAGACCCGGAAATGAAGCTGCGCGTGCCATCTATGGGATCGACCACCCACGTAGGCGAATCGAGATCACCCTCGATCCCGTATTCTTCACCGAAAATCGCATGCTCTGGAAATCGAGCGGAAATCGCCTTTCTGATGGCTTCCTCGACACGCCGATCTGCCTCCGTAACGGGGCTCTCGTCATCCTTCGTGTTGATGTCTATCGGCCGTCGAAACCATTCGGTGGCGTGAGAACCTGCGCTGCCAGCGATCTCGAACGCGAAATCGACCAAATCAGACATCGAGTCTGCACCATCCATGCTGGCAACCTCCTGAGCATTGCAGATCCAGCTTAAGGCACAAAAACACATATTGCCATATCGCTTTTGAACCGTGGCTTCGGTTGCCACGCAGCAACCCAAAAATAAAAAAAAACTATCCCGATTATTGCTCGCATCTCTAACCGGACGGCCACTCCGGCCTATCATGCGGTAATTGATATTGGCTTCGACAGAGAAATGCTTTTGGCTTCATCGGGCAATTACCAACCGCTGGAAGAATGTGCCGACACCTCCTGGAGGCGCCAAAACCCACATTGGTCCGATAGTCAGCTCCGCATCTCTTCGCGCATGCATGCGCGCCTTACCGAATGGAGCAGCAAGGCTCGGGGCTAGACGTAATACCAGCGCGTTATAAGCGTCGCTCGGTGCTTAGCGGCACGTTCAATCCGAAGAAAATCGACCGCTCAGCATCAAACGATGCATTTTGCATCAACAAAAGAATACCGCTTTCCCGGACTGGCTGAAAAAGAGATTGCCTTGGACTCGCTCGTCTCTGCTTTCTCTGAGACTATTGATCGTTCGCCGATGCTGCCTGCGAGGGGAATGCGGATGACTTGCAATGGCCCGTTTGACCGATCTCGAAGTCGCGCCGCGCCGCTGACATCGTGTCGAACGGTGTGTTGTTGACGCAGCGAACGTGTGCCGGCGCGTATCACGGATACTGATCGGCCACCCTTCCCCTAGTTCAAATCTGCCGGCAGCTCGCATGAGCCGCGCTGTAACCCACTGGATGGGCGCCCGCGCGAACGCTTCGTGCTGCCTTCCTCACCCCGTCACGTCCAACGTTTGAGGCAATTCCAATGACTACCAGCCATGATCAGGTCAAATTCGCCTACTGGGTTCCAAATGTTTCCGGTGGCCTTGTAATCAGCAAGATCGAACAGCGAACCGGATGGGACATCGACTATAACCGCCGCCTGGCGCAGATCGCGGAGCAGTCTGGCTTCGATTATGCGCTGAGCCAGATCCGCTTCACCGCCGGTTATGGCGCCGAGTTCCAGCATGAGCCGGTCGCCTTCAGCCATGCTTTGCTCGCCGCGACCACGAAGCTGAAGGTGATCGCAGCGCTGCTGCCCGGACCGTGGAATCCGGCGGTCGCGGCCAAGCAGATCGCCACCATCAGCCAGCTCACCGAAGGCCGCGTCGCCGTCAACATCGTCAGCGGCTGGTTTCGCGGCGAGTTCACCGCGATCGGCGAGCCCTGGCTCGATCACGACGAGCGCTATCGCCGCTCCGAAGAGTTCATCCGCGCGCTGCGCGGAATCTGGACCCAGGACAATTTCACCTTCCGCGGCGATTTCTACCGGTTCTCCGACTACACGCTGAAGCCGAAGCCGGCGCATCCATTGCCCGAGATCTTCCAGGGCGGCAGCTCGCGTGCCGCGCGCGACATGGCCGCGCGGGTGTCGGACTGGTACTTCACCAACGGCAATTCGGTGGCGGAGATCAAGAAGCAGGTCGACGACATCAGGGCGAAGGCGCGCGCCAACAATCATTCGGTCAAGATCGGCGTCAACGCCTTCGCGATCGCGCGCGACACCGAGGCCGAGGCGCGCGCCGTGCTTGACGAGATCATCGTCAAGGCCGATCCGGAGGCGGTCAACGCGTTCGGGCATGAGGTGAAGAATGCCGGCAAGGCCTCGCCGGAAGGTCAGGGCAATTGGGCGCAATCCAGCTTCGAGGATCTCGTCCAGTACAATGACGGCTTCAAGACCAATCTGATCGGCTCGCCGGAACAGATCGCCGAGCGCATCGTCGCACTGAAGGAGGTCGGGGTCGATCTCGTGCTGCTCGGCTTCCTGCACTTCCAGGAGGAGGTCGAGTATTTTGGCCGCCGCGTCATTCCGTTGGTCCGTGCGCTGGAGGCGAAGACCGCCGTGCACGCCCAGGCGGCCGAGTGACGGGGAGTCGCGCGGCGTGACGGCGATAGCGACAGATGCCGGCGTTCTTGCGCTGGAGGCGGCTCCGGCGCAAGGCAGGGCGCTTGCAGCGGCGACGACCGATACTCCCGATCGGCGGCTTGCGCAGACCGCAGATCGCGCGGCACGGCCGGTGCTGGCCTTGAGCGATATCGCGCTGACATTCGGCGGTGTCGCCGCGCTGCGCGACATCGACCTTGCGGTCGCACCGGGTGAAATCCGGGCCGTCATCGGGCCCAATGGCGCCGGCAAGAGCTCGCTGCTCAACGTCATCAGCGGGCTCTACCGGCCCGACCGCGGCCGGGTCTGGCTCGGCGAACGCGCCTTCGCCCAGGTGCCGACGGCGCGATTGGCGGCGCACGGCGTGGCGCGCACATTCCAGAACCTCGCGATCTTCAAGGGGCTGTCGGTGTTCGACAATGTCCTGATGGGGCTCGCGCATCGTGTCCGCGCCGGCTTTCTGCGCCAGATCATCGGCTCGCCGCTGGCGCGCCGGATCGAGGCGGAGAATCGCGCTGCCGCCGAAGACGTCATCGGGTTCCTGCATCTCGGCGACGTCCGCGAGCGCGCTGCCGGGAGCTTGCCTTATGGCTTGCAGAAGCGGGTCGAACTGGCCAGGGCGCTGGTGGCGCGGCCGACGCTGCTGCTGCTGGACGAGCCGTTCGCCGGCGTCACGTCGAGCGAGAAGCTCGAGCTGTCGCAGCACGTCCGCAACGCGCGCGACAGTTATGGCGCCACCATCGTTCTGATCGAGCACGACATCGGCGTGGTGATGGGCCTCTCCGATCGGATCGCGGTGCTCGACAACGGCAGCAAGATCGCCGACGGCACGCCCGACGAGGTGAGGGCCGACCAGGCGGTGATCGACGCCTATCTCGGCGTCACGCATCAGGACGTCACGGAGCTCGCGGTCTGATGTTCGATTATCAGTTTCTGATCGAGGTTTTGGTCGGCGGCCTGCTGTCGGGGGTGATGTACTCGCTGGTCGCGATCGGCTTCGTGCTGATCTACAAGACCTCGGGCGTGCTCAATTTCGCGCAGGGCGCGATGCTGCTGTTTGCGGCGCTGACCTTCGTCAGCCTGGTCGAGCGCAGCAGCTCGTTTCCGGTCGCGTTCGTCATCACGCTCGCGATCATGGTCGTGCTCGGCGTCAGCGTTGAGCGCGCGGTGCTGCGGCCGCTGGTCAACCAGCCGCCGACCACGCTGTTCATGGCGACGCTCGGGCTGTCCTATGTGATCGAGGGTGCGGCGCAGCTGCTGTGGGGCACCCAGGTCCACGGCCTCGACATCGGGATCAGCGACGTGCCGCTCGACATCGCCGGGGTCTTCATCAGCCGGTTCGACCTGTTCGCCGCGGCGGTCGCGGGCAGCCTGGTGGCGCTGTTCGCGCTGTTCTTCCGCTACACCCGCACCGGGCTGTCGTTCCGCGCGGTCGCCGATGATCCGTTCGCGGCGCTGGCCGTCGGCCTGCGGCTGCCGCGGGTCTGGGCCAGTGTATGGACAGCCTCCGGTATTGTCGCGCTGGTGGCGGGCCTGCTGTGGGGCGCGCGGCTCGGTGTGCAGTTCTCGCTGTCGCTGGTGGTGTTGAAGGCGCTGCCGGTGCTGGTGCTCGGCGGCTTCGATTCGATCGCCGGTGCGATCATCGGCGGACTTCTGATCGGCGCCATCGAGAAGCTCTCCGAAGTCTATGTCGGGCGGCTGTTCGGCGGCGGCATCGAGGCCTGGGCGGCCTATGTCGTGGCGCTGGTGCTGCTGCTGGTGCGGCCGTCGGGGCTGTTCGGGCAGAAGCTGGTCGAAAGGGTCTAGGCCATGAGCGCAGCACCATCGACGGCACAGCTCTTGCCCGGCGGCAGAGCCTTTGCGATTGCTCTCGGGGCCGCGGTCGCCTTCGGCGCGGTTCCGCTCCTCGGTTCCGACTATCTCATGGACGCGGTGCTGACGCCGTTCCTCGCGCTCGCGCTGGCCGCGGTCGGGCTCAACCTGCTCACCGGCTACGCCGGGCAGGTGTCGCTGGGCTCCGCCGCGTTCCTCGCGGTCGGTGCCTATGCCACCTACAACCTTCACCTCCGGCTGCCGCAGCTGTCGCTGTTGGTCGATCTGGTGCTCGCCGGCCTCATCGCGGCTGCGATCGGCATCGTGTTCGGATTGCCGAGCCTGCGGCTGCGCGGCTTCTACCTCGCGGTCTCGACGCTCGCCGCGCAGTTCTTCGTGCAATGGGCGCTCACCAAGTTCGGCTGGTTCTCCAACGACAATCCGTCCGGCGTGATCGATGCCCCGGTGCTCAGCGCGGCCGGCTTCACCTTCACCAGCCCGGCGGAGCGTTACGTTTTCTCGCTGAGCGTCGTGGTGGTCGCGACGGTCCTGACGCAGGGGCTCCTGCGCGCGCAGAGCGGCCGCAATTTCGTTGCGGTGCGCGACCATGAACTCGCCGCCAGGGTGATCGGCGTGCCGTTGCTGCGCACCAAGCTGCTCGCTTTCGGCGTCTCCTCGTTCCTGATCGGCATTGCCGGCGCGCTGTGGGCCTTCGCCTATCTGCGCACGGTCGAGCCGACCGGCTTCAACCTCGATCGCTCGTTCCAGATCCTGTTCATCATCATCATCGGCGGACTGGCCTCGCTGCGCGGCGCGTTTCTCGGCGCCGCCTTCATCGTGGTGTTTCCGCTGCTCCTGTCGCGCGCCGGCGCGGCCCTGCTCGGCGGCGTGTTCGATTCCGGCGTGCTGGAGATGAGCCAGCGCATCGTCGTCGGCGTGCTCATCATCGCGTTCCTGATCGCCGAACCGCGCGGCCTGATCGCGCTGTGGGACCGCCTTTGGCGAGCGATCGCGCGGCCGCCTGCCATCCGCAACACCTGACATTTCGCACCACTGGAGAGACCAAAGATGATTAGATCGAGATATCTGAGAATTGCCTTCGCCGCCGCGGTGGCCTCCGTGCTGGCCACAGCATCGGCGGCGCGGGCCGACGAGCAGTTCTTCCCGCTGCAGAGCTACCGGGTCGGTCCCTATGCGGCCGGCGGCACCGGCTTCTTCGGCGGCTTCATCGACTATCTCAATTTGATCAACATCCGCGACGGCGGCGTCAACGGCGTCAAGCTGACCTGGGACGAGGGCGAGACCCAGTACGAGGTCGAGCGCGGCGTCGAGGTCTATGAACGGCTGAAGGGGCGCCCCGGCGTTGCCGCCTGGAATCCGCTGTCGGTCGGCATCGCCTATGCCATGATCGACCGCATTACCAAGGACAAGGTGCCGCTCATCACCATCAATCACGGCCGCACCGATTCGACCGACGGCCGCGTGTTCCCCTACGTGTTTCCACTGCTGCTCAATCCCTACAGCGAGACCTCCGGAATCGTGAACTACATCGCGAGCCGCGAGGGCGGGGTCGACAGGCTGAAGGACAAGAAGATCGTCGTGCTCTATCACGGCTCGCCCTATGGCAAGGAGACCATCCCGATCTACAAGCTCTTGGCCGACAAGTACCAGTTCAGCCTGGAGCAGATCGAGGTGCCGCATCCCGGTAACGAGCAGCAATCGCAATGGCTGTCGATCCGGCGCGCGAAGCCCGATTACGTGGTGCTGCGCGGCTGGGGCGTGATGAACCCGGTGGCGTTGAAGACCGCGCAGAAGGTCGGCTTCCCGGTCGACCACATCATCGGCAACGTCTGGTCCAATTCCGAGGAAGACGTGATCCCGGCCGGCGACGCCGCCAAGGGCTACATCGCGATCACGACGCAGGCCTCGGGCGAGCAGTATCCGGTGTTGCAGGAGGTGATCAAGACGGTCTATGGCGCCGGCAAGGGCAATCTCGACGACAAGAAACGGATCGGCAGCGTCTACCACAATCTCGGCATCGTGAACGGCATCCTCAATGTCGAGGCGATCCGCGTCGCACAGGCGAAGTTCGGCAAGCGCACCTTGACCGGCGACGAGGTGCGTTGGGGCTTCGAACACCTGCAACTCGATCCGGCGCGGGTCGAAGCGCTCGGCGCCAAGGATCTGTTCCACTCGATCAACGTCACCTGGGACAATCACGAGGGCGACGGCCGCGTCACCTTCCAGCAGTGGGACGGCGGCAAGTGGAAGGTCGTCTCCGGCTGGATCGCGCCGGACTGGGCCTTCCTGCGTCCGATCATCGAGAAGTCGGCAGCCGTCTATGCCAAGGAGCACGGCATCAAGGTACGGACCTCAGGCGACGATCCCGTCAGCAACTGACGCCGCAGGGACGCGGGAGCTGATCGGCTCCCGCGTGCCTCAAGATGTTGGATCAACAGATGAGCGAAACCCTGCTCTCGGTCGAAGGTCTGGCCGCGACTTACAACCACGCGATAGCGGCCGTCAGCGACGTCTCGCTTGCCGTGCGGCGCGGCGAGATCGTCGCCGTGCTCGGCGCCAACGGCGCCGGCAAGTCGACCACGTTGCAGGCCGTCTCGGCGCTGCTCTCGGCGCGTCGCGGGCAGATCACCGCCGGGCAGATCGTGTTTGACGGCCGCGATCTCGCGGGCACCTCGGCGGCGGCGCTGGTACGCGCGGGGCTCGTGCCGGTGCTCGAGGGGCGGCATTGCTTTGCCTCGCTGACGGTCGAGGAGAACCTCATCACCGGCGCGATGGGGCGTGATGCGCGCCGGGTGGAGATCGCCGCAGACCTCGACCGCGTCTATCAGCTGTTTCCGCGCCTGAAGCAGCATCGCCGCTCGCTCGCCGGACTGACCTCCGGCGGCGAGCAGCAGATGACGGCGATCGGCCGAGCCCTGATGTCGCGTCCGCGGCTGCTCGTGCTCGACGAACCGTCGATGGGTCTCGCGCCGCTGGTCGTCGAGGCCATCTTTCGCGCGCTCAAGCAGCTCAACAGCGAGCAGGGGCTGTCGATCCTGGTCGCCGAACAGAACTCGACCGTGGCGCTGCGCTTTGCCGACCATGCGGTTGTGCTCGAGAACGGGCGCAGCGTGCTGGCCGGCCGCGCGGCCGAACTGCGCCAGCGCGCCGACATCAAGACCCACTATCTCGGCGGATCGTCGCAGGCCGACCCGCGCCCAAGGCAGCCGCGCGAGGCTGTCGCATGATTGCAACCCGGAGAGACTGACCATGGCCAACGACAATCTCGCACGCAGGATCGACGACGACGTTTATGCCAGGCTCGATGCCGCCATCGACGCGACGGTGAAGGTGCATGCCGACCGCAACGACCGCGAGAGCCGCTTTCCGCGCGAAAATCTTCGCGCGCTGGCGGAGGCCGGCTGGACCGGCGTGCTGAACGAGCCGCAGTTCGGCGGGCTCGGCCTCGGCCATCTGGACTTCGCGGAAGCCGCCTACCGGATCGGGCAGGCCGATGCCTCCACCGGGCTCATCTACGTCATGCATGTCGGCGCGGCTCAGACCATCAATCTGTTCGGCAACACCGATCAGAAGGAGCGCTGGCTGAAGGCGAATAATGGCGGCCTGCTCGGCACCTATTCGACCAGCGAACGCGCCACCGGCGGGCACTGGTGGTACAATCTGTCCGAAGCCTCGCGCGACGGCGACGACTATCGCGTCAACGCCGAGAAGTCGTTCACCACGAGTTCGGGCCAGGCCGATTATTACGTGGTGCAGACGCGCACGCCTGATGCCAAGGATCAGGCCGACATCATCTTCTTCATCGTCGACGGCAAGGCCGAGGGCATCGAGTCCCGGCCCTGGGATGCGCTCGGCGTGCGGGCCAACCATTCCGGGGCGATCCGCTACAGCAATGTGCATGTGCCGCAACGCGACCGGCTCGGCGCCGAAGGGCAGGGCAAGGAGATCATCTATGACGGCGTCTCGCCGGTCTATCTGATCGGGCTCGGCGCGGTTTGGGAAGGCGTGGCGCGCGGCGCGTTGAACGCGGCGATCGCCCACACCACGAGCTTCGTGCACAAGGACAGGAACAAGAGCCTGTCGGATTATCAGGCGATCCGCCAGGAACTCGGTGCCGCCAAGGTGCTGGTCGAGACGCTGCGACCGTGGCGCAACGAGCTCGCGGGCAAGCTCGACGCGCTCTGGCGTGCCGGCAAGCCGCAAAGCGAGATCCTGATTCCGCTGACCGAGTTCAAGGTGCACGCCGCCGAGGTCGCCAACAAGGTCGCCGCGACCGCGCTGACGGTGACGGGCGGCTACGGTTATCATCGCGGTCCGATCGAGCGCGCCTATCGCGACGCCCGTGCAGCGATCGCGATGGGGCCCTCCAATGTCATCGCGCGCGACTGGATCGGAAAGGCAATGGTCGGTCTGCCGCTGGAGCTCTTCTACGAGGGGGGAGAGTAAGTCGAATAGGGGGACATCCCCAACCTTGGCGCACATGAGATGTCTCTCTCGTGGAATAGCTCTCCATTGCCGGTGGGGATGCTAGAGCGACCGGGACGTGTGCTGTCGGGAGGTCAACGGTCTCGATCAGACCAGTGGCTTCCATGTCCACAGCAAGACTCTCGCGGTCTTCTCAGGGCGCCTTGAACGGAGCCTTATCTGTCGAATGGCAGGTAGGGCGCGTCCGAGATCAAGAGCGATCCTGTTGGCGATAATTGGATCCGCCATTTGCTTCGATATTGAGGTTGATAAGGATATTCATCATCGCCTGCCTTCCCGAACTCGCTATTGAGGGCCTCCCGAGAGAGGACGAGGAGAGGGGCAGATATGTAATGGCGCCATCGGGACATCCAGCATTCGAACAAAGGACCGGCGGGCGCCGGCGCTAGCGCTACGACTGTACGGTCCCGAGTCGGTCTGGCAGCAGGTCGGCCAGCGGCTCCTCGACGATACCTGCGCTCGGCTGACCGGCCGTCAGGAAGATGAGGTCGATGCCGACGAGCCTGATCCGGATGATTTCCCGGCCGGTCCGAAGTGGCCGTGATCGCGCTACATTCGTGCTCAAGATTTTAATGGTTCGGCCCTGCAAGACGCGGGAGGCGCGAAAAATCAGCCGAGAGCGTGCAGTCGGGCGTGGCAGCGGCGACGCCAGAGACGTCGGCGGGTCCGCAGGATATCCGAAATGCGCCTGCTGCGGCGAGACAGGAGATCCGTCTCCAAATCCACCGCGATCGAGGCCAATCGGTACGCTCCCCCGACCATCCGC
The DNA here is from genome assembly GCF_002289535.1 of Bradyrhizobium sp. UFLA03-84. Classification (NCBI taxonomy): domain Bacteria; kingdom Pseudomonadati; phylum Pseudomonadota; class Alphaproteobacteria; order Hyphomicrobiales; family Nitrobacteraceae; genus Bradyrhizobium; species Bradyrhizobium sp. UFLA03-84. The sequence goes on along the minus strand of NZ_NSJY01000020.1, from coordinate 120,000 downwards.
GTGACTTCCTCGTCCCCGATCGGACGACAGTACCGATCGGCGATCCGAGCGTTACCGACGAACGTGCCGGTCTCGACGTCGATACAGGTGAGGGTACCCGGGCCCGCCGGATCTTCCGGTCCTGAGACGATTACGTGGCAGTCCCGATAAGGCAGTTTCCGCCTGCAGATGCTTGAGGGGGCCGAGGACACGTCGCACATCCATTTTTGCGCCGGCCAGGCACGTCGCCTGCGGCAAAGTTTCTTCGTGCGCGGGAGAAGCTCCCGCGTGTGCGAGGATTGGCCGGCGGCGGTGAACGAGTGCCGCGAACGATCGCTATAATTTGAAACGTTCCGGTGAAGGGCGGGGCCGGTTCATTTAATGGGAAAGAATCCGTTGCCTTCGAGACCTCGGCTCTGGCGATTTCCCAAGGATTCGTTGAGGAAGACACGAACGAGCATTCCATCAGAATCGCAGGCGGCGTTCCAGCTTAAGCTTCTGGAGGGCAGAACGAGTCACCAGCGGCATGGATACGGCGCCGATGTGAGAACTATGGATGGAGGGCTTATGACGTTGGTGAGGCAGGTGATGCCTCCGCGGGGCTGAAGAGTGGGATCCGAGGGTGGTCGAGAAGCATCAAGACTGTGCGCGATGTTCAACCGGAAGGTTCTTAGGATCTATCGGAACTGGTCGACCGCCATCTATGATACCGGGTTGCATTTCGTTTTGGTCTAGTTGAGCTGGAGGAAATGATCGCCGCAGATTCCTTGCGGTTTGGCCTTCCGCATCGTCGGCGACATCCGGCAGGTTTGCAGGCTCAGGGCGGACTACGAGGGCCGCTTCCTCAAAAAGCGAGGCTTCCTGATACGGAGAAACGGCTTGGCGTTCGCCAACAGCGTCGCTGCCGCAGAATTGGACGCGCGTCCCGCGGCCAGACGCGCGATCGACGAACGGGCCCGTCAGGCGCAATCTCGAATTCAAGCGAACGAGGATTACAAGTCTGTTGAGTAGAAATCTAACTCTCAGAAGTACGTCGGCGTGTCCCGTTGTCAGACCGCGAGCGTTAGTTACCAGTGACCGAAGCGCAAAATGGTACGGTGAAGCAGATATCGCGCTTCTGGTGATCGAAAACGAGGCTTTCGATCGTCGTTCGACGACAGGATTCTCTCGGATCGGCCTACCAGCCGGATCGCGACGTAGTGCGGCTGAGACCTGACTGAATTGAACGCCAATCGGGCCGAGGCCAAAGTGCCAGATACCCGATGATCAACTGATCATCTGCACTATGAGCATGCTGTTCGACGGCATCACCTCATGTTGGTAATGATCATCGACATACCGATCATCGGCATCGTCGAGTGTCGGTCGTGACCCAGCAGCAGCACGAGCAGAAGAGTTGGCTCACCCCCGCCTGATACCGGCGCCAGCGGCCTGCCGGCCATGCGAAATTCGGCGCCCATTCTTCGAATTGCTCCTGCGTCGGGATCTTTGCCGCGTCAACCTTGGACTTTGCTGAATTTGGTAGTCGCAGCAGCAGCAAATCAGTTGTTCTTATGGTCCGAAATCGAGTCGCTCTTACCTGTCTCATGAAATTCTTCTTCGAAACAACCGCTTTTTTCAGAGGATCGTTGAGATAAATTCGTCGGGCTCGGCGAGAGCAATTGAATTTGTGTAGTCAAAGGGAATGACGCGATGAAAGAAACGGTTGATAATCGCCTATTGGCAGCAATTGATCGGTTAGCGAAATCTTCCAGCGAGGTAGCCAAAGCTTTGTCGACAATGCTGAGCAAGCAGGACATTGCAAATGAACACCTGCGCAAACTTGTAACCGCTGCGGAAATGTACGGGCTACCCAGAACAAATCATAGCTTGTTTCGTACTTTGTCTGTGATTGCACAAGAACGAGCGATTGAGATAATCCGTACAGAAATGCCTGATGCTGTCTTTTTTGCCGATCATGATGAGTTCAGGTTTGATGCCTTGTCAAAAGCGGATGCGGGTGTTGCTCTCGAGTTCGGTGTCTATACCGGTTACACCATCAGCACCATGGCCGAGCGATTTCCGGAGCGGAAGTTTTATGGCTTCGATAGCTTTAATGGCCTGCCGGAGCGCTGGAATGGATATCTTCCAGTGGACTTCGATCGTGGAGGCAAGGCGCCTGACGTTCCGGAGAACGTAGAGCTTATTGTTGGTCTGTTTGATGAGACGATTCCGTTGTTTGCTCAGCGCAAGCTGCCCGTTGCGTTCATCCACGTCGATTGCGACATATATTCAAGCACAAAAAGTATCTTTACGGGGCTCAAGTCTCAGATTCGTCCAGGATGCGTTATCGTGTTTGACGAATACTTCAACTACGTAGGGTTCGAGAAGCATGAAAGACTAGCTTTCGACGAATTCATCCGTGAGACCAACTATGGTGTTAATTGGATATCGTATTCGGGGCAACAGGCCGCTTGTGTACTGACGACGGGTGCATAGTGCCTACAGTCGGGCCGCAGAAATGCGTGGTCGGTGCGGAGTTCGTTACATTCTCCTTCAATCTCGATGGATTGAATTTGGCAATCGACAATTTCACTCATTGATATTGCTTGTCGCCATAAGGCTGGTGCAGGGAGCAGCAGCGGCATGCTTTTACACTCGTCTATGGCCATTGTATCGTCTGTGGGAAAGCCCTCAAGTAGAGGGGTGTTGGAACGCTCTGCTTACCAGATTACTGGCTATTCCGTGGAGTCGTTCATTTCGTTCTCGGCGCGAGCGGACATATTGCCGGCGCGCGCCCATGCGGAGGAGAAGCCGGGCAGCTGTGGAACAACTAAATCGGGTGGCGTAAGTCCTGGACGGAGGAGCGTTTGCTGCACGCTCCCAATTTGGGAGTAACCTCTACCCTCCGAGCGAGCCGTCGCCTGGTCCGGATCGCCGGTTGTGGTGCCACGTCGACCAGCAGGTTTCATGAGGCAGATTTCCTGAAGGCACCACCCTCGGTTTTCTCAAGCTCAAAAATCGGCAAAAAAACGAGCGGAAATTCGGCCGTCGTAAAAAGTGTCCTCACATATTATTATTAACGAAATTGGTGGGCCCGGCAGGAGCATCCACCATCGCTCATAAAGCCTTGATTTTCGATTGCGTCGGGCAGGAAGCGAGACGGAATGTCCCACCTTCGTGTCTCACCACTAGCTGAACAGAACCCTCATTGACAACATGACTGGCAAACTAGCTCACATGAAGCCGTAGCGCCCATCGCGGAGTGAAGTTCGGAGTGTCAGCCGGGCGATCCTGCGCGGCCCTAGCCAGACCTCGACCAGGTTATCTCCCATCAGTTCCCGGGCTCAGCTTACGGCTTCCTCGTCTGTGTCAACGGTCCGTAGGATGGTCCCGGTTCAGTGTAGTGCGTAGACCTTGTAGATCATTGTTTATCGTGCTGGCCTGCCGCCCGTAGCAGACTTATCCTCATGGCTCGCTCACAGGACGCCTTGAATGGCATATTTTCCTGCGGCGCGCGTATGTGGTCTTGACCATGCGGCGAGACAATCTGGGATGAACAGTAGCCGCGACCGGCTGCCTTCCGGCCGTGCTCACGGAAGTATGGTGCTATGTCGATCCGTATTTCAGTCGTCGGTCCCTCGGTGGTCAACGCAGATCGTATCCAGTTCTTGTTTGTCGGTTACAGGGTGTGCCCACCCTGCCTCGTGGTTGCCCGTCAGCTCGCATAGCCGTGTGATCGTAACGCCCTTCTGGTAGTTGCTGTATTCAACGAACAGGAAAAGGGCGAACAAGCACCACGTCAGCGGATGCGTGATGAAGCTCAATCGCGCTTCGGCTACGAACTTCTGCAACATAAGTACCTCCGGTCAGGACCGCCAGAGAAGGCCGTGGAGAGCCGTTAGGCTACTGGGTACAAGTTGTCGTCGCCCAAGGATTTGACGCACAGGCGGCTGCGGCTGCGAGTCGGGACAACGCGCTAGGCTTGTCCGTCTGCTTCGCTTTCCTCAAGGGCGATCTTAATGAACTCATCGGGATTGAATGCAACGTCCCCGACTGTCTTCGCCGTGAACAGCGGGGCTCGTGCGGCTGCTTTGAACAGAGCCTCGTTGACCATGTGGCCGTTTTCTTCGGTGATTGCGTACGTCCAAGGCTTGCCTTGTCCCGCGCTGATGAACTTGGCTAGCGCGCGGAGACGATAGTCAATGGCGATGATTACGTCCGGCGTCTGCTCTTTGTGCAGAGCCCGTATCAGCGATATGGACGGGTCTCCGGGACCTAGCTCCTCGCGGTCTTCGTTTATGGCCTCGTGGCCTTTTATGAGCACGTCGAAAGGGACGGCCGGAATAGGCTTGAACTTCTTCGGCATGAGATCAGTGCCAATGAAATAGCAGCAGGGCGACGAGCACGATAGCGGCGAGGATGCCAAGACCCTTCCCGTTGAACTCGAAGAAGGGACCTTTGAAGTGCAGTTGATGGTCGGACATGACGAGGCTTTCCCTTTAGAAGAGTGCTTCGCCTTCTTGCCTATCCCTCCGTGCCCGGTGCTTTTGTCCGGTGCCCTATGGGCATGTCTAAGTGATTTACGGTTTTCGTCAATCCGCGCTTCCTGGCTTTTCTGTGGCTAAGCTCTGCTAGGCCACTGAGCGGCTTAGCGAAACAAAAACATGGCCCCTGTGTATAAGCGCCAGTTTTAGCATCCCGAAAACGACGGATTTTTTTGTGGGGGTAATGCCGCGACTTTTTGATCGGTGTTGCATCGTCCTGCTTACTGTTCTCACTGAATGAACAGATCACCGGCTGAGGTGTATGCGCTGCCACCGAGAGCGGACGGCGTTGCGCGCAATTTCTTGGCGACTTGCCGGGTGACAACCGCCGAGTGCTCGGCCTAAATACCGCACCCTCATTTCCGGGAAGAAACGCGCATGTTCAAGAAGAAGACCCTTTTCGTCCTGGGCGCAGGCTCCAGCTACGAAGTCAACGTGCCGGTCGGGTTGGGGTTGGCCAAGGCGATCGGGACCAAACTGGATGTCCGGCTAGGTGACTACAACAGGAACATCGGTGAAGGCGACAAATACTTGCTTGGCCAGTTTCAGAACCAATTGCCCCAGCAGTTCAATGAATATCTCGCAGCCGGTTGGCGTATCCGTGACGGCTTGCCTACCGCTAACTCGATCGACGACTTTTTGGATATGCACAGCCATGACGAGCAAATGCAGCTCATCGGCAAGGCTGCGATCGTCAAATCGATCCTAGAGGCTGAGCAAGAAAGTCAACTTTACTTCGACCAGAACAACTCGCGTAACAAGTTGATGCTCGAAAAGCTGGAGGGCTCTTGGTTCATGAAGTTCATCCGCGTTCTTGGTCGCGGTATCCCCAAAAGCAACGCAGCTCAGATTTTTGATAACGTCAGTTTCGTCGTTTTCAACTACGACCGTTGCGTGGAGTTTTTCCTGCTTCAGGCGCTGCAGGCGATGTACAGCCTTCCGCTGAATGATGCCGCTTCGATCGTGCAGGACCTTTCAATCATTCACCCGTACGGCACTATCGGCGAACTCCCTCACCTTGGCAGCGACGGCACGCAAGTTCCGTTCGGTGGCGTCGAAAACTTTGACTTCAATTACATCAAGCTCTCGCAACGCATCAAAACATATACGGAGCAGATCGCCGGCACTGAAGTAACGAATCGTGTCCGAAATGAAGTTGAAAGAGCCGAGCAGGTCGTGTTCCTCGGATTTGCCTATCACGCGCAGAACATGCTTCTGCTTCGGCCGCTTGAGGAATTTGCTTCGTCCAGGCCGATCTACGGGACTGCGCTCGGCATGTCGGCTTCGGATGTCGCGATAGCGACGGGGGAGCTGCGTAGTTGGTTTTTGCCCGACGACGCTCTATCGAGCGACCCGTTCGCGGACATTCATATCGAGAATGGGCTTACCTGCGCGAAGATGTTCGACAACTACGCCAAATCTATCGCCGGCGGATAGCTCAGTACGCGGGACAGACGTACTGCTTCTTTCGGATCACGTGTTTGTAGCGAAACCTTCACGCTCGATGATCTGCGCTCTATCGACGCAGCGCGCACGGGCCACCGAAAATAGTAGATGCCGTGACGTGACACGGCCAAATACGACGGAACAAACACGCCGAAGTGCTCCACAAAAATGTCCCACCAGAGAGCATCCCGGAGCCAAGGCTTTGATTTTTTCTATTATTATCGACTGATGGTGGGCCCGGCAGGACTCGAACCTGCAACCAAACCGTTATGAGCGGTTGGCTCTAACCATTGAGCTACAGGCCCCGCCACTAGAAGGCGGCGACGCGGCATGCTGGCATCGTTACAGGTTGTCTGCCGCTCCCGCAAGGTTCAGTCACACTTCCGCGCCCGCGCTTCGGACTTCTCCGCATACGTTCCTTTCCCGTTCTGTAGCTCGAAGCGTGAATTCGGTTCGAAGGCCCGCTTTGGCGCAGTTATTATGTGTCGTTATGAAGGCGCGCGACGTGCGTAGAATCAGCAGGCCGCGTCGGCGCGAAGTCATAAGATACGGTTTTTCCAACCTAGCGAGCTCTTCACTGGTGTTGAGGCGGGCGATGAGGCTTCAGCGTTCCGTTTTGACAAAACCTTGGTATAGGTTTGACAGCCCATCCTATATTACCCACTCACCTTTGTAGAGTTGAGCATCCATCAGATCGTTTCTAATTTCGACATCGAGGCCGGATCAATGAGCGATCGAAGCGAAGCCTTGAGCTGGCTTGATTCCTCGCTGGAAGCCCTTGCGTTCCATCAAGGTCTGAGGACGAAACGACATGGAAACAGGTGAGCCCAATTCCACGTCTCGAGGCGGCCCGCAGGCTGCTTAGGTGCAAAAAGACATGGATGTTTAACTTGGGAAGTGCGCCCGCAATTCGAGGTCGCGGTCAGTGATGAGAAGGGCAGGGCCAAGCAACCTCGATGTAAGAAGCGCAGGACTGAGCTCCCTACTTGGGCGCGTTTGCCTTTGGATCAGGCGTTTTCAGTTCCCAAGTTTTACGCGCATTAGCCGCGGGCAGCGCGACCTGCTCACGAATTTGCGTTACCTTGAATGCGAGTCGAGATGGCATTTACCGAACTTTTCATCAAACGCCCGGTGTTGTCTGTCGTCCTCAGTCTCCTGATCCTGCTGATCGGACTTCGCGCGGCCACCGTTCTGCCGATCCGGCAGTATCCCAAGCTGTCCAATACGGTCGTCAATATCACGACTTCCTATCCTGGCGCCTCCGCCGACATGATCCAGGGGTTCATCACCACTCCACTGGAGCAGGCCGTCGCTTCCGCCGAGGGCGTCGATTACATCACTTCCTCATCGGTACTCGGTACGTCGACAATCCAAGTCTACATAAAGCTGAATTTCGATCCCAACGAGGCGCTCACCGAGGTGCTTTCTAAGGTCAACTCAATCAAATATTTAATCCCGAAGGAATCAAACGATCCAGTCGTCACTAAGGCAACGGGTCAGGCCACCGCTGTCATGTATATCGCTTTCTCCAGCGAGGAACTGACGGCCAGCGCGATTTCTGACTATCTCTCGCGCGTCGTGCAACCGGTTATGTCAACCGTTGATGGCGTCGCCGCGGCAGACATCTTGGGCGGCCAAAGTTTTGCGATGCGGCTATGGCTCGATACGGCGAAAATGGCAGGGCGCGGCGTCTCGCCGGCTGATGTTTCGGCTGCAATCGCCGCCAATAACTTCCAGGCGGCGGCCGGCCAGACCAAGGGATATTTCACTATCTCCGACGTCACGGCAAATACCGACCTACGGAGTGTAGATGACTTCAAGCGCATGATCGTTAAAGCCAATGATGGTGGCTTTGTGCGCATTGAGGACATTGCGACAGTCGAGCTTGCCGCGCAGACGACAGACGTCAGTGCCATCATGAACGGCGAGCGCGCGGTCGTCATCGGCGTGCAGGCGGGTCCACAAGGCAATCCGCTGAACATAGTGCGAGGTGTTCGCGCGCTGTTTCCAGAAATGGAGCGCAACCTGCCGCCATCGCTCAAAATGAAAGTGGCCTACGATTCAACAAAATTCATCCAATCGTCGATCGATGAAGTGGAGAAGACGCTCATCGAGGCCATCGTGATCGTGGTGATGGTGATCTTCCTGTTCCTAGCCTCGCTGCGATCGGTCGTCATTCCCGTCGTCACCATTCCGCTGTCGCTCGTTGGCGTCTGCAGCTTGATGCTGGCGCTGGGGTTCTCATTCAATCTCCTGACCCTGCTTGCGATGGTGCTCGCGATAGGTCTCGTGGTCGACGACGCGATCGTCGTGGTGGAGAACGTCTATCGTCATCTAGAGGAAGGGGCGCCGCCCCTGCAGGCCGCCACGAAGGGAGCGCGCGAGATCGTGGTCCCTGTCGTATCCATGACGATTACGTTGGCGGCCGTATACGCCCCCATCGGCTTTCTCGGTGGCCTCACCGGTGCGCTGTTCCGCGAGTTCGCGTTCACGCTGGCCGGGGCGGTGATCGTGTCTGGCGTGATCGCTTTGACGCTGTCGCCGATGATGTGCTCGGTCTTTCTAAAGAGCGCCGAGGAGGGGCGGTTTGCAAGATTCTCGAACCGCGTGTTCGCTGCCATGACATGCTGGTACAGCCGCAAGCTTGATCGCTCGCTCGACTATCGCCCAATTACCTGGCTCTTTGCACTGACCATGCTGGGCCTTGTCGGCTTTTTCTATGTGCATACCTCTAAGGAACTTGCACCCGAGGAGGATCAAGGTATCGTATTCGCACTCACGAAGGCGCCGAAATATGCCAATATCGACTATCTCGACTACTACGGTGCCAAGCTCGAAAAGGCCTTCCGAAAGTTTTCCGAGACCGATTTGAGCTTCGTGCTCAACGGTAGTGGCGGCTCGCAATCAGGCATGGCCGGAATGTTGCTGAAGCCGTGGGACGAGCGCAAGCGATCATCGATCGTGCTTAGGTCCCTTGTTCAAGCCGAGCTGTCGAAAATCGAAGGCATTAACGCATTTGCTTTTAGCTTACCGGCGCTTCCGGGCGGATCGGACGGCCTGCCCGTTCAGATGGTGATCAATTCGACGCTTGGCTACCAATCCGTCTATGAGCAAATGTTGAAACTGAAGGACGCCGCGCGCAAGAGTGGTCTGTTCATGGTTAGCGACTCTGACCTCGAATTCAACCAGCCGGTGGTGCGAATCAAGGTCGATCGGTCCAAGGCCAACAATCTTGGCATCACCATGCAGAATATCGGCGACGCGCTGGCCACCCTACTTGGCGGAAACTACGTCAATCGTTTCAATCTGCAGGGCCGCTCCTACCAGGTGATCCCGCAGGTGCCGCGCGAGAAACGCATGGCCCCAGAAGCGATTGGGAACTATTATGTAAAGACTGCGACGGGCTCGATGCTTCCGCTATCTACCGTCGTCTCGGTCGAGACTGCGACTGATCCGAACGCGCTCACCCACTACAACCAGCTCAACTGCGCGACCTTTCAGGCCGTGCCGATGCCTGGGGTCACGATCGGTCAAGCCGTGGACTTCTTGGAAGCAGAGGCAAAGAAGCTGCCGGCGGGTTTCAGCCACGACTTCCTTGCCGACGCGCGGCAATATGTGCACGAGGGTGACCAACTTGCCATCACCTTCGCATTTGCATTGATCGTCATATTCTTGGTGCTTGCGGCGCAGTTCGAAAGTCTGCGCGATCCCCTCATTATTATGATCAGTGTACCCATGGCAATTGCCGGCGCCTTGATACCACTATTCTTTGGCTGGGCGACGATGAACATCTACACTCAGGTCGGGCTGCTGACGCTTGTCGGTCTAATTGCCAAGCACGGGATCCTGATGGTTGAATTCGCCAACGAGCTGCAGCTCAAGGAAAGACTTGACCGTCGCTCGGCGATAGAGATGGCGGCTCGCGTCCGACTTCGTCCAATCTTGATGACGACGGCGGCTATGGTCACAGGCGTGGTACCTTTGTTGGCGGCAACAGGAGCTGGCGCCGCGAGCCGCTTCTCGATTGGGCTCGTGCTCGTCGCGGGCATGTCTATCGGCACGCTGTTCACGCTCTTCGTCCTGCCGGCGGTCTATGTCGCGATCGCCTCCGATCACCGTGTCGATGCGAGTGCCGGTCACGCGAAGAAGGGCCGCAAGTTCGACCTCACCAGCGCTGCCGAGGCCCAGCCGGCCGAGTAATGACGCCGGGATCAGGCCAGATTGACTGATTACTGCTCTACGGTAGGGGCGTTTCCTGCCAACGTGGTAATGCCCCGAAATTCGTGGCGAGACCAAAGGACGGCCTCTCGCGGCGCGCTCCTCTCGACCCATCGTTCGCCCGCGGCAAAGGACTGCCTCATAGAGGGGAAAGAAGATCATTTCAAGGTGTCGGCGTCGTGAACGGCGGAGCCTCAGGAGGGGCGTAACGCTCCGTTGCATCGAGGTCTTCGCGCTATTGCTGCCGAGGTTACTGCGCGCATCGGGCGCTCGAAGAACACGTCAACAATCCGCAGTTGCTTCGCCACGATGAATTGCGGCACGTTCACCGCAGCCGAACGTTGACCCACCGCGCCGCGCGCGGAGAGAATTAATGCGTTATCAAGCAGGATGCAGCTTATCCATCATCCAAATTGCTCTTGAAAGAGAATTTACTTTCTTTCATTTGGCCGCGTTGAATTGCTAGGTGAAAGAGATGAACTCCGGTCTGATCCGCCTTAGGGTGGCTACCGCGAGTGCAATTCTGTGGGATTGGAGAACTGGTTGTCCGCACTTAGACGGATGCTGACGCTTTTGCGATTTCGATACGAAGACCATTGTTTCAGCAAACCGAGGCGCATGGCTGAATGATTTAGTTAGGTAACGGGGAGTACAGCGCCGCTTTTGTTGCACAACTGCAGCCCGTAACAGGGAGCAAACGTAGAAACCCTGCACTTGACCGCGGCCATCGCCATTATTAAGGCGGCCGGAGCTCGTAAGCGAGTGGTCAGAATCTTTCGCGATCTTGAAGACCAAGGTTTGCGTCTGATTCCCCGGCGGGATTGGGCGCCCTCTGGCGTGGGAAAGTTAAGGAAATGCCTGAGTTTGATGCTTCTATCTGGTTCCTGGCCGCAACGACGTGCTTTGCGGCTTTCGTAAACGGAGCCATCGGCTACGGTTTTTCGTCGCTCACTGTGCCGCTTGCGCTGGTTTTCTACACCAATCGCATTCTCAATCCTGCCATTGTCATCGTCGAAGTCTTCGTCAACGTTTACGTGCTCCTCATCAATCTGAAGGGCGTACCGGCGGTTTGGAGGCGCGTGTTTCCCATCTTGGTTGGACTCTTGCCAGGCATTGCACTTGGCGGGTATGCATTGGCTTCACTGCAGCCGGGCTGGATCAAATTCGCCACTTACACGATCATTCTTCCTTTGATCCTGCTGCAAGCCGCCGGTTGGCGCCGCCCTATCGAAGCAAGCTGGCTAATCAGTCTGCCATTCGGATCGATGCTGGGCATCCTCTATTCGGTGACTACTATCTCCGGCCCGCCCTTGGCGATGCTGTTTAACAATCAGTTCCTGGTCAAAAACGAATTTCGCGCCGGACTTGCCCTGGTGCGCGTGGCGGAATCGAGCGTGACCGCTTTCGTCTATTATAGGCTTGGCCTGTTCATCCCCGAAAGCGGCAGTCTTCTCCATGTATTAATACCCAGCGTTGTGCTCGGCATCCCGCTGGGATCCTACGTCATTCGCCAACTTGATCCGGAGATATTTCGACGCATTTGCATGAGTTTCGATGCTTGGATCGTGGGCTTCGGTTTGTCACGGGTTCTAATCGAGCTCAATCTAGTGCAGAGCGCGTGGGCTTATAGCGTGATGGCCACGACGATATTGATTGATCTTTGGTTGTTATACTCGTTCCTTACCACGCGCCGTTCGAGCTGGTCAGAACGGCGACCTCGGCAAGGTGCGGGTATAAGCGCTTGAACGATGCCAGCGGGCTCCTTGATGTCGAAGGCACCCGTCCTGGACCTGGCCAAGCGATCGCGGAGCTAATAGAATTGATGTGATGATCGCGGCGCCGCGCTGCCCCTTTCGGTGTCGACGAGAACGGCATGAACATCGAACTAATTGCTCCAAAGACAACACGGCGCACGAGCCAGATATCCAATATCAGAGGAAATTCAACGTTTGTAGGCTGATGTTCTTGCCGTTCCACTCGAAATGGTGGTGATCTTCGTCAGTGCACACTAATCTTGAAAGACCGGATCACCCGAAATCGCTGATCACGGAAAGGACCTCTTCACCGATAAAGCCGCCGGGGATGATTGAGCCTTAGTGAAAGGCGATGACCGATAGACGGCGGTCCCGCGCAAGCCGTCAATGCCGGTCCAATACTTGTGAGATTCCATTTATTCCGAGCTTCACGCCGGTGATCCCCTACGCCGTGCCAGATGTCTTCGCACGGCGACTTAACTGCGTCCCAGCTTGTCCCAGAGGCCCCGCGCGCACGTTCAGCCTGCTCAGCTTTGCTGAGAGCTGCGGATTGGCTGAAAAGTGATGTCATAGAAACTGACGACTGTGTTCGAGGTGAGTCAGCGCAGGCAAGGGCGCGCTGGGCTTTGTATGTTTTCCGACAAGGAATCCTTGGGCTTTGCGCTCCGTAGGGTACCAGCAAAGACGATTGTCACTCGTATGGTTAGTTTATCCCAGAAAGACTGCGCGACACGCCGGATGGTGATCGACAATTACTCTCATTTGACCTTCGCTCGCCAGAACTTGGGCCGTTTTGCGACGGCATAGCATTTGCAGAGATGAAGATTGTCAACTTGAGGCCGTCATCATCGAGCTTCAGGCCGCTTGCAGGCGTAGCGCACGGGGTGAGGTGCCCCGCTCGCGAGCCGTCCTCTCAGGAGTGCCTGTGATACCATCTGCCAATTGGTCTGCGGGCCTGCTCGGGACGCGGCTCGCATTTTTCGTGGCTGGCTTCGGCCTCGCGGCCTGGGCGCCTTTGGTGCCGCTGGCGAAGGAGCGGCTCGGGGTGGATAACCGCGTGCTCGGTCTTCTGCTACTCTGTCTCGGAGCGGGGTCCGTCATCGCTATGCTTTTGACCAGTGTGTCGAATGCGCGCTATGGCAGCAAGCCCATCATCATCGCGGGTGGGCTTGGCATCTCGCTCATCCTGCCGTGGCTTGCAGTTGCCGGCACACCTCTCAGCCTCGGTGCCATGCTGTTTGCCTTCGGTGTTTCACTTGGTTCGATCGACGTAGCCATGAATATTCATGCGATTGAATTGGAGCACGCCACGGGACGTCCATTGATGTCCGGCTTCCACGCCCAATACAGCATTGGCGAATTTACCGGTTCTGCCGCGGTGACCTCGTTTCTTTCGCTGCAGCGTGGCCCGCTTATCTCGACGTTGGTCTGTTCGGCCTTAATGATGATCGCGATTATGTCAGCATGGCCGCGGCTGCTCGCCATGAGTTTGAGACCGCAGGAACCGTTGTTTGTCTTGCCCAATCGCAGTGTGTTGCTGGTAGCCGTACTCGCGGCTGTCACCTTTCTCGTCGAAGGTGCAATGCTTGATTGGAGCGCTTTGCTTCTCGTTGGGCAAGGCCTCCTCGCAGAGGCGCACGGCGGCCTTGGCTGTATGCTCTTCTCAATTGCGATGGCCGCAGGCCGTCTCAGCGGAGATACCATGGTAGCTCGGCTCGGCGACCGTACCACATTGATGCTCGGGACCGTGCCAATTTTGACCGGCTTCTTGGCTGTGGTGGCCGCGCCGATTGCGTTGATTGCCATGGCGGGGTTCGTGCTTATTGGATTGGGTGTTTCAAATGTTGTACCCGTACTGTGTCGATGCGCCGGCAAACAGAGAGTGATGCCCGTAGGCGTTGCGATTGCAGTCATCACCACGGCCGGGTATGCGGGTATACTGGTCGGTCCCGCCAGCATTGGGCTCGTCGCACACATGGTCGGCTTGCCGTTGGCGTTCGCGATGTTAGGCGTGCTCATGTGCATCGCGACGCTGTCGGCGCGGATGGTGATGGCAGAGTCTCTCTAAGCGACGGCTCAGAGGGAATAGCGACGCGCGTCGAGCTAATGACCGGTCGCAAGGCGGCGTTCGTGCCGACCGTCGATAGGTCGCAACTTGATGGTTGTGGAACAGCACGTCGATGATGCCTCTGTCCCTGCAAGTCGCATGGCTGAGCCGCAGCTTTGACATACCGGATCACTCGGCGTTGGGCATCCCACCGAGCGTTGTTGTTAACGAACTGGGTTGACTGCGCGGCGAAGTTGAATATCTGCGTGACCGGTTAGCCCGGCTATGTTGGGACATTCACCGCCGAGTATTCTGGGATCGGCCCTGCGCCCGCTTGTCGGGACACGCGGTTACTCTGGCCGTCCATCTGCTGTCGGCGAGATACGCCCGATACGCCAACTGAATGCCTTCCTGCAGTGAGGTTTGGGCGCGCCAGCCGAGCCTACCCAGTCGGCTGACGTCGAGCAACTTGCGCGGCGTGCCGTCGGGGCGCGAGGTGTCGAAGCCGATCTCGCCGCGAAAGCCGATCGCGGCCGCGACCAACAGGGCGAACTCGGCGATCGTGATATCTTCGCCGGTACCGATGTTGACCAGTTCAGGGGAGGAATAGGTCTTCATCAAATGAATGCAAGCGTCGGCGAGATCGTCGACATAAAGGAATTCGCGGCGTGGCGTGCCGGTGCCCCACACCACGACATTGCCGGCGCCGGAGACCTTGGCCTCGTGAAACCGGCGGATCAGCGCGGCGACGACGTGGCTGTATTCGGGGTGATAATTGTCGCCGGGACCATAAAGATTGGTCGGCATCACGCTGATGAAGTCCGAGCCATACTGGCTGCGATAGGCTTCGGCCATCTTGATGCCGGCGATCTTGGCGATGGCATAGGGCTCGTTGGTCGGCTCCAGGGGGCCGGTCAGCATCGAATCCTCACGCAGCGGCTGCGGCGCCAGCGGTGGATAGATGCAGGACGAGCCGAAAAACATCAGCTTCTCACAACCATTGGCGTGCGCCGCCTGGATCACATTGGTTGCGATCGCCAGATTGTCGTAGAGGAATTCGGCCCGCAGCGTGTTGTTGGCGACGATGCCGCCGACCTTGGCCGCGGCGAGGAACACGGCCTGCGGCCGCTTGGCGGCAAACCAGGCGTTGACCGCGGCTTGGTCGCGCAGATCGATCTGGCTGCGCGACACCGTGAGGAGATCGGCCTGTTCGCGCGCCAGCCGGCGCATCAGCGCCGAGCCGACCATGCCGCGATGGCCGGCGACAAAGACCCTCTTGCCCTTCAGTTCAAACGCCGTGCTTGCCATCGGCCGCATCCTGCCTGGCCTCGACGAGATCGCGTTCGATCATTTCCTTCACCAGCTGCGCGAACGGCGTTTTGGGTGCCCAGCCGAGCTGGGCGCGCGCCTTGCTCGCGTCGCCGATCAGAAGATCGACCTCGGTCGGACGGAAATAGGTCGGATCGATCTGCACCAGGGTGTTGCCGGTCGCCTTGTCGACGCCGACCTCCTCGACACCCTTGCCGCGCCATTCGACGTTGCGGCCGACCTCCGCGAACGCCAACTCGACGAACTCGCGGACCGATCGCGTCTCGCCGGTCGCGAGCACGAAGTCGCCAGGCTCATCCACCTGCAGGATCTTGTGCATGCCCTCGACATAGTCGCGGGCGTGACCCCAGTCGCGCTTGGCATCGAGATTGCCGAGATAGAGCTTGTTCTCGAGGCCGACCTCGATGCGGGCGACGGCGCGGGTGATCTTGCGCGTCACGAAGGTCTCGCCGCGGATCGGGCTCTCATGGTTGAACAGGATGCCGTTGCTGGCGAACATGCCGTAGGCCTCGCGGTAGTTCACCGTGATCCAGTAGCCGTAGAGCTTGGCGACGCCATAGGGCGAGCGCGGGTAGAACGGCGTCGTCTCCTTCTGCGGCACCTCCTGCACCAGCCCGTACAGCTCCGAGGTCGAGGCCTGGTAGAACCGGGTCTCCTTTTCCATGCCGAGGATGCGGATCGCCTCCAGCAGGCGCAGCACGCCGATGGCGTCGGCGTTGGCGGTGTATTCTGGGCTCTCGAAACTGACCTGGACGTGGCTCTGGGCGGCCAGATTGTAGATCTCGGTCGGCCGGATCTGCTGCATCAGCCGAATCAGATTGGTCGAATCGGTCATGTCGCCGTAGTGCATCAGGAACGGCACGTTGCCGGCATGCGGGTCCTGATAGAGATGATCGACGCGCGCGGTGTTGAGCGAGGACGAGCGACGCTTGACCCCGTGCACGGTGTAGCCGAGCCCAAGCAGGTATTCGGCGAGATACGCGCCGTCCTGCCCGGTGACGCCGGTGATCAGCGCAACGCGCCGCTTCGAATCCTGAGCCGCCATGGTCTCTCTTAGCTGCGCTGGAAAGAAAGCTTCCCTTCGAATCGTCCTTTGCGAAACGGGCTTCTCGAGAAATCCGTCGGCGCACGTCACCCGAAATCAAAGGAAGCCGATCGTTAGATCTAGTCATACACATCGTGCAGGAATGCACACTATATACATTGATTTATATCGTGCTGGAGGGGGAATACCATCGAGATTCAAAATGAAATCCGACGAACCTTCGCAGACGGCGAACCCCCTTCTGTGCATACGTCAATGAGAGAGGGCCGGAAGTTCGTGGTCTCTATCTTTCATTGGGTGCGCGCATTCGCTCGATGTGGCCATGGCGCAAGAGGGTGACTTGCTGAAGCCGCGGTAGTCGATGCATCTGAACTCTGGACGTAAGCCAGAGCACGGCGAAGCCCGCGCATCACAACATTAGCTCTACAAAAATGTCCCGATTCTTCTGACCGGAACCCATACTCTGGGCGGCAGGATCATCGACGCGAGCACGAAATGTGAGAATGCAGCAAACATTGGTATAGTTCTTCAAATAAGTTCGATATGGAAAGCTTACGTTCGTACAATGGAGCTTCGGTGGCAATCAATTAGTCTCATTCCGACCAACATAGCTGGAAACCGTCAGAGGCTGATGAGCCTGTTACACCAGCGCGACAAACCCTAGAACGGTTGCGTGAATGCGAGAGCAGGACGTTGTAAGGTGACGCCACACTACTTGCACGACGTATCCTTGCGGCGGCTTCTGCGGCAATGACGCCATCGTCGCTATCCAGCGAAAGTCAGCTTTTGTCGAGAGCGAATTTCATGACCAGATTTCCTGTCGGGGACCTCGCGCTCTTTGAGCTTGGGCGGCATTAATTGATATGTGTGGAATTGTCGGCATCTTGGGGCGTGGTCCGGTCGTCGGGCAGTTGGTCGCTTCGCTCAGGCGATTGGAATATCGTGGCTACGACTCCGCAGGCCTTGCGACGCTCGAAGGGCTACATATCAAGCTCCGGCGGGCTGAAGGTAAGCTGAGAAACCTTGAGGAGCGGCTGCGCTATTGTCCGCCCGAGGGTCATGCCGGTATAGGTCATACCCGCTGGGCTACTCATGGAAAACCGACCGAGAGCAATGCTCATCCGCATGCGACGGAAAATGTCGCGGTCGTTCATAACGGGATCATTGAAAACTTCCGCGAGTTGCGAGCCGAGCTGGAGAGGGATGGGGCCAACTTCCGCTCAGAGACGGACACGGAGGTGGTGGCGCATCTCGTCGAATCTTATCTTAAGAATGGCTACTCGCCGCAGGATGCAGTACAAGCCTCGCTCCCGCGGCTGCGCGGAGCCTTCGCGCTTGCATTCCTCTTCAAGGGCCACGACGACCTTTTGATCGGTACGCGCAAAGGATCGCCCCTCGCGATCGGACATGGCAACGGCGAAGTGTACCTGGGATCGGACGCGATCGCGCTCGCGCCGTTGACCGACACCATTACCTATCTTGAAGACGGCGACTGGGCTGTGCTTACCCGCGCGATCTGCGTGATCTATGGCGCAGACGGCTCCGTCGTCCAGCGGGAGACATCAAAGCCTGGCGTATCGTCACTCCTTGTGGATAAAGAGAACTATCGCCATTTCATGGCCAAGGAAATCCACGAGCAGCCGACAGTGGCCTGCAAAACACTGGCGCATTATCTTGATAGGTCAGGCGAGCGCGTAGCCCTGCCGCTCACATTGCCGTTCAATTTTAGCTCCATTCAGCGTATCTCGATTACCGCGTGCGGAACGGCAAACTATGCCGGTCACATCGCCAAATACTGGTTCGAGCGGTTGGCTCGCTTGCCTGTCGAGATAGATGTAGCCTCTGAGTTCCGCTACAGGGAAGCGCCTTTGCGTCAGGGCGATCTTGCGATCGTCATCTCGCAGTCCGGCGAAACCGCTGACACACTAGCTGCGCTGCGATACGCCAAGAGCCAAGGCCTGCACACGATATCTGTGGTTAACGTCTCTACGTCGACGATTGCGCGCGAAAGCGAATCCGTGCTGCCGACGCTGGCGGGGCCAGAAATCGGCGTCGCTTCTACGAAGGCATTCATCTGCCAGCTGATGGTATTGGCGGTGCTTGCCGTCGCAGCAGGAAAAGAGCGCGGTAAGCTGTTAGAGATCCATGAATCGAATCTCGTGCGCGAGCTCATCGAAGTGCCGCGGTTGATTGCTGCGGCGCTGTTGATTGAGCCGCAGATCGAAAAGCTCGCGGGCGATATCGCCAACTCGAGGGACGTGCTCTATCTCGGCCGTGGCACGTCGGCCCCCCTGGCGTTGGAGGGCGCACTCAAGTTGAAGGAAATTTCCTATATTCACTCAGAAGGTTATGCCGCCGGCGAGCTCAAGCACGGACCGATCGCCTTGATCGATGAGGCCGTGCCTGTGGTGATGATTGCGCCTTACGACGAGCTCTTCGAGAAGACCGTATCGAATATGCAAGAAGTTGCAGCTCGCGGCGGCAAGATCGTTCTGATCACCGATGCGAAGGGCGCTTTGGAAGCGACGCTAGACACACTCATGACCATTGTGCTGCCGGAGATGGTCGCAAACTTTGCGCCGATGGTCTATGCTATTCCGCTTCAGCTCTTGGCTTACCATGCCGCCCTCGTAAGAGGCGCGGACGTAGATCAGCCACGTAATCTTGCCAAATCGGTAACTGTCGAATGAAGCCGCGGTGGCAATGTCGGAGCCTCCCGCCTCGGCATCGGGCTGTTGGGTTTGCGCTCCGTTGCGTTGGTTGTGGATGACGGAGCCGGACAGGTTATCGATATAGTTGCATCCGAAGTTTCAAATCATAGACCGATTAGCTGGACGAGCAGATTCAATCTTGTTTGGGTCATCATCGTAACCCCTGACTAACGCTGATGGGGACCTGGCCTCCCTTCCTACAGGGCCAAATCAGCCCGAAGCCGATTCAGAACCGATGCTCGGTATCCTCGCGCCCTTGCCGAAGGTCGCGTTCCATGCCAAGCCGAGCCGCACCGCATCGAAAAGATCCTGATCACGGAAACGCCTTAAGAAAACAACGAGCAAACCCTTGCTCCTGCTTCAGGGGGATGAGCCGATCGAACCTGGCGCGAAGCAGGTCGCCTTCCCCCGTCGTTTCCGGCTTCTTCGGGCGCATCGCGCGCCTCCGCTACGAACGAATCACTGCTGGCTATTCTGCGGGCTTTCCGGCCTTCCGCCGTGAAAAGCTTGCAATCTCGTATCGCAGCGGGGACAAAAACCGACTCTCACTCAACGGCTTGGGCACTTCTTCGCGGACGACACTTATGAAGACGCCCCGGTGAGCGCGGCGCCTGACTGCGCGCCTCGCCCTATCGTTTCACCGAATTTAGTTCTCCCTTTATTTGCCCGCGTCAGCTTACGGACAGCTAAGCTGCTTATCAGCGGAGCCAGGTCTAACGACCTGAACACAATGCAACATCCATAGGAGTGTGGTCGTCATGTACGGTCGAATTAACAATTGGTCGGATGTTCCATCCGATGATGAATATCATCGCGCAAGCTCACCGGAGCACGGGAATGCCGCCGACTTCGCGGACGCATTCTCTAGAATGCGATTGCAGGATTCCGACGCCGGCTCATCCTCGGGTCCAAGTTATTACAACAGTCCAAGACGTCCTGTTATCGAGATCAACCAAGAGAGATTCCGGCGAGAGGTGAGGACTTTTCATGGCGAAGAGATCAATCATATCGCCAACAATCCACAGGAATACTCGGAATTTGTATCCGAAAGGGCTAGGCGCACGGCGCACGTCGCTAGTGAGTATGGCATCCGAAGAGATTCGGACGCCGCCCGATATTACAGCTACCAACTCGGAAATAGGAGCGTCGGTCTCCAAAGAACGGAAGGCGGATTCCCTATGACTGACTTCAACAGCCAAGGCTGGCGAGAACAGTTTCCCGGTCGAACTGACGTCACGTCCATCGTGGATTTCCAGGTTGCTCATCCGCTCGTTTCGAACGCCGGCGATATTCTGCTCGAGCATCAACTTCAGCAAGACGGCGAACGGCCTCTGGTGAACTGGCGTCCTGCGAATGACGAAGCGAGAACCCGTGCAGAACAAATGGGTTTCGTCCATGTGGACCAAGACGATATGGTACTTGACCCAACCCGGTCCGGACCCTGGAGCCGCAGGGATGGTGAATGGCGGCGTGATACCCAGCATTCGACGTATCTCTCCAAGTACGCCAGCGATCCTGAATCTTCGTCAGCGTCCGACTCTGATGGAGACTTTATGTGATGCGAGATCTCCACCAATCCATGAACGAGGTGGCGCTAGGAGCGCAGACCAGCCGACATCTGCGGCTTACGATCAAGACCTAGGATCGAACCCGGGTGGCGTCATGATATCGCTGCGTGAAGGTTAGGCAGCTTGCTGATCGGTGGGCTCGTCGGCTTGCCGCGGGAGCTTCCATTCCCAGCGCAGCAATTCGTGCAGACGCGAAGCGTCGGCGATGGCTCGGACTGAAAGCGTGTGCCGATGCGACCTGTGGATCAGCCGGTACGAGCTGGTTGATCATTACCAAGAGGCGTTCGTCACTCATGCGGAGTTGTTGTAGATTACTCTGCATGAGTGATTTGCCTTCCGATCCTGCAATGCTCCGACAAACCGTGATGGCGCTATCGTCACGGCTTGCGGCGTTGTCGGAGGAATGCAGCACGCTGGCGACCGAGCGTGATGCAGCGATCGCTCACCGCGACGCTGCGATCCAGGAGAACGACAAGCTCCTGGTGATCCTGTCCCAGTACAAGCGCGCGATCTTCGGTGCGCGCTCCAAACACTGGATATCGGACAGCTGTCTCTCTACACCATCAGCGCACAGGCGGCTCGTGCCGCCGCCAACGACGATGTGATCGGAGGCAGGCTGCCTGACGGAGCAGAGGGCCGTGGAAAGCGACCGGCGCGACGCAACCGCGGGAAGCTTCCGGAGCATTTGCCGCGCATCGATGTCGTGGTCGATATCGAGAGCCACAGCTGCCCCTGCTGCGGCGAGCAGCTGCACAAGATCGCCGAGACCGTCAAGGAAGCCTTCGACGTCAGTCCGATGCAGTACCGGATCAAGCGCATCGTGCTTCCGCGGCACGGCTGCCGGGGCTGCCGCCAGGGTGTGGTACAGGCACCCGCGTCGGCCCAGGCGATCGACGGTGGAATGATGACGGAAGCCTTGCTGGCCCACGTCGCGGTATGAAATATGGCTACGAGCTGCCGCTGTATCGCGCGGAACAGATGTTTGCCGCCCAAGGCATCACGCTCGATCCGCAAACACTGGCCTTGTGGATGGGCCGCCTCGCCTGGCGGCTGAAGCCGCTTCACGCGCTGTTGCACCACGCGGTGATGTCCTACCCGCGGCCGTTTGCCGACGAGACGCCGCTGCCAGTCCTCGATCCCGGTCGTGGCAGGACCAAAGTCTGCCAGTTCTGGGCGATCGCCACCGATGACCGCCCATGGGGCGGCCCGGAGCCGCCGGCGGTGATCTACGTGTTCGCCGAGGATCGCAAGGCGATCCGCGCCAAGCGGCTGTTCGGGGAGTACCGCGGCATCCTGCAGGTCGATGTGTGTGGACGGCCCAGTGAATGCAAGCAAAATATAACTTCGGAACAGGCATGTGGTTGGGTGCTGACGTGTGTCCGGCATCGTAATGCGACCTCGACACGTCGCGGGCCCTTATGGAATGCGTGGATCGGATCCAATTCGGCTACGCGTGCTCGCTGGCACTCATCGACCTGTTGATTCTTCCAATCCCAGTCCCTGACCGATTGCCCATAACCCGCCGTTAGACCTTACCACATTCCCGACGTCTCTCGGCTTCTGGCCTTGCGTTAAGCAGCGCCAGACGCTGGAGCCTGGTAAGCGCCACCGCGGATCATCAAGACCCAGGCGATACGCGCCATCTTGTTCGCTAGAGCGACCGCGATTAGCTTTGGAGGCTTCTTCGAGAGCATTCTTGCCAGCCAGGATCCTGCTGGCGATCCATAGCGTCTTGCCTATCGCACAACGGCGGTCGCACCAAGCACAAGAGGCGTCGCAGATCTCGCCGGCCCATCCTGGAGATCTTGCCGAGCCTATCCTTACCTCCAGAGGAAGTCTGTTTGGGCGTGAGACCAACCCAGGCCGCAAAATCTCGTCCCTTAGAAAAGGTCTCCGCCGACGGCGCCAAGGCCTCTATCGCTGTAGCGCAGATTGCGCCGATTCCCGGAATGGTCATTAAACGAGAGGCAACTTCGTCCTGTCTCGCGCGCACCCGCAGTCCCTTCTCCAGCTCTGCTCTCTGCTCCGACAGGGATTTCACATGCGTCAAGAGATTCTGGCAAAGGCTGTGGGCTAGATCGGGCAGGTCCGGATATGGTGCCAGGAGCTCAGCCAGTCGGGGGATATGTCTCACGCCCTGAGCCACGATCAACCCGTATTCCGCAAGATGCCCGCGCAAGGCATTAATCACCTGTGTACGCTGTCGAACCAAGAGATCACGAACCTTGAACGCCATGGAAGAAGCTTGCTTCTCGGCGCTCTTGACGCCGACAAAGCGCATCGTTGGTCGAGACGAGGCTTCGGCGATCGCTTCGGCATCCGCTGCATCGTTCTTCTGACGCTTAACGAAGGGCTTCACGTACGAGGGATGGATCAACCGGATATCGTGGCCGAACTTACCGATCTCCCGTCCCCAATAATGGGCGCTGGCGCAGGCCTCCATCGCGACCACACACCTCGGCAACTCCGCGAGAAACTCAGGCAATCTGCCACGGTGGAGTTGCTTACGCAGAACGGTCCTCCCATCCTAAGCAGCTCCGTGGACTTGGAACACGTTCTTAGCCAAATCCAAACCAATGATGCTAACCTCGTCCACGGACGTCCTCCTTACCGGGTTCAAACACCCACATCTTGGCACAATCGATGCCGTCGGGGGGCGTCCACTCCATCGGCTATGCGGCCTACAAGGGCCCGATCAAGACGGCAGCCGTCTGATGCAGCTGGCGTTCTGCTTCGCGCATGCGCGGCGGAAGTTCTGGGGCGTTCACGTCGCGACGAAGTCGCGATTGCTGCGGAAGCGCTGCAGCGGATCGCGATGTTCTACGCCGCTGAGGATCGCATTCGCGGTTTGCCGGCGACGCAACGAGTTGCGGTGCGACAATCCGACACCAGGCCGCTGATCGAGGACTAACAAGCCCTGGTTCGAAGTGCGACTGCTGGAAGTCTCGAAGAAATCCGCCCTTGGCAAGGCGATCCGCTACGCCCTCAAGCATTGGGAAGGCCTGATGCGATTCATCGATGATGGGCGCATCGAGAGAAAAACTATCTGTTCGCCGGTAGTGAAGGCGCCGACGAGACATGGGCCATTCTCGCGTCGCTCATCGACACGGCAAAACTTCACGACATCGACCCGCGGCACTATCTTAGTGACGTTCTCGAGCGCATCGTATCCGAACGCACCAAGATAAATCAGCTGAACACGCTGTTGCCGTGGCATTGGAAAGCTGCGTGCGACGGTTCCGAGGCAAAGATCGCCGCTTGATCAGTTCGACGGCAAGGCGTCGAGAACTTCCTGCGCATCGCTGGCGTCGTCGTAAATCTCTTCGCGGATCACGCGCAGCGTCACCTCGTGCAGATACACTTGTAGCGCACCCTCAAGCTCTGTGAACTCCGGCAGCAGGACCCGATCAACGAGGCCTCGTGACGCACGGACCATCACCGTGTTGCGTCGCTGCCGGCGATAACGAAACGGCCGCAGCCCACATCGGCGGCAAAGCGCCAGAAACAAGTGCCGAGACCACTGGTCGGGAAGTGAGAATTGCTGTTCGATCGGTGGATCGTGGCGAGCAAGTTCCTCGACCCGGGCTCGCACCCGCTGCAGTGCGGCTTCCGCTGCAAGGCGCTCACCAGCAGTTCCGGCACCCACGAACAACGCTTCGATCTTCCGAAGCTTCTCGCGCAGCTGCGACTCGCCGGTCATTCTGATCCACGTTGCCCGCTCCGAACCGGGATCAATCCATCATCCCGCGCCGGCGGCGTCAATCATCCCGACCGTGCTATCCAGAGCATTCCGCACAGGTCAAGCCCAGGAACCGGTGATCCTCTCGTGACGCTCACGGAGCATGCGCTTCGACCCGTCGGGATTGCCTAGGATTGACGCCCCAGTGTCTCCGTTGAATCCTGCGTGGCGGCGGCCCATTCGATCCGACTTGGGTTTCACGCGCCCTGCGGTCCGCCCACCTTCCACGTGTCATCAAAGGATTGTTCGTAACCGGACATTCCCGCGCAGCGTATTGAAGGCCTCGGATCAGGTGCGGGCGGCTGGTCGCGACGAAAGGAGCGGCGTTCCGGCTGTATCTGCGGCCGGCGAGGGTCGTGGGCGATTATCTGCCCTGGGACAGCCGATCGGTTCGTATACCAGATCGACCCAGCGCTGCAGCGATGCGGGATTTAGCTCGACTGGTAACTCCGGTTAGTTGGGCGGACCAACGGACGCTTATCGCAGAGCCGCAGATCGGATCGACCAGAAGAACAGCCCTCATTCTCGGCATGGGAATTGCTGGCCCGCTCCTCGAACAAGCCGCTGCCCGCACGTGTCTGGTCGTACGACGCCGCAGGAGAACCCTCTCCATTTCTGTCACTGCAACGCTCGCTTCGGGAATAGGACTGTGCAGCCGCAAACCTCAGGGCCGCAACCCCAGCAACGCAATCATGGTGAGTTGGCTTGCCTTGCTAGGCGTCCTTCCGACTCACCAGGGAGGAACGAAATGAGTGAGCGGAATGTGGCCGAAATCGATCTTCACAACCTACACGTCTTGGATCCGCTGATTGGGAAATGTCAGCAGTTGGTAAGGGAAGTGGCAATTCCCTACCAATGGGAGGTGCTGAACGATCGCAATCCCGAGGCGATACCAAGCCACGCGGTGGAGAACTTCCGCATCGCCGCAGGAGATGCGAGAGGCGAGTTCCATGGAACGGTTTTTCAGGACAGTGACGTCGCGAAATGGCTAGAGGCGGTTGCTTGGTCTCTATGCCAGGCACCCAATCCAGAGCTGGAGAAGGCTGCCGACGAGCTGATTGAATTGATTGCGACCGCCCAATGTGGCGATGGCTATCTTAACACCTATTTCATACTGAACGCGCCTCGGGAGCGCTGGAGCAACCTAGCGGAGTGCCACGAGCTTTACTGCGCCGGCCATTTGATTGAAGCGGGTGTCGCTTTCTTTCAGGCGACTGGCAAACGGCGATTGCTTGAGGTTGGTTGCAGACTTGCTGACCACGTCGACACGGTTTTCGGCCCGGAACGCGATCAGCTACATGGCTACGATGGCCACCCGGAAATTGAACTTGCGTTGACGCGCCTCTACGAAGTGACGCATGAGCAGCGATATCTCACGCTAGCCCATTTTTTCGTGGAGCAACGCGGTTCGGAGCCACATTTTTACGACATTGAGTACGAGAAGCGCCGGCAATCCTGTGCCACCGAATCAGGCGGCCTGCCCTGGATGTTAAAAAACAAAGCATATAGCCAAGCGCATTTGCCACTTTCCAAGCAGCGGACGGCCACCGGCCATGCGGTTCGCTTTGTATACCTCATGACTGGGGTAGCGCATCTTGCGCGTCTGCGTCAGAACGATCAGCAACGTCAGACTTGCCTACGGCTGTGGCAAAGCATGGTGCAGCGCAAGATCTATATCACCGGAGCCATCGGCTCGCAAAGCGCGGGCGAAGCGTTTAGCTGCGATTACGATCTGCCGAACGATACCGCGTACGCGGAAAGTTGCGCATCCATTGGCCTAATGATGTTCGCGCGTCGTATGCTGGAGATGGAGCTGGATGGTCAATATGCCGACGTGATGGAGCGCGCGCTCTACAATACCGTTCTCGGCAGTATCGCATTCGACGGTCGTCATTATTTCTATGTTAACCCGCTCGAAATGCATCCCAAAACGCTGAGGGCTAATGGCATTTATAATCATGTCTCGCCGGTGCGAAGGCCCTGGTTTGGCTGCGCGTGCTGTCCACCGAACATCGCACGGCTTTTCGCATCGATTGGCCATTATATCTATACGCTCCGCGCCGATGCGCTCTATGTAAATCTCTACGTCGGCAATAGGGTGGAAATGTCGGTCGGCGGGGCTAAGCTGCGACTGCTCATGAACGGCAACTATCCCTGGAAAGACGAGGTGGAGATCGCCGTCGAATCCGCACTGCCAATTTCTCACACGCTCGCTCTGCGCCTACCACAATGGTGCAGCGCGCCGGCGGCGAGCCTGAACGGAGAACGTATCAATTGCGAGCCGCGAAATGGCTATTTGCACATTCACCGGACATGGAGGCGGGGAGATCGCGTCAAACTATTGCTGCCGATGCAAGTGCGTCGCGTCTACGGCTATCCGCAAGTTCGCAATTTGGCCGGCAAGGTGGCCATAGAGCGTGGCCCGTTAGTTTATTGCCTTGAGGAAGTCGACAACGGGACCGAGTTACACAACGTTTGGCTTCATGCAGACAGCCAGTTTTCGCTTGTCGACGGAACTGGTCTCTTCAAGGGCAAGATTTTGCTGCAGGCTGACGGAGTGCGACTGCAACACACGCAATCCGAAGAAGCGGCACTTTATCACTACGACAAGGTGCCTGGTCAGCTAGAACCACAGCGGTTGACATTCATTCCGTGGTTCAGCTGGGCTAACCGCGGCGAAGGCGAAATGCGGATTTGGATAAATGAGCGCTGACGCCGACAAAGGGCGCGCTTCCACGAGCCGCAGTTAGATAGGCGATATCGCCGGTTAAAGCCTGGACATCGTCAATCTATTTAAGACGCCCCGCTTACGACCTGCCCTGAAGCATCCAAACGAAGAACGGGATATGAGGCGGTGCGGTGGGAGTTTGGAATGCCAACGATCCGCTTGGAGTCAGCAAGCCAACATCGAACGATCCAATTGGTTGTGAAGATGCATTCTGGGACTTGCTCGCGGCCTCATCAAACCTACTGAGCGCCAATAGCTTGAGCGTGCGCCGCGCTCGTTTGGAAGCAAGCAAGCCAGAGTGAAGTACGATTAGCGGGATCCACGCCAGGTTTTCGTAAGCCAGGCTGCCTATCAACTCCACACGGCCTAGACCCTATGTTTGCCCTTTGAGGTGACGGGCGGCCCGCCCCGCGGCAAGCTCCATCGAGGGTTGCGCCGGATGGTCCGGCGCCGAACCTCAAGCATGGGGAGCGGGCCTGATGAACGATAGCATTTTCGTGGGGCTGGATGTGCGCAAGGCGACGATTTCGGTCGCAGTGGCGGAAGGGATGCGCGGCGGTGAAGTTCGTAACTTGGGGATCATCCCTAATCGCGCCGATCAAATCGACAAGCGGCGAAGAAGCTTGGCAAGGGTGACCGGCAGGTAAGTTTTTGTTACGAAGCCGGACCCTGCGGATATAGCCTGCATCGACAACTGACGGGACTGGGGCACAACTGCATCGTGGTGGCCCCCTCGCTGATCCCGATGAAGGCCGGGGATCGGGTAAAAACTGACCGGCGCGATGCGGCGATGCTGGCCAAGCTGCACCGGAGCGGCGAGCTGACAGCCGTGTGGGTTCCGGATGCGGCGCATGAGGCCATGCGCGACTTGGTGAGAGCCCGCGCCACGGCGATGCGTGTGCTCGGAAAGGCGCGGCAACATCTCCAAGGCTTCCTGCTGCGACATGGGCGCATCTATGCCGGGAAAAGGGGGGGGACTCTGGCTTATCGTCGATGGCTCACCACGGTGCGCTTCGATCACCCGGCGGGCCAAATCGTTCTGCAGGACTACATTCATGCCGTGACCGACGCTGAGGCCCGTGTGGACTGCTTGACCAAGCGGATCGAGGAGCTGGCGCCACAATGGTCGATGACGCCGTTCGTAGAGGCCGTGCAGGCCATGCGCGGCGTCGCCTTCATCGTTGCCGTGACGGTGGTTGCCGAGGTCGGCGACTTCTCCCGCTTCGACAATCCCCGACAGTTGATGGCCTTTCTCGGCCTCGTGCCGTCAGAGCATTCGAGCGGCGTCACCATCCGACGCGGCGGCATCACCAAGGCTGGCAACGCTCTGGACAGGCGGGCTCTGATCGAGGGGGCGTGGACCTATCGCATGCAAGCCCGCGTCAGCAAGCTCCATGACCGTAACGAGCGCCTGCCTCAAGCTATCCGCGATATCGCCTGGAAAGCCTAGGTCAGGCTGTGCGCCCGCTATCGCCGCTCGTCGGCGGCCGGCAAACCCAAGGTGATCGTCACCACTGCCATTGCACGCGAGATGGTCGGCTTCCTGTGGGCGATCACTCGGCAAGTACAGCTCGGGCCGGTCGCCTGAAAGAACGCTGCTCGACCATATCTGGTGCCCAGGGCAGGAGGCAGGGCGCCGTGGGGAATCCTCGTGGCCTGTTATGAGCCGGCATCGCCGACGCTCGCTCCTAGACCGAGGCAGCCCCAAGACGAAACCACGGTCATGCGGTAGCCAACCCGCGCATGAGAGCTTGATCAACCGTCGTCTTTGGCCCTGCCTCCTACCGTGGGCACCTTCGAAGTCCAGCGTCCGGGCGCTCAGCCGGAAGCGGTTCCGCTTGATCGAGCCCCTTGACAGCAAACATGAGAACAGGCCGTTGACCAAGTGCAGAAATCTATGCCCGACGGAAGCACTAATCGCCATGTATAATCGCATCAACGGCTCGTACTACTACCAATCGCCGCCCTTTGCCGAAGCTGACGAGCAAGCGGATGCAAACAGCTTTGCGGATGCGTTCGCCAACATGCGGTCAGCCGAATCTGGGTCAAGCGGCAGCTCATCATCAGCAACGAGACCGTATTTGCTGGTTTCAACTCCTCCTGTGATAGAATTCAAAGATCGCAGATCATTCCGGGAAGCCGCGAAGGCCTATCATGGCGACGAGATCAAGTACATCGCCGATAAACCCGCAAGAGTGCTCCGACTTCGTGTCCGCTAGAGCAAGGCGGACTGCAGAAGTTGCCGAAGACTATGGAACAACCCGAGATTCCGACGACGCACGATACTTCAGCTACCAGCTGGGAACAAGAGTGGGGAGGGTCGAAGAGGCCACTATAAGGGGGTGGTCTGAAGAATAGCGCGGAGCGATGCCAGGCACCATAGACAAGCAGGGCAAAACTGTGCCGACTGGCGCCGTAGCCGAAGGAGCTCGCGCAGAGCTTTCGCGCGCCAATCAATATCACCCAAAACACCCATGATTTCACACGATGGCCCCACAGGGAGCTTCTGAGTTGAACGAAGCTCTTTTGTTGCGCCAGGCGGTATGTCGCAATCGCATTTAGCTGCTACGAATCTGAGCGAAGAAGCGCTTGAGCTTGTCGAACAACTTCTGCGCAAGGTCACCTGAAGTGCCAAAAAGCAGAGACGAGCGGGGCCTAGAGGTGCCAAGTATGCCGACCCTTGGTGGCAACGTCGTTCTGAGCGGCCTGATGCCTGGTGGACAACTCACGGGCCAAGAGGCAGTACGACATCGACTACCGTTGGTGCCGGCTGATTTCGGAGAGCCCGCTTCAATAAGATCGCGCCGAGCTCGCGACCGGATCTCAACATTCAGGGCTGAAATGACTCGCCGCCGGCTGATCGTTTCAAGTGCGTCCTCCATTGCGGTTTTCCTTCAGTGCGGCATCGAGGTGCTCGATCAGTGCATGTCCGGCGAAGGGCTTGGCCAAGAAGCCAATCGCTCCTGCGCTCAAGGCTGAGGCGCGCACGCGGTCGTTCGGGAACGCAGTAATGAAAATGAAAGGTACCCCGTAACCACGGGTCCGCATTTCCGCCAGCAGGTCCAAGCCGCTCATAACCGGCATCTGCACGTCCGTAATTACGCAAGAGGTCTCGTTCAACCGCGGCGATCTCAAAAAATCCTCCGCCGATGTAAATGTTTGAACGATGTAGCCGCGCGATTTCAATAGGTTCTCCGTCGCCGCACGGACAGATGCGTCGTCGTCAACGACAGAAATCAAAGGCGTGGACAAGACGATCTCTCCTGGCGCGGGACTAACGGCTGCCGAGGCATTAGCCATCCTGGGCGAAAAGTGGGCTCGAGTGACGAAATTGTAAAATCATACTTAGGTTTGTTCAGAACGATTGGCTCCGATCCCCAGAGTCTCAGCCATTCTGATCAGATCGGCCAGTGAGCGGGCACGCATCTTTCTCATTACGTGTCCCCGGTAGATCTTGA
Organism: Bradyrhizobium sp. UFLA03-84; assembly: GCF_002289535.1. Lineage (NCBI taxonomy): Bacteria > Pseudomonadati > Pseudomonadota > Alphaproteobacteria > Hyphomicrobiales > Nitrobacteraceae > Bradyrhizobium > Bradyrhizobium sp. UFLA03-84. The sequence continues at coordinate 89,452 of NZ_NSJY01000020.1, read as the reverse complement.
CCGTAATCTCAGCGAGCCCAAGCTCAGCGGCTACCTGCTTATTCATCAGACCGGAAGCGACCAGCTTCATCACCGCCTGTTCGCGCGGGCTTAGGGTCTCAAATAGGGACTGCAGGGTTGCGACGGCTTGCTGGGCCTCCCGTCTTTTGCGGTCGCGCTCGGTCGCGGCAATCACCGCGTCAAGCAATTCCTGATCGCGAAACGGTTTGGTAAGAAAATCGACCGCGCCTCCTTTCATCGCCCTGACGCTCATGGGAATGTCGCCATGGCCGGTAATGAAAATGATCGGAATATGTATGTTCAACTTCGCCAGCTCAGTTTGGAACTCCAGGCCGCTCAAGCCGGGGAGCCGGACATCAAGAACCAGGCAGCTAACAACATCCGGAAGTGCGCTCTGCAGCATTTCGCGGGCCGATCCAAATGCAACGACGTCCAAACCTACCGATTGAAAAAGGTTGGTGAGCGACCGACGCATGGAGATATCGTCCTCGACAACAAAGACGATCGCCTTTGTCGAAGCCTCGGGTTTGCTGCTTGGCGAGTCAAAGCGTTGCGTCATGAGACGATCTCCTCATGCAACGGCAGGGCAAACTGGAATGTCACGCCCGGCTCCTGCTTGCGCACCACGGACAGTCGTCCTCCGTGAGCCTCAACGATCGACCGGCAGATCGAAAGACCCATTCCAAGGCCGCTGGATTTCGTGGTGAAGAAAGGCTCTAGCACGCGGTCCGCATCATTCTCGGCGATCCCGACGCCCCAATCTGTCACGGCCACCTGCACATGCCCCATATCGTCCATGGACGACTGAATCAGCAACTCACGCTTTCGGTCCCTGACTGCGTCCATGGCTTCGATCCCGTTCATCACCAGATTGATGATCACTTGCTGCAACTGAATCCGGTCACCCAGAATCATAGGCAGAGCTGCCGTCAGCTCGGTTCTTAACGCCACCTGGTGGCTCACCAGCTCTCGTGTCACCAGCACAATGACGTCCCTAACGACCTCGTTGATATCGAGCGGGACCATCTCGATCTCGCCCTTCTTCGCCAGAGCGCGCACGCGACGGATCACTTCGCTTGCCCGTATTGCGTCTTCGATGATCCACTCAACCGAAGAGCGCGCCGCCGATAGATCAGGAGTTTCGCGGCCCATCCAACCGAGGCACGCGTCGGCGTTGCTGATAATTGCGGCGAGTGGCTGGTTGATTTCATGGGCAATGGAGGTTGTCAGCTCTCCTAACGTCGTCACACGTGTCACATGCGCAAGTTCCGCCTGTGCCTTCCGCAACTGTTGTTCGGCTTGATCCGCGCGAATAATAGCGGTGATGTCGGTGCTGACGCCGCGGTAACCAAGGAACTTGCCGTTCGGATCAAAAAAGGGCTTGCCGCTCGTCCGAACGTAGATCGGAGATCCGACCCGGTTGACAGTACGGTAGACCAGATCCCGGAACGGCAGATGCGCCTCCAGTGTGGCCCGATGCTGCCGCCACTTCTCAGGTTCCTCTTCCACATCGCACGCAATGTCCCAGCGGAGCAGGCCCATCAATCCTGTCGCTAAGATTCCCGCAGTGCTGGTGTGCTCGGACAAGCGCGTAACCTGGTGATCTGGCCCGGTCTCCCAGAGCCAATCGGACGCCGTCTCGGCGTAATCGCGAAAGCGCTGCTCGCTTTCGCGCAGCGCAGCCAGTGTGTTTTCCAGGCGCTCTCTGGCGGCGTATTGCTCGGTCACATCCATATGCGTTCCGATCAGTTCGCTCACGCAACCATCGTTGCCGACCACGATATGCGCAACGGAGTGTATGCGCCTTATCCCGCCGTCTTTCAGAAGGATTCGAAAATCATACTCGAAGCGATCTTCCTTGAGCTCGATAGCCTGGCGCTGAACCTCCTGGAGCCCGGGGAGATCGTCTGGATGGATGCGCGAGCGAATGGTCTCTATCGATACAGTCTCTTGCGGATCGAACTCAAACAGACGATCGACCTCGGCGGAGCGATACACAAAATCGAGCCCATGAACGTCCCATGACCAACTGCCCGTGTGGCTGAGATGCTGGGCTTCGGCGAGATAGGCCTCACTGCGGCGCAGCTTCTGTTCTGCTTGCCGCTCCGCGGTAACATTCGTCGCTGCTCCGACAAACTCAATATCACCGCTGGCGGTTCTCGTGACTCGTGCCCGCGCATGGATGTGCTTCACCGAGCCGTCCGGCAGCAGCAGCCGGTATTCATGTTCGAAATCCTTCGGATCTCGCATCGCCCGATCAATGACCTCTTGAACCGAGGCCCGATCATCTGGATGGGTGCGCTCGACGACGAAGTCCGGCGACGGAACGGTCTGCGGGTCCAACTCAAATATTCGAAACGTCTCCTTTGACCAGAAGACCTCGCCGGTGACGACGTTCCAGCCGAAGCTGCCCGTATTGCTCAGCTCCTGCGCCTGGGCCAAATGTGCTTCGCTCCGCTGCAGGGCAAACTCGGTCCGCTTCCGTTCCGTGATATCTTCGCAGGATATCAGAACAATGGGCCGGTCATCAGCCCAAAGCATGGCTTTGGCATTTTCACGTACCCACAGTACCGAGCCATCATTCCTGACTTTCCGGGCCTCCCAGGTCCGCGATTGACCGATATCTTCAAGGCAGGCGCGAATGCATTCGCGAGCTAACTCGCGATCCTCCTCCAGAAAGACTCCCAGGATGGAATGGCCGATCAGTTCGGAACGCGCATAGCCGAGCTGTGCCGCGCCGAACGTATTGGTATTGAGAACGGTACCGGCTTCGTCGACCATGACGTACATGGCCGGATTGTGTTCAAAGATTGCTTGCCAGCGTTTCTCGCGGTCTTCCAAATCGGCCGCGCTGATCCGGAGTTTGGCTGCGGCCTCACGCGCGGCTTGGCTCTCTTGGCGGACTTTTCCCATCAGGTGCGTTCCAATGATCGAGACAATGAAGAACGCAACGACCACCGGAAGATCTTGTGGGTCATCGATCCGCAGACTGAACGCTGGCGGCGCAAAATAGTAAGCCAAAGCTACGATGGCCACGACACAAAGCGCGGATGACGCGATGAGGCTGCCCATCAACGAAAACAGCAATACGACCAACAAATAGGCGAACGCGGTCGCAGCGAACTGCGCGTGAAGGTACAAGCAAGCCAGCGTTACCACGGCCAACGTTATGCTGCCGAAGGTAAACTGAGGGGCTGAAACTTTCAAATTGCTGATCTGACTACGCATTTTTATATCGTCCGGGCTTTTCTCCGGCGGGAGAGCTATAACATTTTAGGCAAAAATGAGGCAATCCTTTCCGTGTCGACAGACGCTCGTACGCGGTTGCGAGATTGATTGCCTTCTTTTGAACTCAGCACGCGCCGAAGGAAGACGCATTACAAACGTACGTATAGTTGTCCTAAACCTTTCAATATTGCATCTGACCTCTGTACATCGAGGCTGGGTTGTCTGCTTTCCTCCGCCGCCGGTGACCTTTGGGGCAGGCATTCGAGGCTGCGGCCGAGGACCGCGACCCCGTGGCACCCACGACGAGGACAAGGACTTCAGTTCAGCCAGGACGTCGCGGCCGAAAAAGCAGGCCCCTCGTCGAACCCGGAAAGGCCAGGTGCAAGCTGCGGGACCACGCATCTCGCAACTGATCATGCGGACGGGAGGGCAATGTAATGTGCCGAGATAGCAGGGCGAAGTTATGCAACTGCTATCTATGCCTCGCGGCCATGTCCGCCCAGGCTCGGTGCCGACGAAGCGTCAGCCGGAATCCAGGGGGGGGTATATGAGGGCCGAGCCGATACTTGCTTCCGCGAGCTGCCTCGTCTCTGTCAAGGTGCCAATCTAGTCCGCGCTGATCACATCCATCGCGATCTGATACGCACCGTAGTACTGAGTTGCACGGAAGACGCTACCGCCTCGTCGGCCGGGCGAGGCAAGTGTGTTGACCACGCACCTGGGCATTTGTGGGCGGGCCAACACCTTGGTCCGTCAAGCTGGATACGTTCTTTCGCAGCCTTACTGTCTGGCTCGGCAATATTGCACAGGCGCCCGGCTGGCCAGAAGCCTGACCTCGAAAGACCACGCTTGAAAATGACTTTCTAAAACTGCAGCTCCTTATCGCGTGCGGTAACCCCTCACAGGCGACTGCCGAGGGCGTGACGCGGAGCAAGAGCTGCGTTCTGGGGATGCCGTGGGAGAAAGCTCGGATTCGCAGATCAGGCACGGTGCATGCCGACTTAAACTACGAAGAATCGTGAATGCGGTTGCGCTTGGATTCGACGCGTCTTGCAATGACGGCGACCAAGATCCGCGGCCTACCTCCCTGTGTCGACAGTGGTGAGCCGGTCGAGCCGAGCGTGCAACGTCGCGTGCTCAAGCTCGCCTTCCCACCAGGATACGAACACGGCTGCAATGCCATTGCCCGTGATGTTGGTAAGGGCGCGTACCTCGCTCATGAACTTGTCGATCGAGAACACGATTGCCATACCCGGTACCAGCGCTGGGTTGACGACCGACAACGTTGCGGCGAGCGTGATGAAGCCCGCGCCGGTGACGCCGCTTGCCCCCTTGGAGGTCAGCATTGCCACGAGCAAGATCGTGAGCTGTTGGCCAAAGGTGAGATCGACTCCGAGCGCTTGGGCAATGAACAATGTAGCAAGCGTCATATAAATGTTGGTGCCATCGAGGTTGAAGGAGTACCCAGTTGGAACCACTAGGCCGACCACGGGCTTGGAGCAGCCCAGCCGCTCAAGTTTCTCCATCAATTGCGGCAGCGCGCTTTCCGAGGAGGAAGTGCCGAGCACGATCAAAAGCTCGTCCTTGATATAGACAATAAACTTGAAAATCGAAAAGCCGACGATGCGCGCGATGACACCGAGCACCACCACGACAAAAAGCGCAGCCGTAACGTAAAATAGCGCGATCAGACCGATCAGATTGCCGAGCGCCGCCGGCCCGAACTTGCCAATCGTGAAGGCCATGGCGCCGAAGGCTCCGATCGGGGCCGCTTTCATGATGATGGCGATTACACCGAACACCGCGTGCGCGACGTCGTCAATCATGCCGCGCAGCCGCTCCCCGCGTTCTCCCAGCGCCATCATAGAAAAACCGAACAAGATCGCGAACAGGAGCACCTGCAAAACATCGCCGCGAGCGAACGCGCTGACCACGGTATCGGGAATGATATTGAGAAAGAAATCGACGCTCTTGGAGGCTTCCGCTTGCTTGACGTAATTGGCGACCGCTGCAGCGTCCGGCTTGACTGCAAGGCCATGACCGACTTGGACCAGATTACCCATAATAAGGCCCAACAGCAGCGCAAAGCTGGAGACGATCTCGAAATAGACCAATGCCTTGACGCCGACGCGACCGACTTTCTTTGCATCCTGAATGTGCGCGATGCCGGATGCGACGGTGCAGAAGATGATCGGTGCGATCACCATCTTGATGAGTTTGATGAATCCGTCACCGAGCGCCTTGACCCAATCGTTGGTCGCGACAGATGGCCACAGCCAACCGACCAAGGCACCAACCACAATGGCGATCAACACCTGGATGTAGAGGATCTTATACCAAGTCTGCGACGCGCGCGCGGGTGCCGCGGTTGCCATGGTGGTCATGACGCTTCCTTCCCGAATATACTCGAATGCAAGCCGCCGCGTCGTTGAGAGGCGACAGCATCATGCGAGGCTCGTTGTTTTAGCCGTGTCCGATTGAAGACGATCCGCGAGGCGGCGCGTCATCCCAAAGGCAGGCGTCCAGTTAGGTTATCTTTTTTCGCTAAGCAAGATATGCACCAGATGCCCGATCTGCGGCCAATCAAGTGTTCGGGGATAAACTCGCCATTGGCTCGATCCAAATGCTCGCACCGCGGTCGCAAGCCCGAACATGACGTGGCGGCATAATACGGATCTTTGGTCGGCTGGGCGTAGGGTGGGCACTTCTCGACCTAGAAGCCTAGCGTGATCGGTATGCGCTGACTGATAAGATTGATGCAACACTGCGTGAGATTGGTAAAATCGATAGTTTCGATCGTAGGCATTCACGCAATGGATGTCCGGCACATCGAAGATCTAGAACCCGATTGCCTACAAATTCTGAGATGGGAGCGCTGCATTTTCGCTACCGGCAAAGCATGTCCGATCGCTGGGCGTTTGTCTCCAGGTGAAGTGACCGCACAGTTCAGCAGACGGCGGACATCTGCTTGTGCGTACAAGAGCTCGCAGAGGTCTTCCAAGAAGAAGCAATCTTATGACCCTTGAAGTCTTCCGTCTGTTGCCGATTCAGTGGGCAACGTGGCACCTCAAGACGGGCTACCGTCGCCGCTGCTCGGCCTCGCGGTTGACCAGGGATATGGCGCCGCCAGCGTTGAATAGGGCTTCAAATCGAATGAGAACACCGCACATGCTGCGAAAGCTCCCGCATGTAGGCGCGCGCTACAAAACCGAATCGTCGTTCGATGAGAATCTCCGAGCACGGGCGCATGCAGCGCGGCTGCCGCGGCGCAACATGAATGGGCGCACTGATTCCATGGTTTTGATCGGATTGTCCAAGCATGCGCGATGCCTGAGCAACGCGCCTTCACGCCATCCGTGCGCATTGGGGGAGGGGCTGCCACTATCATAAATAGTGCAGAGGCGCGCTTCGGCAAATTGGCAGAGGCCATCACCGACTGTCGCGGCCGGATCGCACGGACTAATGGTGCCTTCAGCTTGGGTGTCGAATGTCGCCCATCGGATTTTGCTATCGCTTCGGGGCGCGCTTCTGCATGATATCGGCATTAATAAAGTGCCGCCATTCGCGCTGCCCATTTCTCCTGGAGGTACCAAGCTTGATCCGATCTCGGGCTACCGCGCGGCTGCTGCGCACGCTGGAGGTTGCGCTTATCTGGAGCCGCACGCTTGAGAAGCGACGTGCATATAGCGCAGGGCTGCCAAAGATCGCGGGCGCGACGCACTAGATGAATCGTGAGTGCGGGCCGGTCTCGGGAGTATGGCCTCCACGTCCGATCCCTGCAAAGGGGGAGGGCTATGCTGCCGGTCAGTCAGTGCGCCGTGCTGAGAGCCCGATCAGGTTAGGGACCCAGCAGATCGCCATATGAGGTCAACGCAGATTCTGGGGCGAGATGCGGTCGGGCATGCGCGCCGGCGAGGTCGAACTCAGCGGGTACTGCCGTTTTGCCGCGCGCTCGCTCGCTCCTGGACGTACTCAATGAATCCGGTTGCGAGGTGATTGCGTTGCCGGCGCGGCGAGTGTGGTGTTTGCGCCATCGACATCATCAAGATCGACGGTGAGCTTAATCACCGTGACGTCTTCTTCAGCGAGCCGCAGAAACGCGCGAACGAAAAGATCTGTGCATGTGTGTCTCGCGCCCCGGGGCACTATCACGGTCGATATGCGGCACCGCCCGGACGCTCTGTAGGTCGCTGCAAACCGTTTTCGGCGGCAAGTCCTGCCTCCGGCACAACAAGCTGCATGTCGCAAGGTTTTGCGCTCGTTTATCACGGTGCGCACATGATTACCGGATGAAGGCGTCGCTGCTTGGAGGTCCTTTGCGGCAACGTCCAGCAAGGTATGAATTCCGATACCCTTGCTACCAGCCGCGTCCATTGTCGTAAATGGGACTGTGGCGGGTCGTGCTTGCGCTCAGCCGCGCCCGCGTTCGAGCGAACTCTAAACGACCGGGGCAATTTTCGAAACAGAATCCACTTAAGGATCGCGTCGAGTGCCGTAAGATCCAATAATAAACCTGCGGGCGTCAAACTCTGCCGCATCATTGTGCCGTCGCTGTCTGCTCGGGAACGAAGATGCCGGAAACCTGACAGAGCGCAAGATCCACTCCACAGCGAACTCGTCGTCTGTGCGTATTTTCTCACGTTGAGACAAGAACGCACCACATTGCACAAGCGGCACAGGGATTGCTGAGCGGCACGGGGATTGCTGGGTGACGAGCGAGGAGCTGCCGCCGTCAAGACCGGTCGAAGTCGGCCCCGTGACAGGAGTTTCCTATGAAGTTTGCGACGCTGCTCTTGCTCGCGAAAACGACGCGCGTCAATGTAGTGGCCGCTGCGAAGGTCCGCACCACGAAGAGGCGTTGCGCGCCCCATGCCTCGGCGCGCCGGATGTGTTGGCGATCACTGTCCCGAGACGGCGACCGTCTCTCACTGGGGGGCTGACGCCTATGGATGCGTTTTCGGCAGAGATTTGGCAATCCGTTGCGCTTACGATCGAGCTCGCCAGCGTGACGACCATCATCCTCTTGGCGATTGGTGCGCCGCTCGCGTGGTGGCTAGCGCGTTCACATACTGTTCTGCGCGAGGCGGTGGCAGCGATCATCACCCTTCTGCTGGTGCTCCCGCCGACGGCACTCGGTTTCTGTGTTCTCGTGCTGCTCGGGCCCGGCGGACCTGGGGGGCTTCTCGCTTCTTTCTGGGGCGAGCGCTCGCTCGCCTTTACCTTCGCAGGAATCGTAGTCGGATCGGTGCTCTCGGCGCTGCCTTTGGTGGTGCAGCCGATCCGCAACGCCTTTGTTGCGATGGGCGACCCTCCGCTGGAAGCCGCGGCGCGGGTTTCTCCGTTGCATGCCTTCGTTACCATCGGTTTGCCGCTGGCGCGATTGGAGTTTGTCAAAGCCGCTGTGATTGGCTTTGCTCATACGATCGGCACATTCGGCGTCGTGATGATGATCGGCGGCAATATTCCTGGGCGCACCAAGGTGTTGTCAGCTTACGTCATAGACTACGTCCAAGCATCACGCTGGCGCGAGGCGAGTGTGGTTGCGGGCGGTATGGTGATGTTCGCTCTTGCGGTCATCTTCACCTTAGCTCTCCTAGACAGACGCGGTGCCACGAGAAGCACATGAGCGCAGGCGCGCCAGATCGGATCGAGTGGCTTTCGGCTTGTCAGACCAGACATGCCAGAGCTGGAGCAGCGCAAGCCAGCTCCGTCTATTGGCGAGGATAGAATGAACAAGCTTGTTATGGCCGCAGCGGTTGCTGGAATCAGCTTCAATTCGGTGCATTCAGCGCCTCTGCCCGAGGCCATGGCCGATGACGTGGGAGTTTCTCAGCAACGCCTTGCCAAGCTAGACGAGTTCTTCGATCGTGAGATCGAAAGCAAGCGCGTGCCGGGCGCGGTGGTTGCAATCGCCCGAGATGGCAAGCTGATCCATTACAAGGCGTATGGCCAACTTGATCCTGCAAAAGGATCGTCGATGCGGCTCGATGCGATGTTCGCGCTTGCATCTATGACCAAGCCGATGGTGGCCGTTGCCGGGCTCACCCTCATGGAGCAAGGTCGCCTGCCTCTACGGAGCAGGCTCACGGATTATTACCCGGAATTCGCAAACATGAAGGTCGCGGTGCCACGGCCTGACGGTTCGTTGAAGTATCAAGCGCAGAGTTCTCCGATCTACATCCACGATCTTTATCGGCACACATCAGGCCTCACCTATGGCGCGCCTCCAGATAGTCCAGACCAAGTGGCGCGTCTCTACCCGGATTTTGCAGCCCCGCCGCTAAAGGGTGACAAGCAGGCTTTCATCCAGGCCATTACCAAGTTGCCGCTAGCGCACCAACCGGGGACGGAATTCGAATACGGCTTCTCGACCGACGTGCTCGGAGCTATTGTGGAACAGGTCAGCGGACAACGATTGGGCGACTATCTTGCCAGCAACCTGTGGAAGCCGATCGGGATGCAGGATGCCACTTTCCATTTATCCACATCACAACGCGAGCGCCTCGCGCGTCCGTTTCCAGACGACCCGCTGACTGGAAAGCCTCAAGAGATCGAGCTCCTCGAAAGTCGGACAATGTTTGACTGCGGAGGAGCCTGCGCGTTTGCGACAGTCGGTGACTATGTGCGCTTCGGGCAAATGCTGCTAAACGGCGGGGAGCTCGATGGGCAGCGCATTCTTGGCCCGAAGACGGTGCGCCACATGATCTCCAACCACCTCGGGCCGGAGATCAAGAATAAGGTCGCCAATGTGGAGGCGCATCGTGCCGGCTTCGGCTTTGGACTCGGAGTGGCTGTGCGCATAAGCGAGGGTATCTCGGCGGTTCCGGGCAATCCAGGTGAGTTCACCTGGACCGGCGCTTACGGAACGCAATTTTTCTGCGACCCGAAGGAGCGTCTGATCGTGGTGGTCGGAACGGCCGCGCCCGGAGAAATCCGCAAGTACTATCGCGAACAAGTCCAGTACATCGTCTATGCTGGACTAATTCGATAATTCGCCCGGCGTTGAAAGAACCCGACGATAGTTTTGGGTGGTTGGAAACCGGCGTTGCCGCTGGACACCGATGACTGAACTCAGCGCCGGAGCTGCTATCGTCGCCCGGATTGCGCCGGTGCTCGGAGCGAACGTGACGCTTCCGGCATCGCGAAGAGACGCTCGCAGGCGTGTGCGGTGTCGTGATATGCTAAGAGGACCGCTGCTTGCCGTCGGTTGGCCCGCGCGATGCTCTCCTAGATGATCGCTTTAGAACATCAGACCGTGGCGTCCGATCCCTTGGTAATGCGGTGCGGCAGCCACATTGAATGACAGACAGATCGGACCGATCCGCCTTGCAGATCAAAGCATGTGCGCTGCGCGGCTCGGCATTGCGTTCTGTTCGGTGCCGGCCGGCCACTTTGGCGTGTTTCCGCAGTCGGACTATGACGCGGATCGAACCCCATTTGGCCCGCAGAGAGCAAGTCTGATTGAGATGGACGGTGCTCGTCAACTGCACCAACTCGTTCAACGACCGGTATGCGCGCGCGTGTTCCGATCGTGCAAAAGCGGGTATGACGTGGTCGCCCTGGATTGGCAAATCATCGTGCTGCTCTGTTGAAGTTCTCACATCGACGTTCAAAGCCCGACATCACTGGCGTGACAGGGCTCAACGGCGCGAGCTTGGGGCTTGCTGGCCGGCTCGCCGATAGGACAAGAGTCGAAAGGCTGGCTTGGCACCCAGTCAAGTGTTGCGCTCCGATGGCCTGTTTCTTGCTGCTGCGTCAGCGGTTCGTTACTGCCGGCGACGACTTACATGGAAGGGTTCATGAGTGGGGCAACGGAGACGCTTTACAGCGTGATCAGACGTCAGGGCATCACGCGTCGTAGTTTCCACAAATTCTGCAGTTTGACTGCCGCAAGCTTGGGACTTGGTTCGCTTGCCGCAAGCACTATTGCCGACGCCCTGGAGACCAAGCCGCGCGTACCCGTGATCTGGCTGCACGGGCTCGAGTGCACCTGCTGCTCGGAAAGCTTCATCCGCTCGGCCCATCCGCTGATCAAAGACACGCTGCTGTCGATGATTTCGCTCGACTATGATGATACGATCATGGCGGCGGCAGGAGAGCAGGCTGAAGCCATCCTGGAGGAAGCCCGCGCCAAGTATAAAGGCAAGTATGTGCTTGCGGTCGAAGGTAATCCGCCGCTGAAGCAGGGGGGCATGTTCTGCATTGACGGCGGCAAGCCGTTCGTTGAAAAGCTTAGGTCGATGGCGGAAGAGTCGATGGCGATCATCGCTTGGGGCACGTGTGCCTCCTGGGGATGCGTCCAGGCGGCCAAGCCCAATCCGACTGGCGCTGCGCCGATCGATCAGGTGATCAAGAACAAGCCGATCATCAAGGTGCCCGGGTGTCCGCCTATCGCAGAGGTCATGAGCGGCTTGGTGACTTTCATCACCACGTTCGGAAAGCTTCCGGAGCTCGATCGCCAAGGGCGCCCAAAGATGTTTTATTCCGAGCGCATTCACGACAAATGCTATCGACGTTCCCATTTCGACGCCGGCCAATTCGTCGAAGAGTGGGACGATGAGTGCGCGCGCAAGGGTTATTGCCTCTACAAGATGGGCTGCAAGGGGCCGACCACCTACAATGCCTGTTCGGCCCTTCGGTGGAACGGCGGTGTTTCATTTCCGATTCAATCCGGCCACGGCTGCCTCAGCTGCTCCGAAGACGGCTTTTGGGACAAGGGTTCATTTTACGACCGACTCACGACCATCAAGCAGTTCGGCATTGAGAAGAACGCCGATCAGATTGGTATGGCTGCTGCCGGGGTGGTTGGGCTGACCGTCGCCGCCCATGCGGCCGTCACCGCCGTGAAGCGGTTGACCAACAAGCCGGATCGCACAGCTCGACCAATTAAACGGAATTGAGAAGAGGGCGACGGTGGCCGGACAGATACCAAATGGGTTCAATCTCGATCGCTCCGGCAAGCGAATTGTCATCGATCCGTTGACGCGCATCGAAGGCCACCTGCGTGTCGAAGCCAATGTCGATGCCGACAACGTAATCCGCAATGCGGTTTCGAGCGGGACGATGTGGCGTGGCATCGAAGTCATCCTGCGCGGGCGCGATCCACGCGACGCCTGGGCGTTTACTGAGCGGATTTGCGGTGTCTGTACCGGCACCCATGCGCTGACCTCCGTGCGCGCGGTTGAGAATGCGCTAGGGATCACGATTCCGGAGAATGCCAATTCGATCCGAAACATCATGCAGCTATGCTTGCTCGTGCATGATCATCTCGTACACTTCTACCATCTGCACGCACTCGATTGGGTCGACGTGGTCTCTGCGCTCCAGGCCGTCCCCAAGTCGACCTCCGCGCTGGCGCAGTCCATCTCGCCGTGGCCGTTGTCGTCTCCTGGCTATTTTAAGGATCTGCAGATCAGGCTGACTAAATTCTTCGAATCAGGGCAATTAGGTCCCTTCAAGAACGGTTATTGGGGGCATCCGGCCTACAAGCTTCCAGCGGAGGCGAACCTGATGGCCCTGGCGCATTATCTGGAAGCGCTCGACTTCCAGAAGGAGATCGTCAAAATCCAAGCCGTCTATGGGGGCAAGAATCCGCATCCGAACTGGCTGGTCGGCGGCGTGCCCTGCGCAATCAACATCGACGGAACTGGTGCGGTGGGTGCGATCAACATGGAGCGCCTTAATCTCGTATCCTCGATCATCGACCGTTCGATCGAGTTTGTCGAGCAGGTCTATCTGCCCGACGTCGCAATGATCGGCTCGTTCTATAAAGATTGGCTCCATGGCGGCGGACTTTCAAGCAAAAGCGTAATGTCCTATGGCGACATCCTCGAAAACGCCAACGACTGTTCTTCGAACAATCTCAAGCTGCCGCGCGGCGTGATCCTTGATGGCAACCTCACGGAGATATTGCCGATCGACCATAGTGATCCGGAGCAGATCCAGGAGTTCGTCACGCATTCGTGGTATAAATACCCGCGCGATTGCTGTGGACTGCATCCATGGGATGGCATCACCGAACCGAGTTTCGAGCTCGGGCCAAGAGTCAAGGGCAGTCAGACTAATATCAAGGAACTCGACGAAGGCGGCAAGTATTCGTGGATCAAAGCGCCGCGCTGGCGCGGCCACGCCGTCGAGGTCGGGCCTTTAGCGCGATACATCATCGGTTATGCGCAGGGCAAAGCCGAGTTCAAGGAGCCGGCCGACAGACTGCTCAAGGGACTGAATCTTCCCCTGACGGCGATGTTCTCGACACTCGGCCGTACCGCGGCGCGGGCACTCGAATGTCAGTGGGCGGCGCATCAGCTGCGTTATTTCCAGGATAAGTTGGTCCTCCACATTAAGGCAGGCAATACGGCAACTGCCAATGTCACAAGATGGAAGCCGGAAAGCTGGCCCAAGGAGGCCATGGGCTACGGTTTTGCTGAGGCGCCGCGCGGTGCGCTTGGACACTGGATCAAGATCAAGGACACAAAGATCGACAACTATCAATGTGTAGTGCCGACGACATGGAACGGATCTCCTCGTGATCCCAAGGGTAATATTGGCGCCTTTGAAGCCTCGCTGATCGGCACCCCGTTGGCCGATCCGCTGCGACCCCTGGAGATCTTGCGTACGATCCATTCCTTTGATCCGTGCCTGGCGTGCTCGACCCATGTGATGAGTCTTGACGGCCAAGAAATGGCTTTAGTCAATGTTCGTTAGGGACATGCGAAACGAGGCTCGGCAGCCCCCCGCTGCCGTCGATGCGGCACTGACCGAGCGCGGCATCGGCCATCGCGGCGCCTACGTTTATGACGCGCCGGTGCGACTGTGGCACTGGGTCAATGCGGCGGCCATTCTGATGCTGGCCTTAACCGGCTATCTGATTGGAACGGGCACACCGGCGATGTCGGGACAAGCAAGCGGCAATTTCCTGTTCGGCTATATCCGACTTGCGCATTTCTCTGCGGGATATGTCCTTAGCGTCGGCTTTGTTCTGCGCATTTACTCGGCCCTGATTGGAAATCGACATGCCGCGCAGATCTTTTGTGTTCCGCTCTGGCGCGGGTGCTTTTGGCACGAGGTGCACCAAGAGATTCGCCGGTACGGGTTCCTTGCAGTTGAGCCCGACAGAAGCGTCGGGCACAACCCCCTGGCTCAGCTCGCAATGTTTCTTATGTTTACGCAAACCATCACGTTCATGATCGTCACAGGCTTTGCACTTTATGGGCAGGGCGCCGGTAGCGACAGTTGGCAGGACAGGCTGTTCGGCTGGGTGTTTTCAATCTGGCCGAATAGCCAGGACGTCCATACCTGGCATCATCTCGGCCTGTGGGTGATCTTGGTCTTTGTTCTGGTTCACATCTACGCAGTGATCCGGGAGGACATCATGTCGCGCCGGAGCATCTCCTCCATGATTTCGGGTGAGCGCGAGTTTCGCGATTGAATGGCACGCGGTTACCAGTTCCGGAGAACAAGCAACGGATCCTTGTACTTGGCATCGGCAATATCCTGTGGGCCGATGAGGGGTTCGGCGTGCGGGCGGTAGAGGAGTTCCATCGCCGCTATGTAGTCGCTGACAACGTCACCATCCTTGATGGCGGCACGCAGGGGCTCTACCTCGTGAGCTATCTTGAGCAGGCCGATTGCCTGATCGTGTTCGATGCTATCGACTTTGCACTCCCGCCCGGAGAGTTGAAGCTCATGCGGGATGCCGAGGTGCCAAAATTTGCTGGCGCCAAGAAGATAAGCCTACATCAGACCGGCTTTCAGGAGGTCTTGAGTGCGGCCGATCTGCTCGGCCGCTGCCCGCGAGAACTCGCTCTCATCGGATGTCAGGCGCTGGACCTGCAGCACTGGGGTGGTCCGCTGACAGCTCCGGTGCGCTTCCAGATTGCGCCGGCAATCGAGTTGGCTTGCAAACTCCTGACGCAGTGGGGCTCGCCGGCTGCACCGCGAACGGCGCCGCTGCCTGCATCAGAACGGCTGTTGGCGAACAGTATCGACCATGCAAGTTATGAGATGGGAGCGCAGCCGATCTAGCGGCCCGCGATTGATCATGTGCCTTGGCTTACCAATGATGATTGTTGAGACGGACGACATCACGGCACTTTGTGAGTATCGCAACGAACAGCGGCGTGTCTCGGTCATGCTGCTCTACTGCGCCCCGGTCGGCGCCAGGGTGCTCGTTCATATCGACACCGCCGTGCGACTCTTGGATGAGGATGAAGCAAGACTGATCTCGGAAGCACTCGACGGGCTTGACGCCAGCCGTAACGGCCAGGACTGCGGCCCCTTCTTTGCGGACCTGGTCGGTCGTGAGCCGCAATTGCCTGAGCATCTACGTTAGCGGTTCTGCTGCGGATGTTGCAGTGACCAGCCTGCTCGCAAATCGATCAATCGCGCGCACCTTCCGCATGGAAAGGTCAATGCTTCGAGTGATGATTCCAGTCTCCCTCACAGCGCGACGATGATTGGCACGTGCCTTGCTACATCTCACCTAGCTCAAACCGAGGACGATCTGAAGGGAGTCTGATGAAGTTCCAGCCGGCGCGGCATGATCTCGCACCCTGTCCGTCCGAGGTGGAGAGCATCAACGCGCATGCACGCCTGGCCACGCACGCTTCCGCGAGCGCGCCCGAAGTGGTGCTGGCGGTCGCTGCCATGCATTCGCTCCGGGCCGTCCATGTCGCATTATCCTTTCCTGAATTGATCAAGGCTTTTCGGCGTTGCGTGCAAGGCGCAGGGCCTGCGCATGCGTTGGCTGGAAAGCTGGTCGGAAGACTCGGCCCGCGTCGTCGATCGACGGCAATTTTGTGCCATCGGCACGGTACGCTCTGCCTGATCGGCAGGCGCCTGGTCCGTTTGGTCAAGATCGACCGCATCGTCGTACCGATCGTTTGGCTGTACGCGGGTAGCATTTGTGCCGGCTATGCCTCCCGGGACATCGTATCATGACGACAGCGGTCCGCGTCGTATCCGGTGACGTCGAGCAGATGGTGAGCAAGTCTGCCACGGGCACCGAAAGTCTCGATGTATTCCATAGCGGGCTGACGACTATGGAGGCGGTAGCCAAGCGCGCCCGGCGCGACGGCAACGAGCTTGCAAGGAACTATCCGAATGTCACGGTGCTGTTGTCGAATGTCGCCGCTGCCGCTCGCGGCCAGAGCCAGAGCACTCGGTCGCAGCCGTACGGACTCGCCAATCTCAGCGAGCTCGAGCGCAAGCTGATTGGCGAGGTGCTCGGGGAAGGCGAGGTCGCCGGCGTGGTTGCGCTGCCAGATGGCTCTTTTGCGCAACTCCGGGAGTCGGTCCTTGCAGGAATCTGGCGCGTGCGTATCGGGTCCGAGCCGACGTACGAATATGTCGAGGTTGGGGCAATCCCGCAGATTGTGCAGCGCGCCGCAACTGAGTTGACGTCTGCCGACTTTCTGATCGGCGCGGCGCCGGACGGCGCCATGAACGTGCTCGCGGTACTTGCGGAAATACGCGAGCGGGCGCGTGTCTGGCGGTCTGGCATGCGGGCGCATGTTATCAATCTGACGTTGCTGCCGATGAGTGCTGTGGACATGGCGTTCCTGCAGCAAAGTTTGGGCAATGGTCCGGTCCAGCTCATCTTCCGCGGTTACGGCACATGCCGCGTGCAGGCGACCGAGGTGAGAAACGTCTGGTCGGTACAGTACTTCAATTCTTTGGACGACGTCATCCTCGATACGGTGGAGGTGGGAGGCGTGCCGATCGTAGCCTTGGCTGCTGACGAGGATTTCGAGGACTCCGCCGGGCGCCTGCAGGAAATTATGGAGGCGTACCTCACATGAAGAACTTAAAGATACTCGAAATCCAGTGGCATATCGCAGACAGCGCAGGCAGCGCGGCTGCCGTTCCGCGCAAGCTAATGACGCAGCGGTGCATATGAGTTTCGCGATCCGCAACAAAATCGATGTCACGGTCTGGCTTGCTGCCGACGTAATTGCCGCGGTCGAGATCCTGCCACGAGCCCGGCCACTGCTGGCGCGGCTGTTCGCCGGCAGACCGGCTTCGTCGCTGCTCAAACACATCCCACGGCTCTTCGCATTGTGTGCTGTTGCGCAGCAAACCGCGCTGCTGTCTGCGATCGAGACGGCGCGTGACGAAGCGATTACCCGCACGACGAAACAGCATCGTATTGCGCTGGTCGTTGCCGAGCGCATCGCAGAATTGCTGCGGGGCCTCTTGGTCGGACACCTTTCGCAGGACATCGCCGGTGCCGCCGCGATTCGTTCCGTGATGCAGGGAGTGTCCGCACTTATCGGTAGCGGACAACCGGCATGCGGTGCTGCTCGACGCGAAGCGACGGCAGGAATTGTGGCTGGACTGGCCACTATCGGGATGCCGGACGGAGACGGCGCGCCCAGGCCCGGCAGCCCATTGGCAATTCGAATAGCCGCGCTGGACGAGGTCGACTTGAAATCGATCCGGATCGCGCACTCGTTCCTGTCCGTTGCCGACGACCGAAACATCATTGAACGGCTGCTCGGCGATGATCCGACATTTTGTCTTTGTCCCGACCTTGGGGGGCGTGCGCCCGAGACGGGTCCATGGGCACGCCAAATGACGCGTGATCGGCTCTGGCTGGGTCGGTCGGGTGCGGCCGAGCGGCTGAAGGCCAGAATTGCAGAGATCGTTCGGCTCTGCGATTGGCTCAAGTCAGGCGCTCATATCGACTCAGCGGAGCCTGGGATCATCGAAAGCTACCGGTTGGGTTCGGGACGCGCCGCGACCGCCGTCGAATGCGCCAGGGGCAGGCTCTATCACGCGGTTGAGCTTGATCCTCAGGGCCAGATATACCGCTTCGAATTTCTTGCTCCGACGGAATGGAATTTCCATAGGAGCGGACCGGTTGTCCGGAACCTGCAGGGCGCGGTGCTGACGGCGAGACGGCATCAGAAAGCGGTTCGTGCGGTGATTGAATCGCTCGACCCATGTGTCGGATTCACACTCAGGTTTCGCAAAGTTGAAGATGCATGAAATGGCGGTTTGTCTGGGCATCATCCAAATCGTCGAGGAGGAGGTGCGTCACCGATCGTTGTCGCGGGTGCGGAGCATCTGTCTCGAAATCGGGGCGCTCAGCCATGTCGCGCCTGATGCGATCAGGTTCTGCTTTGCTGTCGTTGCAACGCGAACGATTGCCGAGGGGGCAGCTCTTGAGATCCTCGAACTCCCGGGGATCGCCTGGTGCATGAGCTGTTCTAGCACTGTCGAAATTGCTCGCCGCGGCGACCCCTGTCCTTGCTGCGGGAGCTATCAGTTGCAAGTAACCGGCGGCGAACAGATGCGAGTGAAAAAACTGGAGATCGATTGATGTGTACCGTTTGCGGTTGCAGCCAAGCGACGTCTTCGATCGAACTTGCCAGAGGGCGTGATCCGGAGAGCCAAGGCCGTTGCCGTCCTCATAGGCAGAACGATGGCGAGCGCCATGACGCGCATTTTCACGGCGACGAGAGGGTGCAGCATTCGTCCGATGCCCGCCACAGTCATGATCACGAACATTATCAGAATGATGGTCGGCAAGCGCTTCTGGGCTGCGGCGCCCCCCCAGTTGGATTGAAGGTCAAGGGCACGAGCCGCGAACGCATCATTTGGGTCGAGCGTGACATCCTCGGCAAGAACAATGCGATCGCGGCCGACAACCGGACGCGCTTTGCGGCCGATGAGCTGCTGGTATTTAATCTTATGTCGAGTCCCGGTGCAGGCAAAACCTCGCTGCTCGTGCGCGCCGTATCCGAGCTCAAGCTCAGCTATCCGACCGGAGTCATCGAGGGCGATCAGCAGACCTCAAACGATGCCGAACGGATTCGAGCGGCCGGTGTGCCAGCTATTCAAGTCAATACGGGTAAAGGGTGCCATCTCGATGCTGCAATGATTGCCGAGGCTTATCGCCGCTTGCCGCGGCTCACGCGCGGTATCCTCTTCATCGAGAACGTCGGTAACCTAGTCTGTCCCGCGGCCTTCGACCTTGGCGAGGCCTGCAAGATCGTTGTGTTGTCAATGACCGAAGGTGAAGACAAGCCGCTGAAATATCCCGATATGTTCGCGGCTTCTTCACTCATGGTGATCAACAAGATCGATCTGGCCTCACTGCTTGAGTGCGATCTGGACAAGACCATTGGATATGCCAGACGCGCCAATCCAAAGATCGAAGTGCTTACGGTCTCGGCCCGTACCGGCGAAGGTTTTGGCGCGCTCTACGCTTGGATCGATAGACAGGTGGCCCACCAAAGGCAGGCCGTAGAGGACGCAAGGCGATGAGCGCCGCAACCATTTGCGACCGAACACGACTGCGCGTGCGCGTGAGCGGAGCGGTGCAAGGGGTCGGCTTTCGTCCTTACGTCTATGGCCTCGCTACGCGGTACGGATTGGCCGGATTTGTCGCCAACGGCCCGGAGGGCGTCACAATCGAAGTCGAAGGTGGTCGTGCGTCAGAATTTCTTGCCACATTGCCGCTAGAGGCGCCTCCGTTGGCGCGCATCGACCACATCTGCGTTCAAGAGACGGCGGCGCTCGCGACAGAAAACTTTTCGATCGGCGCGAGCGAAGGCGGAAAATTGTCAACGCACATCATCGCCGACGCCGCGACCTGCGGACAATGCCTCAGCGAGCTATTCGATCCAGAGAATCGCCATTACCTTTATCCCTTCATTAGTTGCTCCCATTGTGGTCCACGCTACACCATTGCCGGGCGGCTCCCATACGATCGCCACAACACGGTTATGAAGGCGTTTAGGCTGTGCGCCGCCTGCACGGCCGAATACGCGGATCCGGCGAGCCGCAGGTTTCATGCGGAGGCGATCGCGTGTCCAGAATGCGGCCCTCGGCTTAGCCATGGGATCAACGCCATTGTCGCTGCAATCGCAGGCGGTCAAGTCGTAGCCATAAAGGGTCTCGGCGGCTACCAGCTCCTCTGCGATGCCCGTAATCAGGACGCTGTGCAGCGCCTGCGCAGCAGAAAGCAGCGCCGTCAAAAGCCGTTTGCAGTTATGCTCGGTTCCATAGAGTGCGTCAACGAGATCGCGGAAGCGAACGCTCTCGAGCTCGCGCTACTCGAATCCGCAGCGCGGCCCATTGTGCTTTTAACTTCGCGCAAATGTCTGGCGCCCGCCATAGCGCCCGGCTTGTCTCGCGTTGGCGTCATGTTGCCTGTGGCCCCGCTGCATCATCTAATCTTTCATGCGCTTCGCTCGACAGGAGCGTGGATTGCGGAACCAAGCCCGGTCATCGTCGTCACCAGTGCCAATCCTTGCGGCGAGCCGCTCCTGATCGACAACACGCAGGCGCTGCGACGGCTTGAGGCGATCGCCGACCTTGTCGTGACCCATGATCGGGATATTGTAACGCGTGCTGATGACTCCGTAGTCGCGGTGGTGGCTGGCCGCTCCCAATTCATTCGGCGCGCTCGTGGCTATGCTCCCGAACCGATCCAGCTTGCGCAATCTGTGCCGCCCGTGCTCGCTGTCGGCGGCGCGCTGAAATCGACCGTCACCATCACGCGCGACAACCAAGCGTTCGTTTCGCAACATATTGGCGATCTCAATACGCCCGAAGGCATCCGTGTGTTCGAGGGGACGATCCAACACCTTACATCGATCCTTGACGTAGAGCCTGTCGTCATCGCTCATGATCTGCATCCTGACATGGCATCCACCCGCTTTGCGCAAGCAGGCGGCCGCGCGCTGATTGCAATCCAGCACCACCACGCACACGCCGCCGCCGTGATCGCTGAACATGGCCATGCGGGACCGGCGCTAGCTCTGGTGCTCGACGGCCATGGCGTTGGCTCGGATGCTGGTAACTGGGGTGGCGAGCTATTGTTGTGCGAAGGAGCGATGTGCAGACGCATCGGGCATCTCGCGCCGCTGCAAATGCCTGGTGGTGATCGCGCAGCCCGTGAGCCGTGGCGCATGGCGAGCGCGATACTACACTTGCTCGGACGAGGTAACGAAATCGCGCGGCGCTTTGCAGCGCAACAGCAAGCTCAATATATCTCGGCCTTGCTCGATCAGTCGGGCGGGGCCACCACGACCAGCGCGGGCCGGCTATTCGACGCGGTGGCGGCGCTGCTGGGGATTGTGAGTTGGCAGAGCTATGAAGGAGAAGCCGCGATCAAGCTCGAGGCGCTAGTGCGGCGGACGGCGATTCTAGAGGCCGGGTGGACGATCGATGGTGGCGTGCTGTCGCTTCGGCCGCTGTTTGCGCGGTTGATTGCGGACGACATTGACGCTGCGGGCGGAGCCGGCCTGTTTCATGGCACCTTCGCCGCTGCCTGCGTTGACTTGGTCATGCGCTCCGCGCGGACAACCGGCGTCAATACCGTCGTTCTGAGCGGAGGCTGCTTTCAGAACGCGATACTGATGGATGAGATCTGGCGCGGGTGCTGCGCTGCCGGCCTGACCCCGCTGGTGCCACAGCGGGTGCCGCCCAACGACGGTGGTTTGAGCTTTGGCCAAGCCTGGATTGCCGCTTTGCAGATTGCTGAACAGTCGTCCGCCAGCGAAGGGAGAGGCTGATATGTGCCTTTCGGTTCCAGCAAAGATCGTAAAAATTCTTCCTGACCACATGGCCGCCGTGTGCATCGATGGTGTTAGCCTGGAGATATCGATTGCTCTTATCGATGAGCTCGACGTCGGTGATCACGTCCTCGTCCATGTTGGGTATGCGCTGGCCAAGATCGATCCGATAGAAGCCAAGCGGACGCTGGAGCTGCTGCAGGAGTTAGGCAGCACAGGGCAGGAACTCCGGCCATGAGATATACCGACGAATTTCGCGACAAGACCCTTGCGCAGGGGCTCGCCGCTGCGATTAGCGCCGAAGCCGATCGGCAAAAAGCCTATCGGTTCATGGAATTCTGCGGTGGACACACTCATGCCATATCACGCTATGGCCTTGAGGATCTGCTGCCCGCGAATGTGCGCATGATCCACGGGCCCGGTTGTCCGGTCTGTGTTCTACCTGCGAGCCGGATCGACATGGCGATTCGTCTCGTCGAGCGGCCGGAGGTCACCCTTTGCGTCTACGGCGATCTGATACGGGCGCCTGGCTCGCAAGGACAGTCCCTGTTGCGAGCCAAAGCGCTCGGCGCAGACATCCGGATGGTGTACTCGACGCTCGACGTTATCCGGATCGCCGAACAGGCGCCGAGCCGCGAGGTCGTGTTCTTTGCCATCGGATTTGAGACCACGACACCGCCGACGGCCGTGATGATCCGGATAGCCGAGAAGAAGCGGCTGAAGAGCCTTAGCGTGTTCTGCAATCACGTGCTTACACCCTCTGCGATGCAGAGCATTCTCGAGAACCCGAAGATCCGCAACATCGGCGGGGCTGCAATCGACGGTTTCGTCGGGCCTGCACATGTCAGCACGATCATCGGGACGAAGCCTTACGAGCTCCTGGCGGAACAATTCGGCAAGCCGATCGTGATCGCGGGATTTGAACCGCTCGACGTGATGCAGGCGATCCTGATGCTGGTGCGACAGGTGAACGAAGACCGCTACGACGTGGAGAACCAATACAGCCGTGCAGTGAGGCGTGAAGGCAATCGGCGCGCCAAAGACGAGGTCTCGCAGGCATTCGAACCGCGTGAGCAGTTCGAATGGCGCGGGCTCGGTTTCGTACCAAATAGTGGACTGAAGCTGAGGCGGGCCTACGCGCGGTTCGACGCGGAGGCGCGTTTTGCGATGCACGAACTGCAGGTCGCCGACAATCCGGCGTGCGAGTGCTGCGCCATCCTGCGCGGCGCCAAGCGGCCAGTCGATTGCAAGCTGTTTGGAACCCTCTGCACGCCGGAAACTCCCATAGGATCCTGCATGGTCTCATCGGAAGGCGCCTGTGCGGCGTATTGGACATATGGCCGGGTTCGCGATGATCAGGTGAGGCGAACGTCATGAGCGTACAGGGCTATCAACGCAAGCTCGATCTCGAGAACGGACGCGTTGATCTTTCCCATGGGGCCGGGGGACGAGCCATGGCACAGCTGATCTCCAGCCTTTTTCACCGAGCCTTCGGCAATGAATGGCTTGCCCGCTGCAATGATCAATCGGCCTTCGACGTTGCAACGGGTAAAATGGTGATGACGACCGACGGTTACGTGGTTTCGCCGCTGTTCTTTCCTGGCGGCAATATCGGCTCACTCGCTGTGCACGGGACGATCAACGACGTCGTGATGTCCGGCGCGCGCCCTCTCTATCTGTCGGCGAGCTTCATCATTGAGGAGGGGTTCCCGCTGTCTGATCTGAAGACGATTGCGGATTCGATGGGCGAGGCAGCACGCGGCGCGGGCGTCTACATCATTGCGGGGGACACTAAGGTCGTCGAGCGCGGCAAGGCTGATGGTCTGTTTATCTCCACGACCGGAATCGGGGCTCTGGCCCATGGGTTCGATCTCTCCGCCGACAAAGCTATGGTCGGGGACCGTGTTTTGGTGTCCGGCAGCCTTGGCGACCATGGCGTGGCGATCATGTCAAAACGCCACAACGTCGCGTTTCAAACCGAGATCGTGTCGGATTCCGCAGCGCTACATGACCTTGTCGCCGTTATGATTGCGGCGGGCGGCGCCGGCATCCGGGTGATGCGCGACCCCACGCGCGGCGGTCTTGCCGCAACCCTCAACGAAATTGCGCATCAATCGGGCCTTGGCTTCCGTCTACAGGAAGCAGCCATTCCGGTGAAGGCAGCGGTCGCGGCAACCTGCGAACTCTTTGGGCTTGATCCGATCCATGTCGCCAATGAGGGCAAGCTCGTTGCGATCGTCGCGCCCCATTTGGCCGATGCAGTGCTTGCAGCTATGAAGGCGCATCCGCTCGGACGCGATGCTGCTGATATTGGCGAGACGGTAGCTGACGATCACAAATTTGTGCAGATGGCGACCAGTTTCGGCGGCGGACGGATCGTCGATTGGTTGTCAGGCGAACAGTTGCCTCGGATTTGTTGAACAATCCACGCCCATTTGCGACGAGCGTGAAGGCGTTAAACGTGCGCATCCAGAAATCAGACTGATGATCAATGGTCATTTGGCCATCAGCGGTGGCAAGCAATCCAGCCGCTGGGCAAATCCTGCCTCACTGGCAGACTACGTTGCTCCTTCTTCAACAAGGTCGGCAAGACTGGAATCGTTGTTGACTGTTCCGCGAGCCGAGATCCGATTAAGCGCGTCATCGCGATCGCGGAGTACGACGGTTAAGCTTAGCGAGCACGGTCGCTCAATCCATTCGGCATCGAAAACCTGCACGGCTGGTCAAAGATCGCTGAATTCCTGCGCAATTTGGGCTGCCGCGTCGCAATATCGCTGCGCCTTTCAATTAGAAAGGCGCACTAGGCAAGGAGTTTGCAAATGAAGGTCGGAGTTCCCAAGGAAATCAAGGCACACGAATATCGCGTGGGCCTGACCCCTGGAGCCGTCCGCGAATACGCGGCAGCAGGACACCGCGTAATGATCGAGACCAATGCCGGCGCTGGCATTGGCGCGACCGATGACGATTATCGCAGCGCCGGCGCAGCGATTCTGGATTCTGCAGCTGAGGTATTCGCTTCGAGCGAAATGATTGTGAAGGTCAAGGAGCCTCAGCCGTCCGAATGGAGCCAGCTGCGGGAGGGCCAGATCCTGTTCACATATCTGCATCTGGCGCCGGACCCGGCGCAGGCCAAGGGGCTTCTAAAATCGGGATGCACGGCAATCGCCTATGAGACAGTGACTGATGGGCATGGTGGCCTTCCGCTGCTGGCTCCGATGAGCGAGGTCGCAGGCAGGCTCGCGGTCGAAGCGGCGGGTAGCGCGCTAAAGCGCAGTGCAGGCGGACGAGGGCTGTTGATCGGCGGCGTGCCCGGTGTTCAGCCGGCCCGAATCGTGGTGATCGGTGGTGGCGTCGTTGGTACGCACGCGGCACGGATGGCGGCCGGTCTCGGTGCAGAGGTGAGCATCATCGACCGCTCGATACCTCGGTTGCGCGAGTTGGATGAGCTATTCGAAGGGCGCGTTCGAACCAGGTTTTCGACCATCGAAGCTGTGGAGGAAGAGGTATTTGCGGCCGATGTTGTGATTGGTGCCGTGCTCGTTCCAGGTGCGAGTGCGCCCAAGCTGATCCGGCGGAGCATGCTGAGCTTGATGCGTAAGAGGGCCGTGCTCGTGGATGTCGCTATCGATCAGGGCGGCTGTTTTGAGACTTCGCACCCAACCACTCACGCCGATCCAACCTATGAAGTGGATGGCATCATTCATTATTGCGTGGCCAATATGCCCGGCGCCGTGCCGCTGACCTCGAGCCAGGCACTAAATAACGCCACGCTGCCGTTTGGCTTGGCTCTGGCCAATAAGGGTTTTTCCGCCGTGTTGGAAAATCCGCATTTGCGTGCAGGCCTCAACGTCCATCGAGGCCGGCTGACTTACAAGGCGGTGGCCGACAGTCTCGGGCTGCCGTTCTCACCGATCGAGCAGGCTGCAGCCTGATCCCAGAGGCCCCTACGGGTGTTTCCTCCCTGACTTGGGCCACCCTCCGGGGTGGCTTTTTTTCGGCATATCAATCTGCTGGGGTCCGCGGAGATTTATTTGCGACGCCGAGCGCGGCCGTAATCTGCGAGATTTTGAACATTTGCGTGCGCCGGCTCGGCCAGGGGACCCTCGATCACCGGAGCGGCTCCATTTAGCGCCATCGCGACGATTTTTCTGGTTGCGATATGGAGACGTTGCTTGAGCCGATGACGACGTCGCCCGATTGACATCGTGGTGCCTTCGCTGCCGCTGTCCGGGTGAGCAGAACCATCACCAGAGGCGATCTGCGATCCCCGAGACGGTGGCACGGTTACAATCGATACCACTTCAAAAGCGCTCCGCCGCCACGTCAAGTCGAGCCGAGCTGCTTCTCATTGGCGAACCCCTTCACATGATCGCTGGCTATCGCGAAATCTCGACGATGCGCAAGCTACGAGATCAAGCAGCTGCGATGCCGATTGTCGGGTTTACGACACGTGGTCGAGGCGGCCCTTGCGCTATCGAAAGTAGCCAAGATAAATCAAGCACATGACTCCTTGGCATGAGACTTGAAAGCAAGGCGTAGTCTCGCACCTTTGCTTATGGAATCGTAGTGATGGCCTACAAAATAATCGCGTCACAATGCACGGTCTGTGGTGCGTGTGAGTACGAATGCCCTAACGCCGCGATCAGCCTGAAGAACGACATATATGTGATCAATCCGGCCCAGTGCACTCAATGTGAAGGGCATTTTGATGCGCCGCAATGCGCCGTCGTTTGTCCAGTGCCTGATACCTGTGTGCCAGCATAGATCGAGGAGCCTACGGGTGGCACTCCGGCGCAAAACATGATCGAAACCCTATCAAGGGCGGCTCCCTTTTGGGTTCGTCTCCTGGTTCTTTCCCAAACTGGCCTCGAGTCGGCCGTGACTTGCGCGGTCCGCCCGGAGGAGAGGCGACGCGATCATTGCCGCCGGGAATCGTCCATGCGTGAACGGAGTGGGCAATGGTAGCTGTACAAGAGACGGTCGAGCGCGTCCGGCGCATCGACGTCGACCAGTATCGATATGGGTTTGAGACGCAGATCGAGTCCGACAAGGCCCCGAAGGGGCTGTCGGAAGACACCGTCCGCTTCATCTCAGCAAAGAAGAATGAACCGGCCTGGATGCTGGAATGGCGCCTGGAGGCGTATCGCCGCTGGCTGACCATGACCGAGCCGACCTGGGCGCGCGTCGACTATCCGAAGATCGACTACCA
Organism: Bradyrhizobium sp. UFLA03-84; assembly: GCF_002289535.1. Lineage (NCBI taxonomy): Bacteria > Pseudomonadati > Pseudomonadota > Alphaproteobacteria > Hyphomicrobiales > Nitrobacteraceae > Bradyrhizobium > Bradyrhizobium sp. UFLA03-84. The sequence goes on along the minus strand of NZ_NSJY01000020.1, from coordinate 62,491 downwards.
GGACATCTACTACTACGCGGCGCCGAAGCCGAAGAAGACGCTGTCCTCGATTGACGAGATCGATCCGGAAATCCTCAAGACCTACGAGAAGCTCGGCATTCCCCTGCGCGAGGTCGCGATCCTCGAGGGCGTCGAGCCGCCGCCGGGTGGCCCGCAGACGCCGAACCGCAAGATCGCGGTCGACGCCGTGTTCGATTCGGTCTCGGTTGCGACCACCTTCCAGAAGGAGCTGAAGGCTGCCGGCGTGATCTTCATGCCGATCTCCGAGGCGATCCGCGAGCATCCCGAGCTGGTGCAGAAATATCTCGGAACCGTGGTGCCGACCTCGGACAATTACTTCGCGACGTTGAACTCGGCTGTCTTCTCGGACGGCTCGTTCGTCTACGTGCCGCCGGGCGTGCGCTGCCCGATGGAGCTGTCGACCTATTTCCGCATCAACGAGCGCAACACCGGCCAGTTCGAGCGCACGCTGATCATCGCCGACAAGGGCTCCTACATTTCCTATCTCGAGGGCTGCACCGCGCCGCAGCGCGACGAGAATCAGCTGCACGCCGCCGTGGTCGAACTCGTCACGCTCGACGACGCCGAGATCAAGTATTCGACGGTCCAGAACTGGTACCCCGGCAATTCCGAGGGCAAGGGCGGCATCTACAATTTCGTCACCAAGCGTGGCGACTGCCGCGGCAAGAACTCCAAGATCTCCTGGACCCAGGTCGAGACCGGTTCGGCGATCACCTGGAAGTATCCGAGCTGCATCCTGCGCGGCGACAATTCGAGCGGCGAGTTCTACTCGATCGCGATCTCGAACGGTTTCCAGCAGGTCGATAGCGGCACCAAGATGATTCATCTCGGCAAGAACACGTCGAGCCGGATCATCTCCAAGGGCATCGCTGCCGGCAAGTCGCAGAACACCTATCGCGGCCTCGTCAGCGCACATCGCAAGGCGACCGGCGCGCGCAACTACACCGCCTGCGACTCGCTCCTGATCGGCGACAAGTGCGGCGCGCACACCGTGCCCTATGTCGAGGCCAAGAATTCCTCGGCGACGTTCGAGCACGAAGCGACGACGTCGAAGATTTCCGAGGACGTGCTGTTCTACTGCTTGCAAAGAGGCTTGAGCGAGCAACAGGCCATCGGCCTTGTCGTCAACGGTTTCGCGAAAGATGTCCTGCAAAAGCTTCCGATGGAGTTCGCAGTGGAGGCGCAGAAGCTGATCTCGATCTCTCTCGAGGGATCTGTCGGATAACCAAACGTCCCGCGAGCCCCCGAACGCGGCTTGCCGTTGCGGACGACGCATTTTGAGGGATCAGATCAAAAATGACGCTGCTCGAAATCCAAGATCTGAATGTTGGTGTCGACAGTCGTGAAATAATCCGCGGCCTCGATCTTATGGTCAATGCGGGCGAAGTGCACGCGATCATGGGGCCGAACGGCTCCGGCAAGTCGACGCTGTCGCACGTCATCGCCGGCAAGCCGGGCTATGAAGTCACGGGCGGCCACATCCTGTTCAGGGGCGAGGACCTCCTGGAGATGGAGCCGAACGAGCGCGCCGCCAAGGGCGTGTTCCTGGCGTTCCAGTACCCGGTCGAGATTCCCGGCGTCACCACCATGAACTTCCTGCGCACGGCGCTGAACGCCCAGCGCAAGGCGCGCGGCCGAGGGGAATTATCCACGCCCGAATTTCTGAAAAAGGTCCGTGAGGTGGCCGGGTCACTGAACATTACCCGGGATATGCTCAAGCGCGGCGTCAATGTCGGCTTCTCGGGCGGCGAGAAGAAGCGCAACGAGGTACTGCAGATGGCGTTGTTCGAGCCGAGTCTATGCATACTGGACGAGATCGATTCCGGGCTGGATATCGACGCTCTGCGTATTGTCGCGAGCGGTATCAACGGCCTGCGTTCGCCGGAAAGGGCGATGATCGTGATCACCCACTACCAGCGGCTCCTTCATTACATCGTGCCCGATTATGTGCATGTGATGTCGAAAGGCCGCGTCGTGAAGAGTGGCAGCAAGGAACTCGCACTGGAACTCGAGGCCTGTGGCTACGCCCAGTTCGAAACCGCGGCCTGACGGCTCAAGGGATTTCCCCATGAAGCAAGTATTGGCTAAGGCCGATGCCGGGTGCGCAACGAGCAATTTTCTCGCATCCGCGCTCGAACGGTTGCCTGGCGCGGGCCTCGTCCCCCATATCCGTGCGAGGGCATTCGAAGCCTATGCGCGCGCCGGCCTGCCGCATCGGCGCATGGAGGCCTGGAGATACACGGATCTGCGTGCCTTGATCGGCGAGGTGTTGCCACTCGCTCCGCGACCGGATGCAGCGGCGTTGGCGCGCGCAAAGGCGTCGGCCAGGCGAGTGGCTGTCGATCAGGCGGTCAAATTGGTCTTGGTGGACGGCATATTCGCGCCTGAGCTATCGGATCTCGGCGAGCTGAAAAACGAGCTCCATGTGCAGTCACTGCGAGAGGTGTTGGAGAACTCGGCCACTGGCGCAATGGCTGGGTTGGTGCTTTCGACGACGGACGATGCGGTGATCGCGCTCAATGCGGCAATGGCCTCAGATGGTCTGGTAATTTCGATTGCCGAAGGCAACACGATTAGACGCCCTATTCAAATCGTTCAGGTCGCAACGGGATCGTCGGTGTCCGCTTTTACACGCTCATATCTGCAGCTCGATAAAGGGGCGCATGCGACCGTGGTGCAAAGTTTCATCTCGGCCGAAGGCGCGAGCGGCTATCAGGCCAACGATGTCTTAATCGCCCTGGCTGGGGACGAGGCAAGCCTTTCGCATCTCCGCATAGCGGCTGACGCCGCTGATGCGGTGAACATCTCGTCGGGGATCATCGCGGTCGGCACCAGAGCTAAGCTCGATCTCTTCAGCATGACGTGCAGCGGCTCCATCAATCGCTATCAGGGATTCGTGACGCTGGGTGGTGAGGGATCCAAGCTCTCTGCGAACGGGGTTAATCTCGTCAAAGATAAACTGCACGCCGACACAACAATCGTGGTCGACCACGCCGTGCCGCATTGCACCAGTCGGCAGAAGTTCCGCGCGGTCGTTGATGATTGCGGCCGCTCGGTGTTTCAGGGCCGAATCGTTGTTCGTCCCGTCGCCCAAAAGACCGTCGCCAGCCTGTCGACCCGAGCGTTGCTCTTATCCGATCAGGCCGCGGCGGACAATAAGCCGGAACTTGAAATCTCGGCCGACGACGTGACCTGCAGCCACGGAGCGACCTCAGGAGCGCTGGATAATAATCTCGTATTCTATCTGCGCGCGCGGGGGCTATCCGAAATGGATGCGCAGATGTTGCTCATTAAAGCGTTCATTGGAGAGTCGATTGAAGAGATCTTCGCCGATAACCTGCGCGATTTTGTGACCGCGCAAGCTGAACACTGGCTGCAGGAGCGGCTGTGAGCGAACATCCCGCGGTCAGCGATGGTCGTTACGAGGTCGACCGTCTACGTAGTGACTTTCCGGCGCTGGCCATGACCGTTTACGGCAAGCCGCTTGTCTACCTCGATAACGCTGCGTCCGCGCAAAAGCCAAATGCGGTACTTGACCGCATGATGCAGGTGTACTCCAGCGAATATGCCAACGTTCATCGCGGCTTGCACTATCTGGCCAATGCGGCGACCGAGGCGTATGAAGGTGCCCGTGCCAAGGTGGCGCGGTTTGTGAACGCGCATTTGAATGAAGAGATCATCTTCACCCGCAGCGCCACCGAGGCAATCAATCTGGTCGCGCAGACGTTTGGTCGTGAGCGCATCAGCCCGGGTGATGAGATCGTTCTGTCAATCTTGGAACACCACTCCAATATTGTGCCGTGGCATTTTCTTCGGGAACGGCTCGGTGCAGTGATCAAATGGGCACCAGTGGATGATGACGGTAACTTCTTGCTCGATGACTTTGAACGACTGCTGACCTCGCGCACCAAGATGGTTGCGATCACACAGATGTCAAATGTGCTCGGCACGGTCTTGCCGGTGAAAGACCTGGTGAGGGTCGCACATGCTCGTGGTATCCCGGTGCTGGTCGACGGTTCACAGGGATGCGTCCATCTGAGCGTCGACGTCTGCGACATTGATTGCGATTTCTACGTCATGACCGGCCACAAACTCTATGGTCCGACCGGGATCGGCGTGCTTTACGGAAAATCCGAGCATCTGGCATCGATGACGCCCTACAATGGCGGCGGTGAGATGATTCGCGAGGTCTCGCGTTCCGGCGTCATTTATGGGGATCCGCCGCACCGGTTCGAAGCGGGTACGCCGCCGATCGTTGAGGCGATCGGGTTGGGCGCAGCCGTGGATTACATCAATTCGATAGGCAAGGCGCAGATCCGCAAGCACGAGAGCGCACTGCTGGCTTACACGCAGGAGAAGCTCGGGGACATCAACTTCGTGCGCATGATCGGGACGCCGGCCGAGAAGGGGCCGATCATCTCGTTTGATGTGAAAGGTGCGCATGCGCACGATATTGCCACCGTCGTCGATCGCGCCGGCGTAGCGGTGCGGGCGGGGACGCACTGCGCGATGCCGCTGCTCAAGCGCTTCGGCACACTGGCAACATGCCGTGCGTCCCTTGGACTTTACAACGCCCGTGAAGAAATTGATGTGCTCGCGCGCGCACTTATCAAGGCACGCCAGCTATTGGCGTGATTGGCGGGCGTGCTGCGTCAAGGTGAGAGGGAGGCTGCATTGAGCTACGAAGTAAAATAACGTCGTGCCTGATCATCGTCATCGCAAAAGGTCAACGCCTGAGGTCTCGGAAAGCAAAGTTCGCATTGGCAAGCCTGGTCGGCCAGGGCACCTTGCAGCCGTTTTTCCTTCGTTCGCCTTCGTCGAGCGCGGGGTCCGTAGTTCTAACGGCAGGTCGTGCCATGGCGCACCTGAACGCAGGACCCAAAAGATGCCATTAAGCACGCGACGGACATTTACGCGCTGAACGCCACGCGGCTTGTTCGGCAGCATCGGTTTGATGGCGATCCATTCGTAATCGCTGAGTTCGTAGCGCATGATTCGAGGCTCCGGTTTCGGAGCTTGAATCATGTCTCGGGTCGCGCCATCAACCGGCAACGCCCCGCGGCCTTACCGGTAACGCTTTGCATACGCTTCCGCTTTCGGCGACATGCGGACTTGGCCGGGCTTGCTAGTGGCTCGACCCGGCCGTCCATGATCTAAGTGGACGTGACGTAGGAGCGGCCTTCCAGAGGCTAGTCGCGCTGTCGTGAAAGTAATCGGAGCTTCGAGCGAAGGGCGACCCGCATTCACGTCAGGCCTTTTCGAAAACTCGCATGGTGATCTGGTCGATGCGCGATCCACAGTCGGGTATGCCCCTGAACGCCGTGTGTCGCTTCGCGCCCGGATCGTTGCCTCCACGAGGGGCAAAGAACTGTGCGAACAACCTGTCTAGCTCGCCAGAAGCTCACCTTGCGGACGATCCCCGCAGCTGAGACGTTTCGCGGATTTTAAAGGAAACCTATGGAAATCCACGGCACTGCAGCCACTATGACCGTGCCGAGGAGCAGGGCCAGCATGTACGCCAGGATCGGACCCATGCCTTCGTCGGGATGAATCCGGCTGATGGCGCACGCCGCATAGTAGCCGACGCCGAATGGCGGCGCGAAAAGTCCAATCCCCATCGCCAGAACGACGACCATGGCATAGTGGACCTCATGCACTCCCACCTGACGGGCAATGGGGAAAAGCAGCGGACCGAAGAGCACGATGGCAGGGATGCCTTCGAGCACGCTTCCCAGGACGACGAACGCAAGGATGGTGACGATCAGAAATATCGGCGCACCACCCGGCAGGGAAGTCATGAACTTTGCAAGAGATGCCGAGAAGCCCGATTGGGTCAAAGCCCAGGCCATCCCCGTCGCCGCGCCGATGATGAAGAGGATCGCGCCGGAAAGAGCCGCGGTCTCAACCAAAATCGAATAGAGGCGACGCCAGTCGAACCGGCGATAGATAAAAAGCCCGGCCAATACGGAATAGACGATGCCGATCGTCGAGACCTCGGTGGCTGTTGCTACCCCCTCGACCACTGCGGCGCGGATCACAAATGGAAGGGCAATGGCGGGAATCGCGATCAGAAAGGAACGGCCGATTTCACGCTTGGTCGCCCGCTGAACGTGCGACAAATCCTCTCGACGGTACCGCCACCACACCACCGCGCACAGTCCGACCGCGAGCACGATCGCCGGCAACAACCCGCCCGTGAACAGGGCCGCGATCGACACACCCGTCACCGATCCGATCGTGATCAACACCAATGATGGGGGGATCGTCTCGGTCTGAGCACCGGTCGCCGCCAGGAGCGCGACGAGGTCACCACGCTTCGCGCCGCGTCTGGTCATTTCGGGGAAGAGCACAGGCGCTATTGCTGCCATATCGGCCGCCTTGGATCCCGAAATACCCGAGACCAGATACATCGCACCGACCAGCACATATTGGAGGCCGCCCCGAACGTGGCCGAGCAGGCTGGCGAGGAAACCGACCATAGCGCGGGCCATGCCGGTCATTTCGATCAACAAGCCGAGGAACACGAACATCGGCACCGCGAGCAGGATGAGATGGCTCATGCCTTCGTCCATGCGACCGATAACGACCACGTCGGGTGTGCTGGTCGTCAGTGTTATGTAGCCGATGGTCGCCAGGCCGAACGCGAAGGCGATCGGCACCGCTGCGAAAACCATGGCGCCAACGATAAACACGAAGAAGATCAGCAGGTTCAGATTACCGAGGGGTTTAAGGATTGGTGCGAGCAGCGCGAGAACCCCGATCAGCGTTCCTACCGCAACGATTGCAGCAGCAAGGTGCTTCACATTGGCTGTGGCTGCCAGCCTCAGGGTGGCTACGACCAGCATCAAGCCGACGCCGACCGGCAGGGCGGCCGCGCGCCAAGTGTTGACTATTCCCAGAGCCGGAGTTGTGACGAAGACTTCGTCGGCCGCAAACTCGTAGGCGGGGCGAACTACCAGAAGCAGGAACGCAAACTCGGCAGCTGTCGCAAAGACGTCAAGGAACAACCTGGCTTCCGGTCGGATCATGCCAATGATGGCCGTCATCCGCATATGCTCGGCCCGCTGGAAGGCGACGACCGATCCCAGCATCGCCAGCCATAGAAACAGGATACCGGCGAGCTCATCCGACCAGACAATCGGGGTGTGGAGCACGTAGCGAGAGACGATGCCGACGAAAAGGACGATCACCTCCGCAACGACCAGCACTGCGGCAGGAATGGCGACGACGGGCTTCAGTGCCTTGTTCAGGTTCACCACAGCCTTGCGCCATCCGGAGGCAGGCTCAGGAAGAGCGAGTGTCGCCCCGTCCATGTGCGCATGTTCCATGACTCACCCCAACTTGCCCGCGGCTTTCTCAAGTTGAACCCAGGTCTCCTCGCCGAATTTGGATTTCCAGTCGGCATAGAAGCTCGTCTTTGCCAGCGCCTGCCGGAAGGCGGATCGGTCGACGTCGAGGAATTGCATCCCCTTGGCTGACAAATCTGTGCGGAGGGATTCACTGAGCTTTGCAATGTCGGCTCGTTCATCGTTGGCCGAGCGATCGAGTTCGCGCGTCACGATCTCTTGCGCGTCCTGCGGAAGTTTCTGGAACGCGCGCTTGTTGCCGAGGATCCAGTAATTGTCCCAGACGTGACCCGTCAGGCTGCAGGTCTTCTGCACCTCATACAGGCGCGCCGTTGCTATGACCGGAAGGGGATTTTCCTGACCGTCCACGACTTTGGTCTGGAGCGCGGAATAGACCTCGTTGAAGTTGATCGGCGCTGGTCCTGCCCCGAGCGCAAGAAAGAGCGACGTCAGATTGGGTGCGGCAGGTACCCTGAGCTTGAAGCCCTTGAGGTCGTCCGGTGTCTTGATCTCACGGCCCGACGACGTGATGTGGCGGAAGCCATTGTCCCAAGGTTTGGACACCGCCATGACGGGCGTCTTGGCGATCTGCGCGCGGATGTAGGCGCCGAGTTCGCCGTCCATGGCCTTCCAGACGGCATCGTAGTTGGGGAAGAGGAAGCCGAGATTCACGATGCCAGCGGCGGGTACAAGGGTGGCGAGAATCAGAGAGGAGAGGTTGAAAAGCTCGACGCTACCGTTGCGAACCTGCGTCAGCAGATCCGTATCCGAGCCAAGCTGGTTGGCCGGAAAGAGATTGATTTCCAGGCGTCCGCTAGTCGCTTCCTTAATGCGATCGGCGGCCTCCTTGGCCCGAGCGTTCACCGGATGCGCGGGGTCCTGCCCGGTCGCAAGCTTGTAAGTGAACTCCGCGGCGGCGGCCGGGCGGCTGAGGATGGCGCACAACGGGACGGCCGCGCCAGCCAGGAGCAACTTGCGACGGGTGATGGCAGTCGACTTACGTTGGGTCATTGCTTCCTCCTTGTTGAGTATCGGTATGTTGTCGGCAGCAGTACGCTTCTGCAGCTCCGGCCGGTTCTCGGGCACCGGCCGTCAGGCAGCGGCCATCGTTCTTCGCGGCGACGCCGCGTAAGCGATTCTTCCCTCAGTCGAACTTGACGTATCGAGGTGCGCGCTTAGCGCAGCCACCTCTTGATCTGCCTTGCAACTTCGGCAGTCGAAATGCCGTAGCGATCGTGCAGCGTGGGAAGCGCCCCAGCGGCAAGGAACTCATCGGGCAACGCGATTTGGCGGAAGACTGGATGGACATCGGAGCACATCAACAACGCTGCAACTGCCTCTCCGAGCCCGCCGATGATGGTATGGTTCTCGGCGACCACGACGAGACGGCCAGGTTTCCGTGCTTCGCGCAGTATCGCTTCGTGGTCGAGCGGCTTGATTGTCGGTACATGCAGCACGGCCACGTCCACGCTATCACCGGCGAGTTCCTTTGCGGCTTCCAGCGCCCGCATGGTCATGATTCCAGAGGAGATGATCAGGACGTCCCGACCGTTTCGAATCAAGGATGCCTTGCCGAGCCTGAATTGATAGTTGTACTCGTCCAGGACGAGGGGCACCTGACCACGCAAGAGCCGCATATATACGGGTCCGTGATGCGCCGCGATGGCCGGAACGATCTGCTCGATCTCATGAGCGTCGCAGGGATCGATCACGGTCATGTTCGGCATTGCGCGGAACAGCGCGAGGTCTTCCGCCGCCTGGTGGCTTGGGCCGTAGCCGGAGGTGAGACCTGGCAAGGCGCAGACGATCTTTACGTTGCGGTCTTCCTCTGCAATCGTCTGGTGGATGAAATCGTAGGCGCGCCGCGAGGCGAACACCGCATAAGTCGTAGCGAAGGGCATGAATCCTTCAGCCGCCATGCCCGAAGCCGCACCGTAGAGGAGCTGCTCCGCCATACCCATTTGATAGTAGCGGTCTGGAAACTCCTTCGCGAAAATGTGCAGGTCCGTGTACTTGCCCAGATCGGCGGTGAGGCCGACCACCTCGGGGCGGCTCCGGGCCAATTCGACGAGCGCGTGACCGAACGGCGCCGGTTTCGTCTTTTGTCCCTCGGCGGCGATCGACGCGATCATCGCGGAGGTGGTGAGCCGCGGTTTCCCGGGCGAAGCTGAGGTAACCGACTTCATGACCTGTCTCCCGCATCAAGTTCTGCCAGCGCCAACTTCCATTCGTGCGCTTCGACCCGAATGAAGTGGTTCTTTTCGCGCTGTTCGAGGAACGGAACTCCCTTGCCCATGACAGTGTCGGCGACGATGATCCTCGGTTGCGGTTCGGGGTGCGAAATCGTTGCGTCGAATGCTACCACGACGGCGTCCAGGTCATTGCCGTCGACTCGACGTACGAACCAGCCGAAGGCCTCGAGCTTGTCGACCAACGGCTCGAACCCCATCATCTGTTTCGAAGGGCCGTCGGCCTGCTGGTTGTTGACGTCAATGATCGCGATCAAATTGTCGAGCTTGTGGTGTGCAGCCGACATCATCGCTTCCCACTTCGATCCCTCGTCGAGTTCTCCGTCCGAGAACAGCGTGAAGACACGGCTCTTGGAGCCCTTGCGCTTCAACCCGAGGCCCATGCCGACCGCGATGCTCAGTCCGAGCCCCAGGGACCCGCCGGACATTTCCATGCCGGGCGTGTAGGACGCCATGCCCGACATCGGCAGGCGGCTTTCGTCGAAGCCATACGTCTCGAGTTCGACTTCGGGGATAATGCCGGCCTCGATCAGTGCGGCATAAAGGGCGATCGCGTAGTGACCGTTGGAAAGGAGGAAACGATCGCGATCTTCCCAGGTAGGCTCTTCGGGCCGGTAGCGCATCGCGTGAAAATATGCGACCGCCAACACGTCGGAAATATCGAGCGCCTGCGCGATATAGCCCTGGCCTTGAACTTCGCCCATGCGCAGGGCGTTGCGGCGAATATTGCGCGCACGCTGCGAAAGGCTAGGCGCGTTGACAAGTGAACTCGTGGACATCCGTCTCTCCATTGCTGCTCTTAGTGAATGAGCATCCCGCCGTTGACGTCGATCACGGTGCCGGTGACGTATGCCGAGAGGTCCGATGCGAGAAATGTGTAGATGCCGGCAACGTCCTTGGCCTCCCCGAGCCGTCCGAGCGGAATGCCTTCCAAGATCTTCGCTTTCATCTCGTCGTTGAGCTTGCCGGAAGTGATGTCGGTGCCTATCAATCCCGGCGTGACGCAGTTGACGCGGATACCATCGGCGCCAAATTCCCGAGCCATCGCCTTGGCAAGCCCAAGGACCCCCGCCTTCGCCGCCGAGTAGTGCGGACCACCAAAAATGCCGCCGCCGCGCTGGGCCGATACCGACGACATGCATGCAATCGATCCCGACTTGCGCATCCGCATATGCGGGATCACTGCCTGGGACAGGAACAGAATGCCCTTGAGGTTGACGTCCTGGATACGGTCCCAGTCGGCCGGCGTGATGTCGAGGAATTTGACCGGCTGTGTGATGCCGGCATTGTTGATCAGGATGTCGATTTGGCCGAAACGGTCGACGACAGCTTCGACTGCCTCCTGGCACGAAGCCTGGTCGGCGACGTTGCAAGCAATTCCGATATGAGCGTCGCCGAGGCCTTGCGCGGCGGCTTGTGCGGCGGTCCCGTCGATGTCGAGGATGGCAACCCGCGCGCCCTCTTCGGCAAATCGTCTGGCAGTTGCGAGGCCAATCCCGCGGGGCGAGGCCGCCCCTGTGATAATCGCCGTTTTGCCGCGAAGCAGCATTCGAATCCTCCTGTCCCTGTCGTTTTGGACGCCGCGCAGGCAGCCGGTCCTCTTGCCCCATTGCTAGAGCCGAGGGGCCGGCCGGGACAAACGCGCAGTTGTCTTGGATGTGTGAATCTGGTTCACTTATGGGTATGCTGCTGTCGAGCATCCCGATCTCCGCCATCCGGGCCTTCGAAGCGGCTGCGCGCAGTGGCTCCTTCAGCGACGCAGCCGACGAATTGCATTTGACGCCGAGCGCCGTCAGCCACGCGATCCGCAAGCTGGAAAGCACCATGAGCACCGTTCTGTTCGAGCGGAGTGCTCGTTCCGTCCGTTTAACGCCCGCTGGCGAGAACCTGATGCGTCACGCCGGTGCGGCCTTCGACAATTTGCGGCGCGGGATCGAAGAAGTCGCAGGTCGCGGGCCGCAGCTCCTGAGGGTGCATTGTGCCCCAAGTTTCGCAGCGCAATGGCTGGCCCCGCGCCTGACCAAATTTCTCGCGGCCGAACCGAAACTGGAGGTTCGGCTCGCCGCCAACACGGAGTACGCCCGCTTCACGAACGACGATTTCGATCTGGACATCGTCTACGGTTCACCTCGCGGTGAGAGCCTCGAAGTGATCCCGCTTGGCGAAGAAACCGTCACCCCTCTGTGTGCTCCTCAGATCGCGAAGAGAATCCGCCAGCCAAAGGATTTGTTGAGCCAAGTTCTTATTCGCTCCGATGTGAAGCAGGTTCAATGGTATCAATGGTTCGTCGCGAACGGGCTCGAACCTCCAGCGATCCATGGAATGCGATTCGACCGCAGCTTCCTCGCAATAGCTATGGCTTGCGGCGGGGTTGGCGTGACGTTGGAATCAACTCGGTTGGCTGAAAGTGAGATAGCATCGGGGCGCCTGATAGCGCCCCTGGCTGGCCGCTCCACCGACATCCGCTACGTTGGTCATCATCTGGTGTTCCCGCGCGCTGGCCGTCAGCGCCGCGCATTGCAGACTTTCGTGGAATGGATCAGGTCTGAGATTGCGCCAAGTTTATAAATTAGCGTGAACCGGAGCTGACGTCCTTCGCGTTATTTCGTCGCGCTGCGGAATTTGGTCGCTATCGGGCCATAGCGGATTCTGGCAAGCCGTCCGCCCGGCAGATTTATAGGTTCACGTCTAGAACGAAAACACGCGCGAATAGCTGAGCGGAGCCATTTCGCACATAGTTCCCCTTGTTCCGTTTCGAACAGGTCAAACCAAGAAGCCTCCGAGCAAAGCGCGATGTCGCGTTCGCAACAACGGCGTTGCCCCCGCGCGAGACGCGCTAACTGCCGTTAATCGTTATGGGTTTTGTGTTCGCGAAGCGCTGGCATGCTGGTTGCAAAAGTTCTGGTCAGAAGCCGCTCTTGCAACAGCCAACCTTGAGGACATCAGATGAGTCTCGCCACGACCCAGAGTATCGCAGATATCAGGGCTCGCAACAAACAGCTGATCGAGGAGGTGCTGAAGGTCTATCCGGAGAAAACCGCGAAAAGACGTGCCAAGCACCTCAACGTTCACCAGGCCGGCAAGTCCGACTGCGGGGTGAAGTCCAACATCAAATCCATACCCGGCGTGATGACGATCCGGGGCTGCGCCTATGCGGGATCCAAGGGCGTGGTTTGGGGACCTATCAAGGACATGGTCCATATCAGCCATGGTCCTGTTGGCTGCGGGCAGTATTCGTGGGGATCGCGCCGCAACTATTACGTTGGTACGACGGGGATCGATAGCTTCGTGACCCTGCAATTCACCTCCGACTTCCAGGAAAAGGATATCGTATTCGGTGGCGACAAGAAGCTGGTCAAAGTTCTTGACGAAATCCAGGAGCTGTTTCCCCTCAACAACGGCATCACCATCCAATCGGAATGCCCGATCGGACTGATCGGCGACGATATCGAGGCTGTCTCAAGAACTAAATCCAAGGAGTATGGAGGCAAGACCATCGTGCCGGTCCGCTGCGAGGGTTTTCGTGGCGTGTCGCAGTCACTAGGTCACCACATTGCCAACGACGCGGTGCGTGACTGGATCTTCGACAAGCTCGAGCCCAACGGCGCGCCAAAGTTCGAGCCGACGCCTTACGATGTTGCAATCATCGGCGACTACAATATCGGCGGCGATGCCTGGTCATCGCGAATTCTGCTGGAGGAAATGGGCCTGCGGGTGATCGCGCAGTGGTCCGGGGACGGTTCACTCGCTGAACTCGAGGCAACTCCGAAAGCCAAGCTCAACCTTCTGCATTGCTACCGTTCAATGAACTACATCTCCCGCCACATGGAAGAGAAATTCGGCATCCCCTGGTGCGAATACAACTTCTTCGGACCTTCAAAGATTGCAGAATCGTTGCGGAAGATTGCGGCCTATTTCGACGACAAGATCAAGGAAGGGGCTGAGCGGGTGATTGAAAAGTACCAGCCGCTGGTCAACGCGGTGGTTGCGAAGTATCGCCCGCGCCTGGAGGGCCGAACGGTCATGCTGTATGTCGGCGGGCTTCGTCCGCGTCATGTGATTGGCGCCTACGAAGACCTCGGGATGGAAGTCGTGGGCACCGGATACGAGTTTGGCCACAACGACGATTATCAGCGCACAGCTCAGAACTACGTAAAGGACAGCACGCTGATCTATGACGACGTCAATGGCTACGAGTTCGAGCGCTTCGTCGAAAAGCTCCAGCCTGACCTCATCGGCTCGGGCATCAAGGAAAAATACGTGTTCCAGAAGATGGGTGTGCCGTTCAGGCAGATGCATTCCTGGGACTATTCGGGTCCATATCACGGCTATGACGGCTTTGCGATCTTTGCGCGCGACATGGACATGGCTGTCAACTCGCCTGTCTGGAAAAAGACGAAGGCGCCTTGGAAGGAAACGCCGAGGGCCAAGCTCTTGGCTGCAGAATAGGGCAACAAGTCTCGCTCTCAGCGGAGAGCGGGGCAGTCAATTTCGATAATAAAAAGGATCTCAATAATGGCGCAAAGTGCCGAGCACGTGCTCGATCATCTCGAACTGTTCCGCGGTCCAGAATACCAGCAGATGCTGGACAAGAAGAAGATGTTCGAGGATCCCCGCGAGCCCGCCGAAGTCGAGCGTATCAAGGAATGGACGAAAACGCCGGAGTACCGCGAGAAAAATTTTGCGCGGGAGGCGCTAACGATAAACCCGGCCAAGGCCTGCCAGCCGCTTGGCGCCGTATTCGCCTCCGTCGGCTTTGAAGGCACGCTGCCTTTCGTTCACGGCTCGCAAGGCTGCGTGGCCTATTATCGCAGCCATCTGTCGCGACACTTCAAGGAGCCGTGTTCCTGCGTCTCTTCGTCGATGACCTAGGACGCTGCTGTATTCGGTGGCCTGAACAACATGATCGACGGGCTCGCAAACAGCTACAACATGTACAAACCCAAGATGATTGCGGTCTCCACGACCTGCATGGCTGAGGTGATCGGCGATGACCTGAATGCCTTCATCAAAACGTCCAAAGAGAAGGGCTCGGTTCCGGCGGAGTTCGACGTGCCATTCGCCCACACGCCGGCCTTCGTCGGCAGCCACGTCACCGGCTACGACAACGCGCTCAAGGGGATCTTGGAGCATTTTTGGGACGGCAAGGCCGGAACGGTGCCGAAGCTGGAGCGCAGGCCGAACCAGGCCATCAACATCATCGGCGGTTTCGATGGCTATGCCGTCGGAAACCTTCGCGAGATCAGGCGCATCCTGGAACTGATGGGAATCCAGCACACCATACTCGCCGACAACTCCGAAGTCTTCGACACCCCGACAGATGGCGAGTTCCGGATGTATGACGGCGGCACCACGCTGGAAGACGCAGCCAACGCCGTTCACGCCAAGGCGACAATCTCCATGCAGGAGTGGTGTACGGAGAAAACGTTGCAATTCGTGGCCGGGCATGGGCAGGATGTCGTGTCCTTCAACTACCCGATTGGCATATCCGCAACGGATGACTTGCTGGTGGCGTTATCGCGGATCGGCGGCAAGGACATTCCGGAGCAACTCGCACGAGAGCGTGGCCGCTTGGTCGATGCCATCGCCGATTCCAGTGCGCATATCCATGGCAAGAAGTTCGCGGTCTATGGTGATCCGGATCTCTGCTACGGGGTAGCTTCCTTTCTGCTCGAACTGGGCGCCGAGCCAACCCATGTGCTTTCCACCAACGGCAACAAGGCATGGCAGACAAAAATGGCGGCGCTGCTTGCAGGCTCGCCGTTTGGGCAGAGCTGCCAAGTCTACCCTGGCCGGGACCTCTGGCACTTGCGCTCGCTCCTATTTACCGAGCCGGTCGATTTTCTGATTGGCAACACATACGGCAAGTACCTCGAGCGTGACACTGGAACGCCACTGATCCGAATTGGCTTTCCAGTCTTTGATCGGCATCACCATCACCGCTCGCCCGTTTGGGGTTATCAGGGTGGCCTGAATGTGCTGGTCAAGATCCTCGACAAGATCTTCGACGAAATCGACAAGAAGACCAACCTTCTTGGCAAAACCGACTACAGCTTCGACATCATTCGCTGATGACGAACGGTGCGCGTGCCATCGCCAAACCCGGCGGTGGCACGGCACCAATGCACGGCGGTTAATCTCTCAATTAGTTTGCTGAGGGGAAAACGGATGAGTTCGCTAGCGGCCACGGTCCAGAATATCTTCGACGAGCCGGGCTGCGCCAAGAATGGCAGTAAGTCGAAGGCTGCTCGCAGGAAGGGCTGCACCAGGCAACTGCAGCCGGGCAGTGCTGCGGGCGGCTGCGCTTTCGACGGTGCCAAGATCGCGCTGCAGCCGTTTACCGATGTCGCTCACTTGGTGCACGGTCCGATTGCGTGCGAAGGCAACTCCTGGGACAATCGCGGCTCGGCGTCGTCTGGCTCAAATCTGTGGCGAACCGCATTCACAACCGACCTGAACGAAACCGATATCGTATTCGGAGGCGAGCAGCGGCTGTGCAAGGCAATCACAGAAATCATCAGTAAGCGGGACCCTCCCGCGATCTTCGTCTATCAGACTTGCATCCCGGCGATGATCGGCGACGATATCGATGCGGTTTGCAAGGCTGCATCTCAAAGGTTCGGCAAACCAGTTATACCGATCAATTCCCCAGGGTTCGTTGGCTCCAAAAACCTGGGTAACAAGCTCGCCGGCGAGGCCCTGCTCGAACATGTCATCGGAACGCAGGAGCCGGACTACACAACGCCGTACGACATCAACCTGATCGGAGAATACAACCTTTCAGGAGAGTTCTGGCAAGTGAAGCCATTGCTGGACGAACTCGGAGTCCGGATTCTCTCATGCATCTCTGGCGACGGAAAGTATCGCGAGGTCGCTTCTTCTCATCGTGCGCGGGCGGCGATGTTGGTCTGCTCAAAATCTATGATCAACGTCGCACGCAAAATGAAGGAACGCTACGGGATCCCGTTCTTCGAGGGGGCGTTCTACGGTATTCAGGATTCAAGTGATTCGCTTCGCCAGATCGCCCGCTTATTAGTCGAGCGCGGCGCCCCCCAAGAGTTGCTCGGGCGCACTGATGCGGTGATCGCGCGCGAGGAAACGCGCGCCTGGGCTGCCATCGAACCGTACAAGCCACGTTTCAAAGGCAAGAAGGCCTTGTTGATTACCGGCGGCGTCAAGTCATGGTCGGTCGTGGCGGCACTGCAGGAAGCCGGTCTCGAATTGGTCGGAACCAGCGTGAAGAAATCGACCGGGGAGGACAAGGAACGCATCAAGGAGCTGATGGGGCAGGATGCCCACATGATCGAGGAGATGACGCCGCGCGAAATGTACAGAATGTTGAAAGAAGCGGAAGCAGACATCATGCTGTCGGGCGGCAAATCGCAGTTTGTCGCACTGAAGGCGGCGATGCCCTGGATCGATATCAACCAAGAGCGGTGCCATGCCTATCTGGGCTATCTTGGAATGGTCAAACTGGTGGAGGAGATCGACAAGTCGCTCTCCAATCCGATGTGGGAGCAGCTGCGTCGACCTGCGCCATGGCAGGTCTTGGCGAAGGAGATGGTGCAGATGCGATCACCGCTGGCCGAGATCGCTTGCGATCCTGCGCTCGGCGAAACGGCGCGCCGAGCCAAGGAGATCTGCCTTTGCAACAAGGTAGATCTCGGAACAATCGAGGATGCGATTACCGCCCATGGCTTGATCAGCGTGGAAGCTGTCAGAGAGCACACCAATGCGGTCGGCGGCTGCTGCAACAGACGCATCGAGGAAATCTTGGCGGCCTCACCATCTGCCCTGCCACAGGCCGCAGAATAAGGACCTGTTATGGCCCTCGTCAAAGCGTCTACTAAATCTTGTGCGGTCAATCCGCTGAAGATGAGCCAGCCGATCGGCGGAGCCTTCGCCTTTATGGGGTTGCGTGGGGCTATGCCGCTTCTGCACGGCTCGCAAGGCTGTACATCCTTCGGGCTCACGCTTTTCGTGCGCCATTTCAAGGAAGCAGTACCGCTGCAAACCACCGCTATGAGCGAGGTCGCAACCGTGCTCGGTGGCTACGAGAATCTCGAGCAGGCGATACTCAATATCCACAGCCGAGCCAAGCCAAAGATCGTGGGGATCTGCTCAACCGGGGTTACAGAGACCAATGGCGACGATGTCGATGCCTACCTCAAGCTGATCCGGGACAAGCATCCGCAACTTGCAAAATTGCCGATGGTCTATGTCTCGACACCAGATTTCAAGGGAGCGTTCCAGGATGGCTGGGAGAAGGCTGTGGCGCGTATTGTGGAGGCGTTGGTCGAGGGGCCGGGCGTGAGTGGACTGCGCGACCCGTCCAGGGTGAATGTTCTTCCAGGATGCCACCTCACCCCCGGTGATCTAGACGAACTCCGGGCCATCTTGGAGGATTTCGGTTTGCGGCCGTCCTTTTTGCCTGATCTGGCAGGCTCGCTTGATGGGCATATCCCCGATGAGTTTACGCCGACAACCATAGGCGGCATCGGCGTCGACGAAATTGCGAGCATGGGACGCGCTCAATGGACGATCGCAATTGGCGCACAGATGCGACGCGCGGCGGAGGTCCTGCAGGCCAAGGCCGACGTGCCATTTCGCCTGTTCGAACGGCTTTGTGGTCTCGATCCCAACGACGAATTTATCACCTTTTTGAGCGAGATCAGCGGCCGGCCCGTACCGGTGAAATATCGGCGGCAGCGTGGCCAGCTCACCGATGCAATGCTGGACGCGCACTTCCATATTGGTGGTCGCAGAGTTGCGATCGCCGCCGAGCCCGACCTCCTGTTCGACCTGTCCAGTACGCTGCATGACATGGGCGCGCAGGTGACCGCAGCAGTGACAACCACGCAGTCGGTGGTTATTGAGCGAGTCAAGGCCGAGGAAGTCTTCATCGGTGATCTCGAGGATCTCGAGGAGCTCGCCAGAACCAAACAATGCGACCTGCTGGTCACGCATTCGCATGGCAGGCAAGCGGCGGCTCGTTTGAAAATTCCGTTCTATCGCGCGGGTTTTCCGATGTTCGATCGGCTTGGTGCAGGACACCAGCTATCCGTCGGCTATCGTGGTACGCGCGATATGATTTTCGATATCGCCAATCTCGTAATTGCTGACCGAGAGGAGAACCACCAGCCTACGCCGGATAGCTGGCGGGCTCCGGCCGCACTGCCACGACGAGCCGGCCACGGCTCGAGTGACGCAGCTGGGAGGTTGACGGCATGAAGGTCGCATTCGCTACGCAAGATCTTAGACGGGTCGATGCACATTTTGGTTGGGCGAAGAATATCGCAATCTATGATGTCGCGCCGGGTGGGCACGTCTTTATTAAAGCAATTGAGTTTGAGGGCGATCTCAAGGAAGATGGCAACGACGATAAGTTGGCGCCAAAGATCGATGCAATTAAGGATTGTGTAATTCTCTATGTCGCCGCAATCGGCGGTGCTGGTGCCGCGAGGGTGGTGGCCAACAAGATCCATCCTATCAAGGTGAGCAAGCCGGAAAGCATCCTGATGCTGCTTGAAAAGCTTCAGGAAGTACTGAAGGGAACGCCACCTCCTTGGCTGCGCAAGGCCATGGCCAAGGACCAGCGCCGCGCGTTTGAGTTCGACGAATGAGGTGAGATGACCGAAGAAATAGTGCGGCAGGGTAGCAGCATCGACGCGCCGTTCCTCATCGAGCTAATCCGGATGTGGCGCGCTCAGGATGCCAACGGCGCCTGGACGAACAAGAGCGATCTCGACCTACTCGAACCTTATGTCTTGAACAAGGAGAAGCGGCGCGCCCTGCCGATTGTCGGCGATCCCGATCCCGACACGCTGTGGCGGCTTGAGTTGTTCTTCGACGCGGTCGCGCTCTCGATCGAGAGGGCCACCGGCGTGATGGTCCAGCCCATTATGAAGCTGCATCATGAAGGCTTCGGCCGCGTGGTGTTGGTCGCAGGGCGCCTGATCGCCGTGAACAAGCAGCTACGCGATGTGCATCGTTTTGGCTTCGTTAATCTCGTAAAGCTTGCACAGGAAGGCGACAAATATGTCAACGACGGAATCGACATGGTTCGCAGATTTCCGGACGTGGCGAACTATTGAGGGCGCTCATGAGTGATCGTGAAGTATTGAAAGCAGAACTGAAGAAGCTGTCAGGAAAAGCGCTGCAAGCGAAAATGGATTTGCACGATCTGTCGGAGGAATTGCCTGTCAACTGGGGCTCGATCATGACAGTGGCGGAGAAGGCGTACGATGCCTATGCCGAACTCGAGCGCAAGAGCCATGATTTGAAGGCGCTGGAAAATAACCAAAGGGGCTGACTTATGTCATTTGCAGCGCGCGATGGCCGCGAGTGGATACCGGAATACTTGACGTCGATCGATGACAAGAAGTGCATCGGTTGTGGGCGCTGTTTCAAGGTGTGCGGTCGAGATGTCATGACTTTGAAGGGAATCAGCGAAGAGGGCGAGCTTGTCGATTTAGACGATGACGCGGACGATGAGATCGAAAAGAAGATCATGGTTCTAAATGATCAGGGCGCCTGCATCGGCTGCGGCGCCTGCGCAAGGGTGTGCCCGGCCAATTGCCAGGTCCACACCTCAGTCGGAGCTGAGGTCACATAAGCGAAGACCCCCTCGTCCAGCAGCAGAGGATAGTGCAATCACATGTGCTACCTGGGCGGGTGACGCGCTCGTGATCAGTGAGCTCGTATCTTTGATCAGGCCATCGTGCTCAAACCTCATCGGGGATTTTAGTACTGGTTGAGAGCAACAACGTCGAGCGGCACGTCGTTGACCGCCCGTCAGCGAGAAGGGACACGCGGTTCACCTATCCAGTGGAGCCTTAAGGCGGCCGAGTCGTTGTCTGTCTTCCGGTGGATGCCTTGCCGACTCCGTAGTGGGCCGGTGGCGCGGTAAGCTTGTGATCAGCTAGAGATTGTATATCCTCATTGCGGAGCTTGCGCGGCACGAGCCCGACTGCGTGCAATTCGCCGATAGGATAGCGATCCGGATGTATGGCAGAATCGTTGGCTCATCCAGCCCGTCCACAAGCGCTTATCAGGCTGATGATTCGAGCGAGGCGGGAGATGGCCCCCGTTTTGCGCAAACAGTTGCGCGCATGGAGCGAGGTGGGGCATCGTCGGGGGGCAGCGGCGCCATACTCTCTGAGTTCCGATCCAACCATTGTCAAAATCGACGAACAAGAAGACTTCATGAATCTCGTGGAGATATACTTGCGTCGCGATATCAGGGACATCGCCGACAATCCACAAGAGTATTCAGAGTTTGTTTCGAGGAAAGCTGAGTGGGCTGCAACTGTTGCTGGAGCCCATGCCAACACTTACCACGACCCGAATAACCCCGGAAGTTCTTCAGCTGTCAGCTGGGTGACGAAAGTGTCGGCCTGCTAGCAGTGGGTGGCCCGGTCCGGATCAAGGGAGACCGGTTTCGAGAACAGTTCGGGCGTAACGATATCACGTCCGTAGTAGATCTACGCGTTACTCAGCCGTTTGTCGAAAACGCAGGCGATATCCTGCTCGAGCATCAATTGCGATTGGGCGGCGATCATCCATTGGTATTGTCGCGTCCTGCCCGACCGGGGATGGAGCCCCTTCTAGCTGAAACGGGTTTTGTTCACGTGGGTCGCAATCACTGGGTGCTCGACCCTCATCAGAAACCCGAAGTGTGGACGAAGAACGAGAACAGCGAGTGGCAGCGAGTAGGCAAGCCTGCAAAATATCTTTCCAAGGTCGAAGAAGCCCGCAGCGGTCATCGAGAGAGCATTGAGTCGGACTCATCTGACGATGATCCTTCGTTTTATTTGGAGCGTGAACTTCGACGAATGGCTGTTGAAGACGATCCGGAATAATGGGAGTGCGGCGGAACTGATGGGTTTTCGCCCTGGCTCGCGTATGAGCAGGAGGCGTAGCCTTGAAGGGAGCGCGCGCCACGTCGCGCTCCCTTGCCAGATGCCGGTTCGCGAGTTGGTTGGTGGAGTTGGCCGGCCTTGTGTCATACGTGCCGGGGGCCTGCTTCGCCGAGCCAGTAGTGCCTTGGTGCGCGGTTTGGGAGAGGGCCTGTTTTAATCCGGCTTTCGAGCGGCAATCTGAGGCAAATGCGGGAACCGATTGTGCTCACGATGTCAGTACTTCCGTTGAATCTGGTATCACTGAACGGATTGCGAAATTGGCGATCTTGAAAATCGTTCTGCGACGGCTAGCGCGAGGTGTGCCATCGGGTGTGCGACCAAACGGGCGTTCCAGCGTACGATCGAGCGTCTTGTCGGGCTCTCCAGCGCATGGACGAAATTATCGGTACAATAGAACATCAGTTCTATAGAGACGCGCGGCAGCGCCAATGCGCGTACGCTGGGAGGCGGAATGGACCGGTACACCAGGAGCAACGAGTTGCGCACGCGCTTGCGGTTCTGCTAGCCGGACAAGCTGTACGGTACCGCTAAGGCTGCGCGAACGCCGAGCAGCGCTCCGACGGTTTTTGCAGCACAAGGCACAGCAACACTGCAGAGCCCTTGCGATAGGCGAGCAACGAATGCAAGTAGATGCTATTTCGCGATTTGTGGTTTTAACGACATTCCGAGCCGCAAGGCCATGGGATTCCACCTTATGGTCCTCGATCACGACGGCAATCACCGGCCGTGGCCCATCGTTGTGGTACGCTGGGGTAGGAAGGTGCTTGGCTATCTCAATAGATGCCCTCACAATGGCGTTGCTTTGGACCGGGAACAAAACGAGTTCCTCGATCCAAGCGGCGTCCGGCTGATGTGCGGCAAACACGGATCCACCTTCGAGCTCGGAACCGGGCTGTGCGTCGATGGTCCGTGTAAGGGCAGAACGCTCACGCCAATCGCCTTGACAGTGCTGGATGGCGATATCTGTGTCGTCGGCATGCGTCTTGTCGAAGATGATGCGTCCCGGAACGAATGACGTCCGCGCTCAGACCGGCCGGTTCTCGTTGCGGTTTTTTACCGGCTCCATCCTCTCCAGCCCGTCTTCATAGGAGATCTCGTCGTAGGGTAGATCGAGAGCCTTTGCCGCATCGAGGAGGTAATCAAGCTTGCCGCCCGCATCCAGCTTCTTGAGGTCGTCCTTGTTGAGCCCGACCAGGTCCATCATCTCCTTCCAAACAGTGGATTCATCGCACGGCAGGACGTGGAAGGTAATGCCACCGAGCCTGATGTGGTACTTCGCCAGCAAATCGACGTTGTTACAGAACAAGAAATAACTGCCCTTTTGGCTTAACGCACCGTCAAGCACGGCCGCGACGTCAGCAAGGTAGGCCAAGGAGTGCAGGTAGCCGGCCAGCACCGGGATAGTACGTTCTCCGTCCTGCGCGATCGTCAGAACCTGTTCGATCGAATAGTCCGGCGGCCGCTTCTCGTCCGCGACTTGCGTCTGAAATTTTAGTGCTATGTCGCCGCGAAAGCCAAACCGGCCGGGCTTGGTCGTCCCGCCCTTGAGTACAGCATTGAGCAGGCGGCCCTCCTTCTCAAGTCGACCGAGTGCGGTGTTCTCGATTGCAGTCATTAAATTCGTCCTCGATTTGAGCTTTTCACCGGCGCGCTGGCCGATGCCAGATGCGATGCAAATTGCTTGCCGCCGCCTCTGTAACGACCTCCAGCCGTGCCGCGAAACAAAACGCCTGTGCGAGAGGCGATCGTCCCAGGCAGCGTTGTCACAAACTCGACACCGGCGTTGATGAAGCCGACAGATGCGACCAAAAAAGTAAGCGGGATCAAGCTTTGCACGCTGGCACATGACTTGCCATTGTCGGGCAGACCTAAGCTCATGAGAGGGTAAGCCATGATCAGCCTGACAGATAGCGCAGTGAGTGCCATCAAAGGCGCGATGGCATCATCAATGCACCCGACCGGTGGCTTGCGCATTTTGGTCGAAGCAGGCGGCTGCAATGGGTTCAAATACAAGATGGGCTTGGCCGAGGTGCCGACGCTTGGTGACACCGTGATCGAATGCGGGGGTCTGAAGGTATTTGTCGACAGCAAGAGCCATGAGCATCTGATCGGCACGACCATTGATTTCGTCCTGGCGCCGGATAGTCCCGGATTCATCTTTCAAAACCCGAACGCCGCCGCGAGCTGCTCCTGCGGCAAATCGTTCAGCTGATAAAGAGGAAACATCGCAGCATGCTGGCCGAACCGGAAGAAGTATGGCAATCGTCGGCTGCGAGAGCGCTTCGCATTCGCGACGCAATCGGACAGATGCGAGCGGATCTGCATGGCGACCGTCGGCTCATCCGGACCAATAGCCACAGGACCATCGCCAGTCTGAACGGCGCATCCGCGTTCTGTAAGCGTCCTAGACTGACGCTGGACCGCATTCAGACGAGGCTGATCGACAAAATATGCGAATGCGTTCGTCTCGTCCCGATTGCGGCTGTCGGCGAGGCCCTGGATTGAGTGGGACCCAAGTGCCGATTTACCTCGACAATAATGCAACGACCCGGACCGATCCATCCGTCGTGCAAGCTATGTTGCCGTTCTTCACCGAGCAATTCGGCAACGCTTCATCCACGCATGTCTTTGGCGGCGAGGTCGCAGTCGCCTTGAAGCAGGCCCGGGGTAGCTTACGGCGGTTGCTAGGCTGCGCATACGATCATGAGATCGTGTTCACCTCAGGAGGGACCGAGGCCAACAATGCCGCGATTCTCTCTGCGCTTGCGACCCAAGAGGGCCGCGACGAGATCGTCACCACAGCGGTCGAGCATTCTGCCATTCTTGCCGTGACGGAGCAATTGGGGGCAAGCGGAGTCAAGACGCATGTCGTATCGGTAGATTCCCGCGGCCGGCTCGATATCGAGGCGTTTCGCAGCGCTCTCGGGCCACGGACAGCGGTTGCTTCCGTTATGTGGGCCAATAACGAGACCGGCACGATATTTCCTGTAGAGTTCCTTGCAGGGTTGACCCATGAGGCGGGCGCGCTGTTTCACACCGATGCTGTCCAGGCCGTCGGCAAGATGCGCGTAGACCTTAAGCACAGTGCGATCGACATGCTGTCACTATCCGCGCACAAACTGCACGGACCCAAAGGCATCGGCGCGCTATATCTGCGCAAGGGGACAAGTTTCCGACCCCTGATCTGGGGCGGATCACAGGAACGACGGCGCCGCGGCGGAACGGAGAATATTCCTGCAATCGTCGGCCTTGGAAAGGCTGCAGAGCTTGCGGCGGAGCGGCTCGAACCTGAGCGCGTTCGCATTGCTGCGTTGCGCGATCGCCTCGAGCAGGGAATACTGCACATTGGCGAGTGTATTGCGCTCGGCGATATCAGCAACCGGCTAGCGAACACGACCAATATTGCCTTCGACCATCTCGAAGGCGAAGCGATCGCCCACCATCTCAATCGGGCCGGCATTGCTGTGTCGCTCGGATCAGCCTGCAACGCGGGCTCAATGGAGCCATCGCATGTCTTGCGGGCCATG
Organism: Bradyrhizobium sp. UFLA03-84; assembly: GCF_002289535.1. Classification (NCBI taxonomy): domain Bacteria; kingdom Pseudomonadati; phylum Pseudomonadota; class Alphaproteobacteria; order Hyphomicrobiales; family Nitrobacteraceae; genus Bradyrhizobium; species Bradyrhizobium sp. UFLA03-84. The sequence continues at coordinate 37,427 of NZ_NSJY01000020.1, read as the reverse complement.
CGGGTGCCGGCGTGGAGCATGCACGGTGCGGTGCGCTTCTCGCTATCGCGAGAAACCTCATTCGCGGAGGTCGACGAGGTCGTGTGCGCCGTGTCTGACATCGTGGCTCGCCTGCGCGCCACTTCGCGGGAGTCGGCCCGCTTGGCCAGCCATGATTCACAGTCAAGGAGTTCAACGTGAAAATCATGATCCGCCGGTCTCCGGACGCGGGCCTGTCGATCTACGTACCAAAGAAAGACCTCGAAGAGTCGATCGTCGAGTCCGAATATGAGACCCTCTGGGGCGGGTGGATCAAAATAGCCAATGGGTGGGTACTCGATTTGCCCAAGATGGCGAGCGATACAAAATTACCGATCACAATCGACGCTAAAAAGCGGAGCGCGGACGGAGAGGGTCCGTGAAGGGGCCTCGGCGGATCGACTTTGTCGATGCAGCCGATGCCAAGACCATTCTCGCGGACGTCGCTGCCGGGTTAAGGGCTGCGCGCGTGGTGCCCTATCTCGGTCCTGGCCTCACCGGACTGTCCAGATCCGATGCGCCGGCCACGCCCGAGGCGCTGGCCGACTTCTTCGCCAGCAAGATTGCGCTGCCTCGGCGGACCAAAGGCAATGCGTGGGCGTCGGCGCAGCATATCGAGGTCAGCAAACATCGCTCTACGCTGACGACATTGATGGTGCAAGCCTTCGCTCGATCAGCGGAGCCGACGCCGTTACATCATCATTTCGCGTCCCTGTCGCCGCCCGTCATCGTCGATGCATGGTACGACAGCGCAATGCGCGCCGCGCTGGGCAAGCGCAAGGGATGGGGTGAAGTGCAGGGCATTACCCGTGCCGGCATTGGCGAGAATCGTTGGTATCGCTTCTATGATTCCTCTGGCCAAAAGGTCGAAAGTGCCGTGGCCGGCAGCTGGGCGACGGTGCTCTATAAGCCGCATGGCAGCGTGCACCCGGCCAACAACTTCCTGATCTCCGATTCTGACTATGTCGAGGCCTTGACCGAGATCGACATTCAGACGCCAATTCCGGACATCATCAAGGAATGGCGGAGCGGACGGACCTTTCTCTTCATCGGCTGTCGCTTTAACGACCAGCTGTTGCGCAGCTATGCGCGGCAGATTATCAAGCGCTCGGGTGGCCCCCACTATGCGATCGTCAATCCGGATACGCTGTCGCGCAACGAGCTCCGTTTTCTACTCGAACAAGGTCTGGCGCCGCTTGCGATTCGGCTCCCTTGCGCGGTTGAGATACTGCTCACCCGTTAGATGTGTGAAGCTCGATAGCCCAACTGGTATCGCCAGTTGTGAGATGGCGCGATGCACGAAACGCCCGTTCGGATGAAGCCGGGTGTGGCGCGCGCGTTGGCACCATCATTGATGCGTCAGCCCGCATAGTTCTGAGTGAGAATGAGACGTATCTGTCGCATTCTTAACAAGCGTATCATTGCCGCTCTTACATGTCTCAACGTCGGTCGGACCCGATAACGCTACGACATGCTGACCAAATATCGTCTTCTGCGCCGTGGCATGTGAGTTGCTACGCCTCATCTTGAGGCTCGCTCACGGATGGTCCTGGGAAGCCAATGTGCCCGCGGGGAAGATAGAGAATGAGTGCGATGGTGGGGAGCGGAGGGTACGCCAAAGCTGCGCCGGATAACGGCACGATGATGCAGTCTGCCGCCGAGCATAAGGGCTGTCGCACCGCAGCCAAGACCGCCCAGGCAGGCTGCGGGTCACGGACAAGCCAAGGCGATCTGCCGAGCGAAATCTGGGAAAAGGTGAAGAAACATCCCTGCTACAGCGAAGAGGCGCATCATCATTACGCCCGCATGCATGTGGCGGTCGCGCCAGCCTGTAACATCCAGTGCAATTACTGCAATCGCAAATATGACTGCGCCAATGAATCTCGCCCGGGCGTGGTGAGCGAGAAGCTCACCCCTGAGCAGGCGGCGAGAAAAGTGCTCGTGGTCGCGACCGCCATTCCGCAGATGACCGTGCTCGGAATCGCTGGTCCCGGCGATGCTCTCGCCAATCCAGCAAAGACGTTCAAGACGTTCGAACTGGTCGCCAAGGCGGCGCCCGACATCAAGCTGTGTCTGTCGACGAACGGACTGGCTCTGCCGGACCATATTGACACGATCGTCAGGTCCAGAATCGACCACGTCACCATCACTATCAACGCGATCGATCCCGAAATCGGCGCCAAGATCTATCCCTGGATCTTCTTCAGCCATAAACGTTACACCGGCATCGATGCGGCGAGGATACTCACCGACCGTCAGCTGCAAGGACTGGAGATGCTTAGCGAACGGGGGATCCTGTGCAAGGTTAACTCGGTAATGATCCCCCACATCAACGATCAGCACCTGGTCGAGGTCAACAAGGCGGTGAAGGCGCGCGGTGCCTTCCTTCACAATATCATGCCGCTGATCTCCGCGCCTGAGCACGGCACGGTGTTTGGCCTAAACGGTCAACGCGGGCCGTCGGCGCAGGAATTGAAGACGCTGCAGGATGCTTGTGAAGGGAAGATGAACATGATGCGGCATTGTCGCCAGTGCCGCGCTGATGCTGTCGGACTGATCGGAGAGGATCGCAGCGCAGAGTTCAGTACGGATCAGATCATGAAAATGGGCGTCAAATATGACCTTGCTACGCGCAAGGCTTATCAAGACAGGGTGGAGGACGAGCGGGCCGTCAGCGTCGTGGCCCTCCAACAAGAGCTTACACAGTTCGCCGCCGAGACGAGCGCGATCAAGGTTCTGGTGGCGGTCGCAACCAAGGGCGCGGGACTCATCAACGAGCACTTTGGGCATGCAAAGGAATTCCAAGTATATGAACTTTCTACATCCGGCGCAAAGTTCATCGGTCACCGTCGCGTCGACGTCTACTGCCAGGACGGTTATGGCGAGGAGGACAGGCTTTCGACCATCATTCGTGGCATTCATGACTGCCATGCGGTGTTCGTGGCCAAGATCGGCGGCTGCCCAAAAAGCAACCTGATCAAGGCCGGGATCGAGCCGGTTGATCAATACGCGCATGAGTTCATCGAGAAGTCGACGATCGTCTGGTTCAGGTCCTATCTCGACAAGGTGAAGAGCGGCGATGTCCAGCACGAGGAGCGCGGCGACGCCGCGATCCGCCAGGGAGCTCTGATCTCCGCGGCGTAAGGGGGGTATATGCCATTCAAGATCATCGCCTCTCAGTGTACCAGCTGCTCAGCTTGCGAACCCTTATGCCCGAACGTTGCCATCTCGGAAAAGGGAGGAAGCTTTGTCATCGAAGCGACGAAATGCACCGAATGTATTGGCCATTTCGACGAGCCGCAATGCGTTGCGGCCTGTCCGGTCGACAATACCTGCGTGATCGACACGTCCTTACCCCGCTATCAGGCGCCAGCTTAGGATGCGAGCTTCCATGAACGGCATGCCAAGAGCTGGGGCTAAAAAATTTGCAAACTTCGTGTGGCGCGTTGTCAACACCGCAGGTCTCGACCTTCGTGCCTCCCCTCGCGAAGGCGGCTGCTCCGGATGTTCCTGCGATCGTGCTGCTGGTCGCCGGCAGCGGAGCGTTGGCAGGCATTTCATTTGGCGCGGCAGGCCAAAAGCGCCTCTCAGCTCCGAGCGTAGGCTTCTGGGCCGCGCCATTATCGTTTATGTGACTGACGAGGTCACGCTGATCGGCGCATGCGCGGCGGGATCAGTCTTACCGAGCCGCAACATCGCGGAATGCGCCGGGCGAACGAAGCTGCCGATGACCTTCGAGGCCGCAGCCAGGTCGCCATTTGCCGGTCAGGGAGCGCTGATCGCGCGCACTTCGTTCGGCGAAGTCCCGGGCCAAGGCCGGCGGATGGTTAACGCGACTGATGCTGCACTTGATCACGCCGATATCATCATGCCGCGGTTGCATCCCGCCGTGTTGATGGACCTGGCCGGCCTGCAGATATGGGCAGGCAATCGGAAAGAGGGGACGAGGCCGCGACCAAGCTGCTCGAACTCGAACCGGCTGACAAGATCGGTACCGAATCGCGCGCGGACGTCCTGGAGCGGAGGAGCCAATCCGAAGATCGACCATATTGGCAACGCCGCCCTGAGGCATCACTCCAATTACAGGGCCTGCGCTCGTCGGTCGCGCAAGAGGGGCTGCGACTGCCGGCGTTCGGCTATTTGCCCAAATGATTGGGCCGGCTACGTCTCCAGCACGTCTCCCGGCGGAATCCCGCGCTCAGCAATGGCGGCACTTGGCGCGCAGACGTTGAGGTCTGAGCGATCGTGTCCACGCAGGCTAATGCCGTCGTCTTATCGTCGATGCTTGATGGCCCTAGAAGCCTCGTCGCCTCAGCCGCAACATCGTTTCGTACGGGGAAATGATGCCGATGCTGTCCGACAAGGAACTGGCGACGTGCTCACGCGCCACTTTGGCCCGCAGCTCCGCAATCAATCGATCTGCGCTGAGGAAGTCCAGTTCCGTCACATCGTACCACGTCTCGCTGCCGTTGCGGGGCTACTTGGTGAAGCTACGGGCCAATACGCTAGAGCGCGGCTAGATATCGCAGAACGGCTGTCACTCGAGAGCACGAACTGCCCTAAAGCGACATCCTGGTCAGCACGTCGACACGAACTGGCGAACCGCATTGCGGTGAGTGAATCGGCTGAGTGCGGCGAGGGATGAGCACACAATTGTGGAGGGTGTCTCCTGGTCGGGCCGGCAGCAACACCATTGATGTCTACCAGCAACGATGCATGAGGAGCGCTACATGAGCGGTATTGTTCGCGACAGCGACGTCGTCGAGCTCGACGAGCCGCCTGTCTTCAGTTTTAGCCAAAAGGTACGAGCCAGTCGCACCATCCGGAACGATGGCACCTTTCGTGGCAAGGAGATCGGCGACATCTTGGTCAAGAAGGGAGAGGTCGGTTACGTCATCTCGATCGGGACATTCCTGCAGCAGTTCTACATATATGGTGTCGAGTTTCTGGAAAGCGGCTACCGCGTTGGCATGAAGCGCAAGGAACTCGTGCCCGTGGATGCCTGCGAGGAGATTGATGATCTTCCATTGCCGGTGGAGGCCGTGTCGTGAGTGAACCCGGCTTTCTGAAATATCGGCGGGGCCAGCGGGTTAAAACCACAGTCGATATCATCAACGACGGCTCTTTTCCCAATGCAGAGCCTGACGGCGTCTTGCTCGGCGCCGGAGTGGCCGGAGAGATCATCAGGGTTGCCATCCATACCGATGCGAACGTTCCGATCTATACTGTCGATTTTGGAGAACGGTTGCTCATCGGCTGTCTTGAAGAAGAAATCACAGGTCTTTGAAGGGAGGCTTTCGCGATGAATGCCGGGCTGATGAGGAAGGTCAAGACCGGGCTGGTGGCGCACCCCAACGAGCTTGATCGCAAGCGGATCGAGCGCAGCTTGAGCTCCCGTACGCGCTATATCTACGTCTCGCCGAAGGTGACACCGGTGAAAGGCGGCTACCTCGTCGAGAGCCCCTGTTGCTCGCGCAATATTGAAAGGGACGGCGCGCTAATCGACGTCGCGCTAATTCTTTTTGATCGCGTGAGCGGAATTTGGAAGGTGTTTTGCAAGAACCACGCCCAAGGAATCTGGGAATTTTATAGCCTGTATCACCGCCTGACTTCAGCGATCGACGAATTGAACGCGGATCCGGAGCGTCTGTTCTGGCAATGAGGGGCGGCTTTTGAGGGGGCACAGAGGAGCCACGATGACGCTCACTACGCAGGAATTGATTGAAATTGAGCAGCTGCTTGCGACCGACAGGGCCGAGGAGGGGCCGTTTGTCGAGCTGCGGCGCCGCTTTCCGCAGCTTGCTTGTGTGCGCTGTGACGCGTCGGATATGCCGGATCAGCCATTCCGGCAGTTTGTGCGTTTCGATCTCCATCTGATCGATGGATCGGATCACTGCGTGCAGATTACGGCCGACCCGGCACGGGCGACCGGTATCATATTGGCCAAAAGGAGCGCTGCGCAGTGAGCGGCACTGAGCTCGCAGAGCATCCGTGCGATAGCGCGCACAATGCGGAGAACAATGCATCCTTTATCCCGCTGTCGGGCCCGGATATTACCGTCGCTGAGCTCTCTGCAGTTGAAACCCTGCTGTGTTCGTCGCAGATCTCCAGCGGGCGGATCACTGAGGCGTTCGAGCAGGCTTTCGCGGTCTATCTGGGCCGCAAACATGCCGTTGCGGTTTCGAGTGGTACGATTGGGCTCCTGCTTGCACTCAAGGCGCTCGGGATCGGAGCAGGACATGAGGTCATCGCCTCGCCCTACGCATTTCGCGAAACGGCGCATGCCATCAGTCTCGCAGGCGCACGGGTGGTATTTGCCGACGTCGACTATTGGTCGGGAACATTGGTTCCAGCGAAGGTCGAAGAGAGCATTACGGCCCGCACGCGGGCGATTGTCGCCGGCAATCCCAACGGTCATCCTGCGCCATGGGCAGAACTGCGGACGGTCGCACAGCGCCACCGGCTGCTGCTGTTGGAGGATTCTACCGAGGCGATCGGGTCGAGCTACAAGGGGGAGCTCGTCGGCCGATTTGGCGACCTGGCCGTGTTCGACTTTGCCCAGCCGGTAGCCCTAAGCTGCGGTGAAGGCGCAATGGTGGTGACGGATGACATGGATATTGCGCTTGGGTTGCGCCGCCATCGCGCCCACCGCCTAGACGAGCGATTCTCAGTCGTCGTCGCGAGCACAGCACCTTACCAGGCTGGCATCAGCGATCTCACGGCTGCCTTGGGGCTGACGCAGCTGAAGCGTCTCAATGAAATCCTGGAGCGGCGTCGGCTCATCGAGCAGCTCTATAACGCGCATATCCAGTCATTTGAAGGCATCAAGCCGCCTTATGTCGGCCCCGATGTGACGGATGTGAACTGGATGCTTTATCTCGTTCAATTGGGGACACGCTTCTCGCGATCCGGTCGGGACGCCATCATCGATGATCTGCGCGCCGCGCAGATTCAGTCCGCTGCCTACAGCCAGCCGCTGCATCTGCAACGCCACTATTTTGACCTCGGCTATCGCCGTGGCGATTTCCTGGTTACCGAAAAGGTCGCCGATCGCGCTCTAGCGCTGCCGTTTCACACCCATCTCACGAACAAGCAGATCGCGTTTATCGTGGAGACCATGAAAGATGCCTCGATCAACGTGGGCGCGGGTGCGGCGATCTACTGAGATGATCTTTGTGCCCCAAATGAAAGGAGGATTGGTTGAGCACAATTATAGCTCTGGGCGTCCGCGAGATGAGAAATCGATCGGGCGCATGTCATGCGATGCCGCCGCGGGCGGATAGATATCCGCATAAATGCGAAACACGTCGCATGCCGCTGTATCATGTACTGTTCGGGAAGCTGCGGGAGAAATGCTCCAGCCTCGCGCTCGCAGAAAGCCTGCCCGATCGTCGCAAACTGTCGTGCTCACGCCGTGGTTTAAGGCCGACGCGCCAAGATGCTCGAACCCGAGTACGCCATCCTGGGCTTCGGCTCGGGTGTCTCGAGTTAGTCAAGCAGAGATTACTATGAGCATACAAGAAGTCATCATTCACCTCCGCTTCGCTCCGAATGGAAAGGTGATCCAGATCAGCGAGCGCCCGGCAAAGCTCACGCCGAACCAATGGTTTGAAGTTCTCAACGTCCGCGCTAGCTCGGCATATCGACCGCTCGCACGTGGCCGCGGCATCTTCCGATTGAGCCGTACTACGGTCGAAGCCTTCAAGCGGGAAACTGCGAGGCCTGGATGAGCCAAGCGATGATTGGGAACCCAATGGGCGATCAGATCGAGGTTTTTACCGTCTGTCCGGCCGATGCCATCGAGCGGAATGGCGCCAGGGGCTTTAGCCTGTCGCGTATCGATGATAGCGGCGAAAGCCGGTTGTTTTCCATTATTGTGGTGCGCACCTTCGGTGACGACTATTTTGGCTATGTGAACCGTTGTCCGCATGACGGCGTCTGCCTGAACATCGGCTCCGGCGAGTTTTTCTCGGCAGACCACACCTTTCTCAGATGCGGCCGGCATGGTGCAAGGTTCGAGATCGAGACCGGAGTGTGCATCGAGGGTCCCTGCAATGGACAAGCGCTTGAGCCGGTAGCGCTCGCCGTGATCGAAGGTGACGTTTGCCTATGCGGCGTCGAGCTGCTGGAGGAAGATCGGGCTTCCGAGCGCTTCGAGGACAGCGAAGAAACAATGGATATCACGATCCATCCGGATTGACGGCGTATCATTTGGCTGCTGTTCAAGTTGGCTGAGGGATTTTATCGGAGGACGAAATCGTCGCTCCTAAGCGTTGGTGCAGATGGGTATTATGCTCTCTTAGCTTGTCAGAGCAAAAGGCAGTCCAACGCCTTGCTGCCGGGCGCCAGCGAGCTCTGCCGTACCAACAAAAGGTGCTCTTACGTCAACTCGCCAAATGGATCTCGCAGGCGGGACCTGCTTCTTGCTGCCGGCCGATAGAACATGTTCAAGAAATGTCCTCGGCGGCTGGAAGTCCGCCGAGGACACCGTCTGGGCTGCGAGAATGGGGAGACCCAGACTGACAGGATCGTTTGGGAGGAACAATGACGATCCTGTGTCAGAAGCTAGGCCGTCAGCGACGGCTGACTTATTTTCTGGGCTGCAATTGCGATGCCAAACGCCACACTGCGACCTCTCAGCGAGTGCCGCCGCGATCTTTGGGAGCCGCCGGTTTACGGACGCATGCATGAATGAACACGCATTCGGTGCTCGGCATTGAGGCGGCAAGTGCGCCTTGACGCTATCGTGGAGGGCTGGGCGCGATTCAGGACCGCTGTGTTGCCGGTTTCGTGACGGCCGATCAACTCCAGGCAGCTTAACCTATAGCCTTGAACGCGGGTCTGCGTTCACTCTGACTGTCGGGGCGTTTGCGCCAGGCGCTATCCTGTTGAGGTAAACAATAGATTGCAAACAGCGGAGCGCACATCATGCGTGCGAACGGCTGAAGCAGAATGGTGGGCGTCAAACGCGAAGCCAACGATTGTCCTGTCCAAAACAGATGAGAAACGACATTGTCGGAACTCCAGCATCAACGATGAGGAGCGCCTCGGCAGAACAAGAGATAGTCATAAAAATGCGAGGATTCTGCATTTGGTGTGGAACTTGCTTTGCAGCAATCGGATGGCTGAGCAATGTAGGAGCGAAGAGATTGCGATGGTAGGAGAAGACGTTGAAACGAATCAGGAAAGCTGTGCCAGACGTGAGTGATCTGTGGGTGATCTTCAACGTTTACAATTAGTGTTGCGTTCGCTTATTTCGCCTGCGTCCGCAGGCACGCATCGAAATCAGTAGCATCAATCTATCGATGCGGTGTTCGACAGCAAGAGACCCTGTGAGGGCGATGCGGGCCCAGGCCATGTCTCTTTCGGATCGCTCGCATTGATCACAGGATAAGCGCATGGACTCAGAAACCGAATTCGAACTCCCCCAAATTTATAGGCATCATGTCTTTGCCTGCAACACGCAGCGTCCGCCCACCCATCCTCACGGCAGTTGCGGCGCCTCTGGCGCGCAAGCATTGTGGGATCGAATGGGCAAGGCGATCGAAGCGCAAGGCCTTAACGATATCGGTTTCACGATGGCTGGCTGCCTCGGCTATTGTAACTCCGGTCCCTTGATGGTCGTCTATCCTGACGGAATCTGGTACCGCGCGACTACGCCGGAAGACGTCGACGAAATCCTGGAATCCCATCTCAAGCGGGGTAAACGCGTCGACCGCCTCGTGATGGTGCTAAAGCGCAGCTAAACGCCTCTTCGCGCCGCTTGGCCGGGCAATCAAGCATGGACAGCTTCTCCCTCGATGAGCTGTTCCCTCGGTACGTCGGTCGGATCAGGCTGACCGGCGGGCCCTCAGGCGTCAGGACGTGCGAACAGCGCGTCAGGGAGCTTGTCGTTATGGCGCTCTTTGAGATGTTCGGTGAGACGGGCCCAGATTAGAGCTGCTTGTGCCCGGGCCCTGAACCTTGAGCGTCAACTCCCTTGTCAGACTATCATTCACGGCGCAGCGCGGCGCCTTGAATTTTCAGACCCGATCGGCAACTTGCATGGTCGCAACGCCTGACAAAGCAAGAACGTTATTCTTTCGATGGCTGTTCGATCAATCTGTTCGCGTCACTTAATACTGTCCCTACGCAGCACGCCGCAAGCGCAAGGTGCGCATGGCGCTCACGTTCTTCGCGAGACGACGCGTCTTTGACACGCCATCTCGCTCGCGGGATGAACTGCGGTGCGGTTGAAGGACGCGCTCGGTGGCTCGCCGCGTCCGGAGTCATCAACCTCGTCTTCTTCTCTGGATCCTGCTCTGACGTTAGAACTTGTAAGCGATGCCGCCGCTGATGAGCCATGGGTCGATATTGGCGCGCCCGGAGACGGGAATTGCATTGTTTACGGTCGCAGAATAGTCTGGCCGCAGCCACAGCTTCTTCACGTCGAAGTTGAGGCCCCAATGACGGTCAAGCATGTAATCGAAGCCAAATTGGACCGCCGCGCCGAACTGGTTGCTGATGTGCAGATCCGTCACGGTAAGGCCGGCGAGCGACGTATTGGCCGCCGACTGATTGAAGAATGCGGTGTAGTTGATGCCTGCGCCGATATATGGCTTGAGTGGACCGAAATCGTCGAAGTGATATTGCAGGGTCAACGTCGGTGGCAATAGCCACGCTTTGCCGATATCGAGTCCATTAAGCGTGCCAGTGCCGCTGATGTGATGGCGGGTCACGCCGAGAATGAGTTCGGCCGCGATGTTCTTTGTAAAGAAATAGGTGATGTCGAGCTCCGGTATGGCTTGATCGCTGATCAACAGACCGGAGTTGGGAGAAGACAGCGAGGGTACCCCGGAGACGTGGACTGAACTGCCTGCGGTATCGGGCAAAACGCCGAGCACTCGCAGGCGGATCATCCATGGATTAAACGGTTCGATCGGGGGTGCCATGTAATAAACCGGCGCCGGACCGAGATCTGCAGCCTGTGTCGAGATGCTGGCCAGCGAGATCGCGAGCGTGAGGAGCGACGTCGTCGTCAGAATTGTTCTTGTTCTCATCGAATTCTCCATTCCAAAAGTCGCGCGATAAGGCGCGCGAGATCTCTGTCACACATGACAAGCGGCGGAGGATTTGATGCGGATCAAAGTAGTGGCGGGCTCACCGGAATTATGCGGGTGAGTTGCACAAGAAGCACGGCTATCGAAGCGTCGTTGTCTTTGCTTGATAGCTATTCGATTCATAGTCCGTGCTGATTCTAATCTCTTCAGGAGATTGTTTGTTGGCTTGATGCCCCGATCCAATCCATGCCCGTTGGGCCATGCAAAATCAAAGTGGCAATGCAGCAACCCCGCACATTGCAGGGCCGGTAGAGGCAGCATTCACCCGAGGCGCAATATCGGCAGATCCGTATTACGGAATAGCCGGGTTGGCCTTCTCAGCGAGGGTCCGAGTTGGCGGTCACGAACCAAGCCGGAAGCAGAAAAATATGGTTCTTCGCATCAAAGCCGTCTGTCCTAGCCTCACGTTTGCGGACAGCGCGTCTCGTTTGCGTCATGCACACATCCCTCGAGATCATCTGGGGTCTTGCGGCCAAGCAGCGACAGCACGAGCTCATGATCGAATCCGGCGCATCGTGATCCATCGACGTCGATCAGAGGTCTGCGTATCAGGAGCGGATCGTCTAACATCAACGCCAGTGCGCGCTGGTCGTCAATTATGGCGGGATTGACTTCGCCTGATTTGATACGGGGGGCCGCTTGGTTGAACCAGGAGGCAACCGGGGTATTGCCGAAGAAGCGGCGCAGTTCTTCTGAAGTCCACGGCTCCATCAAAATATCCTTGGCTATGATGTCGTGACCGGCAGCGTTGAACGCTTGAATCTGACGCACATTGGTCGCGCAGCCGGGCTTTTGATAAAAAGTGATTGTCGCCATGTCATACCTATGTTGGCAGCGCTGAGGTGAACAATAGCCATGTCGCTGCTGCGTTCGACGCCCATTCGATGGTCTTGCCGATTATCTTCAATGCCAGTTGGCTAAGCCCCGCTGGCATCCGCTGTCCGGCCAGTCTGGATCGCAACCGACATTGTCGCACCGCTCAAGTCCCAGAGAGCCGGTTCACCAGAGGAGTAGCAAGTCCCATTCCATGGCTAAAGATATGGGACAGCCGATGCCAATGGGCCTCGCGTCAGCGGTTGCCGCTCTTGTTCGTTTTCTGACAGCCGCGCTGACAGATAGATTCCAAAACAGCCAGGCGCACTGGCGGGCAGGTGGCTTTTCAAATGTAATCAAAGACTTGGGCAGCGCTTGCGAGCATTGGCACGGCGGTTGCTAGTATCGGGCAGCAACACTGAGTGAGGGCTGAGTGCACGCCGACGCGTAAGACGAGCGATGTGCTCCTTCCCTTGAACCCGTGTGCCCCGTTTCTGAGAGAGAGAAACAAGCTCGCGCGTCAGAAGCGCGCAACTTTTGGCAAATCGGTTGATGGAGAGCAACATGTCTTCACTAAGGCAAATCGCGTTCTACGGAAAAGGTGGCATCGGCAAGTCGACGACGTCCCAGAACACGTTGGCGGCGCTGGCCGAGATGGGCCAGAAAATCCTGATTGTCGGGTGCGATCCTAAGGCGGACTCGACCCGCTTGATCTTGCACGCCAAGGCGCAGGACACGATTCTGAGCTTGGCGGCGAGCGCCGGCAGCGTGGAGGATCTTGAACTCGAGGACGTAATGAAGGTCGGCTACAAGGACATCCGTTGCGTGGAGTCCGGTGGTCCTGAGCCGGGCGTCGGCTGCGCCGGTCGTGGCGTCATCACTTCGATCAACTTCCTCGAGGAGAACGGCGCCTATGAGAACATTGATTACGTATCCTATGACGTGCTCGGCGACGTCGTTTGCGGAGGCTTTGCGATGCCAATCCGTGAAAACAAGGCGCAGGAGATCTACATCGTGATGTCCGGTGAAATGATGGCCATGTATGCCGCCAACAACATTTCGAAGGGTATCCTGAAATATGCCAACTCGGGCGGTGTGCGGCTGGGCGGCCTGGTCTGCAATGAACGACAGACGGACAAGGAGTTGGAACTGGCGGAGGCGCTGGCCAAGAAGCTAGGCACTCAGCTGATCTACTTCGTGCCGCGCGACAATGTGGTGCAGCATGCCGAACTCCGCCGCATGACGGTGCTCGAGTATGCGCCGGATTCGAAGCAGGCCGATCACTATCGCAATCTCGCTACCAAGGTTCACAACAATGGCGGCAAGGGTATCATTCCGACACCGATCTCCATGGACGAGCTTGAGGACATGCTGATGGAGCATGGCATTATGAAGCCGGTCGACGAATCCATCATCGGCAAAACTGCCGCCGAACTCGCTGCCTCGTAAAGGCCGTGAGTCGCGGCCTTGTGAAGGCGCGCGACGGATGCCGGCCTCCTCACCCCCCATCCGGGGAGGCCGGCATTCTGATCAGCGCTCCCGGCCGGGACCAGGACGCGGCGAGGCAAACCTGGCCGCTACAGTGACCCACAAAATCATGTCCGAAGTGCACTTCCTTCCGTCTATGGCTGCTTGTGAGCCTGATGCGAGCAGTTCCAACGGAATTGTAGCCTACCGCCTCCTCACCGGCGTACTTCCTGCGGATGCCGACATTGCCAGTGACAGTCATTTCGACCGCCATGCTTTGGCATCTATTCTGGCGGCTGCCACGATGGATGGTGGCGCTCTTCCGGCGAAGACTGGCCTATCGGGCGATGAACTCGCGGCTTTGCTCGCGCAGTACTTTCCCTCACTTGAGGTCGAACTTCGCGATGACCTCCTGAGGTACAAATGCAACGAGAACGACGAAATCGCAATGGTGCGCGATCTTCTCCTGAAGCACCGCTCGACGCAAGGAGATCTCGGTCGCTGGCTGGCTGCCATGATCGCTCGACGGGCCATCGAACCAGACCATTTATGGGAAGATCTCGGATTGCGCAATCGTGGCGAGCTCTCTCGGCTGCTCAGCCGTCACTACGCGCCGCTCGCCGCGCGCAATGTCAACAATATGCGTTGGAAGCGCTTCTTCTATCGCATGCTTTGCGAGGATGAAGGCCTCGCGATGTGCACAACACCGGTGTGCACGCAATGTAACGACTTCAACCTTTGTTTCGGCGAAGAAAGCGGTGAGAGCCGGATGGCCGAGCGCCGGCGCGACCAGTTGCTGGAGGCGGCTCGCCAGCAGGTCGCCGCTGATTGGCCCATCTGACTTGCCACAAATGTTCTCGTGCGTTGCAGCGCGACAACGCTTCCAGGATATGGCGATCCCCGCGGCATGTCATCGTGCAGATAAACGCCGCTTTAATGCGAGCAAGTGACCATGGATCTAAGACATGCCGGCCTGAATTGTTCCGGGATCAATCGCCAACATCGCGGCGCGCTGCAATCGCCTTGGCTTTCGAACTCGACTTGGGAATGGCAAAAGCGCCCGTTTCATGAGTCAGTCGCGCTTGCGGCAATCCATTGGCGGGAGGAGGTTAAGGAAGGAAGCGTAGATTTTCAATCCGTTGGCAGGGATAGCGCAGTGGCATGCGGGTTGCTGAAGGGGATGTGGTCAAAGATAAGGAGCCAGCCTGCGTGATCGCCTCTAGCGAAGAACCCTCATGGTTCGATCAAGAACGCGCGAAGCCGATCGTGCTTAACGATACGACGCTAAGGGACGGGGAGCAGGCGCCCGGTGTTGCGTTCACCACCAAGGAAAAGCTGGCGATCGCGCGGGCGCTTGCGCGGGCCGGGGTCACGGAGATCGAGGCGGGAACGCCTGCGATGGGCAATGAGGAAATCACAGCAATCCGCGCCATTGTCGAAGCAGATCTTCCGCTGACGACGATAGGCTGGTGCCGGATGAGGAAAGCGGACGTCGATGCGGCGATTGAAGCCCGGGTGTCCATGGTCAACATGTCGATCCCGACTTCCGATGTGCAGATCGCGGCCAAGCTCGGTGGTCATCGCAGCCTGGCACTGGAACAGGTGAGGCAATTGGTCGGCTATGCTCGTGAGAAGGGGCTTCAAGTTTCTGTTGGCGGCGAGGACGCTTCGCGCGCCAACGTCGAGTTTCTGATCCGGCTGATTGCAGTCGCAAAAGCCGCGGGCGCGTGTCGTTTTCGTGTTGCAGATACGCTCAGTGTGCTCGATCCCGACGCAACCTACGCGCTGGTCAGGAAACTGCGTCAGACTACCGATTTGGAACTCGAATTTCACGGCCACGACGATCTCGGACTCGCAACCGCCAATACACTCTCAGCCATCAAAGCTGGCGCGAGCCACGCTTCGGTGACCGTCATCGGGTTAGGCGAGCGGGCCGGAAATGCGCCGCTCGAGGAAGTCGCGGTCGCACTCAAGCAGCTCTACGGGCGCGAGACCGGCATCATACTTCCGGAGCTCGAGAACGTCGCCGCACTGGTGGCTGCGGCGGCCGCGCGTGCCATTCCTCTGGATAAGGCCATCGTTGGAGAGTACGTATTTACGCACGAATCCGGCATTCATGTCGATGGCCTTTTGAAGGATCAGCGCACCTATCAGTCGCTTGATCCGGCTTTGCTTGGCCGCCGCAACCGCTTTGTGATCGGCAAGCATTCCGGACTTGCGGCGATTACGGCGTTGCTCGATGAACTCAAGCTGGCCGCCAGCGCCGATCAAGCCAGACAGATCCTGTCGCAAGTTCGCAAGCATGCGATCGAGCACAAGCTGCCAGTTGAGCGCAAAACGGTGGCGGCGATCTGGCGCGACGTGTGCGGATGCCCAGCCACCTAAAGCGAGTGAAGAGCCGTGCTTAGCAACGTTTGCGCCGACTATTCGAGAGACCAAGTGTGTCGCAAGGAGGCTATCCGATGCTACTGACTGGCGCGAAAATGCCCCACCTCCTCAGGCCGGTTCGCCGGCCGCAAATCTCCGCTCCATCTATTGCGGACCACTCCAGCATACATGCTGTGATCTGCAATCCAGCAGCGAACGGTCCGCGGACTGCCAAGCGACGTCCTCTCTTGAGGCTGCCGTCCCGCCCGACCACCGGTCGGACGAGCATCGGCACTGGTTGCGGTTTGGCCGTTCATGCCCCTTCCTCATGCGGGCTGAGGTCGGGGCCCGCCGAACCTGCAGATCTGGAGAGCGAAGTTGAGCGCATCGGCGTTCCAGGGGCGGGCGTTGGCGATGCGCACCTGCCGTGCGAGGTAGAACCGCGGCAATATCATCAGGCGCTAAGAGTATGTTGTTTGGCGTCCGAGAGCTGATCCAAAGGAGACCTTTCGATGATCAACTCATCCCCGGCAGCCCCTATCCTGGACCGGCTTAGCAACGCCTCGTCGGCAGAGGAGTTCTTTTCGTTGCTTGGCGTCGATTATGATCCGAAGATTGTAAATGTCGCGCGCCTACACATCCTAAAGCGCATGGGACAATATTTCGCCAAAGAGCAATTTTCTGGCGCCACAGAGCCGGAAATCAGAGCTCGGTGCAAAGCGATGTTGGAGCAGGCTTATGCTGATTTCGTGGCATCGCCGCCGATTGATCAGCGAGTATTCAAGGTTTTGAAGGATGCGGTTGCAGGCCCAGGCAAACCGACAGCTTTTGTTCCGTTGAGCGAGCTGAAGTGACTTCGCGTTCCGCCGTAATGAGGTGTTCTCTAGCGAATGCCGTGCGGTCTGAACGCTCCTTCATCCGGATCATCTCTCCGCCAGCGATGACCCGAGCGACGCTGTCGCATTCCCGACCCATGTCCGGACTGATCGTGTCCAATGCGCTGAGCGAGCATTTAAGTTTCTGTCAAATCATTGCTTCCGGCTGACTTTCGATGGTTCTTGCAAGTGGTACGACACTTGCTGTTGTCGTGCCTATCCCGTCATCGATGCTGACAGATGGCGGTCGTCCGAGACGAAAAAGGAACACCTATGACGCTGCTTCTACCGCCTGCCGAGCAATGCGGCGTGATCTCACGGCTCACGCTCGCGCCCGGTCCGTTCGATATCGCCTTTGATGCGAACGAGGCCGACAGCGACCGTGAGATGGTGGTCAGTGGCTAAGTCGTCCGTTGCGCAACATCTGGAGAGGGCATGTACATAGTCGTCAGCGTCGAGCGAGTCCGCGGATGCGCGCAAAGTGGCATTCGTCGCAATGCGGATAGCAACATGCGTCCGGCGGAGGCGCCAAGCTCGGCCGATGCAAGGTGCCGGGGCTGGAGGCTGAACACGCAGTGCTTGACAGGTGCGCAGC
The DNA here is from genome assembly GCF_002289535.1 of Bradyrhizobium sp. UFLA03-84. NCBI lineage: Bacteria > Pseudomonadati > Pseudomonadota > Alphaproteobacteria > Hyphomicrobiales > Nitrobacteraceae > Bradyrhizobium > Bradyrhizobium sp. UFLA03-84. The sequence goes on along the minus strand of NZ_NSJY01000020.1, from coordinate 20,193 downwards.
TCCGATCGCTTTGGTGGGCGCACCCGATGCAGAGCGCTGGGCCGAAAGCGAGGCGCCGATACTGCAGAGCAGGCGGACGCAACAACTTTTCCGGGCACAGCTGCCGTAGCGGCGTCGTCGGCACCGTGGCGCTTGTCGAACCGAGCGCGCGAGGCACTACCGTCGAGGACATATCTGGCTCTGGCCCGCCCGAAGCGTCTACGTCGATGACGAGTGTTACTGCCTGGTCGGTTTGCACTAAGCGGGCCCGGCAGCCGAGCGGCCGGCCACTTGCTAATCAGAACTGATCCTCAGTCAACTGAATCTACATACAAACCTGTGGCGCGGGCGCGCGTATTCTTGAGGGGACTTAAAACCATGAGCAATGTCACCAAAACGGCAGCGCCTGCGGCGGCCGGCCGGGCAGCAGCCAAGAAGGAGCTGCCCGAGCACTTTAAGGCCTACAAGCATGTCTGGGTTTTCGTCGAGCTGGAGCGCGGCCAGGTGCATCCGGTTTCCTGGGAGCTCATGGGAGCGGGGCGCAGGCTTGCCGACAAGCTGAAAGTGAATCTCGCCGCGGTCGTTGTCGGCCCGGAGGGGCAGTCCACCCGTAACGCCGCGCTTGAATCCTTTTGCTATGGGGCCGATCTGGCCTATTTCGTGAGCGACAACGTTTTGGCGGATTACCGTAATGAATCCTATACCAAAGCGCTCACCGAACTCGTCAATATCTACAAGCCAGAGATCCTGCTGTTGGGCGCGACAACGCTGGGGCGCGATCTCGCGGGTTCCGTGGCGACGACTCTGTCAACGGGACTCACTGCCGACTGCACCGCGCTCGATGTCGACGCCGATGGTTCTCTTGCGGCGACGCGTCCGACCTTTGGCGGCTCGTTACTCTGCACGATCTATACCTTGAATTATCGTCCGCAGATGGCAACAGTGCGCCCGCGGGTCATGCCGATGCCGGAGCGCGTCGAACGTGATGCTGCCCGTATCATCGTCCATCCACTCGGCCTTGTCGAAGACGATATTGTCACGAAAGTTCTGTCGTTCCTCCCAGATCGTGATTCCGAGACATCAAATCTAGCCTATGCCGACGTCGTGGTTGCGGGTGGCTTGGGACTGGGATCGCCTGAGAACTTCCGGCTGGTGCGCGAGCTCGCAACTCTTCTTGGCGCTGAATATGGCTGCTCGCGTCCTCTGGTGCAGAAGGGGTGGGTTACGTCTGATCGGCAGATCGGTCAGACCGGCAAGACGATCCGGCCAAAGCTCTATATTGCGGCCGGTATTTCCGGCGCGATCCAGCACCGGGTGGGTGTCGAGGGGGCGGATTTGATCGTCGCCATCAATACTGACAAACGTGCTCCGATCTTCGACTTCGCCCATGTTGCGATCGTCAGTGATGCCATGCAATTGCTGCCGGCGCTGACGGCGGCATTTCGCGCTCGGCTCTTGCCGAATTCGCGCGCCCGGATCGCGGTCTAAAGGAGATGATGATGATTGAAGAGAGGTTCGATGCCATCGTGGTAGGAGCCGGTATGGCTGGTAACGCGGCGGCGCTGTCCATGGCCAGGCAAGGCATAAAGGTGCTGCAGCTCGAGCGGGGCGAATATCCTGGATCGAAAAATGTGCAGGGCGCAATCCTCTACGCTGACATGATGGAAAAGATAATTCCCGAGTTTCGCGAAGAGGCGCCGCTCGAACGTCATCTGGTTGAACAACGGTTCTGGATGATGGATGACCGCTCGCATGTCGGGATGCATTACCGCTCGGACGACTTCAACGAGGAGCGGCCGAACCGTTACACGATCATACGCGCGCAGTTTGACAAATGGTTCTCGTCAAAGGTGCGCGAAGCCGGCGTGACCTTGCTCTGCGAGACGACTGTGACGGAGCTCGTACGCGACGAGCGTGAAAGAATTGTCGGCGTTCGTACAGATCGCCGCGACGGCGAAATACATGCCGATGTCGTCGTGCTCGCTGAAGGGGTCAATGGTCTGCTTGGGACGCGCGCGGGCCTGCGCGCGCGGCCGACACCCGATAACGTTGCGCTCGCCGTCAAGGAAATGCACTTCTTGCCTCGCGAGACTATCGAAGCGCGCTTCAATCTTAAGGGCGACGAAGGCGTTGTAATCGAGGCGGCGGGCACCATTTCCCGCGGTATGACCGGAATGGGTTTCATCTATGCAAACAAGGAGTGTATTTCGCTCGGCATCGGTTGTCTCGTCGCGGACTTCCAGCGCACCGGCCTGACGCCCTACGGCTTGCTCGATCAATTCAAAAGGCATCCCTCTGTGTTGCCTCTGCTAGCAGGTTCCGAAGTCAAGGAATATTCGGCGCATCTCATCCCTGAAGGAGGCTACAAATCGATCCCGCAGCTCTACGGGGAAGGCTGGGTGGTCGTTGGCGATGCGGCGCAACTCAACAATGCCGTTCATCGCGAGGGGTCCAATCTCGCGATGACCTCAGGTCGCATAGCGGCCGACGCGATCGGCCTGGTTAAATCGCGCGGCGAGCCGATGACAGCGACAAATCTGTCGCTCTACAAGAAGATGTTGGACGAGTCCTTCGTCATCAAGGACCTCAAGAAGTACAAGGATTTGCCGCCCCTGATGCATACTCACTCACAAAACTTCTTTCTCACTTATCCGCAGCTCATCTCTAAGGCAATGCAAAACTTTGTGCGGGTCGATGGTACGCCCAAGGTTGAGAAGGAGAATGCGACCTTGAAATCCTTTGTCAAGGCGCGCTCATGGACCGGTCTGTTCGGCGATGCATGTCGTTTTGCGCGAGCCTGGCGCTAATTGTCAACAGTGTGAGTTCCAAGTATGGAAGGACAAAGCATGGATGCCGAGCCCTCGGTGCGCGTGGAAGACAAGCTGTATTACAACCGCTACCTTGTCGACGTTGGTCGTCCGCACGTCAAGGTTCGCGCACACACGTCCCCATCGCCGCAGCTAGTCGCGCTTTTGAAAGCGTGCCCCGCGCGATGCTATGAGCTGAACGATGAGGGGCGGGTCGAGGTGACTGTCGACGGCTGTATCGAGTGCGGTACCTGTCGGGTGATCGCTGAGCCCACCGGCGATATCCAGTGGAGTTATCCGCGCGGCGGATATGGGGTGCTGTTCAAGTTTGGCTGAGGGTAAGGTGAGGATGGAACGAAGCCGTGGTACGAACCGCCCCTTAGCGTCGGAATATTTGCATATTCGCGCGTCACGGAGCAATTCGAGCTAGGCACGTTTCAAGGTAACAGGTGTGGCGATGCGGAACGGCGCCCCACCCTTTCGATCGGATGGCAGAGGAGAAATCAGCCCGTTGCCTCGGATGAGCTCGGCCGAGCGGCCTCGATTGCAGTCGCCACTGACTGGACGATCGCAGCAGATCGCACGGCGGAGAGGATCACTCCGGAGCTGACGCCCGCAGCTCGCAGTGTCTTCTCGTGGGCATCGATACAAGCACCGCAGCCGTTTATGGCGGACACAGCAAGCGACCATAGCTCGAAATCAGACTTGTCAACACCTGGACTGCCAATCACGTTCATGCGCAGCCGTGGCGGCATCGTCTTGTATTCCGGATTGGAGGCGAGGTGAAGGAAGCGGTAGTAGACATTGTTCATCGCCATCACAGCGGCGGCGGATTTCGCTGCGGCGATCGCCACGGGCGTCATGACGGCGGCCGCGGCGGATTCCATTGCGGCAATTACGTCTGCATTGCGGGTGGCAATTGCGCTCGCCAGCAGAAGCCCGTATTGCCGCTGCGGCGAGAGTGTCTCATCGGCTATCAGGGAAGTCAGATTGAGCCGGACGTCCTTGGCGAAATCGGGGATCTTTTCGTTCAACTGTTCAATCGACGACATGCTGCCTCAAGCGACCTTCAGGACTTCGCCGCCGATTTCGCGATTGCAGGGACAGAGCTCGTCGGTTTGGAGAGCGTCCAGCACGCGCAGTGTGTCCTTGGGGCTGCGTCCGACGTTGAGATTGGTCGCGTAGACGTGCTGGATCGTGTTGGCGGGGTCAACAATATAGGTGTAGCGATACGCGACCCCTTCGGGGGAGCGCACACCAAGGCCATCGACCAAGGTCCCCTTCGTGTCGGCAAACTGCCAGATTGGCAGATTTTGCAAGTCGACATGTGAGCGTCGCCACGCAAGCTTGCAGAACTCGTTGTCAGTCGAGCCCCCCAGTATCACTGCATCGCGGTCAACGAATTCCTTGGAAAGCCGGGCAAACTCGGCGATTTCGGTCGGACAGACGAAGGTAAAGTCCTTAGGATAGAAGAAAATGATCTTCCATTTTTCTGGAAAGCTAGCTTGGGTCAATGTCTCGAATGCACTCTGCCCATCTTCTTCGTGCGCGTGAAAGCCAGGCTTCACGCCTGTGATCTCGAACGGCGGCAATTGACTTCCAATTCCAAGCATGCGGTCCTCACACTTTTGTTTTCCGGACATGGTGACCACGCTGCTGAAGCAAACGATATGCCATCCGTTTCAAGAGCCGATTGTCCCTAGTTACGCCGCGCAGCGGCTTGGCTGCAGATTTCCCCTCGCGCATTAAGCCCGCTCGAAACGGCATGAGCTCACCAAGCTGCAAGGATTTGCCGCACCTGAAACGGGAATGATAACCGACCAGGCTCGCGGCGGCGGCAACGAAGGCATGACGTCTACGTAGCGTCAGGTTGTAGAGTTTCAATCGTACATAGGGCATGGCTCTGAGGCTTCGTGAGCACGCGGAGAGGCTTCAGTATGTCAGGTCCTTTTATGGTGCGCGGGAGTATGTTCTGTGCAGGTACGACCCGGTTGGTTGTAGCTAATGTGAGACGTAAACTGAAGGGTCGAGACAAAGCAGAATCTGCAGTGCCAATAGCAGATCCGGGGGGGGGCCAGCGGCAATGGCGCGGCCCGCTTCCTGTCGCGATGTGCCGCATGCGGCCCTAGCCGGGTGGGTGGCCGAACGCCTTGCCTTTCGAATGACAAGTGTCTGGCTTTCGTTTCTCTTGGTTGTTTTGGGGGTATCCAGCAACACCTATTGCCTTGGAAGCCGGAGTGCCCTCTGCGGCAGCCAGGGCCGGGCAGATAAGAGTGATGCATGTGCCCAGAGAGGAGCGCGAGGACAGTCGCTTTTGTTCAATTTGGCGAGCTTGGCGTCCGGCTTCCTTAGGCCGGAGGCTCCGTGATTAGTGCACCGGAGCGCGAGCTGGTGCAGCTGTGAAGAGTCATCTCAAAGGAGAATGGTGTGGAACCGGTCTATAACGATCCGAACTATTGGATGTTGGGACGCTGAGCAGCGGGAGTTGCAGCGCGCGCAACAAGAAGCAGAGGTCGGTCGACTTCCTGTTCTTGCCGGTCAATGAGCCAGCGCCACGGACCTCGATCACCGCGGCTCCCATTGGTCGTTGTTGCCGGTGGACCGCCGCGATCGCGCCAGGCCGGTTGCCTACCACTACGACTCCGCGCAGGGATACAACGACAGACCTGCAGCAATGCTCGTAGCGCGGATGGCTGAAGACGCATCCGTACGCCAGCAGAGGAACGGCTATGATGCGGTGTCTTTGTGGTCGACGGGATGCGGGCGCTGGTCAGGCGGTTGGCGGGAAGACGGCAGCCACATCTGAACCTTAGCGACCTCGTCGCCGATCGGCACGCACTGCAGAACAGACTGAGGGGCTGATGTCGGCTTCAACCGAATAGCCCGCGCAGCTGCTTGAACTGCGACTCCCCGCCGATTAAACGTCCGCAATCGGAGCGTTCGCAAAGCATAATGCATCATGGTGTTTCGTAACGAGGAGCGGAGGCCCGAAGCTAAGGCTGTTTTCAGAGACGGCGAAGGAACCCGACGGGCTATTTCGGAGCGGACGTATCCGCTGGTCGTATAGTCGTCATCAAACGCTCCGGTATCATAGTGCCTAAATAGCCGCGGCTGGGGATGAAGGCCCAGCTGTGCCCTAGGGGCGAGCGGAAATCGCGCCTCCATCGCTGAACGATTTGGCGATCGCAAAGTAGCAACGTGCCAACATCACCTGTGCAAGTTCGCCGGGCGGCAAGGCATGTAACTAGAACGGCTATCATAGGTGGTACGCCACGGCCAATTGGGTTAGCGAATTCGGCGCGCAGGCTGCCGCCAGCTGCTTGCTGCCGGCAAAATGTGCTCGTCGCGAGGAGATTGACCAGGTGGCGAAGCGCTCGGGGAACGATAGCTGCGGCCTTCGCAAGTCCACTTGTATCGAGCTTATAAGACAAGACTGCGCTGCCGACTTGCTCGCAAATTGAGATTTGTTGCCCTGACGTAATGTCCCCTGCGACCAAGCAGGGCGTACCGTGTGCGCCCGTCAAACGTCGCCGGATGATGCCGCCGACGCGTACGCCTCGCCGCGTGAGATCCTGGGTCAAATTGGCCTGCTGCATATCTACATTGTCTGGCCAGTCGAACACGGCCGTAAAATGCTGCGGATCTATCTCATCAAGATTGCCGCTCACTGTCGTACTCCGATTGCTGTTCGTTTCTCGTATCGGCGCTCGTCTGTCGAACGCCTCCTGCTAATGTGGAAGGCCTTACGAGCAACCGCTGTGGGACTACGACCGGCAAGGCGCGCGCGACCTCGGCGAATACGTCAGTGCCATTGCTGAGCCGTAGCGCATCAAAGGAGCGACGCGGGATGCGGGCCAGAAGCGGTACGCCCGAACGGCCAGTTTCGAGAGCCAGGACCAAGGTGACCTCGGCATCGTCGAACGGCAGAGAAGCCTTGATGCGTGCCGGAAAAACATTGAGCATAGAGCTGGCGCGCGGCGGCTCGCAAGCGATGCTGACATCGTCGGCTGCGACGCGCAGCCGCAGCTGCGCGCCCGGCCTAAGAGGCGCTCCAGGGATCAACAGGCGCGCTCCTTTGAGGCGGAGGATGACGAGCCCATAGCGCCCGTCATAGCCGCCGACCACGGTATCAAGGCAGACCGCCGCATCGCCGCGCGCGGCAAGCGCCGGGGCGCTCTGAACGACATTGAGTGGCCCGGCCGCAGTCACAATGCCATCTTTCATCATGACGAGATGATCGGCAAAGCGCTCGATGTCAGCCATGTCATGGCTGACATAGATCATGGGCAATGGGAGCTTTTCCCGCATGAGATCGAGAAATGTCAAAATTTCGCATTTGGCGGAGCGGTCGAGCAAAGTGAGCGGGTCGTCAAGCAAAAGTAGTCGAGGTTGTGCTAGTAGCGCACTGCCCAGGGCAAGGCGCTGTCGCTCGGCGCCAGAAAGATGCGATGGCGAACGCTCGAGCAGTGGGGTAAGGGCGAGCAATTCGACCACCCCGTCAAAATCGATCAGTGTCGGTTTCGATTTCGATGCGTTGAACAGAAGGGTACGCTTGACGGAAAAATGAGAAAAAAGAATTGGGCGCTGGAATACATAAGCGACCGGACGCAGATGAGGCGGCCGAAACGTCGTTTGATCTTGCCAAATCTCGCCATCGATTGCGCAAAATCCACCCGGTAGACATTGCACGCCGGCGATGCAGCGTGCGACCGCGGTCTTGCCGCAGCCAGGCGGCCCGAAAATTGCCGTGACGCCTTTCGCAGGTACGCTAAATTGGGCCACTAACGGGATGTTTGCGATAGAGCCGTTGAAGGAAAATTCGATAAAGCCAGGTTTTGCTTCTCTCACGTGCCCGCGCCTGTGATGTATCTTTCTACCAAGATCACGAGCAGAATCGCCGCGATCACCATGCCACCGAGAGTCCAGTCTGTTGCGTTCCAACGCGGTGTCTCCTCCCCAAGGGGGCCATAACGCGTGGCTGCGGCATTACAGATCGATGGTGTCACGATAAGCGGCTTGTTGAGTATCTCCGAGCCGTCGATGATCGAGGCAATCGGACGCTGCCCTGCGCGCTTGCCGATCACGCAGGGAGAGCCCAATTCCAGCATCGTGGAATGCTCAGCCGGCTTGGCCGGGTGGCCGAGGGTGTTCGTTGCAAGCTGAATTGGCGCCGCTTGTGATGTTTGACGGGAAGGCTGTCGGCTCGCGCCAGAGCTCAAGATTGGCTCTGCGGCCGAAATCCCCTCCCATGACGCCATAGTTTTGGTAGCAGATGTGAAGGCTACGCCGGCGCCCCAAATCGTGGCTTCTGCGCTCCCGGGTGCGAGCAGCATCAACGTCAGATCGATCAAGATCAACCGGATAAGCCTCATCTTTGACTCCGCGTCCGCTACGGCCGCCTTCTTCGCGCCAGCACGTTAATCCTTGCCCAGCAATCCGCGTGCCGTTGCTGGGAATATGGTGCGCGGCTGGCGTGACAAAGGGGCTTCGCATCGGTCTCCGCCCGACGTCAAAGATGGTGGTATCTTATGGTAGGGATTTGGACGCTCGCGTCATCAACCGCACATGCAGGGCGATGAGATGGAAGCTGGGCGGGGTACCATCGTCGCTTGCGCTTTGGAGATGGTGCGTTGGCGAACGGGCGACCGTCAAACTCGTTAATAACGCATAAAGCGATATGATCCAGTTTGTCAGACCTGATCCCCCGGAGGAGAAGGTCGGCTCATTCGCAACCTGGGGGGCTTGACTTGGCTGTCTAGAAGCTTTCGTGCTCGAGCTCCTGCGTTCTCGCTAATCACACGGAGTGTCGCGATCGTGACAGCCTATTTGTCTAAAGAGGGCCTTGGGGTGACGTTGGTGCGCGTGGGCAGTATTGGATAGTCGATCTTCGGAAACTGCCCGGTAAGCGAGTTTAGAAAGGCGACAATTTCGTCAGTTTCTTTGTCGCTCAGCTTTATACCGAGTTGAACCTCACTCATTACGCCAACCGCTTGTTTGAGGCTCCAGACCTGACCGGAATGGAAGTAGGGAGACCGCAATGCAACGTTACGCAATGGCGCGGAGCGGAAAACATACTCATCGCTAAGATTCTTAGTGACGGCAAAACGTCCCCTATCGTCTCTCGGAAGCAAGTTTGCGGCGGGCCTTTCAATCACGCCGAACGGGAAGTAATCCTGTCCACCGACATTAATTCCGTTGTGGCAAGAGGAGCATCCCTTTTCGATGAATAGCTTTAGCCCGGCTTTCTGGTGGTCACTGAGAGCATATCCATCGCCCTCAAGGTACTGATCGAAGGGGGCGGCGGGTGTGATCAAGGTCGCCTCGAAGGCCTCGATGGCCTTGGCAAAATTTGCAAAGGTAACGGGCGCCGCATCGTTGGGGAACGCCTTACTGAACATAACGACATATTCCGTCATTGAGTTCAACGTGCTGAGCACGCGATCGGGCGTCGCATTCATTTCGACCCCGGCCTGGATAGGTCCCGCGGCCTGCGCCTTGAGGTCTGCCGCGCGCCCGTCCCAGAACTGTGCCACGTTGAAGACCGCGTTGAAGACGGTTGGCGCGCGACGTGTACCCTGTTGCCAGCGATGACCGATCGAAGTCGGACCGGCATCTACGCCGCCCATCCCAACGTTATGACACGTGTTGCAGCTAATGACCTCGCTCGCCGAAAGCCTCGGATCGAAGAACAAGAATTTGCCAAGGATGACCTTTTCGTGAGTGATCGGGTTGTCCTTCACCGCTGGAACCATTGAGGGGATCGGCTTGAATAGTCGCCTGGCGGCGCTCATTAGATCATCATTGGCACCTGCCGCTGACGAAACCAGAATGGCAATAGCCACGACAAATAGCTTGCCTACGATGTCAAGCCGGTCTGCCGCTGTTTTCCTCATATTAAGCCTCGTTCGTCGTAGATCATGCAATCGCGAACATAGAGCGGTGCGCGCGAGTCAGTCCGTCCGAAGAACGACTCGCAGCAATCAACGACGAATGATATCTTCAGCGTTGCGGCTAGGCTGCGCCCAGCTCACGCGCCGAGTAGCAACGGCCGTGCCAACGGGGCTCAAGGTCGAAGCCGCTGAGCTGTGGTCGAGCAGTTGCAAACCTGGAATAGCAGCAAGCAATCCAAGCCTGCGGAATCCACGGTAAGATCATTGGCTCGGACGACGAATAAGCCAGCCGACTCGGCGACAACTTCTTGCCGATCGTCCCGGCGGGTGTCCTTTGCTGCGCCTTCAATCTCAACACCAAGCCGAGCGATCACCGACCAACACCAGTGACGTATCGTACACTGCACCGGTGAAGCGTGCAGCTGGCGGGAGTTCGTCCACAATGCGGATGTGCCTGTCTTAGGCCGTATTTTTGCTCGCTGGACGCTCAAAATGCTTGAATCGATCGTAGCGTCAGGTTGTAGGCATTGCGAAGTAGAACTCTCGCACCAGGGAACGCCACATTGGGAACCAGCTTCGCGAATGTCACAAAGGCTGGAGCGCATTGCGCGCGCAGCAAAGCGCAGCCGACCTCTCGGTCTTCGCAGTGAACGTGTTGCGCGTAGTGAGACGATGATTCGTGAGACCGTAATGATTGCGGCGGCGCCACGACGGCTGCTGCCGCCTGGTTCCTGGTAAACGGATGATGCTCGTTGGGAAAATAACAATAGTGAAGAATATGCGGCTTAAGAAGGGTTTGGTGAATCAAGAGCAACGAATGGGGTGGACTTACAATGCGCACCGCTGCGCAACTACCCTTGCTGCGATCACGATCGCAGCCATGTGGTGCACAGGATACGCTTGCGCGCGAGATCGGCGGGCCGAAGAGGTCCTCACGTCGTGCAGACCAGACGTGATGCGCTTTTGTGAGCGCTTCACAGGACGGAGGGATGTAGACGCAGCCATGTTTTGTCTTAGAGACAATTTCAAAAGCTTGGGCGTCGAATGTCGCCGCGCGTTGCCAACTGCGGCGGACAGAAACGGCGGACCGAAACGACGCCTCAATAGGGTTCCGATCGTCCTTCATCGAGAGTGAGCCGTCCGAGCAGAGGTTACAGAGGTTGACGCACGGTGCCGTGTTCCAGGCTGATTGGCGCCGGACTTTGACCAGCTTGCTGTTCGAAAGTCTATCGTGCTGGAACGTCACGCTGCCGAGTCGGAGCTCATCCAACTGCGGCACTGGACTTCGAATGACCTCGTTGGGCGATCGACTGGGCCACCACGCGTGTTACGAGGTCATGGTGCGCTCTGAGGTTCGATGCGCTACTACGGTGGTTGCCGGCGCTGCAGTCCGTTCGTGGGACAAGGCAACCGCGAAGTTACCGCCGTCTGGCTGGAAATGGTCCGACGAACGAATCCGGTTCAACGACGGAAGTCGTCAGGCCGCACATCGTTCAGGAATCCGTGTTGTCCATTAATATGGCGTTGTTGTCGCCGACCTAGCATTTCCAGCAGGCGACTAGATCGACTATGCTTGGCAAAAGATCGCCGGAATGCCCGCGTTGGGCACATTCGATCGCGCTCTTCCAGATATTGTCGCCTTTGGATTATGGTTGGGCTGGAGAGTGCGAATCGAGCCGAGAAACTGCTGAGGTTAGCTCCCAGTCGAATTCGAGAAGGAACTGCTCGATGCCATTGCGGCGTTTTCGATGGGCGCTTCAGAGGGGCCGCTTGGCGGGGGCGTGGTGCTCTTGGTCGAACTGACTTTAGGGTTCAAGGCCAAAGGAAACGTCGTCGACAAAAGCCGCTCAAAGGCAGACAGCTGTTCGAGCAGGCGCTTCTCAATGCTCTTGCGCTCTGCGTCAGATAGGTCCGTTTTAAGCAACCGACGGCAGCGCCAGATCTCGTTCCGCAGCCACCTGATCTCACTCAATCTATCGTCGATCGAAGTCATTGCAGATGTAGTTCACTTTGCCATTCGGAGCATTACGCACGCGGATCGTCATGAGCACCGGTGCCGCCGCATTCATGTCGAATAATTCCGTCTGAGGACTTGCGACTTCCCACCCGTTTCTGCGCAGATAGTGACGAGCAGTTCGATTGGTACAGGCTCCTGTTAATCGATATCACCTTGCGGCCCGCGTCTGACAAAAAATCGTGGCAGTTCCATGGGTTTTCACTGCGCCCTGATGGCGTATCTTGCACAATTCCTGCGCTCTACAGTGTATTTGTGCGTATCAGATACCAAGGATGGTGAGATGTTAAATCACGTCCGGCATTAGGTGGCTTTAGCGTGAGCTGGTAAAGCATGGCCCATGTCGCGAAGGTCTTTATGGCACCGAAACCTACAAGCGTCCGGTGCCTTTGTTGATTGTTCAGGCTGGGCGCGACCTGAGGGCCCTCATCCACAGCATGGGAAATGGCATGGCGGAGATGTTCTCCCTATGGGGAAGGGTGGTGCGGGCTTGACCGCGAACGACGGCGCTCGCGAACCGATCAAACAAAGCGCATGAGCCCAGGGGTGGAATCTCAGCAATCGACGGCAAATGTGGCTGGACGCGGTGTCGAGCTGAATAACCACTTCGCCGGAATCGTTGCAATCGATATCCGCCTTATACAATCCGCCTGCGCATCAGGAGGACGATTTACAGCTTGAATCTTACGCTGCGACAGGTTGTAGACTCGCCGATGCATCAACACAAAGCTCAGGATGGGGCGCGCGTCGACGGCTCATTGGCAAATCGAGATGAGGAGGGGAATGGCTTGCTGATTGCCAACCTTGTTCGGGCGATGGCCGGGAAGGGCAGTTGCACCATCGCCACGGGAGCGCTGGGCCAACCATTGTATCAAGGGCTGGCAATGAAATGAAACGGGCAGCAAAATGTGGTTGGCCACAACTGTAATCACGTTTTTAGTCGCGCAGGGCAAGTGCGCAGAGTGAACAGCCCGGCGCTCGCAGGCAGATGCTCCAAAGAGCATGGACGGTTAATATCGAGCCAGAGGCGATGACTGCTTGCATATAGCCGCAGGGTGCTTCGATGAAAGCTCGGAAGGTCTTATGTCCGTTCAAACTAGTCTCACGACGGCGTTAAGCGAAATCGATCGCGCTGTCGGCATTGTTGAATTCTCGACTGCAGTCGTGAGGCGCGACAAGCAACTGTGCAAGGCGGACCTGCCAGTGTTTCTGCAACAAGCAGCCGTTGAGTTTCAATCCAGATTTCTACCGAGTTTCGAGGAAAGCATCCGTGCAGAGAAATCGTGGGGCTATGCGACGACATGCAATGCGGTGAGCCGAAGGGCTGGAGGTCTGGCGGGTCGGGATACTTGCGAGAGAATAGCCTCTCGCGTGTCGCAGCTGGACCATGTTCTGATGAAGAAGATCGGTATCAGAGCGCTTTCCATATTTGCGGCATCCTTCGGCAGGCACGCCAGGAGAGCGGAATGTCGCCAAGGGGCTGTCCGAATAGCCAAATTTTGTCGCGAGGAAAGCAGATCGCTTCAAGAATTGAACAATCTCAGCCTGGCAGGGCTGATAAACGGCTTCAGCAAGTGGCCGGAAGGGAGTGACTTTCGACAGGCCGCGGTTGCAATCGCGGGCGAGATCATCCGCCGAGCGGGCCGCCACCATCAGCTCTCTGAATTTAGACAGCAAGGGTTGGTGAGCCTGGTAAACGGATTTAGCAAATGGCCAGAAGAGGCGGCCTCGCGCCAAGCCGCGGCCACGCTTGCATTGGAAATCTTGCGGCGCCCCCGCCGGGTCGCCGATTTCGCTCAGCAGGGGTTGGCCATCCTTGTGAACGGTTTTAGCAAGTGGCCTGAGGAGTTGCCCTGTGGTCAAGTCACCGTCGCGGTTGCAACCGAAGTGCTGGGACGTGCGACGCGGTTCCACGAGTTTAGCGAGCAGGATCTGGCGAATTTGGTGAATGGCTTCAGCAAATGGCCAGAGGAGAATGCATCTCGTCAGGCAACATTTGCGATCGCAAGTGAGCTCCTACGCCGTGCCGTCCAGCTTCCGGATTATACCCAGCAAGGATTGGTGAACCTGGTGAACGGGTTCTGCAAATGGCCTGAAGATGCGACTTGTCGTAGGGCTGCGGTCGCGATCGCCGGTGAAGTATTTTGCCGTGCTGCCCAGCTCCCCGATTTGACTCAGCAGGGGCTGTCAAACCTGGTGAACGGTTTTAGTAAGTGGCCAGAAGAGGCCGCGTCTCGCCGAGCCGCGGTCGCACTCGCTCGCGAGGTCCTGCGCCGCGCCGCTCAGCTTTGCGAGTTCTCACAGCAGGGACTTGCGAACCTGGTCAGCGGCTTCAGTAACTGGCCGGACGAACTGCCGTGCGGTCAAGCGACCGTCGTGCTCGCAGGCGAGGTCCTTCGCCGCGCGGATCGGAGGACGGAGCTCTCGGATTTCACTACCCAGGATCTCAGGGGCCTGCTGATCGGCTTCAACAAATCGCCACAAGAAAGTGTCGCTCGCCAGGCCACGATCACGATCGCCAATGAGATCCTTGGGCGCGGTATCAGGCTCTTTAATTTTACCAAGCTGGAGGCAGACAATTTGCTGTGCGGCTTTAGCAAGTGGCCGCACGACGCCGCCGGGCAAGGGAGGGTGACTGAGATCATCAGGCAGCTGCAACTCGCGGCTGAGACTGCGTAGGCTCTGAGAGGAGAAGCGACGTTAGCAGATGAGGCGATCGAAGAAAGAAAGCACAAGCTAGCGGTGTTTGATACTCATGGGGCGATGCCATGGCACGACAACCCGGAACAATGAGAGGTGTCATAGCTCTATCGGCGACGCCCATATTGTACAATATTGAGCGACTAATCAGAAGGACGTGGATTCGTGAGTCAGGCTGAAAACGACGTCGTCGAGCATATGCTCTCATCATTGACGATCAGCTTGTTTCAGAATCGTATCGCGCCATCCGACGAACAGGTGATGTATCATTTCGGGCTGGCCTGCGAAAGAGCGGGGTTGATCGCGACGGAAGAGGTCGCAATACGGATATTGAAGCGCGTGTCGTGCGAGATCAACCAAGCGCAGTCGGTGCTCGAGTTCGTTGGTCGCGGCGAGGGTTGGCTACACTGAGCGCAACGTAAAGAAACTCGATGCCGACAGTGATGGGCAGTGTCTGTTCGGACTCGGGAGGGACCCGCGAGCGGAATCACCGCTTGCTTGCCGCAAGCCGCGAAAGCGCCAGTTGAGCTTGAGGATCATGTCCGCGGTCGTTGATAGCTGGAGGCCAATCATTCAGGTCGGCTTTGCTGATTGGGTACACGCCTTGGCCCTCGGTCAGGAGCGAGCGCGTTACGCGCAAAAATCTACTAGCGTTCGGCTCGTCGATCAACACAACGTCTCCCAGGAAGGGTAGCCGACCTCGACCGCACAGGAGCGGCAACGTCGCCGTCCTGTCAGCATCACGTTGCCGGCGTGCCGCCTCGGACACCAAATTTACCGAGCAGGACACTGTTTCGTTCCCGTCGGACTTTTTGCGGAGCGCTGCGCCAAAACGTCGAGAGACATCGAAGGAATGTTGGGCGGCGCATTGATCATCGCTTCGAGGCTGTCAGCTTGTCGTCAGCTATATCCCGTAGGCTGAATGTCCCGAATTGCTGCAAGGCCGGCTCGATGTGCTCAGGCATGGCAGGAAAGGGGAGATTGATTCCAGTATCAACCCGATCCGCGAGCGAGGCTCCTTTAGATTGGTCCTCGGTCGCCATCGGACGCAGAGTAATCGCACCAAGCCCTGCGTGGCGACCGCTTCGTGACGTGCTTTCGTCAGCCCATGAAGCTCATCCATAGCGGGGCTCTACCAGCTTCATGATACGCCGCTCCGGCGCATTCGCTTCCTTTAGCTACCGAAGAGACGACATCTGTGAATACCGAACAGCTTGGCACTGGGACTCCTTTCGAAGCTTCCGATTGGGAAAGCTCCGAACCAGGGTCACCGGCCTCACCGCACTGGGACGAAGCCTCGACGGAAGCGCAGGCGGCTGCCGACTTGCCGGACCAAGTCTTGACGGATTGGGCTGCCGAAGACGGGCAGGGGCAGCATGAGGATCGGCAGCTGGTGGTAAGTCGAATGAGGGCCTGGAGGGACACGGGCGATCTCAATGAACCAATAGATCTGTCGTCCCTGTCACTGACCAACTTGGCGGCCCCGATCCCGGCCGGCTTGCGCCGCCTGAATGTCGACGACAATCAGCTGAGCAGCCTTCCCGAAACACTTCCGGCCAGTCTGCAGCGGCTCTACGCGAACAATAATCGGTTGACCGGCCTGCCCGAGCTACCGGCCGGTCTGCGGCGGCTCTATGCCATTAGCAACGGGCTGTCCAGCCTGCCCGCAGAGCTGCCGCCTGGATTGCGGCGCCTGAATGTCGACAACAATCAGTTATCCAGTCTGCCCGATCGCCTTCCAGCGACGCTTCAGGAGTTGGACGTCTCGGGCAATCAGCTGACTCGTCTGCCCGAGCTTCCAGCCGGGCTCGCGCGCCTGAATGTCGACTATAACCAGCTGACCGATCTGCCCGAGCCTCTTCCGGCCGGGCTTGAATGGCTTAGTGCCAGCCATAATCGGCTGACCAGTCTGCCCGAGACGTTTCCGGCCGATCTGCTATGGCTTGGCGCCAGCAACAACCAACTAACCAGCGTGCCCGAGACTATGCTGACACAGCTAACCCGCGACGCGAGTGTTGATCTGGAGAATAATCCTCTGTCCGACGCGGTGCAGGCCGGCCTGGAGACCGCCATGCATGCCGGAGACTATGCCGGCCCGCAGGTGTTCTTACCGAACACCGCAGGCGCGGTGCAAGTTGAGCTGCGGTCGCTGCAGGAGGTTGTCGCGCACTGGCTCGAGGGCGAGCCGACAGCAATAACAGCTTGGCAGGCCTTCGCCGAAGAGCCGGGTGCCCTAGATTATGCACGCTTTCTCGACAGGCTCCGCGGCACCGTGAACTATGGCAGCGACGCGTTCCGGCACGCGGTCGCAGAAGATCTGCGGCAGGCAGCCATCAGGTCGAATCTGCGCGAGCAGTATTTCGAACTGGCCTCCGGAGCGAGCGCGAGCTGCGAAGATCGCGTCACTTTGACCTGGAACGGCATGCAGAGCGCACGCCTGAACGCGGATGTCGAGGACGGCGCCTATGACGGACGCCTTGGCGAACTGCTCCAGCACGGCCGCGTCATGTTTCGCTTGGAGGCCCTGGACCGAATCGCGCGCGAGACCGTCAACTCGCTTCGTCGAGCCGATCCGGACACGGACGTCGATGAGATCGAGGTCTACCTTGCCTACCAGACCCAACTGCGTGATGCGCTGGAGCTGCGGCACATCGCCCCCGACATGCGCTTCATGAGCGTCTCTCACGTTACTGGGGACGATGTCGTCAGGGCCGAGACGGCAGTGCGGAACCAGGAAGCGACCGAATTTGCGCAGTTCCTGGCGACCCAATGGCAGCCATGGGAAAGTGTGCTAAGGCGCATCGCGCCCGAAGACTATGCTGAGATGCAGGAACGGCTCGCCGATGCGATGGGCGAGCCGTTTCAAGCCCGCTTGGATCGGCGGCTGGCGGAGAATGGTCTGACAGGAGACGCCGATGCCGAGCGGGTGCTCGGCGCCCAGATTCGCAACGAGATCGCCCGCGAGATCAAAGGCGCGGTCATGGACCGCGTGCTCGGGAAGCTCGGTTTCGAGCTATGAGCTCCTCCGCTGGAAAGATCATCGATGCGTCTCGGCCGCCCGCAAAGCCCAAGAGGGCAGTCGCCGGTCGCGCGATTAGGTGCGGATGAGCTCAAGGATAAGTACGCTTGATTTGCACCCAATCCAGGCGGGGATTCGCACAGTGCATTTCATTACCGCCAAAGCCGTTGGCGGTCGGTCAAACGGCTGCTCATAAGCTGGACAATAGACGGCGAGTAATCCAAGCTTCAAGTTGCCTTTGTGCAACGCAGGCTCTCGATGTTCGTCCCACGCGATCGATAGGATCTTCGCAGCATCAAGCTCGATTCTAGATCGCGGAACATCGTGTAGTTCCGTCGTATCCACTGATGCAGCTCGGTAGACCAGTCCTTTTCGTCCCGCAGATATCCGGTGAAGGAAAAGCCAAGTCGGTCTATATATCTCTTGAGAAACATCGGCAGCGCGGAAATCTGGAGCACCCGCTCGCCATCCATGACTTCAGGTAATGCGCCGTGCAGCGCAAATTCATTGTGGACGGTGACCAGCGACGCTGGCGGAATCTGCCGCCGCAGCATGTCATAACCGCGAAAGGAAATGCGGTCAGCGCCTGCGATGAAGAGAATGATAGGAGCAACATAGCGGCGCGCTGTCTCCTTTATGAAGCCGATCTCCTCGCACATCTTGAAGAACTCATCGAAGGCATGGAAGCCGAGATCGATCACCTTGGGTACCCGATCGTGGACGATAAGCGGGTCCATTAGCTGCATCTTGCCGTAAGTGTCCGTCACATCCGCGGTCTCGGTGATCTTAGGGAGGTAATCGAGCAGTGATGGCTCTTTTAGACTGACATCGAACGATAGGGCGGTGCCGTCTTTGAGCAGCAAGAACTCGCTCAGGACGCGAGCGATGAGGGTTTTTCCGACCTGCGGGCTAGGAGAGCAGATGATGTAGATAGGGGTCGCTAACATAGCCAGCAGATCAATCTCGTTTCGTATATGGGCCTGCTCTTGGCCCGCAAGAATATGCGACTACTTCTCGCCACTCCGAGTAGCGGACTTGGCGCCGGCCAATTCCGTCAAGTTGATGCGATCAAATTCGCTCCAGACATTTGCCAGCCAGTGCCGGACATAACCGCGTAGCACGAAGGAGTTGTTCGCGGGCTCATCGTTGCGGCCCTTGTTTGCCACGAAATCGACGAACGGGACGGATGCGACTTCGACCTGCTCATAGGCCATCTCGTTAAGTTTCGGGATGGTCAACTCGGTCGCCTGTTTGATGCGGTGAAAATAGGAGTTATAGGTCGACTGGTCCCACTGGAAGAACTGAGTGTCATTGATGAAGTTCTTGACCAGATAGTACTTTGCGCCGCTCATGAAGGTAGCGGTCTCCTCGATCTCGTCGAGCGAAGCGATAGACGATCCTAGAATATGGAATACGGCAAAGGTAATCTGGCCGGACCGCGCCGAATCCAGAAATCCGATGTCGCGCAAGGAGGCCAGCGCTGAGGACAGCAATCCGGCGCGAGCGTCGATGACGGTGACGGATAGCCCGGAGTTCAGGGTATCGAAAATCTTCATCTGGTCCGTGGTCGTCGTCATGTCGACGATCTCGGTGATCTCGGGATAAAAGCGCTTCAGCGTTCCCCGCGGAGACTCCGTATCGAAGGCGCGTGTTTGCACGTTGTTGACACTGAAATAGTCCAGCAGAGTTCGTGATACCGTCGTCTTGCCGACTCCTCCCTTGTCTGCACCCACCACAATCACAACTGGCTTCACCATCGAATTCTCCTGAGGCACTCGCTCTTGCCGCGCGCGAAGTGCGCAATCGGCGCGTCACTGCTTTGGGTGAGAACATGGCAGAAAGAAGGGTAATTGAATTTTCGACGCGAGAACTCCTCAGGTTGATGAACGTTTTCAACATCGAGCGAGTTGCGCGGTCTGACTGAGACGGCGGCGCACGCTGAGAGTAGCAAGTAATCGCTCCTGCTCGTGATTTACGTCAGGTTCGTGAGTAGTCGGAAGGCCGGGGCGTCGAAGGATCAACCGTGAGCCTGATGATCGTTGCGATAGCGTTCTATCTACCGATCGTTGGATCGTCATGAAGGACGTGAACCTTACGCGGCGTCAGCTTGTAGCATCGATGTAAACACGATTGAGGTGGTGCTACACTGCCTGGAGGGTAGTCGCGGATTTAGCTTGTTCGACATGGGTTGGCCCGATCTAGTATCTCCAGAAGCGTGACGACGTTTTCGCTAGAATGCGTCTCGTCAGTTCGTAAATCCGCGACGACGCAAATCGCCCAGGCGCCGGTCCGACAACATCGCGCGTGACGACAACTGCATCTATCGTGATCTGAGGCCGGCAAACTGGACCATTTTTGGTTAGAGTTTTCGCATCGATTCCCTCGGCTGGGAGGAGCGAAGACGATGAAGGCCTCGAAGTTTTCGGACGCCCAGAAGGCGTTCATCCTGAAGCAGGGCAACGATGGCGTCACGGTGGCGGAGATTTGCCGCAAGGCCGGGATCAGCCAGGCGACCTATTTCAATTGGAAGAAGAGGTACGACGGACTGCTGCCGACCGAGATGCGACGGTTGAAGCAGCTCGAGGACGAGAACGGCAAGCTGAAGAAGCTGGTGGCGGACCTGTCACTCGACAAGGAGATGCTGCAGGACGTGATCCGCCGAAATGTATGGTCCACTCCGTCCGTGCAAGGCTTTTCGGTCTCGTAACGAGCACAGTCTGCTTAAATGTATCCGGCCTCTCGCGAGTGAGCTGCGGTTGCAGCCAGGCCAAGATGAGATACGCG
>NZ_NSJY01000001.1:0-2504 GCF_002289535.1 Bradyrhizobium sp. UFLA03-84 | reverse complement strand
GTACGCATCCGGCCAGCACCCCGGGCAGGCGCGCCGGTCAGCCGTGGCGCTCAGGCGGCCGCCGCTTTGGAGTGTCGGGTCGCCTTCCAATTCCACGGGAGCAGGTCGGCGACTCTATTGATAGGGTAATCCGGAAGCCTGGCCAGCACGTCAGCGAGCCAGGCTTGCGGATCAACGTCGTTCATCTTGCAGGTTTCGATCAGGGTATAGACAGCGGCGGCACGATTGCCGCCAGCATCTGAACCGGCGAAGGTCCAATTTCGTCTTCCGACAGCCACACCGCGTAACGCTCGTTCGGCAGCGTTGTTCGAGATGCAGACACGGCCATCGTCCAGGAAGCGGGTGAACGCCGCCCAGCGGTTGAGCAGGTAGTTGATCGCCTTTGCGGTATCATTGCCTGAGGAGAGCAAGGTCCGCTGCCTGCGCATCCAGATCTCGAGATCAGCAACGATCGGCGTGGACTTCTCACGACGCACCGCAAGTCGCTGTTCCGGCGTTTTGCCGTTGATGGTGCGCTCGATCTCGAACAGGATATCGATGCGTCGCACGGCCTCGCCGGCAATCGGCGCCTCTCCAGATTTCGCCAGATCGAAGAACTTTCGGCGGCCATGGCTCCAGCAGGCCGCTTCAAGGATCGGAGCCGGCTTCCTTTGGGCCTTGTAGAGCTGGTTATATCCATCAAAGGCATCGGCCTGCATCAGGCCGACGTAGCCGGCAAGATGGGTTTGCGGATGCTCTCCAGCCCGGTTGCGTGAGTAGTAGAACAGAGCTGCCGGAGGGTCCGTGCCGCCAAACGGCCGATCATCGCGAACATAGGTCCAGATCCGGCCGGTCACCGTCTTAAGCTTGGCCAGTACCGGCACCGTCGTATCGTCGGCGTGGATGCGTTCCGCGCTCATGACGTGGATCCCGATGGCCTCAATAATGGGATCGAGTGCTACCACGCAGGCGCCGACCCGATCCGCCAGGGTCGAGACGTCGATCTCGATCCCCTCACGAGCATAAGTCTTGCTCTGCCGGTTCAGCGGCTGATGCAGCAGGAACTTGTTGACCAGCACCATCGCCAGCAGGCTCGGCCCGGCAAAGCCTCGCGGGATCGGATGGGAGGGCGCCGGCGCCTCTGTGATCGCCTCGCAATCTCGGCAGGAGAACTTTTCGCGGACATGCTCGATAATTTTCCAGCGCCGCGGCTCGCATTCCAGTGTCTTTGACACCACCTCGCCGAGCTTGTGCAACCGTTCACTGCCGCACTTGCCACACGCGCAAGGCGCGGGTTCGACGATACGTTCGATCGGCAGATTATCTGGCAGCGGTCGTCGGGACGCTCGAGGGGGTTGTACGCGCTGTTTGGTAGCTTCCGGCGTTGCGATCTCGGCTTTGGTTTCCTGCTCCGCCTGGGTCTCTTCAAGATCCTCGATGGCGAGTTCGAGCTGCTCGACCAGCAGCTTGCCGCGCTCAGAAGATTGCCCGAACTGTTCACGCCGTGCCTTGGCCAGCATCAGCTTCAGTCGCTCGATCTCCAGCCGGCCGACGGTCACCTCGCTCTTCGCCAGCGTCAACTGCTCGCGCTGCGCAAGGATCATCGCGTGTGCTGCGGCAAGGTCGGCGGGAAGCTGATCGGAAGGCGTCGTCACGAGGACGAATCAACCATATTCGTTGCAAAAAATCCCGCTCGATTTAACCGGAAGCCTGGGGACGCCAGGTTGCCTGCGGCATCCGCCAGTCGATGCCGGACAGGAGATAGGAGAGCTGCGCAACGCTGATCGTCACAACGCCGTCTGCCAGTGATGGCCACAAAAAGCGGCCGCGCTCCAGCCGCTTCGTGAACAGACACGCGCCCTGGCCATCATGCCAAATAATTTTGATCAGGTCGCCGCGGCGGCCCCTAAAAACGTAGAGATCACCAGCGTGCGGATCACGCTTCAAGCTCTCCTGGACCAACCGCGCAAGGCTTGGAAAGCCGCGGCGCATATCGGTGTGACCGGTCGCAAGCCACACCCGCACATTACCCGGTATGGCAATCATCGGCGCTCAAGCACCTCGAGGACCCGCGCCAGCGCTTCCGGATCGACGTGCGCGTCCACTCGGATGCGTCGCCGGTTCCCAAGGTCGATCTCGATCAATCCAATACGCGCGGCCACCACAGACCGCCCTCGGCTATCACCCGCAGGTAAAAGCTTCGGAGTTTCCTCCGCTTCCGTCGCGGCGATCTGCACCGGCGCAAAAGATGGTACGACCTGCTCGGATGTCCGCGCTTGTCGACGCCAGGTAAACACCAGGCTGGCCGCCACTCCGTTGCGACGCGCAACCGCAGTCACCTTTGCGCCCGGCGCCAACGTCTCCTCGACAATCCGTGCCTTGTCATCCTGCGACCAGCGCCGCCGACGCTCTAGCCCGCCCAAAACCTCGACCCGCATCGCCTGATGACCTTAAAGCTAGACTTAAGGCCACACGCTTGGCGAATTACAGCGTGTCAGACAAGACGGCGCCCGCCGGATGCGTAC
>NZ_NSJY01000019.1:0-324404 GCF_002289535.1 Bradyrhizobium sp. UFLA03-84 | reverse complement strand
CAGCGAGGGTCGAACCGCGCAAACGTGGGTATTTCAACGCGGCGCAAATCTACGCTTACAGTCCTGGCGCACTCTATCAGGTTTACGCCGCGCCCGGGCAGATCACGGATATCGCGCTCGAGGAAGGAGAACAGTTGACGGGAGCAGGGCCGATCGCGGCCGGAGATACCGTACGCTGGGTCGTGGGCGATACCGAGAGCGGGAGCGGCGACACACGGCGCGTCCATATCCTGGTCAAGCCGACTCGAGCTTCGATTGAGACCAACCTAGTGGTCAATACTGACCGGCGCACTTACCTGATCGAACTCCGCTCCCGCGAGCGACCATACATGCCGTCTGTTGCCTGGTACTATCCAGAGGCGGTACGCGAACGGTCGGGTTCAGCTGCGCTGAAGCCCGTTCTTCCGGGGCCGGCGCAGCGCATCTCCCGCTATGCTATCGAGGGGGACAGTCCTCCCTGGCGGCCGCTCGCCGTATATGACGATGGCCGCAAAGTCTATGTCGAATTCCCGCAAGGCATCGTGCAAGGCGAGATGCCTCCGCTCTTTGTCATCGGTCCAGATGGCAAGACCGAACTCGTCAACTATCGCGCTTACGGCAACGTATTGATTGTCGATCGACTCTTTGCAGCCGCCGAGCTGCGGCTCGGCGGCGAGCACCAGCAGAAGGTCCGTATTGTCAGGACCGACGGGAGGCCGTCGTCATGAACAATGGAAACGATCACGAGCAAGCAGTTCCGCCGGCGACACAAGGCGAACCGTCCCAAAGCTTCCGCTTGAGAGCTGAGCATCCGCGCGTCACGCGGTTGTCGCGGAAGGTCTTGGCCGGCGGAAGCGCCGTTGCATTGCTCGTCATCGGCGGAACTGTGTTGTGGTCGCTACAGAGCAATCGCTCCCGTAATCAAACGGCCGATGAGCTTTACAGTACCGACCACCACAATGTTGCGGACGGCATTACGACGCTGCCGAAGGACTATGCTGGCGTTCCGCGCCAACCCGTCCCACAGCTTGGTCCGCCGCTCCCCGGGGATCTCGGTCGACCGATCCTTGCCGCCCAAGGTCCGTTGCCGACGAGCGGGGCCGATCCGGACCAGCAGCGCCGAGATCAAGAGACCGAGGCAGCCCGCATCAGCCATTTGTTCGCCGCGACCAATGGACGAGACGTGCGTCCAGCCGCCGCCCCGGCTGTTGGAAGCGACCGCGCCGTGCCACCGAACTCAACGAGCAGCGGCGATGACGGATCTGCGCAGAACGGCCAGGACCGCAAGCTTGCCTTCGTGAACGCCTCTGCGGACCGTCGTACGGTCAGCCCTGACCGCATCACCAAGCCAGCTTCACCGTATATCGTGCAGGCTGGGACGGTCATTCCGGGAGCCCTAATCACCGGGATTCGATCAGACCTTCCAGGCCAAGTAACCGCGCAGGTCACCGAAAACTTATACGACACGCCCACCGGTCGGTTCTTGTTAGTGCCTCAGGGAGCGCGTCTGATCGGTATATACGATAGCCAAGTCACCTTCGGCCAGTCCCGCGTTCTGCTGGTCTGGACGCGGCTGATCATGCCAAATGGACGTTCCGTCGTTCTCGAGCGGCAGCCTGGCGCTGACACAGCAGGGTATGCAGGCCTCGAAGACGAGGTCGACAATCACTGGGGTGAGTTGTTCAAGGCTGCGGCGCTTTCGACGTTTCTGGCGGTGGGGACTGAACTGGGCGCCGGTTCGGACACCAACAGCAACGACAGCGCAATTATCCAGGCATTGCGACACGGCGGCTCGGACTCACTGAACCAGACCGGACAGCAGGTGGTTCGACGCAGTCTCAACATCCAGCCTACTTTGACCGTACGACCTGGTTTCCCGGTTCGTGTTCTTGTCAATCGTGACCTCATACTTACGCCGTATAGAGGGTGACAACATGCCAAAGCTCAAAATAGGAGAGCTTCCAGATGACAAGCCGGTCAAAGTGAGCGCGGAGCTGCCGGCGGCCGTGCATCGCGATCTCATTGCATATGCAGAAGCCCTTACGCGTGAAGGTGGTCAAGTGGTCGAACCGACTAAGCTCATCGCTCCCATGTTGGCGCGCTTTATGGCCACGGATCGAGGATTTTCTAAATTGAAACGTGGCGGCCGCGTACCGGTCGCCGGCGAATGACAGTGATGCTCGAGGCTTCTCGAAGCTGCCGGTCAAAGCTAACAGTACGATGCATCAACCGAGACGCTGCCGGGTTTGGCCCGTGAGCTAAGATATCGCGTCGGAAAGCGTGTTCCCGCGTCTGCCCCGAAATAACTCTGATTGCCCGGGCTTTCTCCGTCTTCAGACGCAAGAGCGCCTGGCGTCGATGGGCATTTATTCGGTCACCCTCAAGCGCGGTACACTGCTCCGGCCGTCGACGCTGATAGGCACGTCGCCCTCGATTGTAGCCCGACGTACGACGCGATGCCCGTCCCCGTAATCGTTGACGGCGTAATGCTGCGTTGCGCGGTTATCCCATATCGCGATATCGCCCACTAACCAGTTCCAGCGCACAGTGTTTTCGGGCGCGGTGATATGAGACTGGAACAGATCGAAGAGCTTTTGTCCGTCGTATTTGGAGATCCCAACAAAGTGCTTCACCAAAGCGCCGAGCACTAGCGTCCGCTCGCCTGTTTCGGGGTGGACGCGCACGACGGGATGCTCGGTCTCAAAAACCGTTCTGGTGAATACCTCGTCGAAGTGTTTCTTGTCCACCTCGCGCACACGCGCGATCCCGGCGTAATCGAAAACGTTGCTGTGAACGGCCCATAGCTCCTCGGCAAGCCGTTGTAGCGGCGGCGGCAGATCGAGATACGCGGAAGCTGTGTTCGACCACACGGTGTCGCCTCCGAAAGCTGGCATTGCTACGGCCCGCAGGACTAAAATCTTGGGATAGGCATCGGCGAAGGTCCCATCCGCATGCCAAACATCGGCGCGACCGCCGCCGCGAGTGGAGTCCAGCTCAAGGAGCGAGGCCGTCCCCTTGGCGGCGCCGAGCATCGGATGCGGCGTTAGCTTTCCAAGACGAGCAGCAAAGCGCTCCTGTTCAACGTCATTGAGATGTCGTTGGTTGCGGAAGAAGATCACCTTGTGCTCGAGAAGCAAGCTGTTGATCGCAGCGATCGTGCGGTCCGGTAGATCGCCCGATAGCTCGATATTTTTGACTTCGGCACCGATGCGCGCTGCACGTTTCAGAACATCGGCGCCCGGAATGACGTCACCGATCAAAGCCGTTGTGCTCATGTTGTTTTTCCAAGCCCTTGAAGTTTCTGCTTTTCGAGGCGGATGATCTTCAGCAAGCAACGTGCCAGGCGAAAGAAGAACATGTAGTCCCCATGGCAACGAATTGCGCTATTTGGCGCGAGTTATCGGACCAACCGATGATTCGACCGAGCGACAAAGAAGCTCGATCGTCGACCTCACCCACCGAATATGGTGCAAAGAGAGCGGCAGCCGACGGAAGACATTCAGTTATGTTATTTCGATCACTCAACTGCCCTAAAAAAGGCAATGCTTCCGTAAGATTGGTAATAATTCATGATGATCATAAATCATGTAGTCGGGCCCTGCCGCGCGTAAGCGCCCTTCGGAAACATATCCACCCACGATTGATACGTTGATAAGGCCAAGATTGCGGGCAATCTCGGTCTCAACTGGCATATCGCCCACGATGACAGTTCTTTCTGGGGATAGATCATTAGCCTGCATATACAAGCGCAGCCGTTCTTGCTTGCTCATGCTCCTAAACTGAGTTGCGCGGCTATCAAATGCCAAGATGTCGGTGACGTGAGTCTTGATCCCAAGTCTTCGCAATTGTGTGCGAATTGGTCCAACAATGTGGTTGCTGACAATGACGGTTTGGATGGCTCGCTGATCAGCGGCGAGCAAAACATTTCGAGCCCCTTTACGTAAGGCCGCGTTGCGCGCCAGGAACTCATAAGTGTCGTGAAAAATGGCGTTGTCGTTGCTCTGTACGACTTCGATTTCATCTTTCGACATGTCCAGGTTGCGGAAAAGAACCGAAGGAGGAAGTTCGAACTTCTCTCGAAGCTTGTGCATATCCACAGCTGCGCGACCGAAGCGGCTTAAAATTGCATTGATGGTTTGCAGCACCGCGTTGGCATCATCGAGCAGCGTGCCATTCCAGTCGCAAATAATCGCGGATTTCATGCATAAACCTAAGGCAAATGTGGTCGTGCGATAGAATGTGTTCGAGACTTAGATATTTACTGGTCTACATGTCTGGAGCGATCGTCGCGGTTCGAACAGAGTCGTCACGGATGCAACGCGCACCAGGGAGCTGAACGGGCGGACTGTTCTTCCGAGGCGAGAGGGCGGGTGGAGAGCGTGAGCATTGTTGCTTCTTTAGCTCTGTTTCTGGATCGATTTAGTTGAAGCAATGGCCGTGCCAGCCAGCGTTGGCATGCAATAAGGCCGGAAGGGCTTTGGAAGGTCTCAACGCTTACTATGCGCGCCGACCTGACACGACATTGCGTCTCTGTCAGAATACGGACAAGACTCTACACGGTGCGTAAGTTCAAGCTGACCGTTCCGTAAGTGAATTCTGCGAGTCAATCGATGGGCCAGGTTGATCTCTCCGAGACCGGTTCATTCTGGTGAGGCAAATTGGGTTCTCAGTACGCGGAATACTAAGTCGAAGCTCCGGGTTGTTGAACAACTTTCGACTGAGAGGACGCCGCTGCCGCCAATCCGCAATGCCTCGACCGGCGTTACGGCAAGACTAATGCCGGTGGAGCCCGTGAGAGCTGCAGATGTAGGCTTGCTCTTTGTCGACCGGCCCTGTTGGCGCCAGTCATGCACATTATAGCCTCAGCCCTGAATCAGGATAAGGGCTGCAACTTCCTGATCCCGTGGCAGTATGCTCACCGCCAAGCCGGTGGCGACACCAAGGCGGTCAGGAGCGGGGCGGTTTTGACTCATCTTGCGCTTGCCTTCGACCTTGGTGATGGGGATGCGCACGCCGACGATCTCACGCAACTGGGCGGCGATGAAATCCGCGGGAGCATCGCTGACGGCCCAAGGCGTCGCACGTGACGTCTCATGGATATTCGTCAGACGCGTCACGATTTCAAGCAGGCGATCGGGATCCTCGAAGAACTCGGTCGGCCCATGGGCGTGGACCGCGATGTAATTCCATGTCGGCACCACATGTTCAGATTGTCGTTTGCTGGGATACCAGGATGGCGTCACATAAGCCTCTGCGCCAGCAAAGATCGCGAGAGCTTCTCCGATCGGGGGCGTGCGCCATTGCGGATTGCCCTTCGCTAGGTGGCCGTACAGCGCGCCGTGTTCGCCTTCGCTCTCATCGAGAAAGAGCGGAAGAGGCGTCGCAAGGGGCCCGTCTGACGTGGCCGTGATCAGGTTGGCCAATCGGGCGCAGCGGATTGTCGCTCGAATGTTCTCCAGGTCGTCATCTCGAAAGTGGGGGGGTATGTACATGGAGGTTCTCCGTTGGAGGTCGTCGAGATAAACCCAGGTCAGTATGCTAGAAAACTGCCAGTTTCAGTCGCCCCGTAGAGGTTCCACGTTGGATCGAGCCGCCTTGCTCGTCGCCCGGCCGGCTGATGATCGCACCCCCTCACGCACTTCTGGGGCCGCGAAGACGCTGAGCAAGGCAATTGTGATGGACCAAGCGGCAAGTCCGGGTGTACCGGTACGGTGCCTCACGGGCATGATTGCGAGCCGGGGCGACGCGAGCGCGCACTGAGAGGGGCCGCTGGACACAAGAGCCGTTGGCTCGACCGCCGCTGGAGGATCTCGTCGCTTGGCAACAGCTTCGTCAATACCGATGAACACAACATCACCATCTTCCAGAACGGGGATGGTTCATGGGGCGGCAGGCTCACCGAAAAAGCCGCAGGACGTTTCGTTACGGCGAGACGGCGATATGAATCCGAAGCGAAGCCCAAACTGGCCGCGTTAGACGGGATGATCTTCCTGAAAGATAGACGTGGCTGGGATGGATAGGGCGCCGCCTGTCGGTCTGTTACGTTTCGTCCGGTGGGTTTGTCGAATCGCTTTCCCCGCAATTCACCGATCCGATCCAAGAGTCGCTGGCCCGTCCCAACAAATATCTTTCTACCAATATCCGCATGGACATAGCTGGTTCGCGAGAGCCACCGGGGCTTAGGACTCCACACGATTCGAACTGTCTGTCCACAGGCGAACGACTATGGCAACCAACCCGGAATGGCGGGCTGCGGCGCGCCAATTGCGCGGCATGTGGGAACACAAGGCTTGGCCCGACGGGCCGCTCGGCCCGGGTTGGGCCAATGCATTCTCCGATTGGATCGAGAAATTCGGTTTCTGGCGCGTCTCGGACGCGGTTCAGATGGCGTCGGCTCCCCGTCTGAGGACGGCGAGCGGTTGCCTCCGGACATTCGGGACATTCCAAGATACGCCGTGGTAGAGCGCGGCGAGGATCGGGAGCCCGGGATGAAGGGCTGTTATCCCGTCCGCGGCAGGATGCGCTTGAAATTTTACTGCTCGGAAGGCGATGACGAAGTCCTCAAGCTGCTAAGGCACGCAATGCGCGCGGGAGTTTCAGAGTCCGCAATGCACCATGCCGTCGATGATAACACTACGCTTGAGCACTGCTTTGCGGCGATAGGTGTAGACCGCACGACATTCCGCATTGCCATGGGGCATCCGATGTTCGACGTGTGTCCCAAAGGACAGCAGGTCTTCGTCCGGCAAGATCCAGAGTGACGAGTTTGGGAGGCCTATCTGCGGAGGACGAGTGGCCGGGGCGCGCCGATCAGCAGGCTGGGTGGCTGGTATTTTCCGAGTCGTTTTCCACCGGTTGATCCCCGCCCAAGAAGGCGAGGCGGTGAGACCGCCCCAGCGAACGATCAACTCGCGACACGTGCTATTCAATCCTCGTGGTCAGCGTCCTTTCCGCTAGATTTCTCGGCCTGCTTCGACGATCGCCTGCGTTCCTCACGATCTCCTTGCGAAGACGCTGTTTGGCGCACATGCGACGATTCCTGACCGGCGCGCCGGGCGTCGGCGGGCGGCCGGAATCTTTGGTTCGGCGTCGGCGCGAAGCCATCCTCGGAACCCGCATTCCAAGGATTAGAAATCGGAGCGGATCCGGAACCGGACCGCCGGCGGGAACCGCTCGCACCCGGTTTCCGGCTTACTGTCGTCGGTGGAATCGAATCCTTCGAACGCCGGGCGGGCTCTCCCGTCGCCCGGCGTCAGTTCGCCTGTCGCGCGAAATCCCAGTTCGTCGCGCGTGGCACCTGAGCAACAGCAGCGAAGACGCTGCTGGCAGGCTCGTAGGTGCAGCCGAGGGGGCCGCCTACGATGGTATTCGGATCAGCCAAGCGCTTTGATCAGCCTCGAAATCGCAGCGGCCGGACAGGAAGCGATTCTTGGCTAGCCGTGCCGCAAGCGATGTGCCCCCGTTGTGCCCCGACTCCTC
This sequence comes from Bradyrhizobium sp. UFLA03-84, assembly GCF_002289535.1. Classification (NCBI taxonomy): domain Bacteria; kingdom Pseudomonadati; phylum Pseudomonadota; class Alphaproteobacteria; order Hyphomicrobiales; family Nitrobacteraceae; genus Bradyrhizobium; species Bradyrhizobium sp. UFLA03-84. The sequence continues at coordinate 316,946 of NZ_NSJY01000019.1, read as the reverse complement.
TGGGGCACACGCTAAGGGAATCAATCTATTAAATCGTTGAAATCTGGAGCTAAATGGTGGACGCACAAGGGATCGAACCTTGGACCTCTCCCGTGTGAAGGGAACGCTCTCCCGCTGAGCTATGCGTCCGGGATATGACGTGCCAAAGGCCGCTGGTCGGCGGTCGGTCGATAAAGGCGCTTCGTCAGAGCGTGCGATTTACGAAGTGCCGGGTAGGGGTGTCAAGCCAAACCCTGCGTAAATCAGGCTCCCTGCTGGCGGGCGCGGGAGGCGTGTGACTGCAGCGCCCGGATGCGTTCGGCGAGCGTGCCGCCGCCTTCGGGCATCCCGCTGCCGGGGGCGGTGCCGTTTGCGGCACCGTTGGCCGGCTTGGAGGCGGCCTTGGCCGGCACGGTCGGCTCGGCCGCCAGCATGGCCTCGATCGCCGAATTGGGGCCCTCGAGCTGGATCGCGAGCTTGGCCACTTCGGCCGCGATGTCGTTGATGCGCTCGCGCAGCAGTGCGTTCTCCATCCGCTCGGTCGCCCAGGAGCTCTCGGCCTGTTGCTGGATCGCGTTGATGTCGCGCTGCAGCTTGCCGCGCTCGTCGCGGGCTGTGCGCAGCTGCTCTTCGAGTGCAGCCTTCTCCTGACGCAGCTTCTCGAGCACGGACGATTTGCCGCCGCCCGTCGCGGCGATCTCCTCGCGCAGCTCCTGCACCGTCCGCTCGGCGGCGGCGTTGGCCTGCTTGAGCTGGCCGTTCTCGAACTCGCGCTCGGCGAGTAGCTTGCCCTGGGTCGCAAGCCGCGTCTCCAGATCGGTGACGCGGTTGCCGAGCATCTCGGCTTCCTTGACCTGGACGATCAGCTGGCGGTCGAGGTCGGTGACGCGCTGGCTCAGATTCTCGACCCGGCCGCGCGCGTCGGTGAGATCGCGGGTGACAGTCTCGGACTGGCTGCGTTCCTGGGCGAGGCGAGCCTCGGTGGCGGCGAATTCCCTCGCGGCATCGCCGACCCGGTTCTTCAACTCCTCGACCTGGGTCCGCACCGCGACCAGCTCGACCTGGCGGCTGTCGGCCGTCATCGAGCGGTCGCTGAGCTCGGCGTTGATCCTGCCAAGCTCGCCCTGCTTGTCGGTCAGTGCCTGCTCGGCGGTGCGCAGCAGCTCGGTCTTGGCGCCGAATTCTTCCTCGGTGGCGCGCAACTGCTCCTTCATCGCCTTCTCGCGCGCCTCCAGGGCGAAGATCGCGGCGTTCTTCTCGCCCAGCTCGATCTTCATGCGGTTGATCGCGTCGGTCTTCTTGCCGAGCTCGGCGAGCTGGCTCGTGGTCTTGCTCTTGAGCTGGTCGACGCTCATCTCGAGCCGGCGGGCCGACATGGCGAATTCGGCGCGGAGCTGGTCCTTGTCGGCCTGGATCTCGGCCATCGACAGCGGAGTGGCCGCTTCCATCCGGCGCGTGGTCAGCCGCACCGCCCGGTTATGCACCAGCGGCACGATCATCAGGCCACACAGCATCGAGATCAGGAAACCGATCGCCGCGTACATGATCGGCTCGATCATGAAAGATCACTCCAGGAAAAGAAGAAAGAATTTGTTAATCACAATGCCACGGCGGGCCAGCCGAAGGCCAGCCCGTTTGCCGCGTTAAGGTGAATCGCTAACGGGTGCCGGTGCGCCCCGGCGCATCACCCGACTAGGGGTTTGCGACCTAGAACGGGTTCCAGGTCGCGCGCGGGGTGTATTTGAGATAGCCGACGCTGGCGCCGAGCCGCAAGCCGATGCCCGAGCGAATCGGGACCAGCACGATGTTGTTGGCGGTCAGTGCCGTCATGCCGAAGCCGCCGACGATATAGGCGGAGCCGTCGATGCCGACGAAGCGCTGGTAGATCGCCTGCGTCGAGGGCAGGTTGTAGACCAGCGTCATGGTGCGGGCGCCGTCGCCGCCCCAGTCGAAGCCGACCGAGGGGCCCTGCCAATAGACCCGGAGGTCGCCGGCGTTCTTGGTGTAGAGCGTGCCTTCGCCATAGCGCAGTCCGGCCACGAACGCGCCGGAGCCTTCCTCGCCGAGCACATAACCGTTGGGCAGACCCCATTGGCTGACCGCGCGCTCGATCACCGAGGCGAGCCCGCGCGAAACGTTGCCGAAGAACTTGTGTCCGGCGCCGACCAGTTCGTCGGGCCCGTAAGTATACGGGGTCGGTTCGCGCTGCGGCGGCGGATATTGCGGTGGTGGGGGCTGCTGCGCGGACGCCCCTGCGCTCCAGCACATCAGCGCGGCAAACGCGACCGCGGCAAGGCGTGATGCGAAAGTCATTAAGAACCCCTGCTATCGAAATCCGGGCGTTGCCCTTTAACCTGATGCCAACAGGCACGGCTCTAGGTTGCGCCCAGTGTCCCCTCGACTCGGATGTTATCGGTATCAACTATGACGGCACAACGGCAGGAAAGATATGGATCGTGCCGGGGCATGGCGTTTTTCGGCCTGTTGGCGGGCATTTTGGCGGCCATCTGGCCCGCTTTGCCTGTTCGGGCCACCACGACCGAGCGCGTGGTGACGAACCGCTACTCCGGCCTTGCGATCGAGGGATTCGATCCCGTCGCCTATTTCACCGACGCTGCCGCCACCCAGGGGCGTCCGGAATTCGAGGCCGCCGACAGCGGCGCGGTTTGGCGTTTTCGCAACGAGGGTAACCGCGCCTCCTTCGTGGCACATCCGGAAATCTATGGCCCACAGTTCGGCGGCTACGATCCGACCGATCTGGTGCGGGGCGTGACCTGCGCCGGCAATCCGCGCTTCTGGGCCGTCGTCGGGAACAGGCTCTATCTGTTCAACCGGGAACACAGCCGCGACGCCTTTGCCGCCGATCCCACGCGCTTCCTGAAGCAAGCCACCGCGCGCTGGCCGGAGCTGGAAGAAAATCTCGCGCAGTAATCACGGAGCCGCGGCCGGGTCGCCCCATGCGATGAATTCCGGCACCAGAAAGTTTTCGCGGCCGAGCCCGAAATGCAGGGGGTGCCCGTGCGAATCGGTCACCTTGCCGCCGGCCGCAACGATCACCGCATGACCGGCCGCCACATCCCATTCTGAAGTGGGCGAGAGCCGGGGATAGATATCGACCTCACCCTCGGCGACACGGCCGAACTTGACCGCCGATCCCAGCACGGCGCGGACGCCGTTGCCGCGTACGTCGATGAAGGCCTCGGTGCGCGGATCGCCATGCGAGCGGCTGACCGCAACCGTCCACGGCGCGCCGCGCGGCGGACAAGGACGGGTCTTGATCGGCACGGCCTGCGAAACCGCGTTGCCTTGCAGCGTCAGCCGCTCGGCGCCCTTGCCGACGATGCCGCGCCAGATCAGTCCGAGCGCGGGTGCGCCGACGATGCCGAGTAGCGGCACGCCATGCGTGACCAGCGCCACATTGACGGTGAACTCGTTGCGGCCGGCGACGAACTCCTTGGTGCCGTCGAGCGGATCGATCAGGAAGAAACTGTCCTTGTAGGGCGGCGTCGCCAGATGCACGCGCTCCTCCGACAGAAGCGATATATGCGGTGCCAGCCGTGTCAGCCCCTCGACGATGATGTGGTCGGCGGCAAGATCGGCCTCGGTGACCGGCGAGCCGTCACTCTTGCCGGTCACATGCATGGCGGAACGGTTGACCGCGAGAATCGCCTCGCCGGCCCGGATCACAAGTTCGGTCAGTGATTCGAGCAGCGTGGCGGCCTTGTCGCAGTCGACGGTGGCCGATTGTGCCTTATTCATGAGCGGGTCTCATATCCTGTTCGTCTTCCCCTGAGATCATGATGCCAGTCCCGCCGCAAGCTGGCAGCATCCGTCTGCCCGGTGTATCAAGCCGACAGGCATGCGTGATTCGCACTCCTCGATCGGCGTGCGGCTTTCCAGGAAACAATTGATGTCTGGCACTTCGTCTCCCGGTCCCGCTCCCGATGCACTCGAGCTCGCAGCGCTGCTGTGCTCGAAAGTCTGTCACGATCTCATCAGTCCGGTGGGCGCAATCGTCAATGGGCTTGAGGTCCTTGACGACAATCCGAAGCCCGAAGATCGCGACTTCGCGCTCGATCTGATCCGCAAGAGCGCGAAGACCGCGTCAGCCCGGCTGCAGTTCTGTCGGCTGGCATTCGGCGCCGCCGGTTCCTCCGGCGCGCAGATCGATCTCGGCGACGCCCAGAACATGGCGAAGGGGCATATCGAGGACGGCAAGGTCACGCTGACCTGGAATTTGCCGCGGCTGCTGCTGCCCAAGAACCGGGTCAAGCTGCTGCTGAACATGCTGGTGATCGCGCAGCAGACGATCCCGCGCGGCGGCACGCTCAATGTCGATCCGGTCGGCGAGGGTGACGCGACGATCTTCCAGATCACATCCGCCGGGCTCAATGCCCGCGTGCCGCAGAACATCGTCGATATCCTCAACGGGACGTCGGCGAACACGGTCGATGCGCATGCGGTTCAGCCATACTACACGCGCCTGCTCGCGGAAGCCTGCGGGCTGAAGGTGACGCTCACGCTCGACGGCGACAAGGTTATTGTCGCCGCAGCCTGAAGGCAGCCGCGCGAACATCATTAATCAAAGGTTACGACCGGCCGCGCGATTCAATCGCGCGGCCTTATCTCTTTGTTGATCCCGTTCTTTTCCATTTACTCAACCAAACTTAAACGCTTTGCGGAGAAGCTGACCCAAGTTCCGTCAGGCGCGTGGATGTCGCGCGCCGCAGCGTTTTCGGCGTTTTTCGAAGGTTGGTTTCATGGACGATCTGTTGCGCGAGTTCCTGACGGAGAGCAGCGAGAGCCTGGATACGGTCGACAACCAGCTGGTGCAGTTCGAACAGGATCCGAACAACGCGAAGATCCTGGACAACATTTTCCGCCTTGTGCACACGATCAAGGGGACCTGCGGCTTCCTCGGGCTGCCGCGACTGGAAGCGCTGGCGCATGCCGGCGAGACCTTGATGGGCAAATTCCGCGACGGCATGCCGGTGAAGGCCGAAGCGGTGACGCTGATCCTGTCCTCGATCGACCGCATCAAGGAGATCCTTGGCGGGCTCGAGGCGACCGAGGCGGAGCCCGAGGGCAACGACCGCGATCTGATCGATCAGCTCGAAGCGATGGTCGAGCACGGCATGGCGGCGATGGCTGCTGCTGATGCCGCCGCTGAAGAGGACGTGCCGGTCGTCGAAGCGCCGTCCGTGCAGGCAGCAATGACCGAAGGCACGCTGGTGGTGCAGACGCTGGAGCGTCCGTTGCGTCCGGGCGAGGTCTCGCTCGACGAGCTCGAGCGCGCCTTCCGCGAGACCGAGACGGAAGTCGCCGCGCCCGCGCCGGCTCCTGCGGCGAAGGTCGTTGCCGCTGCAGCGCCTGCCGCCGAGGCCGCTGAACCCGCCAGGAAGCCGGCCCGCAAGGCCGCCGCCGAAGACGTCCAGGAAGGCGACAAGATCGCCAACCAGTCGATCCGGGTCAATGTCGATACCCTCGAACACCTGATGACCATGGTCTCCGAGCTGGTCTTGACCCGCAACCAGCTCTTGGAGATCTCAAGGCGTAACGAGGACACCGAGTTCAAGGTGCCGCTGCAGCGGCTCTCCAACGTCACCGCCGAGCTGCAGGAAGGCGTCATGAAGACGCGGATGCAGCCGATCGGCAATGCCTGGCAGAAGCTGCCGCGCATCGTCCGCGACCTCTCCGGCGAACTCGGTAAGCAGATCGAGCTCGAGATGCACGGCGCCGACACCGAGCTCGACCGCCAGGTGCTCGACCTGATCAAGGATCCGTTGACGCACATGGTGCGCAACTCCGCCGATCATGGGCTGGAGACCACCGCGGAGCGGGTCGCGGCCGGCAAGCCCGAGCAGGGCACCATTCGGCTCTCCGCCTATCACGAAGGCGGCCACATCATCATCTGCATCGCCGACAATGGCCGCGGGCTCAACACCGAGCGGATCAAGGCCAAGGCGCTCCAGAACGGTCTCGTCACCGAGGCTGAGCTGGAGAAGATGACCGAGGCCCAGATCCACAAGTTCATCTTCGCGCCGGGCTTCTCGACCGCCGCCCAGGTGACCTCGGTGTCCGGCCGCGGCGTCGGCATGGACGTGGTGCGCACCAACATCGACCAGATCGGCGGCACCATCGACATCAAGAGCGTGGCCGGCGAAGGCGCTTCGGTCACCATCAAGATCCCGCTGACCCTTGCGATCGTCTCGGCGCTGATCGTGGAAGCCGGCGGCGACCGCTTTGCGATTCCCCAATTGTCCGTGGTCGAGCTGGTGCGGGCCCGCGCCAACTCCGAGCACCGCATCGAGCGGATCAAGGACACCGCAGTCTTGCGGCTGCGCAACAAGCTCTTGCCGCTGATCCATCTGAAGAAGCTGCTGAAGATCGACGACGGCGCGACCCCGACCGACGCCGAGAACGGCTTCATCGTGGTGACGCAGGTCGGCAGCCAGACCTTCGGCATCGTGGTCGACGGCGTGTTCCACACCGAGGAGATCGTGGTCAAGCCGATGTCGACCAAGCTGCGGCACATCGACATGTTCTCCGGCAACACCATTTTGGGCGATGGCGCCGTGATCATGATCATCGATCCCAACGGCATTGCCAAAGCCTTGGGCGCCTCCGGCTCCTCGGCCCATGACATGGCCGACGACAATGCCAACGCCCATGCCGCGAGCGGCGAGCAGCTGACCTCGCTCCTGGTGTTCCGCGCCGGCTCCAGCCAGCCCAAGGCGGTGCCGCTCGGCCTCGTCACCCGGCTCGAGGAGATCGCAACCGACAAGATCGAGCTCTCGAACGGCCGCTACATGGTGCAGTACCGCGAGCAGCTGATGCCGCTGGTGCAGATGGCGGGCGTCGAGGTGCAGAGCCAAGGGTCGCAGCCGATCCTGGTGTTTGCCGACGACGGCCGCTCGATGGGGCTCGTGGTCGACGAGATCATCGACATCGTCGAGGAGAAGCTCAACATCGAGGTCGCGGGCTCCCAGGACGGTATTTTGGGCTCGGCCGTGATCAAGGGCCAGGCCACCGAGGTGATCGACGTCGGCCACTTCCTGCCGATGGCGTTTGCCGACTGGTTCTCGCGCAAGGAGATGCGGCCGTCGGCTTCGGCACAGTCCGTCCTTCTCGTCGACGACTCGGCGTTCTTCCGCAACATGCTGGCGCCGGTCTTGAAGGCCGCCGGCTACAAGGTGCGGACCGCGCCGAATGCCCAGGAAGGCCTCGCCGCGCTGCGCTCGGGGCAAAGCTTCGACGTCGTGCTGACCGACATCGAGATGCCGGAGATGAACGGGTTCGAGTTCGCCGAGAACATCCGCAGCGATCACAATTTCAACCAGCTGCCGATCATCGCACTGTCGGCGATGGTGTCGCCGGCGGCGATCGAGCGCGGCCGGCAGGCCGGCTTCCATGACTATGTCGCCAAGTTCGATCGTCCCGGGCTGATCGCGGCGCTGAAAGAGCAGACCGCCGAGTTGCGGCGCGCCGCTTGAAGGAAACAGCATCGATGACCAAGACCGAGACCAGTGAAGGCGCGATGGCCGAATACGTCACCGCCGTGATCGGCGGGCAGCTGTTCGGGCTGCCGATCTCCCGGGTGCAGGACGTGTTCATGCCGGAGCGGCTGACGCGGGTGCCGCTGGCCTCCAGCGAGATCGCCGGCGTGCTCAATTTGCGCGGCCGCATCGTCACCGTGGTCGACATGCGCGCCCGGCTCGGGCTGCCGAAGGCCGACGACGGCCAGCTGCCGATGGCGGTCGGGGTCGACCAGCGCGGCGAATCCTATGGCCTGCTGATCGACCAGATCGGCGAGGTGCTGCGGCTGCCCGACGACAGCCGCGAGGACAATCCGGTCAATCTCGATCCCCGCATGGCCAAGCTCGCCGGCGGCGTCCACCGCCTCGACGGCCAGCTCATGGTCGTCCTCGACATCGATCGCGTGCTCGAACTGGTGCCTGATGCCAAAGCGGCCTGAGACGGGCCGCTGGAATTGAAGAACTGAAACATCCCACCGGGGATGAGGAAGTAGAGGTCGCAGATGAGAACCTGTCTTGTTGTCGATGACTCAAGCGTCATTCGCAAGGTCGCCCGCCGTATCCTGGAAGGGCTCGATTTCACGATCGTCGAGGCCGAGGACGGCGCGAAAGCGCTCGAGGCCTGCAAGCGCGCGATGCCGGAAGCCGTGCTGCTCGACTGGAACATGCCTGTCATGGACGGCTACGAATTTCTCGGCAATCTCCGTCGCATGCCCGGCGGCGATCAGCCCAAGGTCGTGTTCTGCACCACCGAGAATGACGTCGCGCATATCGCACGCGCGCTGCATGCCGGTGCCAACGAGTACATCATGAAGCCGTTCGACCGGGACATCGTCACCGCGAAGTTCCAGGAAGTCGGGCTGATCTAAGTCTACGTTCGATCCGGCGGCAGAAGCCTTCGGCTCAACGGTTGTTGTGCGTCGTGTTGCGTCGCTGGTGAAGTCATGAGTGTTGCGTTGACAAGTACTGCGGTTCCGACATCGACCCGTTCCGACAAGGTGCGGGTGATGGTGGTCGACGATTCCGTGGTGATCCGCGGGATGATCTCGCGCTGGATCGGCGCCGAATCCGACATGGAGGTCGTGGCCTCGCTGCGCACCGGCCTCGACGCCGTCAACCAGCTCGAGCGCATCAATCCCGACGTCGCGGTGCTCGATATCGAGATGCCCGACCTCGACGGCATCTCGGCGCTGCCCCAGCTGCTGGCGAAGAAGCGTGATCTCGTCGTCATCATGGCCTCTACGCTGACCCGCCGCAACGCGGAGATCAGCCTGAAGGCGCTCTCGCTCGGTGCGTCCGACTACATTCCGAAGCCGGAGAGCACGCGCGAGGCGACCGCCGCCGAAACCTTCCGCCACGACCTGATCCAGAAGATCCGTCACCTCGGCGCCAAGGCGCGGCGCGGCGTGGTACACACCACGGCAAGCCCGCCGCTCGCGCCCGCTCACGACAGAGCGCGTGCACCGGCTCCCGCCGCTGCGCCCGCAGCGCCGGCCCAGATCGCACGCCGTTCGTTCGGTCTGCTGCAGCCGAAGGTGCTGCTGATCGGCTCTTCCACCGGCGGGCCGCAGGCGCTGATGACATTGGTCGCAGAGATCGGCCCTGTGATCGATCGCGTCCCGGTGCTGATCACCCAGCACATGCCGCCGACCTTCACCACCATTCTCGCCGAGCATCTGGCGCGCACCAGCAAGCGGCCGGCGCATGAGGGGATCGACGGCGAGAGCATCAAGCCGGGCCAGATCTACCTGGCACCCGGTGCGCGCCATATGCGCATCGTCCGCCACGGCATCGAGGCCACCATCGCGCTCGACGACGGGCCGCCGGTCAATTTCTGCAAGCCCGCGGTGGACCCGATGTTCACCTCCGCGATCGATATCTGGCAGGGCAGCATCATGTCGGTGATCCTGACCGGTATGGGCTCCGACGGCATGCGCGGCGGCAAGGACATCGTCGCCGCCGGCGGCAGCGTGATCGCCCAGGACGAAGCCACCAGCGTGGTGTGGGGCATGCCCGGTGCTGCGGTCAATGCCGGCATCTGCGCCGCCGTGCTGCCGCTCAATCAGATCGCACCGAAGCTTGTTCGCGTGTTTGCCGGAGACCGTTCGTGACGCCGCTGGACTACGAGTATCTGCGCAAGCTGCTGAAGGAACGCTCCGGGCTCGATCTGTCGAGCGACAAGCAATATCTCGTCGAGAGCCGCCTGCTGCCTTTGGCGCGCAGGTCGAACCTTGCCGGGATTGCCGATCTCGTGCTGCGGATGAAGGGCGGCGCCGAGAAGCTGACGTCGGAGGTGGTCGAAGCGATGACCACCAACGAGACCTTCTTCTTCCGCGACAAGATCCCGTTCGATCATCTGAAGGACGCGGTGCTGCCGGCGCTGGCACAGGCGCGCGCGGCGCGCCGCAGCCTGCGGATCTGGTGCGCGGCATCGTCGACCGGGCAGGAGCCGTATTCGATCGCGATGCTGCTGAAGGAGATGACCGCGCTGTTCGCTGGCTGGCGCATCGAGATCATCGCCACCGACCTGTCGCAGGCGGTGCTGGAGAAGTCCAAGGCTGGCCTGTTCAGCCAGTTCGAGGTGCAGCGCGGCCTGCCGATCCAGCTGCTGGTGAAGTACTTCACGCAGCAGGGCGAGCTCTGGCAGCTCAACGCCGACATTCGCGGCATGGTGCAGCACCGCCAGCTCAATCTGCTGCAGGACATCTCGCATCTCGGCACCTTTGACGTGATCTTCTGCCGCAACGTGCTGATCTATTTCGATCAGCAGACCAAGGCGGGCATCTTCGGCAAGATCTCCCGGATGCTGGAGCCCGACGGCGTGCTGGCGCTCGGCGCAGCGGAATCAGTGGTCGGCATCACCAACCTGTTCAGGCCCTATCCCGACCGCCGCGGGCTCTACCAGCCCAGCACCGCTCCGGTCGCACGCGCCGGCGCCGCGTTGCATGTGCTGAAGGCGGTTGCGTCTGCTGCGCGATGAGCGCGCGTCTCCTGCGTTAGGAGGCCGAGGACTCTTTCCACGTCATTGCTTCGCTTCTACAAAATCGCGTGCGGCAGGAAGCGCGAGGTGTTGCCGGTGATCGGATTTTCGTCTTCGCGGATCGAAAGCCCGCAGGGCGTGTGGTCGACCAGCCAGCTTCCGAGCACCGGATACTGCCCGGAAAAATTCGGCAGCGGCGCCAGCGCCTGGCGGATGAAGCCTTCGGCGCCGTAGGGGCCTTGCTCGGCGACCAGCGTGACGCCGCCGCTGACCAGTTCGACGTTGGCGCCTTCGCGCGAATAGATCGGCTTGCGCACGAAGGAGGTGCCGAGCTGCGCGGCCTGCGGGTCGTCGTCGAACCAAGCCGGCAGCAAATTGGGGTGGTTTGGGAAGAGCTCCCACAACAGCGGCAGGATGCCCTTGTTGGACAGGATCGCCTTCCATGGCGGCTCGATCCATTGCGTCGGCGCGGTCGCGAGGTTCTTGCCGAACGCGTCGTGAAACATCCACTCCCACGGATAGAGCTTGAAAGCGAGCGCGATCGGGCTTTCGTCGAGATCGACGAACTGGCCGTCGTCGCGCAGCCCGATCTCCTCGATATCGAGCAGCGTCGTCTCCAGCCCGGCTTGCGCCGCGGTGTCCTCGAGATAGGCAAGCGTGCCGGCGTCCTCGGCATTGCCGGTCAGTCCGGTGAGGTGCAGCGGACGGTTGGCGCCGATCGTCTTCCAGGCCTCGATCAGCCGCTCGTGGATCGAGTTGAACTGGTCGGCACGCTTCGGGATGATGTTGCGCGCGATCGCCTGTTCGAGCCAGGTCCACTGAAACACCGCCGCTTCGAAGATCGAGGTCGGCGTGTCGGCATTGTATTCGAGCAGCTTGGCCGGGCTGCTGCCGTCGAAGGTGAGGTCGAACCGGCCGTAGAGGCTTGGATCCTTGCGGCGCCAGCTCGCCGCGATCAGGTCCCAGAACGCCTCCGGAATCTTGAGCCGGCGCAGATAGCGCTCATCCCTGACCGCGCGTCCGGCGAGCTCGAGGCACATTGCATCGATCTCGCCGGTCGGCGCCTCGATCGAACGCTCGATCTCGTCGAGCGTGAAGGCGTAGTAGGCGCGCTCGTCCCAGTAGCGTTCGCCGTCGATGGTGTGGAAGGTGAAGCCGGCGCTCTCGGCGGTGGCCTGCCAATCGTCGCGCTCGGGACATGCGATGCGTTGCATGAAGGGGACCGTGATCTCAGTTTGGTGTCAGCCGCCACCGTGCGAGGGATGCCCGAAATGGGCGAAGCCGCGCGGCGCGCCGCCGAAGCCGCCGGAGGGGTACACTGACACTTGCTCCGGGTCTCGCTTCGTTTTGTGTCCGGCATGGTGGTGGCGACTGCGGGCGTGACCTGGTGTCAGGCCGATCGACGCTGCACCGATCGCGACGCTGCCCATCATTTTCAGCCAGACCCGGCGCGAGCGTTTCATCGACGCGATCCCTGCCTTCTGCTCTGCCGTCTGCTGAGCCGCGCCGAGCTTCCATCAGCTCCGAGCGGCGGGCAAGTGAAAGCACGTGACGACACGCCAAAGTGCTCATCAGCCGCCGCCGAAACCGAATGCATGTGCGAACGAGCCGAAACCGCCGCGGCTCACCGATGAGCTTGATGTCGAGCTCGACGAGGATGAGGAGCCGCCGGACGAGGAGCTGCCACTGTAGAAGCTACTGCGCGACGAGCCGCCGCCGCTGCCGCCCGATCCGGACGACGAACTGCGCTGCGTGCAATCTGCGCCGGGTTGCGGGACGGCCGGCGCGGTGACGCCCGGCGGTGTCGGCGGGATCGGCTGGCAATTCTGCCGCGGCATCAGTGCGTATGCGCCGCCGCCGACCGCGAGCGTGCCCATCATCAGCAGCGCGACATGGTTGGAGCGCTTGGAAGGCGGATCCGGCCGCGGCGGCACCGCCGGCACGACCGGGCGCCGCTTGCCGAATTCCGGGTTGGGTTTGCGCGCCATGGTTTGGCTCAATGGCTCAGTAGATCATGCAGGCAGCGTTCAGCGCGCCTGCGGCCAGCGACGACAGCCCGAGCCAGATCGCCGCCGCCATTTCGCCGGAGGCGATCCGCGCCGACAGGTTCGGCACCGGAATCTTCACGATGTAGTAGACGATGATCTGCACGATCAGCGCGATGATGCTCCAGATCATGCAGTCGATCACATTGGCGGAGTGGGCGATGGCGCTGACCACCGGCAGCACGAAGCCGAGCAGGCTGAGGCCGAGCGCAATCGCCGCCGCCGAATCGTTGTCGCGGATCAGCTGGAATTCGTCATGCGGCGTGACGCGCGTGTAGACGAAGAGGTAGGCGACCACGGCGATCAGCGCCGTGCAGAAATAGACCAGGAACGCCGGCAGGCCGGCGAGGGATTGCAGGATCATGTGATGCGCCCGAACAGCCCTAGATGGTCATCCTATAGCTGATTGGTCGCAGTTCGCGAAGCTCCGGTTCGATCCCGCCACCGGCTTGTGCACCGATGCGCGTGGACGGCAGCCGGAAATTGCTGCGCGGCGATGTGAGCGGCTTCACAGCAGCTCCTGTGATGGTCGTCTATACGATATGCAACCAGAAGTGAATGTCGCGAATGGGCTCGGTGATCCCGATGACGACCAGTTTTGGCAACGACATCCTGCCGATGTTTCGACCAGGCGACATCGCCTGCATGGCGCCAAAGGGCGTTCGGCTCGGCGACGCCGACTGGATGGGCGACCCAGCCGGCAATGACGACTTTGCCGATCACGTCAACGCACGCCGCGTCTTCGCCGCGCTGTCGTCCGGCTTCATGCCGCCCGGTCACCGATGGTCGCAGGGCTCGCTCGATCTCTATGCGAGCTGGATGGGGGACGGATTCCAACCTTGAACCCCGATGTGGAGAGCAAAGATGCGAAGGTCGATCGACACGCTGCTCGTCTGTGGTCTGTTTGCGCTTCCCGCCGTTCCGGCCGCGGCGCAGTCGCCGCCGAATCCCGCGATGACCGCGCCGGATCAGGTCGCCTGGCAGCTCTTCATCCAGGCCAATACCCGCGCCGGCGGCAGCAATTCGACGTTCGAGACCTGGGCGAGCGATACCGACCTGTTCCAGCCCAATCCGCAGTTTCCGGCAGCCGCGACGCCGCCGTCGCTGCGCCCGCCGATCCTGCCGCAGGTGGCGCGAGAGGGCGTGCAGCAGAGCGGCGGATTGCTGCCGGCGCTGCCGCCGGGCGCCGCGCAGGGGCAGATGGAGGAGACCCGTCACAACAAGGCGACATTCGACTTCATCGTTCAGAACAACCTCTACAAGCTGTCGGGCGTGAAGGCCGCATTCGGCAAGACGCTGTCGTTCCCGGCCGATTCCATCGAGGTGAAGGGAAACTGGGTGCCGGTCAGCGACATCCCGCAATTCACCAACAACAAGGTGACGGTGGCCCAAGCGCCGCAGCTCTATCACGTCAACAGCGCGGCTGGCGTGCAGTACGCCCTGGTCTCGATGCACGTGATCAGCAAGCAGGTGCCGAACTGGACCTGGGCGACGTTCGAGCACCGCTTCAATCCGGGCCGCTGCGACATCATCGGCTGCCGCGATAGTTTCGGCGCGCAGACCGCGTTCGTGCCGTCGAACCGGACCGCGGGCCAGGGCTATCCGGATTGCGTGAAGACGCCCGCACTGGCGGCGATGCTGTCGAGCGCCGACATCGATCCCGTCTACAGCAATTACTGCCTGAAGGGATCGCAGGTCGATTTCGTCGACAATGTCGGGCTCGACATCAGGGTCGGCAACTCCGTCACCGAGGACGGCTTCGTCGCGACGTCGTCCTGCATCACCTGCCACGGCCGCGCGGCCTTCAAGGCGGACGGCACGCCCGCATCGCAGGCGGGATTCATCTCGTTTGGTCCGAATGGTCCGGTCGCGCCGCTCGGGCCGCTGCTGCCCGAATGGTACTGGAAGTTCGCAAGCCAGCCGCCGATCTTCGAGGGCAAGCCGGGCCTCACGCGGATTGCGACTGCGGCGGACTTCGTCTGGTCGATCCCGTTCTGCGCCTATGACGATACGCAAAGTCCGGTGCAGCCGACGCCATGCGCCGGGAAGTGAGGCCGCAGTGATGGCCGGCTCACGCGAGCGCAGGGTTCCGCTTCCCGGCAGCAACCGCGCCGCGCCTGATGGCGCGACGCTGGTCGGCGATGTCGATCCGAACGAGCGGATTTCCATCGTGGTCTATGTGAAGCGGCGCACGCCCGACAAGTTTGCGCCGGGCAGCGCCGGTGATCTGACTAGGCTCACGGGGCCGGTCACGCGGCACCAGCTCGCGACGCAGCGCCATCGCAGCCATGCCCGCGCCGCCGCGCGGATCGCGCGATTGGCGGCGGAGCGGGGATTCAAAGTCGTCGCCACCGATCTTGTCGCCCGCACCGTCGTGCTTGAAGGCACGGTTAGGCAGATGGCCGAGACCTTCGGCGCAACGCTTCGCATCTATCGTGACGGGCAGCGCGAATTTCGTGCGCGGGTCGGGGGCCTGACGGTGCCGGCCGAGATCGCGCCATGGACCCGCGCCATCCTCGGCTTCGATCAGCGCCCGCTCCGGACCAGGACGCCGCTGGTGCAGGCTCGGGCTGATACGGCCACGGCTGACGATACGGGGAGCGACAGCGGGTTGTGGCCGACCGAGATCGCGGCCCGCTACGGCATTCCGCTCGATCGCGACGTGTCGTCGATCTGCGTCGGCATCATCGCGCTCGGCGGCGGCT
Source organism: Bradyrhizobium sp. UFLA03-84 (assembly GCF_002289535.1). NCBI lineage: Bacteria > Pseudomonadati > Pseudomonadota > Alphaproteobacteria > Hyphomicrobiales > Nitrobacteraceae > Bradyrhizobium > Bradyrhizobium sp. UFLA03-84. The sequence continues at coordinate 301,702 of NZ_NSJY01000019.1, read as the reverse complement.
ATCTGGCGAGCGATCTTGCGATGGCGCTGACCGGCATGAATCGCGAGCCGCCGGTCGTCGTCAATGTGCCGCAGACCGGTAACGACGGCGGTCTCGGCAGCAACGATGTCGCCGATCAGGAGCTCGCGCTCGACCTCCAGGTGCTCGCCGGCCTGCTGCCGAAGGCCAGGATCGTGGTCTACTTTGCCGAGAATTCCGCCGCCGGTCTCACCGACGCGATCCATCAGGCGGTATTCGATGAGGAGCATGCGCCGCAGGTGATCTCGGTCAGCTGGGGCAGTGCCGAGAAATTCTGGACCGCGCCGGGGCGCGACGCGATGCAGGCGGTGCTCGCCGATGCCGCGCGGCTGCGGGTCAGCGTGCTGTTCGCCTCTGGCGATCAGCTTGCAACCAGCGGCCTGACCGACGGCAAGGTCCATGTCTGGTTTCCGGCCTCGAGCCCCTATGCGACAAGCTGCGGCGGCACGCAGCCGGGGCTTGCCGCGGGTAATGGGTCGGCCGGAGGCGAGGCGGTCTGGAACGCCGGCGCGATCGGCACCGGCGGCGGCATCAGCGATGCGTTTCCCGTCCCTGACTATCAGTCGCATCTGACGCTGCCGAAGTCGCAGAACGACGGCGCGATCCGGCGCGGCGTGCCGGACGTCGCCTGCGCGGCCGCGGCAAGCCCGGGCTATCGCATCATTGTCAACGGGCAGGCGATGGCGATGAGCGGGACCAGCGCCGCAACCCCGCTATGGGCCGCCCTGGTCGCGATTGCGATCGCCGCGCGCGGCGAGCAGATCGGCTTCCTCAATGCGGCGCTTTACGCCAACCCCGGCGCCTTCCGCGCGGTCGAGCAGGGCAACAACCGCGTCGGCGGCAAGGGCTACGATGCCGGCCCCGGCTGGAGCGCCTGCACCGGGCTCGGTGTTCCCAGGGGCGCGGATGTTCTCGCCGCCCTGGCCGCGGTCCCGGTGGCGTAGCCTTCCAAAAACAAAAACCCCGCCATTTGCGGCGGGGTTGAGGAGGTTTGCTTGTAGAAAGCGTCAGGCGGGAATGCGTTCGTCGGCCTCGTGCGGCTCGCGCAGCACGTAGCCGCGGCCCCACACGGTCTCGATGAAGTTGCGGCCCTCGGAGGCGTTGGCGAGTTTCTTGCGGAGCTTGCAGATGAAGACGTCGATGATCTTCAGCTCCGGCTCATCCATGCCGCCGTAGAGGTGATTGAGGAACATTTCCTTGGTGAGCGTGGTGCCCTTGCGGAGCGAGAGCAGCTCCAGCATCTGGTATTCCTTGCCGGTCAGGTGCACGCGCTGACCGCCGACCTCAACCGTCTTGGTGTCCAGATTGACCACGAGATCGCCGGTCTGGATGACCGACTGGGCGTGACCCTTGGAGCGGCGGACGATCGCGTGGATGCGGGCGACCAGCTCGTCCTTGTGGAAGGGTTTGGTCATGTAGTCGTCGGCGCCGACGCCGAGACCCTTGACCTTGTCCTCGATGCCGGCGAGGCCGGAGAGGATCAGAATGGGAGTCTTGATCTTCGACACCCGGAGCTGCTTGAGCACGTCGTAGCCGGACATGTCGGGCAGGTTGAGGTCGAGCAGGATGATGTCGTAGTCGTAAAGCTTGCCGAGATCGACGCCTTCTTCACCGAGATCCGTCGTGTAGACGTTGAAACTCTCGGATTTGAGCATCAATTCGATCGACTGCGCGACGGCGCTATCATCTTCAATCAGCAAAACGCGCATGCCAGTCCCCTATAGTCGCCGCTCCGGGCGTCAGGTCGGCCGCACTTGCGGCACTCACAAAACGCCTTTGAACAACTGATTCGGATCCTGACGAGATATGGTTAACAAAAACTGATTCCTCGACGCAAGCTCTAACCGTGCAATTTTTGTCGAATCGCCCTAAGATATTGCGTAGAAGAAGCTTTTCCTAACCGCGCTCGTTCAGTTTCCACATTAAGAGACGGGCCTAACCGACTCTCGCGACTCGCCCTTCTTCTGATGGGCAAGCGACCTCAGTCACCAAAGACAGTGACGCAATGATTAATGATGCGGGTAAACACGAAGTTAAGCGGCTGGAGCAAAATCGCGGAAACTTAAGGTTTTCGCAATGAAGGCCCTCGCGGAGCAGATCGGCGACATCGACGGCGTCAATATTTATGGCCGTGTCGTCGGCGTCCGCGGGCTGATGGTCGAGATCGCGGGGCCGATTCACGCGATGTCGGTCGGCGCCCGCATCGTGATCGACGTCGGCGCCGGCCGCTTCATCCCGGCCGAGGTGATCGGCTTCTCCGGCGAGAACGCGGTGGTGATGCCGTTCGGCGGGCTCGAGGGTGTCAGGCGCGGCTGCCGCGCCATGATCGCCAATGCGGCGAGCCAGGTGCGGCCGTCGCCGGCCTGGCTCGGCCGCGTCGTCAATGCGATGGGCGAACCGATCGACGGCAAGGGCCCGCTGGTGCAGGGCGCCTCGCCGATGTCCTACCGCAACTCGCCGCCGCCGGCGCATTCGCGCAGGCGGGTCGGGCCGCCGCTCGACCTCGGCGTCCGCGGGCTTAATACTTTCCTGACCTGCTGCCGCGGCCAGCGGCTCGGCATCTTCGCCGGAAGCGGCGTCGGCAAGTCGGTGCTGCTGTCGATGCTGGCCCGCAACGTCGATGCCGCGATCTCGGTGATCGGGCTGATCGGCGAACGCGGCCGCGAGGTGCAGGAATTCCTCCAGGAGGATCTCGGCGAGGACGGGCTGGCGCGCTCGGTGGTGGTGGTCGCGACCTCGGACGAGCCGGCGCTGATGCGGCGCCAGGCGGCGTACCTCACGCTGGCCATCGCGGAGTATTTCCGCGACGAGGACCAGGATGTGCTTTGCCTGATGGACTCGGTGACGCGCTTTGCGATGGCGCAGCGCGAGATCGGGCTCTCGGCGGGCGAGCCGCCGACCGCCAAGGGCTACACGCCGACCGTGTTCACCGAATTGCCGAAGCTCCTTGAGCGCGCAGGGCCGGGCACCGGCGCCGGCACCATCACCGCAATCTTCACCGTGCTGGTCGACGGTGACGATCACAACGAGCCGATCGCCGACGCGGTGCGCGGCATCCTCGACGGTCACATCGTGATGCAGCGGGCGATCGCCGAGCGCGGCCGCTATCCCGCCGTCAATATCCTCAAGTCGGTCTCGCGCACCATGCCGAAGTCGGCCGACCCGAATTTCCTGCCCTTCATCAACAAGGCGCGGCAGGTGATGGCGACCTATGCCGACATGGAGGAACTGATCCGGCTCGGTGCCTACCGGCCGGGTTCCAGCCCCGAGGTCGACGAGGCGATCCGGCTGCACGAGCCGCTGGAAAGCTTCCTGCGCCAGGCCAAGGACGAGGCGACCAGTCTCGGCGACGGCTACCGGCAACTGGCTCAAATCCTGTCGGGTTTGGAAACGGAACGCTAACTTTGTCAGGCCATCATCCTCGGCACACCATAGCTATGCCGGCGGGGCCCAGCGGGGAGCCGGCTCTGTCCCGCGTTCGGATTTGGGACTTCTGGGGAGTATGAGTCGATGAAGTCACGTGAAACGCTGATCCGCCTGAAGAAATTTCAGGTCGATGAAAAGCGCCGTCGGGTTACCCAGATCGAGGGCATGATCGCCGACTTCCAGCGCATGTCCGTCGAGCTCGAGCGCGAGATCCAGACCGAGCAGGAGCGCGCCGGGATCAACGATCCCTCGCACTTCGCCTATCCCACCTATGCCAAGGCTGCGATCCAGCGCCGCGAGAACCTGACCCGCTCGGCCGACGAGCTGCGTGCCCAGCTCGACGACGCCAAGGCGCTGCTGTCGGAAGCCTTCGAGGAGCTGAAGAAGGTCGAACTGCTCGACGAGCGTGACCAGGCGCGCGAACGCGCGGAGGAGAGCGCCCGCGAGCAAGCCGACATGGATTCGATCGGCCTGATGCGGGCCCGTCTCGGCGTCATCGCCTGATCCCTCGCTCTCTCCGCTGACCATCTTGCGAGCCCGGGCCGATCGCCCGGGCTTTTTGCTGGGCGCTGTCCACAAGCCGGCCACCGGGCAGGGGACTTGGCGGATGGTGGTGTCCCAAAATATGCTACCACCGATCCGGACCGGATGATCGGCAGCGCGGTGGCAATGGGGCAATGGGGGATGCAGGCTTGGAGGGCGCTGAATGCTGACGCCGGCTGAGCTGGTCTGGCTGATCGCCGCCGTCGCCAAAGGGGATGAGGCCGCCTTTGAGCGGCTGTACGCCGCGACCCGCGCGAAACTCTTTGGCGTGGTGCTCCGTATCTTGCGGCGACAGGACCTCGCCGAGGAGGTCATCCAGGAGGCTTACGTCAAGATCTGGAACAGCGCGGGGCAGTTCAACCCAGCCCTGTCTTCCCCGATCACGTGGATGACGTCGATCGCGCGCAACCGCGCCATCGATGTGGTGCGCAAGCGAGGCGAGTCCTCGCTGGAAGAGGAGCCGGCCGCGATGGAAGTCGCCGCCGACCAGCCCGATCCGCTGGCGCGACGGGAGATGACGGAAGAGTTGAAGCGGTTGCTCGAGTGCGTCGGTCGACTGGAGCCCGATCGTCAGAAGCTCGTGCTGCTCGCCTATTACAACGGCTGGAGCCGCGAGCAGCTCGCCGCAAAGTTCGAGACACCGGTGAACACGGTGAAGACCTGGCTGCGCCGCAGCCTGATGGATATCCGGGAGTGTCTTGGACTCTGATTGATGGCCTATAGCGAAGACCATATCGCGCTCGCCGCGGAATATGCGCTCGGTACGCTCGATGCCGACGAGCGCACGCAGGTCGAGACCATGATGGCCGTGGACAGCGAGTTCGCCGCGCTGGTGCAGGCCTGGGAATTCAGGCTCGGGCCGCTGAACCAGATGGTCGGCCTGGTCGAGCCGCGTCCGGTGGTCTGGGAGAACATCAAGGCGGCGATCGGCCATGCCACCGCGCCGCAGGCGCCGCTGGCGCTGTCCGAGACGCCGGCCGCGACGGTAACGCCGCCACCGCCGACGCCGATCGCAGACGATGTCGAATTCGGCTCGGCGTTCGATCCGGAGCCTTCGCAGCAACCCGGGATCCAGCAGCCGGCCGAAGTCCGGCGGCCGTCGGTCCGACCGCGCTTTGGCGACGACAGCAATGTGGTCGCGCTGACCAGCCGCGTGAAGCGCTGGCGCGGCATCGCGTCGGCCGCGACCGCGATCGCGGCTGGGCTGCTGGTGACGCTCGGCCTGCAGATCTATCGGCCCGATGCCTTGCCGAACGCGATCCGGCCGAAGCCGCGCATTCAGACCGTGGAAGTGAAGACGCCGGCGCCAGCCTTCACGCCCTCGGCGCAATATGTCGCGCTGCTGCAAGGCCAGAATGGCGGGCCGGCCTTCATCATGACTATCGACGGCGCAACCAAGAACTTCACCGTGCGCAAGGTCGGTGCCGCCTCGGAGCCCGGCAAGAGCTTCGAGCTCTGGCTGATCTCCGACAAGCTGCCGCAGCCGCGCTCGCTCGGCGTGATCGGCGCCGATGACTTCACCGCGCGTCCGGTGCTGTCGGGCTACGATCCCGACGTGATCAACGGCGCCACCTATGCGGTGACCGTCGAACAGGCCGGCGGTTCGCCGAACGGCCAGCCGACCTCGGCGCCGATCTTCACCGGCAAGCTGATCGAGACCGTGCCGCCTGCGTCAGCTTCGGCGCCGCGATAGGCCGGGCGCCTCGTCGTCGGAGACTGTCGGAAGCTGTAAACCCCGTCATTGCGAGGAGCCGAGCGGCGAAGCAATCCACGCTTCCGCAGATGCGGAGACATGGATTGCTTCGCGGAGCCCGTCATCGGGCGCGCATTTTGCGCGACCCGTTGGCTCGCAATGACGTGGAGAGAGCCATACCCGCCGCACAAAAAAGAAAACGCCCGTGGGGAGCGGGCGTTTTCGATAGTCAACTTGGGGGTAGTTGGGGGTCTTAAATATCCACGCAGCGACTTTGGGGGGCTGTAAAGAGCTACGTGAATTCCGTGAAACTCTCCTGTTAGCGGACGAGCGAGTTGTTCGTGCTGGTGATCGCGACCGGCTTGCCGGCCTTCATGATACGCGCAGTCTGGGTGTAACCCTCGTCCGACGGATTGTGTGCCGAGATGCCGAAACCAGCGACCAGGATACCGGCGACCAAGGCCACGACCACAATCTTCAGGTGCGTCGTACGATCAGCGCTGTAGATCGAGTGGTTCATGGAAGTCTCCTGCCGCCTTCCTGCTCTCTGTCAATTTGTCGGTTCGGTCTGTTGCCCGGTTCAACGTCTCGTGCCTCGCTAACGTAGGATTTGCCGATTCCGTTCCCCAGAGGGCATCACAAGGGCGTGATGAGACGTGATCGGTCGCGATCAAAGATGACCCTTTGGTAATCTGAAACGCATTAAATCAATGTAATATCAGTGCCTTGGGTCGACGCTGGAATGCTGCATCCCAGATGGGGCCGTTTCGGCCTGTTCCACATAAATCAGTTGCCTGTGGCGAGAAAACACAGACCAAAACGCGAGTGATTTGCGGCCGCTAGAGCGTTTTCGAACGAAGCGGACGCGCCCGGTTGGCGTGAAGGAACCGCGTCAGGCAACAACCCCGAGCTTCGGTTCCGTCTCGGTCAGGACCGAAGCCCTAGACGCTGCCGACCGTCTTCAGGCGGGCGCGCGGATGGATTTCGGCCTGCGACAAGACAGTGGTCTGCGAGCGGAACCGCTCCACCAGCGAGCGAACGAACGGCCGGATCGCGGCCGACGTCACCAGCACCGGCGCCTCGCCTTCGCGCGCCGCCTGTTCGAAGGCGTTGCGCACGGCGGTCATGAATTCCGAGAGCTTCGAGGGCTGCATCGCGAGGCTCCGGTCGTCGCCGGTGCCGACGATCGACTCGGCAAATGCCTGCTCCCAGCGCGCCGACAGTGCGATCAGCGGCAGGTAGCCGTTCGGCGATGTGTTCTGGGCGCAGATCTGCCGGGCGAGCCGGGCGCGGACGTGCTCGACCATGGTTGCCGGATTGCGCGAGAACGCCAACGCGTCGGCGATGCCCTCGAGGATGGTCGAGAGATCGCGGATCGAGATGCGCTCGGCGAGCAGCAATTGCAGCACGCGCTGGATGCCCGACACCGTGACCTGGCTCGGCACGATGTCCTTGATCAGCTCGCCCTGCTCCTTCGGCAGATCCTTCAACAGCTTCTGCACCTCGCCGTAGGACAGCAGATCCGACATGTTGGTCTTGAGCAGTTCGGTCAGGTGCGTCGACAACACCGTGGCGGCGTCGACCACGGTGTAGCCCTTCAGCGCGGCCTCTTCCTTCAGGCCGGCATCGACCCAGGTCGCGGGCAGGCCGAAGGTCGGCTCGATGGTATGGATGCCGGGCAATTGCACCTGGTTGCCGGCGGGGTCCATGACCATGAACTGGGCCGGCCAGATCTTGCCGCTGCCGGCGTCGACTTCCTTGATCTTGATGGCGTAGCTGTTGGCCTCGAGCTGGACGTTGTCGAGGATGCGCACTGCCGGCATCACGAAACCCATCTCGATCGCGAGCGAGCGGCGCAGCGCCTTGATCTGCTCGGTGAGGCGGTCGGTGCCGTCAGGACCGTTGACCAGCGGCAGCAGCGCGTAGCCGAGCTCGATCTTGAGGTCGTCGATCTTCAGCGCGGCGGCGATCGGCTCTTCCGCGGCGGCTGCGGCCGCGGCCGCGGCTGCAGCGGGGGCTGCGGCTGCCGCGGTTTCGGCCGCCTTCGCCGCCCGCTTCTGCTTGCGCGCGTTCCAGGCCAGCATCGCGGCGCCGGAGCCCAGCGCCAGGAAGGGCAGGGTCGGAATGCCCGGCAGCAGCCCGAGCACCAGCATGACGCCGGCCGACATGCCGAGCGCCTGCGGATAGCCGGAGAGCTGGCGCATCAGCGCCTTGTCGGCGGCGCCGGTGATGCCGGCCTTGGAGACGAGCAGGCCGGCAGCGGTCGAGACGATCAGCGCCGGCACCTGGGTGACGAGGCCGTCGCCGACGGTCAGCACGGTGTAGGTGCGGGCGGCTTCGCTGAACGAGAGGCCCTGCTGGGCGACGCCGATGATGATGCCGCCGACGATGTTGATGCCGACGATCAGGAGGCCGGCGATGGCGTCGCCGCGGACGAATTTCGAGGCACCGTCCATCGCGCCGAAGAAGCCGCTCTCGTCTTCCAGCGCCTTGCGGCGCTCCTTGGCGGCCTTCTCGTCGATCAGGCCGGCGGAGAGATCGGCGTCGATCGCCATCTGCTTGCCGGGCATCGAGTCCAACTGGAAGCGTGCCGCGACTTCGGCGATACGGCCCGAACCCTTGGTGATGACCACGAAGTTCACGATCACCAGGATCGCGAACACGATGATGCCGATCACGAAGTTGCCGCCCATCACGAAGTTGCCGAAGGCCTCGATGACGTGGCCGGCGGCCGCCGTGCCCTCGTGGCCGTGGCTCAGGATCAGCCGGGTCGAGGCCATGTTCAGCGACAGCCGCAGCATGGTCGAGATCAGGAGGATGGTTGGAAACGACGAGAATTCCAGCGGCGCCTGGATGAACAGCGAGGTCATCAGGATCAGGATCGAGACCGTGATCGAGACCGCCAGGAAGAGGTCGAGCACGATCGAGGGCAGCGGCAGGATCAGCACCACCAGGATGGTGAGGACGCCGACCGCCAGCGCGATATCGCCGCGCTTTAGGATGTCGCCGATCTCGCCGAGGCTCGGCAATCCGCTCTTGCCTGCCGTGCCCTGACCCGCCGTGACGTCGACCATGGTAGCCGCTCTCCCCCGCGACTGGCGGCCGCGGCCGCCAAGCGTCTGCGCGACGGCCGCAGGGCCGCCGTTCCGAAAGTGAGGCACCGCGCTGGCGTTCACGGGGATCTCCGCCCGTTAGACGCGTTCGACGACACTCGACTTCACTCGGCAATTCTTGCCGGGTGTATGGTTAGCAAAGGGTTAATAAGTGCTCTCTAAAGGGGTGCCGCTGGTGTCACAGGCGCTCGGGCAGGGGGATTCCGGCCGGAAAGGGCGGGCGGACCCTCCGGCTGTTCCGGGGACGGGGGCGGCCCCTATCTCAACATGCCGAGCACGGCGCCCGATGCGGCGATGAGGCCGAGCGTGATGACGCTGGCGCGCCACAGCAATTGCCGCCGGGCGGCGCGCCGGTCGTGGAACGCCAGCCAGTCATGGACAAAGCCTGCAGGGATGTCGAACACCACCGCCGACTCGCCGCGATAGTGCGTCTCATGCTCGCAATACATCGTCCGGACCGTCGGCACGCCCAGCCGTTCGAGCTCGCAATGCCACTCCCAGGCATGCTCGCCGTTGGTCCAACGATTCTCGAAAGGGATCACGTGTGATTCCATGACGAGCCTCCTGGCCCACCCTTGAACCTCACGCGGCAAATCTAGCGCAATATGCGGACCCGCGCGAGATCGGCGGCGGCCGTCTCAGGCCGGTCAAGGCGGCGTCAGTTGGCCGACGTCATCCAATTGCGCCAATGTGTCGGCTGGATGTCGAGGTGCCTGCTGCCGGCATGGTCGACCCACTCAGCGCCGTCCCGTTGGCACGGGAACATCAGCGCATGGACCATGCCGTCATAGTCGAGGATGCAGACCTCGAGCTCCCGGTCCGACGGTGCTGACGCAACGGGTAACCACTCTGCTGACGACGAATGCATGGTGAGCCTCCGACAGTGTGCGCTTCGATCCTCATACGCTGCGAGCTGCGCGCCATCCGGCGGGATGATAGGTCCGGTTGGCGAGCCGCCAGTGTGAACCGGCTCGCATTGTATCAGATTTCCTCGTCAGCATGGATCACGGTTCGGCGGACGATATTCCCGCGTTCGCCGGGAGCCTGCCGGAAGTTGAACTTGCCGGGCCCGGCGTTCGACCAACTGCGACGTGAACCCTCTTGGTCAGAGATGACAGAACCGATGCGCTGCACCATTGGCGTGATTGACGGATATGCGTTCGTGTGGCGCGGCCTGGTCGCAGCCATTTCCATTTGCGCTGCAACCGCCGCGACCGCCAAGCCGCCGGGCGCCGACGCCGTGATGATCCGCATGATCGCTTGCGAAGGTGAGGACGTCCGGATGGAGGTCTATCTGCCGCTATCGGTCGATCGCCACATGCGGGGCGGGCAATCGGTGATCGGCTACTACGCGCTCGACCTAACGGCTGTGAACAAGGGCAAGCCGCTCGAGCCGGTGCGTGTCACCCTGAGCACCGACGAGAAGATCGTGACCGTCGACCAATACCTTCGGGGCCTGCCGCCGACCCGCATTCCGGTCGCCGGTGGCACCGTCGACTTCGACCAGCGGTTCGCCACGCACGCGAAGTGCGGCCCGTTCCAGTCGCAGGATCCGAACTTCGGCAATTGACCCGGCGACTTCCCGTCGCGGCAAGCGCGTCCCCTTGCTGCTGCATGCCTAATCTCTCGGCAATGTGGCTTGACCTTGAGGCAATTGCCGACGAAGTTCCGCGTGCCGTGGTAATTTCTTCTGAATATTCCCCCGAAGCCGCAACGTTCATTCCCGACTCGCGCCGGGCATGGCTGCGTCTTGTCGTGGCCGTGGTGATCGGCTCGCTCGGCAGCGTCGGCATGTGGTCGGTCGTGGTGGCGCTGCCGATGGTGCAGACCGATTTCGGCGCGACCCGCGGAACGGCCTCGCTCGCCTTCACGATGGTGATGCTCGGTTTCGGCCTCGGCCAGGTCGTAACCGGCAAGATCAGCGACCGCTACGGAATCGTCGCGGCAATCGGCGCCGGGATCGGCATTCTCGGCCTCGGCTATATCGGTGCCGGCTATGCACCGTCGATCCTGGCCTTCATCCTGCTGCATTTCGCGATCGGTCTGTCGTCGGCGGCGACCTTCGGCCCGTTGATGGCGGAGGCCTCGCACTGGTTCGAGCGCTACCGCGGCCTTGCGGTCGCGATCGCCGCGAGCGGCAATTATGTCGGCGGCACGGTGTGGCCGCCGCTGGTCAATTTCGGCATGCAGAGTATCGGCTGGCGCACCACCCATATCGCGATCGGCGTCTTCACCGCGGTCGCGATGGCGCTGGCGCTCGTGGTGCTGCGGTTGTTGATGGGGGCGGCGACGCGGCGCAGCCATGTCAACGCGGCGCCGCCGCGGGTCGACCTCAAGCTCTCCACCAACGCGCTGACCGCGATCCTGTCGCTGGCGTCGATCTCCTGCTGCGTGGCGATGTCGATGCCGCAGGTCCACATCGTCGCCTATTGCGGCGATCTCGGCTACGGCGTGGCGCGCGGCGCCGAGATGCTGTCGCTGATGCTCGGCTTCGGCATCATCAGCCGGATCGGCTCCGGATTCCTCGCCGACAGGATCGGCGGCATCCGCACGCTCTTGATCGGCTCGATCGCGCAGGGCTCGGCGCTGCTGTTCTATCTGTTCTTCGACAGCCTGACCTCGCTTTACGTCATCTCGGCGATGTTCGGCCTGTTCCAGGGCGGCATCGTGCCGAGCTATGCCATCATCGTGCGCGACGCGATGCCGGCGTCCGAGGCTGCGACCAGGATCGGCATCGTGATCTTCGCCTCGGTGTTCGGCATGTCGTTTGGCGGCTGGATCTCGGGCGTGATCTTCGACGCCACCGGTTCCTATGCCGCGGCCTTCGCCAATGGCCTGGCCTGGAACCTGCTCAACGTCAGCATCATCCTGCTGCTTCTGCTGCGGTCGCGGCAGCGGCTCGCGATGGCATGATCCGGAAAAGTGCGAAGCGGTTTTCCGAAGAGATCATGCTCAGATAAGAGCATGATCCGGAAAAGTGCGAAGCGGTTTTCCGAGGAGATATCGACGGCTACCTAGAGGTCGACCGAGATCCTCGCGATCGCCTTTTCGAGGCGGTTCTTGATCGAATCCATCTTGCCGGTCAGCTGCTGCAGCTCGCGCAGATCGAGGTCGGCATAGACGAACTCGTTCAACTCCCGGCGTTGCGCGGACAGGTTCGCCATCTGCTTCTTGGCGTGCTCGGTCAACGACAGGTTCACGACGCGGGCATCCTCGGTCGAGCTCTTGCGGCGCACGAGGTTCTTCTTTTCGAGCAGCTTCGACTGCGTCACCACGAATGACTGATCGACGCGCAGCGCTCTCGAAACCGCGCCGACGGGCAGGCCGACGCTGCGGTCCTCGGCATTCGCCAGCACCGTCATGATCATCCATTGCGGGCCGGTGATTCCGATCATCTTGGCCCAGATGCCGCGCAACTCGTCCAGGCGGACGCTGGTCGACACGATCTCCCAAGCCAATCGCTCAGCCGCGTCCTGCAGTTTGTCGGTCGATTTGCGCTCGGTCATGACCTACCTTAACAAAAATTCATCTTCACGGATATCGAGCAATCTTTGAAGCGGGCGCCGGACGAAAATGTTCGTGCGGGCGTTGCCTGAATGACACAAGGGTGCGCAAAGATAGAATGACTAACTAATATAAGTTGAATATGTGACCTTCCAATTGCATTGTTCCGCATCGTAGATGGGGGGCATCCACCATCTCACGCCTGCAGTGGCCGAGTTGACCACGAGCATCTTGAAAATGGCTGCGCGGCAGCGGTTTTCGGGAGGGGAACGTTTGTCGCTTTGCCAGCAGTGCAAGGCATCACTTGGAGGATAGCATGAAGATAGTTAAGGGCCTTTTGTTGGGCTCGGCGGCAGCTCTCGCCGCGAGCAGTGGAGCCATGGCGGCCGACCTTCCGGTCAAGGCCAAGGCAGTGGAGTACGTGAAGGTCTGCTCGCTCTATGGACCGGGCTTCTACTTTATTCCGGGCACCGACACCTGCATCAAGCTGGGCGGCTACCTGCGTATGGACGTTCTGGCGAACACCAACTCGGATCACACCGGCAACTACGCCGGCGCCGGTGGTGCACAGAACCGCTTCACCAACGGCTACACCTGGCGCTCGCGTGAAGACCTCAACGTCGACACCCGCACTGCGACCGAATACGGCGTGGTTCGCACCTTCTTCGATGCGACCTTCAGCTGGACCTCGGACAGCTATGGCGCGGGAGCCGCAGCAGGCTCGACGGTCTACTCGCCGATCGGAACGTCCGCTGCTCCGAACAACGCCAGCTCGGGCGGTGTCGCCGCCGGCACGGTCGGCGTCTATTACGCCTTCGTCCAGTTCGCCGGCTTCACCATGGGTAAGGCGGTCTCGCAGTTCTCGGCGCCGTGGGCCAACTATCCCGGCAACAACTTCGACGGTCTCGTCGGCGGTGGCGGCACGATCACCGGTGTCAACCAGTTCACCTACACCGCGCAGTTCGGCAACGGCGTGTCGCTGGCTTTGTCGGCCCAGGATCAATCGGCCTACTATCAAGCCGGTGTGCAGAATCTCGGTGTGCTGGGTACCGGTGCTCTCGGTCCCTATGGCGCGAGCGACTATGCCGGCACGATTGCTCCGGACCTCGTCGCGATGCTGCGCGTCGACCAGGCCTGGGGTCTGTTCCAGGCGTCGTTCGCGGCGCATGACAACCACGCGGCCTACTACGGCGGCACTGAGTTGACCGGTCATCCGGACGACAAGTGGGGCTGGGCTGGTCAGTTGGCCTTGTCGATCAAGAACATTCCGACCGGACCTGGCGACACTATCAACTTGCAGGGCGTCTACACCAACGGTGCGACGCGCTACAACATCCAGGATCTCTCGGGTGCTGGTGCGTTCACCTACTTCGGCAACACCAGCGTTCCCGGTGCCTATCAGAGCATCGGATTCGGCATCGCGCCGGACAGCGTGTTCGTCTCCGGCGGTCAGCAGCAGTTGATCACGACGTACGGCGTGCGCGGTGCGTACGTCCACAACTGGAACCCCTATTGGAACACCAGCGTCTATGGTGCGTGGGCCCAGGTCAACTACAACGGCACCGCCAAGAGCTACATCTGCGGCCCGGGCGGGACTGGCGTGGGCGGATCGTTCGGCGTCCTGATCGGCGCCACCTCGAACCTGACCTCGTGCAACCCCGACTACAGCATTGCTCAGATCGGCACGCAGACTCAGTGGACTCCAGTGAAGAACCTGACCTTCTCGGCTGACTTCACCTACACCCATCTGGATCAGAACTACGCTGGCACGATCACCTACCCGGGTAGCGCTGCGATCGGCAAGCCGGCCGCTGTCTACTCGCTCAGCAACCAGGATACCTACATGCTGCTGCTCCGCGCGCAGCGCAACTGGTAAAGCCCGGTTGATCCGGACTTGATCACGACCCAAAGCCTCGACAGGAAACTGTCGAGGCTTTGATTTTGAAAGAAGAGCGCATTGTATGATTTACTAACATTAGTCTATCATGTACAAAGTTGGTGTCGGTTGCTCTGCCGACCATGACGAGGAGATATCAAACTTCTTCATGAACTAGCCTCCAGAACCTCCGGCAATGCCCTGCCGGAGGTTTTTCATTTGAAGGCGATAGGATCGCGCGCAGACTCGCCCGTGCTGATGCAGCTCAACGTCAATGACGTCGGGCTCGATTGCATGGACGATGAAGAGTTCTCGATCTTTCGCGATCTCGTCGATCGCTGCATCAACTCCAGCGATCGGGCGCAGGCGATGCAGGACTACCCGGTTAGGGACGGCGACAGTGCAGTCGTTTAGCGGTGCGTGGATATGCCAGCGCGTTCGCGGTCAGCTCTGCGCGGTCACGACCGAGTGAGCGGCGGCGCGCCGGTTCTCGCGATCCCGTGAGCAGCCTTGCACGGCGGCAGGTTCGCAAGCGGAACATTACCGAGCATCTGCTCGGCAACGATTGCTGCAGCAACGTTCGGCCCTCAGGCATAAGCGCAACGCATTCCTGCGCCGCCATATCAACATTTGCCGCCGTCGAATTACTTCAATTATATGATACGAGATTGGAATATTTTCTTGGGAGAGCTGGGTGATTGGCGTGTGCGATTTCGACGCCAACGTCGCGCGGCTACCGAAGCGGCGGCTCGTCGACAACAACAAGCGGACTCGTCCCGATAACGCATACCGGCAGCGGAGCCGGGTGCGAACGAGTTGACGAAACATGCATGACCACTGTGGGGCGCGCGGTGCCTCGTCAAGCAGCGTTGAGTTCGATGACAAGGGCTGGCCTGCCTGGCCGGATCGAGAAGATTTGTCGGCGGAGTTCGTCAAGCTGCTGGCCGCCGCACAGGAAGGCGGTTCGACGGTCTCCGAATGCTGGTTGACCTTGAGCAGGATCAACCTCGCTTCGGAAAGCTCGTGGTCCGAGCAGTGGATCAAGACCGCGGAACTGAACGAGGCGCGCGCCGAGCATTCGTTGCTGAACAACAATCTGGTCACCGCCCGTCGCAATTGGCTTCGGGCCACGACCTACTTTCACGCCGCCGCTAGGCCTCCCGGATATGCCAACGATTTGCTGACACGTGCCGTCGACGGCATGCGGCGATGCGCAACCAGCTTTTTGAAGACCCGGGTTCCGGCGGGCCAGGTGCTCTCGATTCCGTGGACCGAAGACCTGTCGCTGCAGGCCTACTATCTGCCGTCGGCGTTTCGCGACGATGGGCCGGTCATCGTCTGCATCGGCGAGCCTGGTTCGTACAAGGAAGAGTTGATCACCAAATACGCCGGTCATGCGAACGAGCGCGGCTTCTCGCTGCTCGCCGTGGACCTGCTGGGAACGCAGGCGGCCTTGTCACCGGAACGGCTCGAGGGCCACAGATTCGAAGCCGCCATGAGCCGTGTGCTGGACTTTCTTTCAGAGAAGCCCGGCGTCGACAGCACGCGGATCGCCATCGTGGCGGACGCGTGCAATTCCTCCCTGGTCGCCCGTGCGGCGGCCAGCGACGCCCGGTTTGCCGCGGCGGTTTGCGATGCCGGAATTTGGGACGCGCACGAGAGAAGCTTCTTCTATCGGCAAGCAGGCGACAACGAGCAGACCGGATGGCTCGAGGAAGCCAACGCGATCTCGCGAAGCATCGAATGCCCGCTGCTGGTCACCGCGGGCGAAGCAGGCTGGCTTCTTCCGGGCGCCTTGACCGAATTCGGCAGCCAGTTGGGCAACATTCATCGCGACGCCAGCTTGATCCTGTTCCGGCGTGCCGAAACCGCCGCCATGCAAGGACATATTGATAATCCGACCCTGGCCAACGAAGTCATCTTCGACTGGCTCGAAGATCGGCTGCGCTTGAGGAAGGGCCTGTCCTGAAGCGACTACGGCGCGGCCGATCGCGGCGATCACACCGCTTGACCGGCCTTCAGCAATGAGCAGCCGGTGATCTTCAGGCTGCCGTCGGCCTGCCGCTCCAGCGTGTAGAGCGCCTCCCACGCCTCGCCATTGGCGTCGACGATGTGAACGCGCTGCGCGATCCGGTCGCCTTCGCTGCGCGCCTCGCCGAACTCGAAGCTCTTGTGGCGATAGACCGGCGCGTACTGGCTCTGCACCATCGACATGAAGATCTCGGCCTGCGGAAAGAGCTGCCGGATCGCGGGCGCCGCATAGGAATAGGCGCCGGCGGCGTCGTCGCGGCCGAACGCCTGCTCCTGGGCGCGGATCACGTCCTGCGCGGCGCTGACGTCGTCGGCAGCGGCAGGCGAGGCGAGGGCGAACAGGATGGCGGCAATGAGGGCGATCGCGCGCATGGGATGCTTCCTTCGATGGTTGAGCATACGCAAAAGAATCGCCGCGGTTTCATGCCCAGACGATTTCGGTCAAAATTGATCTGCCGCAAGGCTCCTTCCGGCCGGCGCATTAGCGTTTGTTCGTCAAGCTTGGAGGAGCACCATGACCCTAGATACCATTCTCGTCGTCATTGCCGTGACCATGATGTTCGCGACGGTCGCATTCGTGATCGCCTATGGCGACCGGCAGACCCGCAACTTGTGACGGCGCAGCCGTCAGGCCGCGCGGTTACCGGATCGAGCCCTTGAAATTATCGATGTCGGGCGAGGGGCGGGCCGGAAACAGCCGCGCGGTCGAGGAGTTGTCGAGCCGGCGCTTGCACTTGGCCTCATCGGCGCCGTCGTCGGTGCCGTCCTTCCCGTCGCGCTTCTTGGCAAAGACATCGTCGAGCCGGTTGACGATCAGCATCGCATGGTCGCGCTCGAGCGTGTCGGGATTCTTGCGCCGCTCGTCGGAGCGGAACGTGCCGCCTGCCATCTTGCCGGTCATCTCGTAGTCGCAGCCGGCCTTCCAGTCGCCCTGGTCCCATTTCCACCCCTTGGCCGTCACGGCGCCGTTGCCGTCGGCGGTGACCTTGATGACGGCGTTGTAGGCGAGCCAGATGCCGGCCAGCCCGCTGCGCTTGTCGTCAAAGCCTTCGAGCAGCGCCAGGCGTTCGCGCTGCAAGCCATTGACGTGATCGCGTGCATCGACCGTGAAGTGGACCTGTGAGCTCTGCTTGTTCCAGGCCGGATGCAGGAACTCCGGATACTGCTCGGTCTGGCTCTTCACCCAATTGCGCTGGTCGTCGATCAGAGCGCGCCGGGTCGCCTCGTCGAGCCGCGGCTGCAATGCCTTCCAGGCGCGGTTCAGCCGCTGGTCGTTGGCGGCGAGATCAGGATCGGCGCAGATTTCCTCGTCGGTCGCGGTCTCAGGTTTCGTGCAGTCGAAGGTCGGCGCGGCGAACGCGGTGTCGGACTTGTCGGATGCCACGTCCTTGCCGGCGGGAAAGTAGCTGCCGGTGACCTGCCACATCGACGAACAGTCGTTGAGCCCGTCCCAGTCCTCGTCATCGATGGTCCCGACGATCCGCAAGGTCTCGCCCTGGCGGCGGAGCTTTAACGACGGCGGCTTTGCGGGAGTGGCGGCTGCGTCGGCCTTGGTCTTGTCGGCCGGCGGGTCCCTCTCGATCACCACCGGCCCGGAGAGCCAGCCGCCTGCGGGCTTCAGGTCGGCGGTCAGCTTGCAGGTTCGCCTGCGCTCGCCGCCATAGTCGCCGCGCAGATCGGCGGTGAGGCGATAGGCGCCGCCGTCGGCCGGCGTCAGCGTGATGCTGCCGAAGGCGTTGACCCAGCTGCCGGCGATGCCGGGCCGGCCGGATGCGATTGCCTCGAGCGCGGCCGCGCGGCGCCGCAACGTCTCGGCAAATTTCTGCTTCAGCTCGTCGGCGTCGGCATCGGCCAGCACCTCGGCGGCGTCGATGATCATCTCATTGAACCAGGCCTGGTCGCGCTTCAGCAGCGGCTTGACGTTCGCCGGCATCTTCGCGAGCGCCGTGTCGAACGCCTTGTCGATCTGCGCCACCAGCCTGTCGGTACCGGCCTTCCTGCAGTCGGCGGTCTTGATCCGGTCATCACTGGTATCGCCGCAGAGTGTGATCGCGGTCGGCGCGCTGCTCGATGCGCGCAGGTAGTCGTCCATCGCAAATGCCGTGGCCGGGGGCAGGGCGGAAGCGGCGACGGCGAATGCAATGAGGCGAGGGAGGGCGGACATGATTTGCGGCGCCTGGCAATGGGAACGAGCACACCTGCGCTGCATTAGTTGCTGGCTGCGAGACTTTGGTTCAGGGCAATGCGCAACTCGCCCTGTGGGCCAGGCGGAGGCGTGCTTCGTCACTCAGACCCGGCGCGGTTTCCGCGCCGACAAGACCGAACCGGCGTTCGCTGCAAACCTACGCCGCGGCGCGCGAGGGGAGATAGACCCTGGCGACCGACTTCTGAAGCGTCGTTACCGTCGCGGCATCGATCGCCTTGGCGAACTTGGCGGCGATTTTCCTTGCTGCGGCGTCATTGCCGTGGAGTTCATCATACCACTCGGCTTTTCCGATCGTTCCACGCAGGTCGAGGTAAATGAACAGATCCTTGTATTTCGATGCGAGTGCTTTCAGCCTGACATTGTACGCGTCGATCATCAAACGAACGATGGCTTGGCACAGGCCGGCGTTGAAGGTGGGATCGAGACCCTGCGATTGCATCGGCGATCCGAGCCACTCTCCTTGGGGGCGCGGAATCGCGTAGTCGTATCCGTGCATGATGATCTTCTTGTTGGCGTGGCGCGCGGCCATTGGGCGGATCAAGCCGAGTTCGAGATTGGAGACGACCGCCTCCAGATTGTCGAAGAACCCTTGCTTGACATAGTACGGTGCGTCGCTTGGCTTGGTGTGGTCGACATCAAACATGTTGAGAAACGTGGCCAGTCCGCCGTTACCGATGATGTCGTTGCCGCCGGCCGAGAAGAGCAGCAGATCGTCGCCGCCGTCGATATACGGCCAGAACTGGCCGGCCAGCAGCATTTGGTCGAGCGTGTCGCCCCAGTGGGCGAGGTTCGTGATCGCGTAGCCCAATTGCTGCAGGTAATCGATGCAGGTGTTCGGGAACGGAAATATCTGGGGGAGCCGGAACCAGGAATCGCCTTCCGCCACGATCGGGCGAGGTGTCACGCGTCGCCGGACTGCTTTCTTCTTCCTGGCTGCCGGCGCAGCGGGAATGTGCCGGACAAGCTGGTCGGCATCACGCGCCAGGGCTTCGAGATTCCGGACGTCGACATTGTCCGTATTGATGTAGGTGTTGAAGTCAAACGGCCGATGAGCATTGGGTTCGACCAGGAAGTAGTCGCGCGCTTCCTGGGGCGTGAGCTTGCCGGACTGGATCTTCTCGACGAGTTGATGCAGTGCAATCCGTTTTGCCATCTTGGACACTCCCCGACAAAGGCTGTGAGCAAAGGCTGGTTTGATCCGGGCGCCTTATTTGGCAAGCCGAAGGTCGTTCGAGCCCGGGGTCGTCGATGAGGCGGTCGCGGCCTTCGTGAACAAGCGCTGACGCTTTACGGTCTGCGGGAAAGATCCCGTTGTCTGCAAACTGCGACGCGCATTCTCGCCGCCGCTGTACGATCCAGAAGCAAGCAATTTGAACTAATACACCAGTAGGCGCATTATTTTATTCATGCACGCAAGGATAGTCCAGCGTCAAAACGTCGGCGGCGTGCAGGCCGAAATCACCTCGCACGGCTTGGCGCCGATGCAGCGGAAGCGGTGGGGGCGGCGGCTCTCGAAGTAATAGGCGTCGCCGGCGTTGAGCACCCGCCGCTCGTCGTCGACCGTGACCTCGAGCCGGCCCGAGACCACGATGCCGCCTTCCTCGCCCTCATGCACCAGCGGCACCCGTCCGGTGTCGCTGCCGGGCTCGTAGCGCTCTTTCAGGATCTGCAACGCCCGTCCGAACAGGCTGTCGCCGATCTGCAGGTAGGAGATCGGCTTCTTGCCGATCTCGGTGAGCTCGTCGGCGCGGTAGAACGCCTTGCGCGGCCGCTCCGGCTCGATCGCGAAGAATTCCGCAAGCCCCATCGGAATGCCGTCGAGGATGCGCTTGAGCGCGCCGACCGACGGGTTCATCTGGTTGGATTCGATCAGCGAGATCGTCGAATTGGTCACGCCGGAGCGCTTGGCGAGCTCGCGCTGCGACAGCTTGTGCCGCGCGCGGATGAATCGAAGCCGACCGCCGATGTCGACGCTCATGACAGGATCCCTGTTGCAGGTGTTGCGGATCGAACAAATCTTCGCAGACCGCCTCAACAAGATCAATGGCTTGCGGTGCGACAGAAAAGGACTTGTTGAGTGCCGTGAAGAGTGGTCCGACTACGCTAACCAACAATGGAGCGCCGCCGTGACCGTTCATCAGATTCCGAACACCATCAAGACCGATTCGTTCTGGATGCCCTTCACGGCCAACCGGCAGTTCAAGAAAGCGCCGCGGCTGTTCTCCTCCGCCAAGGGCATGTACTACACCTCGGTCGACGGCCGCCAGGTGATCGACGGCTCCGCCGGCCTCTGGTGCGTCAACGCCGGCCACGGCCGCCCGCAGATCGCGGCCGCGGTCGAGCGCCAGCTGTCCACGCTGGACTTCGCGCCGTCCTTCAACATGGGTCACCCGCTGGCGTTCGATTTCGCCGAGCGTCTCGCCGAGATCGCCCCGAAGGGGCTGGACCGGATCTTCTTCACCAATTCGGGCTCCGAGTCGGTCGATACCGCGCTGAAGATCGCGCTGGCCTATCACCGCGCCGCCGGCCAGCCGACCCGTACCCGTCTGATCGGCCGCGAGCGCGGCTACCACGGCGTCGGCTTCGGCGGCATGTCGGTCGGCGGCATGGTCGCCAACCGCCGTCAGTTCGCGACCCATCTGCCGGGCGTCGACCACATCCGCCATACCCATGATCTCGCCCGCAACGCCTTCGCCAAGGACCAGCCGGATCATGGCGCCGAGCTCGCCGACGACGTCGAGCGGATGGTCGCGCTGCATGGCGCCGACACCATCGCCGCGGTGATCGTCGAGCCGGTGCCCGGCTCGACCGCGGTGCTGCCGGCGCCGAAGGGCTATCTGCAGCGGCTGCGCGAGCTCTGCACCAAGCACGGCATCCTCTTGATCTTCGACGAGGTCATCACCGGTTTCGGCCGCCTCGGCACCCCGTTCGCCGCCAATTTCTACGGCGTGACGCCCGACATGATGACGACCGCCAAGGGCATCACCAACGGCACCGTGCCGTGCGGCGCGGTGTTCGCCAGCCGCCAGGTCCATGACGGGCTGATGGTCGGCCCCGACAACGCCATGGAGCTGTTCCACGGCTACACCTATTCGGCGCATCCGGTGGCCTGCGCGGCGGGTCTCGCCACGCTCGACATCTACAAGGACGAGGCCCTGCTGACCCGTGGTGCCTCGATTGCCGACTACTGGCGCGATGCCCTGCACTCGCTGAAGGGCTTGCCGAACGTCGTCGACATCCGCAACCAGGGTCTGATGGGCGCGGTCGAGCTCTCGCCGCGTGACGGCGTCGTCGGCGCGCGCGGTTACGACGTGATGGTCGATTGCTTCAACACCGGCCTCTACTTCCGCATGAGCGGCGACTCGCTCGCGCTGTCGCCGCCCTTGATCGTCGAGAAGTCGCATATCGACGACATCGTCTCGATCCTGGGCGACTCGATCAAGCGCGTGGCCTGATAATTGCTAGCGAGATAATCGCTAGCTCTACAAATTGCTGTCGCCGTTGCGAAGCAGACTGGTTTCGCAGCGGCGATTGCGTTTTCGCTGCAGGATGTGAGGAAAAGTGAAGGTCCTTGTTCTCGGCAGTGGCGTGATCGGCGTCACGTCGGCCTACTATCTCGCGCGCGCCGGCCATGAGGTGACGGTGATCGACCGTCAGCCGAAGCCTGCGCTGGAAACCTCCTTTGCCAATGCCGGCGAGGTCTCGCCGGGCTATTCGTCGCCCTGGGCCGGCCCCGGCGTGCCGGTGAAGGCGGTGAAGTGGCTGCTGATGAAGCACGGCCCGCTGGTGATCCGCCCGAAGCTCGATCCCGTGATGTGGTTGTGGCTGCTCAAGATGCTGCGCAACTGCACCACGGCGCGCTACGCGGTGAACAAGGCGCGCATGATCCCGATCGCGGAATACAGCCGCGACTGCCTGCAGGCGCTGCGCAACGAGATCGGCATCCGCTACGATGAGCGCGCGAAAGGCACGCTACAACTGTTCCGTTACCAGCAGCAGCTCGATGGCACCGGTGATGACATCGCGGTGCTCAAGCAGTACGGCGTGCCGTTCGAGGTGCTCGACCGCGAGGGCTGCATCGCCGCCGAGCCTGCGCTGGCCGGTGTGAAGCAGAAATTCGCCGGCGGGCTGCGGCTGCCGCATGACGAGACCGGCGACTGCCACATGTTCACGCAGGCCCTGGCGCTGGAAGCCGAGAAGATCGGCGTGCGCTTCAATTTCAATGTCGGTATCGACGGGCTGAACGCGGATGCCAGCCGCATCACCGGCGTTGCGACCAGCGCGGGCGTGATGACCGCGGACGCCTATGTCCTCGCGCTCGGCAGCCATTCGCCGCATCTCGTGCGGCCGCTCGGCATCTCGCTGCCGGTCTACCCGGTGAAGGGCTACTCGATCACGGTGCCGATCAAGGACGCCAGCGGCGCGCCTGAATCGACCGTGATGGATGAGAGCTACAAGGTCGCGATCACACGGCTCGGCGATCGCATCCGGGTCGGCGGCACCGCCGAGATCTCGGGCTATTCGACCAAGCTCTACGACGCGCGTCGCGCGACGCTGGATCACTCGCTGACTGATCTGTTTCCGCGCGGCGGCGATCTTGCCAAGGCCACCTTCTGGTGCGGCCTGCGCCCGATGACGCCGGACGGCCCGCCCGTGATCGGCGCGACGCGCTTTGACAATCTGCACCTCAACACCGGCCACGGCACGCTCGGCTGGACCATGGCCTGCGGCTCGGGCCGGGTGCTGGCCGACATGCTCTCCGGGAAGACGCCCGAGATCGACACCAAGGAGCTGTCGATCACGCGCTACGATCACAGGTTCGGGTGAGGTGTCGCGGTCGCCGGCGAACCGCTATTCGGCGGCGTTCTTCACCTGCGGTTCGGCATCGTCGTCCTGCTTGGTTGCCGTCAAGCTCGACAGCGCGTTCGAGAGCCGGTCGAGGTAGAGATACACGACCGGCGTCGTGAACAGCGTGAGCGCCTGGCTCACGATCAGGCCGCCGACCATCGCATAGCCGAGAGGCTGACGGATTTCCGATCCCGTTCCGGTGCCCAGCATCAGCGGAACGCCGCCGAGCAGCGCTGCCATCGTCGTCATCATGATCGGGCGGAAGCGCAGCAGCGCCGCCTTCCGGATCGATTCCTGCGGCGACAGATGCTCCTCGCGTTCGGCGGCGATCGCGAAGTCGACCATCATGATGCCGTTCTTCTTCACGATCCCGATCAGGAGGATGATGCCGATCAGCGCGATCAGGCTGAAATCGAACCCGAACGCCATCAGGATCGCCAGCGCGCCGACCCCGGCCGACGGCAGCGTCGACAGGATCGTGAGCGGATGGATGTAGCTTTCATAGAGCATGCCGAGGATCAGATAGACCACGACCAGCGCGGCCAGGATCAGGAGCGGCACTGAGCTCAGTGATTGCTGGAAGGCCTGCGCGGTGCCCTGGAAGCTCGAGCTGAGCGTGCCCGGGGCGCCCAGGTCGGCGACGGCGTTCTGGATCGCATCGGTGGCTTGGCCCAGTGCCATGCCTTGCGCGAGGTTGAAGCTGATCGTGGTCGCCGGAAACTGCCCCTGGTGGGCGATCGCGAGCGGGCGCACCGGAACCGTCGTCCATTTGGCGAACACGGAGAGCGGCACTTCGTCGCCGGTCGTCGGCGACTTGATGTAGAGCTTGTTGAGCGTATCGAGCTTGCCCTGCAGTTCGGGGAGGATCTCGAGGATGACGTGATAGCTGTTGAGCTGGGTGAAGTATTGCGTCACCTGGCGCTGACCGAACGCGTCGTAAAGCGTGTCGTCGATCAGTTGCGGCTGGATGCCGAAGCGCGAGGCGGTGTCGCGATCGATGGTCATCGTCAGCGTCGTGCCCTCGGTCTGCTGGTCGGTGGCGACGTCGCGCAGTTCGGGCAGGGTCTTGAGCCTAGCCAGGATCTTCGGCGCCCATTCGTTCAGCTCGGCGAGGTTGGCGTCCTGCAGCGTGTACTCGAACTGCGTCCGCGTGGCGCGGCCGCCGAGCCGGACGTCCTGCGAGGCCTGCATGTAGAGCCGCGCGCCTTCGACCGCCTCGAGCTTCGGCCGCAGCCGTGCGATGATCTGCTCGGCGCTCGCGTTACGCTCCTCGCGCGGCTTCAGCGTGATGTACATGCGGCCCGAATTCAGCGCGGTGCCGCCGCCGCCGATGAACTCGGCCATGCTGTCGACCGCGGGATCGGCCCGCACGATCCTGCTGAGCTCCTCCTGATGCCGCTTCATGTCGGCAAACGAGATATCCTGCGCCATCTGCGATACGGCGATCAGGAAGCCGTTGTCCTGTTGCGGGAAGAATCCCTTGGGGATGATCACGAACAGATAGACCGACAGGGCCACCGTTGCGAAGAAGATGCACAGCGTGGTGCGGCTCCAGCGCAGAGCCAGATCGAGGCCGCGCTCATAGCCGTGCAGCATCCGATCGAACGCCGCTTCGCTCCATTGGTAGAGCCGGCCGTGCCTGGTTTCGGCATGCGCGCGCAGGAAGCGCGATGCCATCATCGGGGTCAGCGACAGCGACACCACCAGCGAGACGAAGATCGCCATTGCCAGGGTCACCGCGAACTCGCGGAACAGCCTGCCGATCACGCCGCCCATCAGGAGCAGCGGGATCAGCACCGCGACCAGCGAGATGCTGATCGACAGGATGGTGAACCCGATCTCGCCCGCGCCTCGTAGGGCCGCGGCGAGCGGCCGCTCGCCCTGCTCGACATAGCGCGTGATGTTTTCCAGCATGACGATGGCGTCGTCGACCACGAAGCCGACCGCGATCGTCAAGGCCATCAGCGACAAATTGTCGAGCGTATAGCCGAACACCCACATCAGCGCACAGGCGCCGAGCAGCGCGAGCGGCACGGTGACCGCCGGAATCACCGTGGCCCAGAAGCTGCGCAAGAACAGGAAGATCACCATGACGACGAGAACGATGGTGATCAGCAGCGTGATCTGCACGTCCTCGACCGCCGCGCGGATCGTCAACGTCCGGTCGCTGATGATCTTGATCTTGATGGCGGGCGGAATGGCGGCGATCAGTCTCGGGAGTTGTTCCTTGATCTTGTCGACCGTTCCGATGACATTGGCACCGGGTTGCTTGAAGATGACGAGGAACACGCCGCGCTGGCCATCGGCCCAGGCGGCCTGTTTCATGTCTTCCGGCGCGGCGACGGCCCGGCCGATGTCGCGGATCCGCAACGGGCCGCCGTTGCGGTAGGCGACGATGACGTCATTCCAGTCCTTGGCATCCGGCAGCTGATCGTTGGCGTAGATCGTGTAGGCGCGGCTCGCGCCGTCGATGTTGCCTTTCGGACTGTCGGTCGTTGTGATGGCGATCTGGCCGCGGATGTCTTCCAGTGAGAGCCCCTTGGCGACCAGCTTGGCGGGATCGACCTGCACGCGAATGGCGGGCTTCTGCTGCCCGCCGATGAACACCTGGGCGACACCCGAAATCTGACTGATCTGCTGCCCGAGCTGGGCGTCGACCGCATCGCTCACGTTGATCAGCGGCAGGGTGTCGGAGGTCGCCGACAGTATCAGGACAGGCGAGTCCGCCGGGTTGACCTTGCGATAGGTCGGCGGCGACGGCAGGTTCTTGGGCAACTGGCCGCCTGCGGCATTGATCGCCGCCTGGACATCGTTGGCGGCGCCGTCGATGTTGCGGTTCAGATCGAACTGGATGGTGACCGCGGTCGACCCCAGCGAGCTCGTCGAGGTCATCTGGGCAATGCCGGGAATCTGCGCGAATTGCCGCTCCAGCGGCTGCGCGACGGAGGAGGCCATGGTTTCGGGGCTGGCGCCGGGCAGGCTGGCGGAGATCTGGATGGTCGGAAAGTCGACCTGCGGCAGCGGCGCCACCGGCAGCAGCGGATAGGCGACCATGCCGACGAACAGAACGCCGGCCATCAGCAGCGAGGTGCCAATGGGGTAGCGGATAAACGGAGATGAGATGCTCTCGTTCATTTCTGCAATCCAAATGAACGGCAGGCGCATCTTTTCCCGAATGCCGGGAGTCGTCCTCGAAAGCTCGAGCGCGAACGCGCGTTTTCCTCGCCATGGCCGGTCGGCAGATCGCGGAGTTGGCCTTCGCGTCTACCTGTTTTTTGCCAGCATACTCATTCCCGGGGACGACGTGCGAATGGAAACGTCGGATGACCCATTCGACCTTCGTTCAATTGGCGGATGTTGGACAGCCGTCAAACGTGTGCTTGGCGCGTGATATATCTTATTACGATATATCTGTGCGGTTCGGCCGACTGCGATGGATCAACGAAAAGCCCGGCGCGCTGGCCGGGCTGGATCGCAAATATGAACTAGAGCAAATATGAGCTTGGACGCGTCAATGCTACGATCTAGCCGGACGCCAGGCAGATCGTCTGTGCACTTTTTCACATTTGCCGATTTCTTTTTTGACCGCGTCCGGCCAGCTATGCCTTGCGCGACGGTCTCCGGCCGGCCTTCGCCGCCGCCTTGGCCGCTGGCCGCACCCGCAAGCCGTCCACGAACACGTCCAACAGTCTGAGCGCGGTGGTCTGCCAGCCGGGCTGGTCGTGCATGTAGCACATGCCGATCAGCGCGCGCAGCACGTCCTCGGCGCTGATGTCGTCGCGGATCGCGCCGGCCGCAACCGCGCGCGATAGCAGGGTGCCGATCGCCTTGGTCAGGCGATCGAACGAATAGGCCTGCAGCTCGCTCGAGGCGGCCGCGACCAGCGCCAGCGCGGCGACCATGCCCTTCTTGGTCGCGACGAACTGGACATTGGCACGCAGCCAGCGCCGCAACGCCTCGACCGGTTCGGGCGCGTTCTGTAGTTGCTCGGCCAGATCGCCGAGCTGCTCGACTTCGCGGCGATAGACCGCCTCGTACAGCGCCTCGCGGGTCGGGAAGTGGCGATACAGCGTGCCGATGCCGACGCCGGCATGGCGCGCGACGGCCTCCAGGCTAGCCTCGCTGCCGCCGGCCGAGAACACGGCCTTGGCTGCTTCCAGCACGCGCTCGCGGTTGCGCACCGCATCGGCGCGCGGCTTGCGGACAATTTCTGGTGATGAACCGGCCATTCCTTTTTCTTTTCACCCTCCCTTGTAAACGGAGGATGCCTCCGTATATGGCGACCAGCACCGGGCCTGACAAGGCGCGCCGACCCCTGGATCGGCGGCCACGGGTTCGCGTTGCCTCGATTCAACCCGACCATACACGGATCGGAGCCCTGCATGAATCTCCCTCTCAGTCTCACCATCAACGGCGTCCGCCGGGAAATTGTCCTCGACGATCCCCGCGTCACTCTGCTCGACCTGTTGCGCGAGCGGCTCGACCTCACCGGCACCAAGAAGGGATGCGACCGCGGCCAATGCGGAGCATGCACCATCCTGGTCGACGGCCGCCGCATCAATTCCTGCCTCGCGCTCGCCGTCAGCCATGACGGCGCCGAGATCGTCACCATCGAAGGCGTCGGGCGCGGCGGCGAGCTGCATCCGGTGCAGGCCGCCTTCATCGCTCATGACGGCTTCCAGTGCGGCTTCTGCACGCCGGGCCAGATCATGAGCGGCATCGGCCTGATCCAGGAGGGGCAGGCCGGCGACGATCCGGAGCGGGTGCGCGAATGCATGAGCGGCAATCTCTGCCGCTGCGGCGCCTATCAGGGGATTACCGAGGCCGTGCTCGAGGCACAGGCCGACATCAACGCTCCCAAGCAGAGGCGCTCCGCATGATGAACTTCGATTATGTCAGGCCGGCCAGTGTCGCGGATGCGATCGCGGCGGCCTCCGAGAAGGGCGCGACCTATCTCGCCTCCGGCACCAATCTGCTCGATCTGATGAAAGGCGGCGTCAGCCGGCCGAGCGTCCTCGTCGATGTGACGCGACTGCCTGGGCTCGATCGCATCGAGCGCCTCGCCGACGGTTCGCTTCGCATCGGCGCGCTGGTGCGCAATGCCGATCTCGCGCATGACGCCGAGTTCGCGCGCAACTATCCGGCGGTCGCCGAGGCGCTGCTGTCGGGCGCATCCGCCCAGTTGCGCAATGCCGCGACCGTCGGCGGCAATCTGATGCAGCGGACACGTTGCGCCTATTTCTACGACGCTGGCAGCGCCTGCAACCGGCGCTGGCCGGGCGCCGGCTGCGACGCGCTCAAAGGCGAGAATCGCCTGCACGCGGTGCTCGGCTGGAGCGAGGGCTGCATCGCAACCCATCCGTCGGACTTCTCCGTGCCACTGGTCGCGCTCGACGCCGTCGTCGAGATCGAAGGCAAGGCCGGCCGGCGCGAGCTGCCACTCGGGGAGCTGCATCGCCTGCCCGGCGAGACGCCGGAGCGCGAGACCGCGCTCGAGCGCGGCGATCTGATCGTCGCGCTGCGGCTGCCGGCCACGGCGCAAGGCTTCGCCAGGCATGCCCGCTACATCAAGGTCCGCGAGCGCACCTCCTATGCCTTCGCCGTGGTCTCGGCCGCAGCTGGCCTGCGCATCGAGGACGGCAAGATCCGCGAAGCCCGGCTCGCGCTCGGCGGCGTCGCGGCCAAGCCGTGGCGGGCGCGCGAGGCCGAGCAGGTGCTCGCGGGTGCCGCACCGGATGCGGCTGTTTATCGCGAGGCGGCGCGTGCCGCGCTGTCAGGCGCAAAGCCGTCCGGCGACAACGCTTTCAAGATCGAGCTCGCGCAGCGCATCGTCGTGCGCGCGCTCACCCTTGCTGCCAGAGGCACGCCGGACCGCATTGCCGCGCTGCCCGGCTCTCCCTTCTCGTCCGTTGCAGGAGCGTGACGCATGACGCTTGAGATCAGTCTGACCCGCGACCCCGCCCATATCCGACATGGCTCGAACATTGGCCAACCGCTAACCCGCACCGACGGCGTGCTGAAGGTCACCGGCAAGGCGCGCTATGCCGCCGACAATCATCCGCCCGGCATGGTCTATGCCGTGATCGCGACCAGCTGCATCGCGCGCGGCCGGGTCAAATCGCTCGATGTCGCCGCCGCCAAGCGCCATCCCGGCGTGATCGACGTGATGACGCCGACGCACAAGCCCGAGCTCGCGGAAGATCCCGACGCCAAGGGCAATCCGTTCGCCTTCCGCATGGAACTGTTGCAGAGCGACGAGGTGCGCTACGCCAACCAGGCGATCGCGGTCGTGATCGCCGAGACGCTGGAGGCCGCGACCGAAGGTGCCGCGCTGCTGTCGCCGCGTTACCAGGTCGAGATCTCACGCGTCGGTTTCGACGCCGGCGAGGCCTATGCACCGCCGGTGGTCGGAATCGGCAATCCTGCCGAGGTCCGTCACGGCGACATCAATGCCGGCATGGCTGTGGCATCGAAGCTGACCGACTCCACCTACGAGACCCCGGCGCAATATCACAACGCGATGGAGCCGCATGCGATCGTCGCGGTGTGGGATGGCGACCGGCTGTTCATCGATACGCCGAGCCAGGGTATGGGCTTCGCGCAGATGCGCATCGCCGGGCTGTTCGGCATTCCGCCGGCGAACATCCATATCAACAGCCCGTTCCTCGGCGGCGGCTTCGGCTCCAAGGGGCTGATCTCCGGGCCGCAGGTGCTCGGTATCATGGCCGCCAAGCTGATCGGGCGTCCGGTCAAGCTCGTGCTGCGGCGCAGCCAGATGTATGGTCCGGTCGGCCACCGTCCGCCGACCCGCCAGCGCATCCGGATCGGCACCGACGATGCCGGTGCGCTGACTGTGATCAATCATGAGGCGCGCGTCACAACCTCGAGCTTCGACGATTTCTACGAGCCAGCGGCCGACGCCTCGCACACGCTTTATGCCAGCCCGGCGATCCGCACCGCGCATGAAGCCGTGCGCGTCGACACCGGCACGCCGCTGTTCATGCGCGCGCCGGGCGAGGCCACCGGATCGATCGTGCTGGAAAGCGCGATCGACGAGGCGGCGTTCGCCTGCGGCATCGATCCGCTGGAGTTCCGGCTGAAGAACTATGCCGAGGTCGAGCCGACCACCGGCAAGCCGTTCTCCTCCAAGGCGCTGCGCCAGTGTTACGCCAAGGCGGCGGAACGTTTCGGCTGGGCGGGACGTCCGCTGCAGCCGAGGCAGATGCGTGACGAGAACGGTTTTCTGGTCGGCTGGGGCATGGGGACCGCGACGTTCCCGGCGATCATGTTCCAGGGCAATGCGCGCGCGGTGATCCGCGCCGACGGCAAGGGCGTGATGGAGACCGGCGCGCACGACATGGGGCAGGGCGCCTGGACTGCGCTTGCGCAGATCTCGGCCGATTCGCTCGGGCTTGATTTCGATCAGCTGACGTTCCGCTCCGGCAGCTCCGATCTGCCCGACGCCGGCATCGCCGGCGGTTCGGGCCATACCGCAACCGTCGGCGCCGCGATCCATAACGCAGGTGCTGCCGTGATCGCAAAACTCGCCGAGCTTGCGACCTCGGATGAGCGCTCGCCGCTGTTCGGCGCCGGCAACGCCGGCGTGGTGGCGCGGGGTGGACGGCTCTATCGCCGGGACGACGATGCGCGCAGCGAAAGCTTTGCCGAGATCCTGGCGCGCGCCGGCGTCGCCGAGGTCGAGGGCAGCGGCACTGGTGCGGCCGACGCGGCGGCGCAATCGCAATATGCGATGCACGCGCATGGCGCCGTGTTCGCCGAGGTCAAGGTCGATCCGGAGCTCGGCCAGATCCGCGCCACGCGGATGGTCGGTGCGTTCGCCGCCGGCCGCATCATCAATCCGCTGATGGTGCAGAGCCAGCTGCGCGGCGGCATGATCTGGGGCCTCTCGTTCGCGCTGCACGAGGAGGCGGTGATGGACCATCGTTCGGGGCGCATCCTGAACGCGAACCTCGCCGAGTATCATGTGCCGGTGAATGCCGACGTGCCGCCGATGGACGTGATCACGGTCGACGAGCACGATCCGCACGTCAATCCGCTCGGCATCAAGGGCGTCGGCGAGATCGGCATCACCGGCAGCGCCGGCGCAGTCGCCAACGCCGTCTTCCATGCCACCGGCATCCGGGTGCGGAATTTCCCGATCAAGATCGAGGAAGTGGTGATGGGCCTGGGCTGACGCGGCTTGAGGTGCGGGCTCCGTAACAACAGGTGTCGTCCCGGCGAAAGCCGGGACCCATAACCACAGGGTCGTGTTGTTTTTGAAGGCTGCGGCCCCAGCGTCGCGCATTCACTCCCATTCGTGGTAATGGGTCCCGGCCTCCGCCGGGACGACAGTGGAGAGAACGGGGACTGCCTACCCCGCCGCCGTCACGCAGTTCACCCACAGCACCACAGCCTTCGCATCGCGCGCCGGATTGGAGAAGCGATGTGGCCTGCGGCTGGCGAAGCGGAAGCTGTCGCCCTGCTTCAGCGTCCAGGTCTCGGTATCGACAGTCAGCGTCATCTCGCCCTGGAGCACGAGGCCGGCCTCTTCGCCGTCATGGGTGTAGAACTCGTCGCCGGTGTTGCCGCCGGGGTCGAGATGCACCAGGAACAGGTTGAGGCGGCTCTCGCTGCCGGCCGGGCTCAGCAATTGCTTTGAAATGCCGGTGCGCCACAGTTTCAGCTCGGCGCGCTGCACTTCGCGGGTCACGACACCGCCGGCGCCGTCATCTTTCGGCGTCGCGCCGAACAGCGCGGCGATGCCGACGCCGAGTACGTCGGCCAAGGTCGCCAGCACGCGCAGCGACGGCGACGACAGGCCGCGCTCGATCTGGCTGATGAAGCCGATCGACAAATCGGTGCGCGCGGCAACGACCTCCAGCGACATCTGCTTGGTGCGGCGCAGGTCGCGGATGCGGCGTCCGACCGCCAGATCCATCGCCGGCTCGGCCGGCTTGCTCGGCAGTTTCTTGGCGGCGCGGCGTGCCGTCGCGGGCCTCGCTGCCGCGCCTTTGCGCATTCTCTTGCCGCCGCTCACGTCACACAGCTTCCTTCATGTGCATGAAAACCGCTTGCATTGGCCACGGTTTCGTGACCACAATTTCATATTGGTGAAAATAGGCCGGAACGGCGTCGCCCGCAACCAAAACCGCCGATACAGCGGGCGATGCGGCGCCGGGGCCGATCTCGGGAGGTGGTGCGATGTCGTTTCAACGTCTCGTTCAGGCCGCGGTCGCGGCGCTTGCCCTTGCCTTGAGCGCGCCGTCGCAAGCGCAGCAGGTGCTCAAGGTCGGCTCGACGCCGACCGGCATCCCCTTCACCTTCCTCGACACCAAGACCAATTCGATCCAGGGCATCATGGTCGATCTCGCCACCGAGATCGGCAAGGACGCCGGCTTTACCGTGCAGATCGAGCCGATGCAGTTCTCGGCGCTGATCCCCTCGCTGACCGCAAACAAGATCGACATCATCGCCGCGGCGATGTTCGCCACCGCCGCCCGCAAGGAGGTGATCGACTTCTCCGAGCCGGTCTACACCTACGGTGAAGGCTTGGTGGTGCCGAAGACCGACACCAAGGCCTACGCCTCGCAGGAGGATCTGAAAGGCACGGTGGTCGGCGCCCAGGTCGGCACTGCGTTCGTCGATGCGCTGAAGAAGACCGGGCTGTTCAGCGAGGTCAAGGTCTACGACACCATTCCCGACATCCTGCGCGACGTGAATGCCGGCCGCCTCAAGGCCGGCTTCGCCGACTATCCGATCCTCGCCTACAATCTGCAGCAGGGCAATTTCGCCGACGTCCGCCTGGTCGACGGCTACAAGCCCGTCACCGTCGGCACGGTTGCGATCGGCGTGCGCAAGAGCGACACCGAACTGCTCGCCAAGATCAACGCCTCGCTGGCGAAGCTGAAGGCCAACGGCACGATTGCAAAGATCCTGGAGAAATGGGGCCAGAAGGCCAACGCGTCGTGAGACCGTGATCCGTCACCCTGAGGTGCTCGCGGAGCGAGCCTCGAAGGGTCGACGGCCACCAGCCGGGGCGTGCATCCTTCGAGGCTCGCCCAGCGGCGCAAGCGCGCCGCAAGGCTCGCACCTCAGCATGACGGTCGAGCGTAACGGGACTGGATATCTCTGAGCCGATGCAAAAATTCTTCCACGACGCCGTCGAGTTCGTGCCGATCCTGTTGCAGGGTGTCTGGCTGACCATCGTCGTCACGGTCGGCTCGCTCGCGCTGTCGACCGTGCTCGGGCTGGTGTGGGCCTTGATGCGAGTGTCCGGCATCCGCATCCTCGTTTGGCTCAGCGCCGCGCTGATCAATGTGATCCGCGGCATCCCGATCATCGTGCTGCTGTTCTACATCTATTTCGTGATGCCGGATTTCGGCATCGCGCTCTCGGCGCTGCAGGCCGCGATCATCGGGCTCGGCATTGCGTACTCGGCCTATCAGGCGGAAAACTTCCGCGCCGGGATCGAGGCGATCGACAAGGGGCAGATCGAGGCGGCGCAGACCATCGGCATGGGCTGGTGGCTCACCATGCGCCGCGTGGTGCTGCCGCAGGCGGTCCGGATCATCCTGCCGCCCTACGGCAACATCATGATCATGATGCTGAAGGATTCCTCGCAGGCGTCCACCATCACGGTCGCCGAGCTCGCGCTGCAGGGCAAGCTGATCGCCTCCTCGACCTTCAAGAATACCAGCGTGTTCACGCTGGTGGCGCTGATGTACCTCACCATGAGCATTCCGCTCATCCTGCTGGTTCGGCACTTCGAGAACAAGGCGAACCGCAAATGATCGAGCTCAACGACGTCCACAAGAGCTTCGGCAAGGTCGAGGTGCTGAAGGGCATCACCGCCTCGGTCGCCAAGAGCGAGGTGGTCTGCATCATCGGTCCCTCGGGCTCCGGCAAGTCGACCATCCTGCGCTGCATCAACGGGCTCGAGAGCTACGATCGCGGCGAGATCAGCGTCGAGGGCGCGCGCGTCGACAGCAATGACCGCTCGATCGTCGCGATCCGCACCCAGGTCTCGATGGTGTTCCAGCGCTTCAACCTGTTTCCGCATCGCACCGCGCTCGAGAACGTCATCGAGGGCCCGCTTTATGTGAAGAAGGAGCCGCACGAGCAGGCGATTGCCCGCGGTCGTGCGCTGCTCGCGCAGGTCGGTCTCGCCGACAAGGCCGAGGTGCACCCGCCAAAGCTCTCCGGCGGCCAGCAGCAGCGCGTCGCGATCGCCCGCGCGCTGGCGATGCAGCCGAAGGCGATCCTGTTCGACGAGCCGACGTCCGCGCTCGATCCCGAGCTGGTCGGAGACGTGCTGTCGGTGATGCGCAAGCTCGCCGACGACGGCATGACCATGGTGGTGGTCACGCACGAGATGGACTTTGCCCGCGACGTCGCCGATCGCGTGCTGTTCATCGACGGCGGCGTGATCGTCGAGCAGGGCGCCGCCAAATCCGTCCTCAACCAACCGCAGCACCCACGCACGCAGGATTTCCTGCGCCGCGTGCTGCATCCGCTATGATCCGGTACTCTCTATGAATGCACCTGAACGTCTCCCGCTGCCCCCGAGTCTCTATGCCGACACCGCGGTGGAGGCGACGCCGACGCCACCGCTCACGACGGACAAGAGCGTGCCGGTCGCGATCATCGGCGGCGGCTTCACCGGCCTGTCGACCGCGCTGCACCTCGCCGAGCAGGGCGTGCACGCGACCGTGCTTGAGGCGCAGGAGCCCGGCTGGGGCGCCTCCGGCAACAATGGCGGGCAGACCAATCCCGGGCTGAAGCACGACCCCGACCAGATCGAGCGGGATTTCGGCGCCGATCTCGGCCGCCGCATGATCGAATTCTCCTACGGCACCACCAACTTCACCCATGACCTGATCCGCCGCTACCAGATCCCCTGCGAGGCGCGGCAGAACGGCACGCTGCGCGCCGCCTACAATGAGGCGAGTGCTGCCGCAATCGAAACCACCGCGAAACAGTGCATCCGGCGCGGCATGCCGGTGAAGCTGCTCGACGCCGCCGAGCTGCGCACGATGACCGGCAGCGACCGCTATCTCTGCGCGATGCTCGATGCCCGTGGCGGCGATTTGCATCCGCTGAGCTATGCCCGCGGCCTGGCGCGCGCCGCAATCGGAGCCGGCGTTGCCGTCCATGGCGAGACGCCGGCGCTGTCGCTGCACCGTGACGGCGGCCGTTGGCGGATCAAAACCCCGCGCGCTATCGTGCACGCCGACAAGGTGCTGCTCGCGACCAATGGCTTCACCGACGATCTCTGGCCCGCGCTTCGCCGCACCATCGTGCCGGTGTTCTCGTCGATCGCGGCCACCGCGCCGCTATCCGACGAGGTCGCGCGTTCGATCATGCCGACGCGCCCGGTGCTCTACGAGAGCGGCCATATCACCGTCTACTACCGCATCGACCAGCACAACCGCCTCTTGATGGGCGGCCGCGGCCCGATGCGCTGGATCAGCAAGCCGACCGACGTCGCCTATCTGATCCGCTACGCCGAGCGGCTGTGGCCGCAGCTCAAGGGCGTCAGCTGGACCCATGGCTGGAACAGCCGCCTCGCCATCACTGCCGATCATTATCCGCATGTCCATGAGCCGGCGGAGAACTTGCTGATCTCGCTCGGCTGCAACGGCCGCGGCGTTGCGCTATCGACTGCGATGGGCGCGCAACTCGCCCGCCGCCTGATCGGCGGCCCGAAGGCCGAGATCGACATGCCTGTGACCGGCATCAAGCCGATGCCGATGCACGCGTTCTGGCGGGTCGGCGTCACCGCCGCGGTGTTGACCGGGCGGGTGCGGGACAAGCTCGGGGTGTAAGAGAGATCGTCTGCGGCGCTTTCAAAGCGCCGGCTCCGTGAGCTTGACGGGCGACGGTGCGGTCTCCTTGGGCCCCGCCGAGTTCACGAAGTGGCGTAGCCGGTCCTTCAGGTCGAAAAGCTCATCCAGGGGCATATTGAGGAAGCAGTAGAACTCGCCCAGCATCTGCTCGGTTCGCTGGCGAAGCGACACGCCCTTGGCAGTTAGATCGACAAGCACGCGCCGCTCATCGTTGGGCTGTCGCCGCCGTGTCACCAATCCCTTGGCTTCAAGACGTTTGAGCATCGGCGAGAGCGAGCCGAGGTCCATTTGCAGCGCCGAGGCCAGGTCTCCGACGCCCCGTGCTCCGCGCTCCCAAAGCACGACCAGAACCAGATACTGCGGATAGGTGACGCCAAGCTTCTTCAGGAACGGGACGAACAGCCGCGTCATGTGGTTGCTTGCACTGTAGAGCGCAAAGCAAAGGTGACTGTCGAGGCCCGGCATCTCGACCGGTGCGATGGAGCCCTGTGAAGGGCGATTCCTTGGTTCGCGTCGCGCGTTCGTCGTTCGGGTCTTCATTCCTGTCAGTCCGCTGGCACAACAAATCGTTGAGCCAAATCCTATCGTTAGCCGTCGCGTCAGCCAAGCCGAACGGGCACAATTTTCTGTGGTTACAGCATATCATACCACAAAGCATTGACTCTCATTATTTTGCGTGCAAATTATTTGTACCTCATGGACATGAGGCATCCGGCCCGCGCGCATTCAACGGCCGGATTGCAAATGAAAACAAACAGAGAGGGGAGGAATTGCATGTCGGAAATGGATCGCCGTGCCTTTGTGGGAGCTGCCGCCATCGGTTCCGTGGCGGCCGCGGTTCTGGTTGCCTCATCGGCCGAGGCTGCCGGACAGAGCGGCTACTTCGTGATTGCGGAGATCGTCTCCAAGAAGGACAAAGCGGATGAGCTGCGCGCGCTGCTCGTTCCCTTTGCCGAAACGTCGGCCAAGGAACCGGGGTGCATCGTCTACACGTTGATGGAAGTGATCGGCGAGCCGGGCCGCTTCCTGACGTTCGAGCGCTGGAAGGACAAGGCTGCGCTCGACGCCCACATGGTCACGCCCGATATCAAGGCCATTGTGCCGAAGCTCGAGCCCGTCCTGGCCAAGCCGTTCACGCAACTCTTCCTGGATGCGCGCACCGGAGGCTGATCCGGCGTTCAATCCGCACCATCGGCGGGCCGCTGCTGCCAGCGGCCCGGAGCCGCGCTCGACTCATGACTTCAAACAAGTGATCAACGAGGGAGGAAGATATGCGTGGTCTAGTTTGTGCTGCGACGTTGCTGGCTGCACTTGCCGCCACCGTTCCAGCATGCGCCGGCGGAATCTATGTCATCGAGAACGGTCAGGGAAACAACCCGGTCGCCGTGAAGAAGGAGGCATCCGCGCTTGCAGCCGTGCCGGTGATGCCCAACGGCAAGCAGAACCAGGGCTTCAACTATGGAATGCTCTATGACCTACCCGGGGCGGCCACCCACGTCATGCGCGGACACGTCGACGCCAAAGGCTCGATTGCCGTTCACGACGGCGCGCTGCCCTACATCCTCTATGTCATCAGCGGAAGCGGCAAGCTGTCCCTGAACGACAAGGGCGGCGGGCAGATTGGTGAAGTCGCCTACAAGCCGGACGACGTGATCGTCTTTCAGCCGAATACCCTGCATGGCTGGACCAACGGCGAGACTGCGTTCGAGTTTCTCGGTGTCGAACTGCCCGCGCCGCAGAAGTAGTTCGGCTCAAGGTAAATCCCAGGGAGAGAAACCCATGTCCGAAGTCATTCTGCATCACTACCAGCTCTCGCCTTATTCGGAGAAGACGCGCCTGGCTCTGGGCCTCAAGGGCCAGAGCTGGCGCTCGGTCGAGATCCCGGTCTGGACGCCGCGTCCCAAGCTCACGCCGATGACGGGAGGCTATCGGCGCACGCCGATCCTCCAAATCGGAGCAGAGTTCTATTGCGATACGCTGCTCATACTTCAGGTCATCGAAAAGCTGGGCGGCCCGACCGCGCTTTATCCCAATGGGCAGGAGGGCCTCGCCAAGGTCTTCGGCTGGTGGATCGAGAAGGGCTCCTTCCTGAATGCGGTGTGCCTCACCATCGGCAACATGGGCGGAAAAATCCCGCAGGAGCTGGTCGACGAACGGCGTCCGCTGTTCCGTGTCAATCTGGACCCGGACGTGCTGCTTCCGAAACGGGCGATCTATTTTCAGCGGCTCAATGCCCATCTTGCGTGGCTTGCCGAGGTTCTCGCTGATGGCCGCAAGTTTGTCCTCGGAAACGATCCTTCAGCGGCCGACTTATCGGTCTATCATCCGATCTGGTTTGCGCGTCAAAATGGCGGCCCGGAGATCGCGAAGCTGATTGCTTTCGCTGATATTGTTGACCCCTGGTATGCACGCGTTGCGGCTCTTGGGCACGGCAGGCACACGGACATGACGCCAGACGAGGCGATCGAGGTTGCCCGTGGCCATCAACCGAGCGAACCCGACAGCTGGTCATCGGAAGCGCAGAATGTCGGAATTCGGCGAGGCGACTGGGTCAGCGTCACTCCCGATGACTACGGCAATCCCGTGCATGGAAACATTCTCGCATGGACACAAGATGAGATTGTGATCCGGCACGAAGACCCCTCGGTCGGCAAAGTGAATCTTCACTTTCCGAGGGTCGGCTTCGATGCGGCTCTGGTGCAGAAACCCGCCTAGGCGAATGCGATGCGTGGAGGCTTCGATATCGGTAAGACTCGATCCTCCTCCATCGGCATGCATTCCGGCGAGCCGCCGCCACCGCCGGCTCGGGGGCCAACCGCGTTCGTCAGCGCACCCCGGCGTCGCCGAGGTGCATCCTGAAGAACGCGATGGCCGCGGCGTGGAAGCGCTGATGAAAGGCGACGCGGTCGAAGCCCGGCGCGTCGGTACAAATGCCGGCCATCTTCGCTGTCTCCTCCGGCGTGCAAGTCGCGAGGAAAGAGAAGTGCTTCGCGTCCTTCACCAGGTGAAAGTCCGGTTTGGCCGGAAGCCGGTCGTTGATGGGGGCGGCACAGCATCCGGAGAGGCCGTCGGCTTTCTGCGCGGGGTCCGAGCTCCATAGTTGGATCGGAATCGTCACGGCTTTCAGATTCTCGGCCGCAAAGAACAGCACAGGATAGGGATCGACGATGACGGCGGCCTTGATCCGCGGATCATGGACGACCGGTCCACTCGGCTTTTCTCCGCTTTCGAGTTCCTTGCAGGCGCGCAAGCTCGAGGTATGGCAGTTCGGCAGGTCCTTGCGGAGATCGGGCACGCCGCCAATCGCCGCGAGGGCGGTGTAGCCGCCCCAGGAGAAACCGTAGAGGCCGATTCGTCCGGCGTCGATGTGAGCAGCATCGGGCCATCCCTGAAGCGCGTAGTCGATCGCGCGCTTGATGTCGGCGGGCCGTTCGACCGTAGCGGCAAGACTGTCGGTGCCGCTGGTGTCGCGTTCAGTGTCGGTCGGATGATTGAACGTCAGCACCATGAAGCCGGCATCCGCCAGCGCAGCGGCGGTGTCGTGATGCCCGCCGAGCCATCCGCGTCGTCCATGCGAGATCACGATGAGGGGAAGTTTTGTCCCGACAATCGGGCAGTCGTTCACGCCGAAGAATGTTCGGCCGCCGCGGGCATCGATCTCGCGCGGCGTCTCAGCGCAGGGACTCCATACCACCCCTCTGATCGCGGGCCCGTCACTGCTCGCGGGAACGTTGAAAGCCCGCAGTCCGGCCGCCTGTGCGGCGGAGAGGCTGAGCAACGCCAGAGCGGACAACAAAAAGGCAGACCAACGCATATGGCTATCGCTTGTCGAGAATTCGCAACTCGGCGGTGGCGGTGGCGACCGTTACGTTCTCCGCATCGATCAGGTCGGCTTCAACGATCATGTCGCGCCCGGTCTGCGAGAGGACCTTCGCCTTGGCCGTGATCGGACCTGTGCGCGCCGGCTTGAGAAATCGCGTAGCGAGGGTCTTGGTGATCACCGTCTGTGTTGCGGGAAGGGCTGCAAGCGCGCCGAGGCCCGTGGCCGAATCCAGCATTGCGGCGAGGAAGCCGCCCTGGATCGTGCCATGCCGGTTGGTGAACGAAGGTTTCGCTTCGAAGCGGATCGAGGTGACCTCGCCGTCGAAGCCCAGCCACTCGCGTCCGAGAAGTTGCGCGCCGGGCGGTACGTCTGCACGTGCTTCACTCAATCCGGTCACCGCGCTTGCTGCTCGGCCGCTTTCGGAAACAACGGCCGGAAGAACGACCGGTCATAGCGCGTGAAGCAGCCGGTCTCCTTTGCGAAAGCGATCGCTTTCTGCACATCCGGATCGGCGGCGGAATCCTTTCGATACTGCTCGTAGACCGCGAGGCTCGGAAAGCTGAACATCGCCAGCGCGACGTCGCTCGCGCCCTCGGACGGCAGGAAGTAGCCGTGATGGACGCCGCCGAACCGCGGCAGCAGCTCAAGCCACATCGCAGCATAGGCTTCGAAGTCGGCGAGCTTGCCCAGCCTGATCTCATAGCGCAGGTAGCAGGTAATCATCCGGCGGTGCTCCAATTCATCGTTGAATGAGGCTTCTCACCATAGCGCAGCGGAGGAGACGCGTCACGCGCCGCAGCGTCCGTTGGAAAGCTCGGGCAGATATTGGCGCGAGAACGCGGATGTATGACCCATCGGCCGCGCAATACATTCGGTGTCGTCCCGGCGAAGGCCGGGACCCATAACCACAAATGATGATTGTTATGCGATGTTGCAACGACGAGTCCCGCCGACAACATCTGCCGCGGAGTATGGGTCCCGGGCTTTCACCGGGACGACGGTGCAGATCACGCTTCACTCCGCCGCCGGCCACCACGGATACTGGCTCGGCATGTCCTGCGAGACCTTGCCGGGAAAGGCCGGCTTGCGCTTCTCGATGAAGGATTGCACGCCCTCGCGCACGTCGGCGTGGCTGCCGCGCTCGACCGACATCGGCTTGTCGATCGCGAGCAGTTCGAGCGGGTCGGGTGCGCCGGCGAAGCGCCAGAGCATCTGGCGGGTCAGCGCGACCGACACCGCCGAGGTTTCCGCCGTCATCTCATGGGCGATCTGCCGCGCCCGTTCGAGCAGGGCGTCGGGCTCGACCACCTCGCTGACGAGGCCGCCGGCCTGCGCCTCGTCAGCCTCGAAGGTGCGGCCGGACAGGCACCAGCGCAGCGACTGCGGCAGCCCGACGAGCTTCGGCAGGAACCAGGCACTGCCG
Source organism: Bradyrhizobium sp. UFLA03-84 (assembly GCF_002289535.1). NCBI lineage: Bacteria > Pseudomonadati > Pseudomonadota > Alphaproteobacteria > Hyphomicrobiales > Nitrobacteraceae > Bradyrhizobium > Bradyrhizobium sp. UFLA03-84. Next base: position 260,353 of record NZ_NSJY01000019.1, on the reverse strand, counting down.
GCCTCCGGCACCAGCCCGCGGCGCGCGAAGATGAAGCCGATCTTGGCGCCGCGCGAGGCGATGCGGACATCCATCGGCAGCGTCATGGTGATGCCGACGCCGACCGCAGCACCGTTGATCGCGGCGATCGAGGGTTTTCGGCAGTTGAAGATCGCCTCGACGAAGCGGCCGCTGCGCTGGCCGGCGCTTGCGAACACGCCAGCGCCGTGGCTGCCGGAGGTGTCGAAGCTGTTGGCGCCGCCGGAGACGTCTGCACCGGCGCAGAACGCGCGGCCTGCGCCGGTGACGATGATGGCGCGGACGTCGTCGTCCTGGTCAGCACGCTGAAAAGCGTCGGCGATCTCCGCGCCCATCGTGCCGGTGTAGGCGTTAAGCTTGTCCGGTCGGTTGAGCGTGACGATCATCAGGGGGCCGTCGATGTCGCATGTGATCTGCTCGTAGTTCAAGACGGCCTCCCGAGATTGTTGTTGTTGTGCGCGCCGCGGCCTTCTCACCCTTCCGCGATGGCATCGCTCCACGGATGGAACGGCTCGGTGGCGCCGCTGTTTGTCGTGCCGTCGCGCAGCACGATGCTGGGGCAGGCGAACTTTTTCGGCTGGGTCTGGATGCGTGCCTCCTCATAGTCGAAGCGGCCGCGCAGCGCCTCGCGCACGGTCTGCGGCAGGCGGACGTCGCCGATCACAATGGCGCCTTCGCTGGCATCGATGCGTGGCTGATGGATCGCGGTGTCGAGATCCATGCCGAAATCCATCACGAAGGAGATGAGCTGCGACACCGCGGGCAGGATGCGGCGGCCGCCGGATGCGCCGGCGGCGAGACGGCGGCCATCGGCCGCTTCCGCGACCACGGGCGTGTAGTTGGTCAGGCAGCGCTTGCCGGGCGCTAGCGAGTTCGGATTGCCCTGCACCGGATCGAACCACATGATGCCGTTGTTCATGGTGAGGCCGGTGTTCGGCGTTACGAATTTGGAGCCGAAGGTCGACAGCAGCGTCTGCGTCACGGCGGCCATGTTGCCGTCGCGGTCGACTGCCGAGAAATGCGTGGTGCAGCTTGGCGCGATCGCCTCGGCGCCGAGCGCGCGGCGGCCGTCGACGTCGCCCATGTCCTTCAAGCGTTCGCGGTAGGCCGCTTGCAGTGCCTCGGCATAGGCCGCGTAAGCCGCCGCATCCGGGCCGCCTTGCGCCGGCGCCAACGCCTTCTGCAGCAGACCGAGCGTGCGTGCCATGGTGGGGCCCGCGGTCAGTTCCGGCGTCGCATAGACCGTGCCGCCGCGATAGGGAATCCTGAGCGGCTCGCGCAGATGGGCCCGGAAGGCGGCGAGATCGCGCACCGACAGCGCGCCGCCGGCGGCCTGAATATCGTCGGCGATGCTGCGCGCCAGATCGCCCTCGTAGAAATCGCGCGGACCCGCCGCGGCAAGCTGCGCCATCGTCGCCTTCAACGCGTCCTGCGGCATGCGGACCACCGAGCGGATGCCCCATTGCGCGTTCGGCGGCAGGCCATCCTGCAGATAGGCTGCGGCGCTGGCCGGATAGCGCCGCAGATCGGCGGCGGAGCTTGCGATCATGTCGGTGGTCCACCAATCGACCTGCAAGCCTTCGCCGGCGAGCTTGACGCTCGGCGCCAGCAGATCCTTCCACGGCATTTTGGCGTGGCGGCGATGCGCCTCTTCCATGCCGGCGACCACGCCCGGCACGGCGATCGAGCCGGGGCCGTGCAGGTTGCGGTCGTCCTTGACCCGCGCCCAGGGGAACAGGTCGGAGGCCGCGCCGCCGGTCAGCGGATAGTCATCGAGGCGCAGGCCATCGGGCGCGCGCATGCCGTAGTCGATCACCTCGACGCGGTTCTCCTTGGCGCGGTAAAGCACCATCGCGCCGCCGCCGCCGGCGCCGCTCATCCACGGCTCCAGCACACCAAGAGCAAAGGTGGTTGCAATCACGGCGTCGACGCAATCGCCGCCCGCTGCCAGGACCTCGGCGCCGACTTCGGCCGCCTTGCGCGATTGCGCAGCGACGATGCCGCCCTTGGCGCTGACGGCCGGCTTGCGGATCACTTGCGAGTTGGAGAACTGATCGGACATGGCGTTGCTTTCGCTGTTCTTGTTGCGGGCGGGTCACGTTGGCGTAGCATGTCAGGCATGGCACTGTCAGTGCAACAACAAGAACCAATTTCAGGGAGCGGAAAATGAGCAGTGTGAAGCGCGAGCGGGACGGCAAGGTCGGCATCTTGACGCTGAACGATCCCGACAGCCTGAACGCGATGACGCCGGAACTGCTCGGCGATCTCGCCCGTGCGATCGGCGAGATGGGGGGCGAACCCGGTATTCGCGCCCTGATCCTGACCGGGGAGGGGCGCGGTTTCTGCTCCGGGCAGAACCTGAAGGCGTTCAACTCGCTCGGCGACAATATCTATCTCGGCGTGATGAAGCACTATTGGCCGGCGATGCAGGCCTTGCGCGAGTGCCAGATGCCGGTGGTGGTCGCGGTCAACGGCGTCGCAGCCGGCGGCGGCTTCAGCCTTGCGATGTCCGGCGACATCATCCTGGCCGCGCGCTCGGCAAGCTTCATCCAGGTGTTCAGCCGGATCGGCCTGGTGCCCGACCTCGGCTCGACCTGGCTGTTGCCGCGCCTGATCGGGCGCCAGCGCGCGCTCGACCTGATGCTGCTGAACGAGCCGCTGTCGGCCGAGCGGGCCAAGGAGTGGGGCCTGGTGCGCGACGTCGTCGATGACGCAAGGCTGCTCGACGAGGCAAGAGTGCTCGCCGGCCGCCTCGCCGACGGCCCGACGCGCGCACTGGTCGCGACGCGGCAGCTGCTCGAGGAGAGCGAGCACGCCAGCTACGCCGAACAGTTCCGTCGCGAGATCGAGCTGCAGCAGGTGATCCGCGAAACCGTCGACGCGCAGGAAGGCCGCAAGGCCTTCGTCGAGAAGCGCAAGGCCCAGTTCACGGGGCGCTAGGGCTTGGCCGCGCCGATACTAGCCGATCGCAATCGCGATCTTGCCGAAATGCGCACCGCTCGCCATGTGGGCGAACGCATCCTTGACCTGGTCGAACGCGAACACCTTGTCGACGACAGGCTTGACGCCATGCATGCTGATGCCGTCGCACAGCGCCTGCAGATCCTCGATCGAACCGACGGTGACGCCCTGCAGGCGTTGCTGCTGCATCACCATCAGCGGCAGCCTGCTGTCGGAGGAGGCAGGACCTGCGAGCACGCCGATGAAGGCGATCGTGCCGCCGATTCTGGTTGCGCGGATCGACTCGTTCAGCGTGCCGACGCCGCCGACCTCGACGACCAGATCGACGCCGCGCCCGGTCAGCTCGCGCGCCTTCTTGCCCCAGTCGGGCGTGGTCTTGTAGTTGAGCGTGACGTCGGCGCCGAGTTGTTTCAGCCGCGCGATCTTGGCATCGCTGGAAGAGGTGGCGATGACGCGGGCGCCGCACATCTTGGCGAATTGCAGCGCGAACAGCGAGACGCCGCCGGTGCCCTGGGTCAGCACCGTCTGTCCCGGCTTGATGTCGCCGAGCTTGACCACCGCGCTCCACGCCGTGAGGCCGGCGCATGGCAGCGCCGCAGCCTCGATGTCGCTGAGATGGTCCGGCGTACGCACCAGCGCGTGCGCCAGGAAGACGCGGTATTCGGTCAGCACGCCGTCGACGCTGCCGCCGAGCGCTGCGCGCATCCGCGCCTCGCTCGGCTCGCCGCCGAGCCAGCTTTCGAAGAAACTGCCGGTCACGCGGTCGCCGGGCGCGAAGCTCTTGACTCCGGGGCCGACCGACTCGACGACGCCGGCGCCGTCGGATACCGGTACCAGCGGAAATTTCTGGCGCGAGCCGTAGCCGCCCTTGACCGTGAGCAGGTCGCGATAGTTCAGCGTCGCCGCCTTCAGCCGCACCAGCACTTCGCCCGGACCGGCCTGCGGAACCGGCTTGTCGACCAGCGCAAGCGCATCGACGCCGCCGGGGCCTTGCAACTCATAGCATTTCACGGGACGTCTCCTGGATGTTGTTGTCCTGGGCAGCGCTTCCGGCGCTGCCGCACATGCACCGAGCATATGTCATGGCTGCCGCGCGTGGCCATAGCGCGGTGCGGCCGATGGAATGGCCCATGCCCGAACAACTTGGCGCTGCCGAAAAATAACGCCAATCTGAGCTGGCGATGAAGCAACCGGGCGGAGGTGACGATGGCTGCCTTGCTTGAGACGAAGCGCGATCCGATCGCCACCTTCGCACGCTGCGTGGTTCGTATGCTGCTCGCCGCTGCATTGATTTGTTGCGGCATCACGATGGCGGCCGCCGACGACAGCCTCTATCGCGCGCAGACCGTCGTCACCGGCCAGGGCGAACCGAACCGCATCATCGGCTTCGGTGCATGCCTGGAGGACGTCCTGATCAAGGTCTCCGGCCAGCCGATGTTGGCAAGCGACCGCCGGCTCGCAGGCTATAAATCCAGGGCCAAGGAGTTCGTCAGCAGTTTCGACTATCACGACCAGTATGCCGGCAAGCCGCATCATGACGAGCAGGGCACCCGCGACCGGCCGTACGACCTGACGGTGGCGTTCGACGAGACCAAGATCGACGGCATTCTCGCCAGGCTCAGCCTCAAGCCGTGGCGATCGCAGCGGCCGGTGCTCGGCGTCTTCGTCGAGATGCTGCACGGCCCGAAGGATTATATCGTCACATCAGACGGCACGCAGTCCGATTTGCAGCGCGACGCGCTCGCGGCCGCGGCCGGCAAGCGCGGCATGCGCTTCGTGTTGCCGGATGCGGCAGCGCTGACCAGCGCCGGCGTCACCGCGGCCGAGCTCTTGAAGACGCAGCCGGCGAAGCTTGCCCCGATCGTCGCGCCGCAGGGTGGCGAGGCCACCCTGGTCGGGCGACTGGTCTGGGACGACAAGGATCTCGGCTGGGCCACGCAATGGCGGATGGCCTGGCACGGCCGGGACTACAAATGGCAGTTCCGCGGCGTCACCTTCGATGAAGCCTTCCGCCGCGGCGTCGGCGGCGCCGCGCAGGTGCTGTCCGGCAATGGCGATCCGGGGCGATCGAAATGAGCGCGCGCAGGCGCTGAGGCCGGTTCGTTCTAGCCGGCGTAGCCAAGCGTCTGCGACGGGTATTCTCCGAACATCGCGCGGTAGTACTGCGAGAAGCGCCCGAGCTCGATGAAGCCCTGTTCGATCGCAACCTTGGAAACGGTGGTCTGCTCCGGCCTGCTTTCGCGCAGGATCGAACGGATCATGCAGAGCCGCTTGTAGCGCAGGAACGTCACCGGGCCGACGCCGAACACCTCGTGGAAGGCGCGGTGCAGGCTTCGCCGCGACAGCCGGAGCTCGGTGCAGATTTCCGAGACATGGACCGGGCGGGCGCCCGCGGCGTGCAGATAGTCCTCGACGTCGCGCACCAGCTTCATCGCCGATGGCAGATAGCTCGTTCCGTCTGGCGGCAGCGACGTGACGACCGTCGCGGTCACGCAGTCGATGATCGCGCGCTTCCAGAATTCGGCCGACGCCTCCGACAGCGCGTCCGGATACCGGGCAAGATGCGCGATGATCTGCGGCAGCCGGTCGGCGGCGCTCATGCCGATGGCGGGGTCGGCGCGAAAGTGGTTCTTCGCCTGCCATGTCGCGGCATCGGCGAGCCGCGGCTCGCCGCCGAACAGGTCGGGAAGATCGGCCATGTCGAAGCGAATCGCCGCATAGGACGAGGCCCGGTGAAACACCCCGTCATGCTCGACCGACGGAGGGATCACCAGCACGTCGGCCGGCTGCATGTCGAACGCCCAATGGGTGACGCGGTCGGTCGCATGAAGCAGCATGCCGATGATCAGCTTGTCGTCGGCGGACGTGCGCTGGGTGCGGACCCCGACATTGAACGCGCCGATGCTGAGCGAAAAATCGCCGATCCCGACGTGGGACAAAGTGCCGCGCAGCTTGCCGCGCTCGAGCTGCATGACTTCGACATGCGAACCTTTGACGGCGTCGTGGAGTCCTTCGAAGCCGTCAAGCTCGCCGGTGCTAACCGAGAGGTGCTTGCCCATATCCACGTTCACAACTATAGCGCGATCGGTCCACTGAGGCCAAGTGCTTGAAGTCAGTACGAACTTGTGCCGCGCGACAACATTGCCAATGTTGGTTTGATTCGCATGGCGAGATCGAGATGTGAATTCGCAATGCCGCGGATTTTCGCTTGTTTTTTCGAGAAAGCAATTCCGGCGTCAGCATCGGATTGACGGAGTTGGGACAGTTTTCGTTAAGGCTGCACGCCGCGTACCTGAGATTGGCACAGACTGCACATCACACGTAAGGCGCGTTGCGCTATCGTTTGATCTCGAAGCGAAATCAGCTCGTGACAACGTCCGGTGGAACCGTTCACGCGCCGTGAGAACGGCTGTGCACGTAAAGGTGCACATAGACGACGACAGAAGAGAAAGGGAAGAAGGCCTGACGGATCAATGCTGCCGAAGCGAGCAGCACAGAAAATTGGAAGGGCGCGACAATGCGATCAAGCATGAAGTTCGGTCACCAAGAGCAACAACAACGAGAAGCTGCGATCTTCAGCAAGATTTTCCGCGCGGCGGTGTTTGGAATCACCGCGCTTGCGGCACAGGCAGGTCCGGCATCGGCGCTCAACATCGGTTCCTCCGCTTCGCTGCCGATCCTCAAACAACAGGCGAGCGGCGACGTTGTGCAGGTGCGCGCGGTCGTACACCGCGGCGGCGTCGCGGTCGGTCCGCGTGGCGGGGCGGTGGCCTATCGCAGCCGGACGGTGGTGCGCCCGGGCGTTCGGCCCGGCTGGCACGGCGGCGGCACGCGTTGGGTCGGACCACGGCCGATCCCGGGACCGCGGCCGGGAGGCTGGGTGCGGCCCGGCTGGTACGGCTGGCCGGTCGGCGGCGCGATCGCGGCCGGTGCTGCGGTCGGCTTCGTGACGGCGGCGAGCGCAGCTGCCTGGGCCGGCGCGCCGCCGGCAGCGGGCATGTGCTGGTACTACACCGATCCATCGAAAACACAGGGCTTCTGGGACTATTGCCCGCGGTAGTACGCGAACGGGTGCAGCGTCATGTTCCGCGCAGATATCTTCTCCGCCGAGCCAGAGCCGGATGACGGCGTCCAGACCGAGGGCGACATGGTGTGGATTCCCGGCGGCACATTCCGCATGGGCTCGGACCATCATTATCCCGAGGAAGCGCCGTCGCATCGGGCGTCGGTCGATGGCTTCTGGATCGACCGCACGCCGGTGACCAACGCGCAATTCCGCGAATTCGTGCGCGAGACCGGTCACGTCACGATCGCCGAGCAGCCGCCCGACCCCGCGCAATATCCCGGCGCGCTGCCGGAGATGCTGTACGCCGGCTCGCTGGTGTTTCAGCCGCCGCGCCGGGTCAGCACGCTGCGCGACTGGAGCCAATGGTGGACCTTCATGAAGGGCGCGAGTTGGCGTCGTCCCTACGGTCCGCGCAGCAACATCAACGTGCTCGGCAGCCATCCGGTCGTCCACGTCGCCTATGCCGACGCGCTCGCCTACGCCAAATGGGCCGGCAAGGAGCTTCCGACCGAAGCCGAGTGGGAGTTCGCGGCGCGCGGCGGGCTCGAAGGCGAGGAGTACGCCTGGGGCAACGCCCTGACGCCTGGCGGCAAGCACATGGCCAACACCTGGCAGGGCAATTTCCCGCTACAGAATCTCTGCGAGGACGGCTTCGACCGGACCTCGCCGGTGACCGCGTTCCCGCCGAACGGCTATGGCGTCTACGACATGATCGGCAATGTCTGGGAGTGGACCGCCGACTGGTGGTCCGCCCGCCACGAGGCCGACGCCAACAAGCCCTGCTGTATCCCGCAGAACCCGCGCGGCGGCCGCGAGGAGGCGAGCTACGATTCCTCCCAGCCCGCAATCAGGATTCCGCGCAAGGTGCTGAAGGGCGGCTCGCATCTCTGCGCGCCGAATTACTGTCGCCGCTATCGCCCCGCCGCCCGTCACGCCGAGCCGGTCGACACCTCGACCAGCCATGTCGGCTTCCGCTGCGTGGTGCGGTCATCCCCCGCCGTTTCTCACCCACCGACGTGAAGGCCTCTCAATGTAGGAGTTCGAGATGAGTGACGAAGCCAAAGACAACAAGCAGAACGGCAAGACCCAGCCTATCGACCGCCGCAATCTGTTGCTGGGCACGTCCACGCTCGTAGCCGCCGCAGCGCTGACATCAGACGCCTTGGCGCAGGCGCAGAAGGCCGCGCCGGCCGCAAGTCCCGCGCCTTCAGCGCCATCCGGCCGCAAGCCGAATATCCTCTTCATCATGGGCGACGATATCGGATGGTTCAACGTCTCGGCCTACAACATGGGCATCATGGGCTATCGCACGCCCAATATCGACCGCATCGGAAGGGAGGGCGCGATCTTCACCGATTGGTACGGCCAGCAGAGCTGCACCGCAGGTCGCGCAGCGTTCATCACCGGGCAATCGCCGATCCGCACCGGGCTGACCAAGGTTGGCTTGCCCGGCGCCACGCTCGGGCTCGGACCGCTCGACCCTAGCGTCGCCGATGTTCTGAAGACATTCGGTTATGCGACGGGGCAGTTCGGCAAGAACCATCTCGGCGATCGCAACGAGCATCTGCCGACCGTGCACGGCTTTGATGAGTTTTTCGGCAATCTCTATCACCTCAACGCCGAGGAGGAGCCGGAGAACCCGGACTACCCGAAGGATCCGCGCTTTCGTGCCAAGTTCGGGCCGCGCGGGGTGTTGAAGTGCAAGGCGAGCGATCGAGACGACCCTACTGAAGACCCCGCCTACGGTCGTGTCGGTAAGCAGGTGATCGAGAACACCGGTCCGCTCGACACCAAGCGCATGGAAATCATCGATACGGAATTCCTCGGCGCCGCAAAGGATTTCATCGGACGTCAGCAGCGCGCGGGCACGCCATGGTTCTGCTACTTCAATACGACCCGGATGCACATCTTCACGCATTTGAAGAAGGAATCGCAGGGCAAGACCGGCCTTGGCCTCTATCCGGACGGCATGGTCGAAACCGACAGTCATGTCGGCGAGCTCATCAAGTTGTTGGATGACCTTGGCGCGGCTGACAATACGATCGTGGTCTACACCACCGACAACGGCGCCGAAGTTTTTACCTGGCCGGACGGCGGCACAACGCCGTTCAAGGGCGAGAAGGCGACCAATTGGGAAGGCGCTTTCCGCGTTCCCTGCCTGATCCGATGGCCGGGGGTCGTCAAGCCGGGAACGATCGTCAACGACGTCTGCGCGCATGAGGACTTCATTCCGACCTTCGCCGCGGCAGCCGGCGATCCGGAACTGGTCGACAAGGTCACCAAGGGTACAACGCTCAACGGCAAAAGCTTCAAGGTCCACCTCGATGGATTCAATCTGCTTCCGTTCCTCAAGGGCGACGAGAAGGAATCGCCGCGGCGGGAATTCCTCTACTGGAGCGACGATGGTGACCTGATGGCACTCCGCGTCAAGGAGTGGAAGATCACCTTCATGGAGCAGCACACCGACACGAACCCCAAGGCGCCGCTCGGACCCTGGATGGGACAGTTCACCAAGCTGCGCGCGCCGATGCTGTACAATCTTCGGGCCGATCCGTTCGAGCGCGGTCCTACCAGCATCCTTTACGCGGACTGGCACGCGCACCGAGCTTTCCTCCTGGTGCCGGCCCAGGCCATTGTCGCCAAGTACATCGAAAGCTTCAAAGAGTTTCCGCCTCGTGCCAAGGCCGCGAGCTTCACTGTCGGCGACGTAATGGACAAGCTGACGACCGGAGGAACGAACAACAACTGAAAACGAAGCGGCCCAGCGAGTGGCTGGGCCGCATCAAAGCGCAGGTAGGGAGTTTGATATGAGCAACGAAGCCGACGACAACAAGCCGAACGGCAAGACTCAGGCTATCGACCGCCGCAATCTGTTGCTGGGCACGTCCACGCTCGTAGCCGCGGCAGCGCTGACATCAGACGCCTTGGCGCAGGCACAAAAGGCTGCGCCGGCGGCAAGCCCCGCACCGGCAGCTTCATCCGGCCGCAAGCCGAATATCCTCGTGATCTGGGGCGACGACATCGGCATCGCCAACATCAGCGCCTATTCGAACGGCCTGATGGGATATGAGACGCCGAGCATCGACCGCCTCGCGCGCGAGGGCATCAAGTTCCAGCACTACTATGGTGAGCAATCCTGCACGGCGGGCCGTTCGGCGTTTCTCACCGGTCAGCACATTATCCGCTCCGGACTGAGCAAGGTCGGCTATCCCGGCGCGCCGATGGGGATGAGCCAGCTCGATCCGTCGGTCGGCGGTCTGCTCAAGAATCTCGGCTATGCCACCGGCCAGTTCGGCAAGAACCATGTCGGCGACCGCAACGAGTCGCTGCCGACCGTGAACGGCTTCGACGAGTTCTTCGGCAATCTCTATCACCTCAACGCCGAGGAGGAGCCGGAGCTGCCGGACTATCCCAAGGATCCCGGCTACCGCGCCAAGTTCGGGCCGCGCGGCGTCCTGCGCTGCAAGGCGACGGATCGCGACGATCCGACCGAGGATCCCCGGTTCGGCAAGATCGGCAAGCAGACGATCGAGGACACCGGCGCACTGACCAAGAAGCGAATGGAGACGATCGACGATGAAACGTCGGCGGCGGCGATCGACTTCATGAAGCGGCAGCAGGGTGCGGGCAAGCCGTTCTTCTGCTGGTTCAACGCAACCCGCATGCATCTGCGCACCCATGTTCGCCAGGATCATCGCGGGCGCTATACCCACGGCGACAGCGAATATATCGATGGCATGCAGGAGCATGACGACACGGTCGGATCGCTCCTGAAGGCGCTCGACGACATGGGGATCGCGAACGACACCATCGTGATGTATTCGACCGACAACGGGCCGCACATGAATACCTGGCCCGATGGTGCCATGACCTGGTTCCGGTCCGAGAAAAACACCAACTGGGAAGGCGCGTTCCGCGTGCCCTGCCTGGTGCGCTGGCCCGGCGTGATCAAGCCCGGCACCGTCACCAACGAGCTGATGAGCCACAACGACTGGATCCCGACCTTCTGCGCGATCGCCGGCGAGCCCGACATCGTCAGCAAGCTGAAGGCCGGCTACACCGCGAATGGCATCAACTACAAGGTCCATCTCGACGGTTACGACCAGTCGCAATTCCTGCGTAATGTGAGCGGAACGGCGGCCAACAACAACGGGACCAAGAGCGCGCGCAGCACGTTCTTCTACTCGGACGATGACGGGATGCTGGTGGGTATCCGCGCCGGCGACTACAAATACGTCCTCGCCGAGCAGCGCCTGCAGGGTACCATGGGTGTCTGGGCCGAGCCCTTCACCAACCTGCGCATGCAGAAGATATTCAATCTGTACCAGGACCCGTTCGAGCGCGCCGACATCACGTCGAATACATACTGGGACTGGTTCATCAATCACGTCGGCGGCGTCTACGGCATGATCGATGAGGTGGCGGTGTTCGCCGTCAGCCTCAAGGAATTTCCGCCACGATCGTTCCCGCCGAGCTTCAATCCGTCCACCATCATTGGCGAAGTCACCGACGGCATCAAGGAGGAGCGCGCCAAGCAGGCGACGCGTCAGCAGAGCATTGACCGCATTCGCGCCAACCTGCGGACGATGATCGATCAGCAGATTCAGCAGAGGTCAAGATAGCGATCCCTTGCATCGGCCGGCACGTCCGCCGGCCGATGCAAACTCCAAACCCGGAGGTCAACTTGCGATCCGCGGTCCGATATGTCCTGGCTCCGGCGCTGGCGATCGTTCTTGCGATCGGAGGCCTCGCGGGCGCGTTGGCTCAGACGGACCCGTTACCGTCCTGGAACGACGGCGCCCCCAAGCGGGCCATCACCGATTTCGTCGCGCGCGTGACGAAGCAGGGCGGCCCGGACTTCGTGCCGGCGGCCGAGCGCATCGCCACCTTCGACAATGACGGCACGCTGTGGACCGAGCGGCCGTTCTATTTCCAGCTTGCCTTCGCGATCGATCGGGTCAGGGCAATGGCGCCGGAGCATCCGGATTGGCAGACGCGGCAGCCGTTCAAGGCGCTTCTGGAGAAGGACACCAAGGCGCTTGCGGCCACGGGAGAGAAGGGACTGCTGCAGATCATGGCGGCCACCCATGCCGGCATGACGACGGATGCGTTCGCAAGCTCGGTGCGCGACTGGCTCGCGAGCGCGAGGCATCCACGCTTCAACCGCCATTATGACAGCCTCGTCTACCAGCCGATGCTGGAGCTGCTGGCCTATCTCAGGGCCAACGGCTTCAAGACCTTTGTCGTCTCCGGGGGCGGCGTCGAGTTCATGCGGCCGTGGATGGAGCGGGTCTACGGCATCCCGCCGGAGCAGGTGGTCGGATCGTCCGGCGTGGTCAAATTCGACGTCCGCGCTGACGGCAAGCCGGAGCTGATCAAGGAAGCCGGGGTCGAGTTCATCGATGACGGCCCAGGCAAGCCGGTCGGCATCAACCGATTCATCGGCCGCCGTCCGATCTTCGCGTTCGGCAATTCGGATGGCGACCTGCAGATGCTGCAATGGACCGTCGCAGGTTCGGGCGCGCGCTTCGCCGGCATCGTGCATCATACCGACGCTGTCCGTGAATATGCCTACGATCGGGATTCGAAGATCGGCAGGCTCGACAAGGCGCTCGATGCGGCATCCGCGGGCGACTGGACCGTTGTCGACATGAAGCAGGACTGGAACGAGGTCTTTCCACCCTTGGTCGCAGCCGGGGAGGTCAAGCGATGAGCGGCTACGACGTCTTCGCCTGGATCGTGCTTGTCGTCCTGATCGCCAGCTCGATCGGCGTGTTCTGCATCGCCGGCTGGCTGCCCGGGCATATCGCGAAGACGCGCAACCACCCCTATGCGCAGGCGGTGATGGTCGCCGGCTGGATCACCCTGATCTGCGGCTTCGCGCTGTGGCCGGTCGCCTTCGTCTGGGCCTATGTCGATGTGCCGGCGCCGCGCCGGGTGGGAGATGCGTGATGGGTGTCGCGATCTTCAACACCTATCTGGTGCTGCTGTTCCTGCTGGTGCACTTCAGGATCGTGCGCTTCAACCTGTTCTGGAAGGCGTCGCCCTTCATCGTGCTGGTGCTGCTGCTGTTCGGCCTCTTGGTGCCGATGGGCTGGGGCGCGCCGCAGGGCCCCGCGCTGGTGGTGCGCAACGCGGTCTCGATCGTGCCTGACGTCGCGGGCGAGGTTAGCGAGGTGCCCGTCGCCGCCAACGCGCCGCTCAAGGCCGGCGACGTCCTCTTCAAGATCGATCCGACGCCGTTTGATGCGCAGGTCAAGGCGATCACGGCGCAGCTGAATCTGTCGAAGACGCGGCTTGCGCAGATGACGACGCTCTATGAACGCGACGCCGGGCGCGGCTTCGACGTCGAGCAGCGCCAGTCCGAGGTCGACCAGCTCAGCGGCCAGCTCGAGGCCGCGCAATGGAATAGCGACAAGACAATAGTCCGCGCGCCGGGCGACGGCTACGTCACCAACGTTGCGCTGCGCAAGGGCGCGCGGGTGGCGAACCTGCCGCTGTCGCCGGTGATGGCGTTCATCGATACCTCGAACACCATCATCGGCGTCGAGATCAACCAGATCGATGCGCGCTATGTCGCGCCCGGGCAGGAGGTCGAGGTGACCTTCAAGTTCGCGCCCGGACAGATCTACACCGGAAAGGTCGAGAGCGTGTTGCAGGCGGTGGCGACCGGCCAGGTTACGACCTCGGGAACGGCCGTTGCGCCGAAGGCGATCGAGGCGGTGCCGTTCGTCGTGCGCGTCAGGCTCGATGATGCCGCCTTCGCCAGCCGCTTGCCTGCCGGCTCGAGCGGCACGGCGGCGATCTACACCGACCACCTGAGACCGACCCACGTCGTGCGCCGCGTGATCCTGCGGCAGGTTGCGATCGTAAACTATGTCAATCCGTTCTGAGAGGGAGCCAGCATGAGAAGGAAGATCCTCGGAGCCCTCGTCATGATGCTGGCGGCTACTGCGGCGCGCGCACAGACGCCATCGGCGGAAGAGCTTGCCGCGCGCAACATTCAGCGCCGCGCGGTCGAAGCCGTGATCTGGGCGATGCCCGCCGTCAACACCGACCTGATGCTGCAGGCGATGCTCACGAGCACCAAGGCCAAGGTAAACGAGATCGTCTACTGGTCGAAGCCGGTGAACTGGAAGAACCAGACGCTGACGCCCAATCCGGACTCGATCTACTTCATGTCATTCTGGAACGTGAAGGACGGTCCTATCGTGATCGAGATTCCGCCCGCTCAGGGCGGATCGATCGCCGGAAACATCGTCACCGCATGGCAGATGCCGCTGGAAGACGCCGGTCCCGAAGGCGCCGACAAGGGGCAGGGCGGCAAATACGTGATCCTGCCGCCCGGGTACAAGGGCGAACTGCCGGCCGGCGCGTTGGCGCTGCAATCAGACACGCTCAGTGGCTTTGCGCTGTTGCGCTCCAGCCTTGCCAGTCACAAGGACGCCGACATCGCCAAGTCGGTCGCCTATGGCAAGCAAATCAGGATCTATCCGCTAGCGCAGGCCGCCAGTCCGCCGCCGACCAATTTCACCGATGCCTACGACGTCCTGTTCGACGCGACGATCCCGTATGATGCCCGCTTCTACCGCAATCTCGATCGCGTGGTGCAGAATGAGCCGTGGCTCGACCGTGACCGGGTGATGATCGATCAGCTCAAGACGATCGGCATCGAGAAGGGCAAGCCGTACAATCCGGACCGCAAGACCGAGGATATCCTTGCGCAGGCTGCGCGCGAAGCCCACGCGCTCCTGTCGCAGCGCTACGACGCCGGCTTCCCGGTCATCAATCCGGGCATCCGCTGGTTTCCGGCGGCGATGCCGGAGATGGTGAAAGCGGCGCAGGGCGGCTACGCCGATCCCGATGTCTATCCGGTAGACGTGCGCGGGGTGACCTACACGCTCGGCTTCACCGGCATCAAGCGGATCGGAACCGCGCAGTTCTATCTGATGGTCAGCAAGGACAAAGACGGCCAGCCGCTCGACGGTGGCATCACCTATCGCCTCACCGTACCGGCCGACGCGCCCGTCAAGCAATACTGGTCGGCGACCGTCTACGACCGCGAGACCCACGCATTGGTCCGCAACATGCCGCGTGCGAGCCGCGCCTCGATCAGCGACGGCATCCAGAAGAATGCCGACGGCTCGGTCGACGTCTTTTTCGGCCCCAAGGCGCCTGAGGGCAGGGAAGCCAATTGGGTGCCGACCGATCCGAGTCGCAAGTTCGAATTGCTGTTCCGCCTCTACGGTCCGGAGAAGCCGTTGTTCGATCACGGCTGGAAGCTGCCCGATGTAGAACGGATCGCCACCACCGTCGGCGGTTCAACGAAGTGAAGGGCGAGAATCAGTTGTTGATGCAACAAGGGGATGTTCGGTGAAGATCCGATTTCTGCTCACCATGCTGCTTCTCGGGACGGCGTCTCAGGTGACGCTCGCTATGGCTGACCAACTGAATCCCCAACCGCTGCCGCTCTCGCCGAGCTGGGCGCGTGCCATGCCCATGGGCCCAGACACGCGAGTGAAGATCACGGAGGATTATGCAAGGCATGTCGGCAAAGATGCCTACTTCTGGGGCTGGCCGATGGCGAACATTTTCAATCGCCGCGTCTCGTTCAAGGACGTCAAGGAGCCGATGATGTCGGGTCCTGTCCCGATCGCTCCGCTTAACACCGTTGCGATGTTGACGAATTGCATCACGCCCGACGAACGGCTCGTCGCGTGCCCCAATCAGGATGTGGTCTATGGGGCGCGGCTCGCTGGCACTCGACATCGAGCCGGTGGTTGTTCAGGTCCCCGATTTCGGCGATCGCTTCTGGGTCTATCAGATGGTTGATCTGAGAACCGACAGCTTTGTTCAACTCGGCAAGATGTATGCGACGACACCGGGGTTCTATCTCCTGGTGGGCCCGAACTGGAAGGGTGAGGTCCCGCGCGGCATCACCAAGGTATTCCGTTCACCGACCGATACCGGCTTCGTCGCTCCAAGAATTTTTCAGGACGACACGGCCGAGGACAGGAAAGCCATCCAGCCCGTCCTGAAGCTGGTGATGATGTACCCGCTGTCGCAATACGACGGCGTGATGAAGAGCGCCGACTGGAGCAAGATGAAGGTGCTTCCGTCCGGGGAAGAGGGCGCGGCCGAGACGCGCTTCGTCTTCCCGGAAAAGTTCTTCGATGAATTGCCCGCCATTCTCGCCGATGCGCCTCCCTTGCCGGGAGAAGAATCCCGCTACGGCCAGATGCTGGCCGTCGTCAATGCAGCGAAGGACAATCCCAGGATCAAGGCCGCCCTTGTCGAAGGCGCGAAAGAAGCCGAGGAGAAGCTCGTCACGCCGCTGCTGCAGTTCCGGAACTATGGCGAGCAGCTTCCGCACAACTGGAGCACGATTTCCAACGAAGCCGCGTTCGGTACCGACTACTTTACCCGCACCGCGGTCGCGAGGTCCAACATCCTCGTCAACTTCCCCAACGAGACCAAGTACTTCTATCAGGACCTCGACGCTGCCGGCGACAGGCTGAACGGAAAGAACAGTTATGCGGTCACCTTCGCCAAGGATCAGACACCTCCGGTCGACGGCTTCTGGTCGTTGACGCTCTACAATGAGCATCATTTCTTCGCCCCGAACGAGCTCGACCGTTACTCGCTCGGCACCAAGAACAAATCGCTCAAGTACAATAGCGACGGCTCCCTGACCCTTTATGTGCAGGCGTCGTCCCCGGATAAGGACAAGCAAGCCAACTGGCTGCCGGCGCCGAAGGATGGCGACTTCTCCCTCTACGTTCGCGCTTACTGGCCGAAGGCGGCCATCACCGGCGGCACATGGACGCCGCCCGCAGTGCAGAAGGTGAATTGATCGAGATGACGACGATGAAAGGAACTTCAGCAGCGCTTTTCACCGCGAGCCTGCTCGCGATTGGCGCAGCACGGGCGCAATCACCAGTGCCTGTCACGGTCGACAACTTCGCCCGCGCCGAGTCCGATCTTTATCTGGGCAACCTCGCCAAGGGCGTGGGCCTCGGAAAGCTCGAGCATCGCCGCGAGCCGGCCAGCATCGACAATCAGACCGTGATCCGGCTCAACCGCGACACGCTCTATACGTCAGGGGTGTTCGATCTCGATGCCGGGCCGGTGACCATCACGATGCCGGATCCGGGCAAGCGCTTCATGTCGCTGCAGGTGATCAGCGAGGATCATTATGTGCCGGCCGTGTACTATGGCGCCGGCAAACGCACCCTGACGCGCGACAACGTCGGCACGCGCTATGCAGTCGTCGGGATTCGAACGCTGGTCGATCCGAACGACACCAAGGACCTCGCGCAAGTGCACGCGCTGCAGGATGCCATCAAGGTCAGCCAGAAGGCGACCGGCAAGCTCGAGCTTCCGAACTGGGACCCAGCCAGCCAGAAGGCCATTCGCGATGCGCTGCTGGCGCTGAACGATCATACCGGCGGCTTCGCCCACGCCTTCGGACCCAAGGGGCAGGTCGATCCCGTCAGGCACTTGATCGGCACTGCAGCCGGTTGGGGCGGCAATCCCGACAAGGACGCCACCTATCTGAGCGTCACGCCGACCAGGAACGATGGCACGACGGTCTACAAGCTTACCGTCCGCGATGTTCCGGTCGAAGCGTTCTGGTCGATCAGCGTCTACAACGCCAAGGGATATTTCGAGAAGAATTCCGCCGACGCCTATACGCTGAACAACATCACCGGCACGAGGGGCCCTGACGGCTCCATCGCGATCCAGTTCGGAGGCTGTGACGGCAAGGTCCCAAACTGCCTGCCGATCACCAAAGGCTGGAACTACACCGTCCGGCTCTACCGGCCGCGTGCGGAAATCCTGAACGGCAAATGGAAATTTCCGGAGGCGCAGGCGGTGAACTGAGGTTCCTGATGCCGGATATCGTCGAGGCGGAGTTTGAATTGGAAGCTGCGGGAAGGAAGTCGTCGATGATCAGATCAATACTTGCATCGATAGTCCTTGGAGTGGGGCTGACGCCGGGCGTGCCCGCTTCCGCGCAGGGCATCTCCGACCAGCAGGCGTACGAGATCGCGCGCGACGCTTATGTCTTCGCCTATCCGATCGTCACCATGGACGTGTCCATGCGTCAGTCGACCAACGTGCCCAACGCGGCCACGATCCCGCTGCGTGCTCCGGTCAACCAGTTTGCGCATGCAAGGACCTATCCGCGCGCCGTGGATCGGGACGTCGTGCGCTACAATTTCGATACGCTCTACTCGTTCGCTTGGCTCGACCTGTCGCAGGAGCCGAGAATCCTGTCGGTGCCGGACACGGGCGGGCGCTATTACCTGCTGCCGATGCTGGACATGTGGACCGACGTGTTCAGCGTCGTCGGCTCGCGCACGACCGGAACCAAGGCAGGAGATTTCGCACTCGTCGCGCCGGGTTGGAGCGGAACGCTGCCCGAAGGGGTGATCAAGATCGTCGCGCCGACGCCGACAATCTGGATTCTCGGCCGTACGCAGACGAACGGTCCCGCCGACTACGACAGCGTGCACAAGGTACAGGACGGCTACAGACTGACGCCGCTCAGTCAGTGGGGCAAGACCAGTCCGCCCCCTGCCGACATGCCAACCGATCCGGCGATCGACGACAAGACGCCGCCGCTTGTGCAGGTCAACAAGATGGACGGCGTTGCTGTGCTCGGGCGATTGGCCGATCTGATGGCGAAACATCCGCCGCACGGCAACGACTATCCGATCCTGTTCCGGATGCGGCAGATCGGCCTGGAGCCCGGCAAGCCGTTCGACGCCGCGAAGCTCGACCCGGCGCTGGTCAAGACCATCAACACTGCCGCCAAGGATGCGCTTGCCGATCTGGAGCAGTCGGGCAAGAGCGGCGCCGGCATCGGCCTTCACGTCAATGGCTGGTTCTATCAAACCAGCACCGTCGGCACCTATGGCACCGCCTACAAGCTCCGCGGGATGGCCGCGCTGATCGGGCTGGGCGTCAATCTGCCCGAGGATGCGGTCTATCCGGCGTCGTTCGTGGATGGCGACGGCAAGCCCTACAGCGGCGCCAATCGCTACCTGCTGCACTTCGACAAGGGCAAGCTGCCGCCGGCTAATGCCTTCTGGTCGGTCACGCTCTACGACAAGGACGGCTTCCAGGCACCGAACGCGCTGAACCGCTTTGCGCTCGGCGACCGCGACAAGCTCAAATTCAACGCGGATGGCTCGCTCGACATCTATCTCCAGAACGAAAGCCCCGGCGCAGAGCGGGAAGCCAACTGGCTGCCGGCTCCGGCGGGTGAATTCAACCTCGCGATGCGGCTCTATTCGCCGCAGCGCGCGGCCCTGGATGGCAGCTGGACGCCGCCGCCGGTCAGGAAGGCCAACTAAGGCGCATACGAATCCGCTACGATGTCCTGAACGAAAGTGGGGAGACCGAAATGGGCATGATCAAACGTCGCGAGTTTGCGTTATTCGGCATCATCGGCACACTCGTGCTATCGGCAATGCCGCGAACAGCGTTGGCCGATTCCGGCGGGGTCAGCTTCTGGCTGCCCGGCTCGTTCGCCAGCCTGACGGCGGCGCCGGCGATGCCCGGCTGGGCGTATGAGACGATCTACATTCACCTCGACCAGAGCGCCAGCGCGGGAAAGAATTTCGTCATCGGCAATCGCGTGCCCGGATCCGTCGTCGCCGGTCTCAACGCGCATGCGGACGTCCTCGTGGAGGGGTTCACCTATACCTGGGCCCAGTCGGTTCTTGGAGGACAGGCGGCCATAACGTTCCTCGCCGCGCCCGGAAATGTCGGTGTCGGCGTCGACGCGACGCTGACGGGCCCGCGCGGCAACAGCATCTCGGGCGTGGCGACCGACAACCGCAATACGGTTTCGGACGTGTTCTATCAGGGCACCCTGAAATGGAATCAGGGCGTCAACAACGAGATGTTCTACGTTTTCGGCAACATTCCGAGCGGGACCTACGACAGCACCCGCCTCGCCAATCTCAGCTTCGGGTTCACTGCGATCGACGTCGGCGGCGCCTATACCTATCTCAATCCGGAGTCCGGACAGGAGTTCTCGGTGCTGGCGGGCGTCACCTACAATGGAATGAACAAGGATCTCCAGTATCAGAACGGTATCGACTTCCACGTCGACTGGGGGCTTTCGAAGTTCGTCGCCAAGAATGTGCATGTCGGTGTCGCCGGATACTACTTCCAGCAGCTCACCGGAGACAGCGGCGCCGGCGCCAAGCTCGGCGATTTCAAGGGGCGCGTCGCCGGCATCGGCCCGCAGGTCGGCTTCATCTTTCCGGTCGCCGAAGGCTACCAGGGTTATCTCAATCTGAGAGGCTACAAGGATTTTGCCGCCGAGAACCGGCCGGAGGGATGGACGGCGTGGGTAACGTTCCAGCTCTCGCCGGCCGCGCCGGCGGCTGCACCGACCGCAAAGCCGATCGTGCGGAAATACTAGGAGGCGAACGACTGACCGGATGAGTGACGCGCGTGCGACCAGCCGGCGGCCGGTCCGGATCGGCTTCCGCACCTCGATCATCACGGTGTTCATCGCCGCGGTGCTGGTGGTCGGGCTGACGCTGGTCTATCTCAGCTTCAGGCGGGTCTCGTCGATCACGCAGATGGCGGCGAGCACCTTCATCGACAAGGTCGGGCAGCTCGGCGCCGACCGCATCGACGCGCAGTTCAAGAACGTGCGCGACAGCCTCGAGATCCTGGCGGGGCTTCCGGCCATCCAGGAAGCCGACATCGCCGACAACACCAGGCTCTACGGCCTGTTGGCCTCGATGCTGCGCAACAATCCGCAGATCTTCAATCTCTATGTCGGATATGAAGACGGTTCGTTCCTGGAGATGGATGTCATCGATCGCGCCAAGCCGCAATTCCGCAGCGGCCTGAATGTCGACGCCGATGCGGTCTATCGCGTCGTCGTGATTGCCCGCACCGGGGCGGCCGCGGCAGCGCCAGTCACGCTGTTCCTGTCGGAAAACCTGATCCAGGTCGCGGAGGTCGCCGGTCCGGAGCGCTACGACCCGCGGCAGCGTCCCTGGTATGTCGAGGCCTTCAAGGATCGCAAGACGCTGCTCACCGGACCCTATGTCTTCTATGCGACGGGCGAGCCGGGCTACACGCTGCGCACGCCGTTGAGGGAGGGCCGCCGTGGGGTGGTGGCCGCCGATCTTCTGCTCAATCGTCTCGAGGAGATGCTGAGCAGGCAGAAGCTCGGCAAGTCGGGGCTGGCCTTCCTGTTCAACGACGCCGACCGCATCGTCGGCCACCCCGAGATGCGCGATCTGATGGCGGAGCGCAGCGACGCGCTGCCCGGGATCGACGCCATCAAGCTCCCCGGCCTTTCCGCGGCGATCCAGTCCTGGCGCAGCGAAGGGGGCGCCCAGCAGTTCTTCACCGACGGCGACGGCCGGACGCTGGTTGCAGCCTTCCATCGCATCGAGACGGCCGGGCCGGCCAATATCCGCCTTGCGGTGATCGCCCCGCTTGATGAGTTCTTTGCCAAGATCATCTCGGAGCGGCGCGCGCTGTTCGCCATCGCGCTTGCCTTTGTGGTCGCGATGCTGCCCTTTGCATTCTGGCTCGGATCGCTGCTCGCCCGATCGCTGCGCGAGCTCGCGCGGCAGACCGATGAGATCCAGCGCTTCGAGCTCGCCGACCGGCCGCGCATGCAATCGGCGATCGACGAGATCGACGAGTTGGGCCGCTCGGTGTTCACGATGCGCACCGTGGTGCGCAATTTCTCCAGCTTCATCCCGCAGCCGATCGTACGTCAGCTGATGGAGTCCGGCGCCTCGCTGCAGCTCGGCGGCGTCAGGCGCGAAGTCACGGTTCTCTTCACCGACGTCGCCGACTTCACCGCGAAGACGGAGAAGGCCGATCCGTCGCAGGTGATGATCTTCACGTCGCGCTACTTTGCCGCGATGTCGCAGGCGATCATGCAGCACCATGGCACGATCGACAAATTCATCGGTGATGCCGTGATGGCGCTGTGGAACGCGCCGGACGACGATGCCGATCACGTCATCCATGCCTGCGAGGCCGTGCTGGACTGCCTGCACCGCAACGCCGAGCTGAACCGCGCCTTCCGGAGCGAGGGCTGGCCGGCCTATGCCACCAGGTTCGGCCTGCATCTCGGCGACGCCGTGGTCGGCAACGTCGGCTCCGCCGATCGCATGAACTACACCGCACTCGGCGCCACCATCAACCTGGCCTCGCGTCTCGAAGGCCTCAACAAGAACTACGGCACGCAGGTGCTGGTCAGCGCGGCCGTGCGGGCGCGCGCCGAACACAGGTTCGCGTTCCGCAGCGTCGACCAGATCCGGCCGAAGGGCTTTGCCGACGCGATCACGGTCTATGAACTCTGCGGTGAGCGCGGCGAGGCGGAGCTGACGTTCTGCGCGCGCTGGGAAGCCGTCTACAATTCGATCAGGTGCGGCGAGCCGGCAACGGCGCTGCTGCGCATTGCCGACTTCCTCGCCGAATATCCCTGGGATGGTGTCGCGCGGTATCACGCGGAACGGCTGCGCAATGCCGCTCAGCGGCCGCTGCTCGATCTTTCGGTGCACTGAGATGCGGATCGAGGGCGGTCCGTTGGCCCGCAAGACCAGTCGACGGCGCTTTCTGATCGGCGCCGCGCTGGGGACTGCGGCGCTCGGTTCACCCGCAATCGCCCGGGAACGCGCCCGGCTACGGCTCGGCTATCTCCATGTCGTTGCCGTCGACGGCCAGATTCTCACCGGGCTGGACCGCGGCTCGTTCGATCGCGAGGGGATCGACTTCGATCTGGTCGAGTTCAACACCGGTTTCGAGGTGGTGCAGGCGATGGCCGCAGGCCGGCTCGATGTGCTCTCGGCCGGTGCCGTCATTTCAAGCTTGCTGCCGCGCGGCGGCTATACCGCGTTCCTTGTCAACGATGTTGAGATCGCGACCGCCCAGCTCTGGGTGCGGCCCGACAGGGGTGTGCGGACGTTCGCGGAGCTGCGCGGCAAGCGCATCGCAACCACCAAAATGAGCACCGCCCACATCTTCCTGGATCGCGCGTTGCGCGCCAACGGTCTCGCTCCGGCCGATGTCGAGATCGTGAACAGCAACATGTCCGCCGCGGTAGATGCGTTCATCGCGGGCGAGGTGCCTGCCGTGGCACTTTGGGTCCCGTTCAATGTCGTGGTGCGCGACAAGCTGCCCGGCGCCGTCAAGCTGGTGGACGCATCGGCTTACTATCCGCAGTCTGCGGTCGTCGGCGGCTGGGTCGCCCGGCAGGACTATTATGGCGCGAACCGTGACGTCTTCGCGCGGATCATCCGCGGCTGGGCCGACGCCAACGACCACATGCTCCGCAACGGCAGGGCGGTGGCCGAGACCTTGCAGAAGAAGCATTATCCGCAGGCATCGGTCGCCGACATCGAGGAGGCGCTGGCGGCGCAGAAGATGTTCTCTTCGCGGGAGTGGAAACGGCTCTACGCCGATGGCACCGTGGCCAAATGGCTGCAGCAGGTCAGCGACTTCTTCGCGACCGAGGCTCCGATCGCGGCGGCGACGCCGGCCATGCAGTATTTTGACCCGTCGCTTTATCTCTCAACGATCTAGCATCGCCGGGGACACCGGACTGGATCGTGCGGCGGCTTCAGGCGCCCGCAACGCAGGCGCGCTGCCGACGGCTAGGCCGCCATCAGGTGCTCGAGTGCAACAGCCTGCTCGCGGGTCTGGAACGCGATGGCGGTGTGCGTAAAGCCCGTCGAGGCCTGGGTCTGCGCGATGTGATTGAGGACGTCATTGCCCTTGACCACGTGCAGGTCCATTCCGGGGCCGGCCGGGAAAATGCCGAGAACGACGTCGTAGGCGTCGACGATGGCCTTCAAGGCGCCGCCCTTGTCTTCCGACGCGTCGATGAAGATACGAACATCCGCGGCGATACTACGAAGTTCGTCAAAGTCGATCACTGGAAGTCTCCCATACGCAACTCACTGATCCATCCTTGCTACAACTTGCTTACTGAAACATAAATTACGCCGGGTTCCGTGGCAGGTCGCTGCGGCGGCAAGCAGTGTTCAGGTCTTGCGCGCCGGCGCCGTCAGGATGATTCCCTCGGCGATCAGGGCGCGGCAGATCGTCTTCAGCGCGGCGATCGCTTCGCGCGTGGCGCGGCTGACCGGCCGTCCGCGCGGCAGCGCCAGGACGCGGTCGGCGTGCATCCATGGCAACAGCGCTGCCGACAGTGCTCCGGTGGTCACCTCCTGGTGAATGCCGGAAAACGGCAGCAACGCGTAGCCGAGGCCCGAGGCCACCATGCGCTTCATCGGGGTGCTGTTGTCGACCCGTACCGCGCAGAGCATGGTCGGCGGGAACGGGTTGCGGCTGAGCGGCGCCACGGCGGACGGCAGCGCGTCGAACTCCTTGCGGGTCAGCCGGCCGCGCTTCAGCAGCGGATCGCGCGGCGGTCCGATCAGGAACACCTGCTCGACGACAAGCATCTCATAGTCGAGGTGATCGTTGGGCGACGGCGTCGTCACGATCGCCAGATCGAGCTCACCGCGCAACAGGCGTTCGGATAGATTCTCGGTCAGCCCCTCATTCAACTCGAGCCGCACGCGCGGAAACTGTTTCACGAATGCCTGGGCCAGCGGCGCGTAGAGGACGTCGCCGAGACTCGGCGGCGCGCCGATCCGCACCGTGCCGCTGGGCTCGCGATTTTCCGTGCGCACCTCGGCCTTGATGTCGTCGATCGCGCCGAGCAGCCAGCGCCCCCGCGCGAGCAGCACCTTGCCGGACTCCGTGACGGAGACGCCGCGCGCACCGCGTTCGAGCAGGGCGCCGCCCAGTTCGTCTTCGAGTTCCTTGACGTGGCGGCTGAGCGCCGACTGGGCGATGTTGAGCGTGCTGGCTGCGGCGGCAAAGCCGCCACGCTCGGCGACGGCAACGAAATAGCGGATCTGCCGCAGGTCCATGATGCCAGCTCCATCTCGGATCGAGATGGATACCATATCAAACATATTCTTGTGAGATAGCAAAAAAGGAGCAGTCTTCGCCCAACGATCAAATCGAGGAGACACCAGCATGGGCATCGCCGCGGACGGGACACGCCGCACGTCAGTATTCATCGCCGGCGGCGGGCCGGTAGGCCTTGCGATGTCGCTGCTGCTCGATCGCTTCGGCATCGACTGCGTGGCGGTCGAGAAGAGCTCGACGACAACGGATCATCCGAAGTCGCGCGGCTGCTGGGTCCGCACCATGGAGATCTTCCGGCAGTGGGGCATCGAGCAGGCGATCCGCGACCGCGGCCTGCAGGACAACTCCGACATGTTCGTGTTCCTCGACAGCATCGCGGGGCACGAGTTCGGCCGCACCCGCCCCGAGCCGAATGTCGGTCACACGCCCGCCTGGAAAAGCCTGGTCGCCCAGGATGCCGTCGAGGAAGAGATCCTGCGTGTGGTCGAGAAGTCAAAACACGCCACGGTGCTGTTCAGCACGGAATGTGAATCATTCGAGGAGACCAACAGCGGCGTCAACGTCACGACGCGCTGTCAGAAGACCGGCGAGGTAACTCATTGGACGGCAACTTACTTGATCGCCGCCGATGGCGCCGGCAGCCAGACGCGGCGCAGCGCGGGGATCGACATGGTCGGGCCCTCGACGCTGGCGGTGATGTCCAATGAATATTGGCGCGCCGATCTGTCGCGGCTGCCGATCGCGCGCGAGGCCGCCGGCTTCATCATCGTCCCGGACACGCCCGCTCTGCCGCGCGCCGGCATCCTGAACACCAACGGCCGGGATCGCTGGCTGACCGTGACGCAGATCGGCCTGACCAAGGACGATCGCGAGCGGCCGTGGACCGACCAGGAGTTCATCGAGATCGCGCGCGGCCATGTCGGCATTCCCGACCTCGACGTCACGCTTCTGAACCGGTCGATCTGGCGCGTCAGCATGCAGGTCGCCGAGACCTTTCGAAAGGGCCGGGTGTTTCTGGTCGGCGACTGCGCCCACCGGTTTCCGCCGACCGGCGGCTTCGGTCTGAACTCCGGCGTTCAGGACGCGCACAATCTCGCCTGGAAGCTCGCCTTCGTGCTGAAGGGTCTCGCGGACGAAAAGCTGCTCGACAGCTATTCCAGCGAGCGCCGCCCGATCGCGCAGTCCAACGCCAATTTCAGCTATGGCAACCGGCTCCGCTTTGGGCTGACCGACGACGCCGTGCGATCGCGCAATCCGGACCGGATCAAATTCTGGATCAACGACATGGACAATCATCTGCACAGCATCGGCCAGAACCTTGGACATAATTACGAGGAGGGCGCGGTGATCCCCGACGGCACCGTCGCGAAGGCGCTGAACTCCCGCTACTACACGCCGACCGACCGGCCCGGCGCGCGCTTTCCGCATATGTGGCTCGAGCCGTCGCGCAAGACATCGACGCTCGACTGGTTCGACAAGGAATTCACCGTCGTCACCGGCCCGCTCGGCAGCGAGTGGCTGGAGGCGGGAAGGCAGGTGTCGGAAAAGACCCGCCTGCCGCTCTCGCTGAAACAGTTGCCGTCAGCCGACCCGGCGGACGGATTCCAGCTCGGCATGCGCGGCGCCGTGCTGGTGCGCCCCGACGGGCATGTGGCGTGGCGCATGCCATGGCTGCCGTCGGACCCGGCGAAGGAACTGGCCGGCGCGCTCTCGACACTGCTGCATTAGGGAGATCTCCGATGCAATCGCTCGAAGCGAACGGCGTCGTCACGGCGTTTGAGAGAAGTGGACGTGGCGAGCCGATCGTACTGCTGCATGGCGGCGAGGCCGATCATTCGATGTTCGATGGCCTTGCGCCTCAACTGGCGGCGCAATTCACCGTGATCGCCTATGACCAGCGCGATTCCGGCGCAACCAGAAATCCGCCGTCATCCTACTCGCTGGCCGATCTGGCCGACGATGCCGCCGCCTTGATCACGGGGCTCGGCCATGATCGCGCCCATGTCTTCGGAACCTCGCTCGGCGGCCAGATCGCGCAAGTGCTGGCGGCGCGCCATCCCGGCAGGATCGACCGCCTGATCCTGAGCAGCACCTGGAAGGTCAACAAAAGCCCGCTGGACGTCAACGCGGATGCGTTCCGTACGCTCGCGTCGTACCGCAGCGACACCGCAGGCAACGCGCCGAAGATTGCGGAGTTCTTCTTCCCGCCGGAGTACCTGCGCGCCCGGCCCGAGCTGATCGATATCTTCCGTGGCTCGACCCGCGACGACGGCCAGAAGGCGCGACGCGGCGCGCTGCTCGCGCAACCTGTTGCCGCCGACCTGGCAGGCTTCGATCGCCCGACGCTGCTGCTGGTGGGCGGCGACGACCGGCTGATCCCGAATGCAGAGACATTCGCACTCGCGCGCGATCTTGCGCACGTCGAGACCAGGACCATCCCGAACGCGGGCCACGTCGCGTCGATCCAGGCGCCCGGGCGGGTGGCGGAAGCGGTGACTGCATTTCTGAGTTCAAAAAAGAAGGCCGCTTGACAACGACAGGGGGAGACCATGGAGCAGACGAACGCCGTGCCGTTCGACGAAGCGCCGGTGACGACGCGCTATTGGCTATCGATCATCATCTTCGCCATCTCCGGCGTGGTCGATTTCTTTGATTTCTTCGTGGTCGGGTTTCTGGTCTCGGTGCTGGCGCCGAAATGGCACCTGACGTTCGGGCAGACCTCGATCATGCTGATGAGCGCCGGGATCGGGGCGATGCTCGGGGCGTTCGCCGCCGGAATCCTCGCCGATCGTTTCGGGCGCAAGCCGCTGGCGGTGGCGGGCGTTATGGTGTGCGGCCTGACCTCGGGCGCGATCGCGTTCATTCCGGAAGACGGCTGGGTTGCGTTTGCGATCCTGCGCTTCTTCGTCGGCTTCGGCCTTGCCGCGGGTGCGGCGGCGGCGGTTCCTGCCATCGTCGAATTCGCTCCGACCCGTCATCGCACGCTGGTCACGAGTCTCGTGGTCGTGCCGGTCGCCTTCGGCGTGCTGTCGGCGTCGGTCACGGCGAGCTTCCTGCTGCCGCTGGTCGGCTGGCGCGGATTGGCGGCGGTCGGCTTCCTGCCGATCATCCTCGGAATCCTGACCATGATCATCATGCCGGAATCGCCGCGCTGGCTGATCAGCAAGGGCCGCGTGCGCGAGGCGCAGGCGAGCATCCGGAAACTCTACCGGGTCGGCGGCGACGCGTTCGCCTTGCCCACGTTGCCGCCGGCGAGCTCCGCAACATTTGCCGATCTCTTTGCCGAGCAGCGGCGGTTCTGGTTGACGGTGCTGGTCTGGTTCGGCGCCAGCACGGCGAACTACGGCGTGTTCCTGTGGGGGCCGACGATCGTGGCGCTGCTGCTCGGCGTCGCGCCCCAGGAGGCGGCCAAGATGTTCATCTATGTCAGCCTCGCCGGCGTCCTCGGCCGGACCGGCTTTGCCTTTCTGGCACATCGGATCGGCCGCAAGCCGTGCGGTCAGTTGATGGGCTACGGCACCGCGGTCACGCTGGCGCTCGCCGCCTATTTCCACAGCGACTTTGCCGGCTCGGTGCCGCTGTTCCTGGTCTTCTTGATAATCGGCGCGTTGTTCTTCGATGGTGGATTTTCCAACATCGGGCCCTATCCCGCGGAAATCTTCCCGGTTCAGCTGTCGGGGCGCGCAGTCGGGCTTGCCCAGCTCTCCAATGGCGTTGGCAAGATCGTCGGCCCACTGTGCCTCGCGTTGATCGCGGGTGCGGACAATCTGGTGCATCCGAGCGCAACCGCCGCGGCGGTGATGCCGGCGTTCTGCTTTCTTGCCGGTGCCGGCCTGCTGATCGGGCTTGCCTTCACGTTCCTCGGCGTCGAACCGCACGGCCGCCCGGTGGCCTTGTTCGGCGAGAACGCAGGCGCCGCACCGAAATCGTTGGCCGCGAAGACGGCAAGTTGACAAGACGAAGGGTCATATCATGGACAATGCGCACGACAACATCGCAACCACGGCGCCGTTCGACACCGCGAAGCTCGACCGGCTGATGGACGAGGCGGGGCTCGACATCCTGATCGCAACCTCGCGCCACAATGTGCAGTATTTGCTTGGCGGCTATCGCTTCTTTTTCTTCGATGTCATGGAGGCGATCGGCACTAGCCGCTATCTGCCGGTGTTCGTCTATCAGAAGGGGCATCCGGAGAATGCGATCTACATCGGCAACCGCATGGAGAAGTTCGAGCACGATCTCGGACGGATATGGACGCCGCTGGTCAAGATGGGCAGCTGGGGGACGATCGATGCGATGGGCCTCGCGATCGATCATGTGCGGAAGCTCGGGGCTACGGCAAAGCGTGTCGGCATCGAGGCAAGCTTCCTGCCGGCCGATGCCAGGGATCATCTGCGTGCCGGACTCGACGATGCCGAACTGCGCGAAGCCCATTTCACCCTGGAACGGCTTCGCGCCGTAAAATCTCCCGCCGAACTCGATCTCATCAGGGAAGCCTCTGAACGGGTGGTCGATGCGATGCTGGCGACGTTCAGCAGCTGCGTGCCAGGCATGACCAAGAACGACATCGTCGCTCGTCTGCGGCATGAGGAACACGCGCGCGATCTGGTGTTTGAATACTGCCTGATTGCCGGCGGCAAGAGCCATAACCGCGCGCCGTCGAACCAGCTTCTTGCGGCGGGTGACGTGATTTCGATCGATTCCGGCGGAAACTACCGGGGCTATATCGGCGATCTCAGCCGCATGGGCATCCTGGGTGAGCCCGACAGCGAACTTCGCGACTTGCTGAGCGAAGTCGAGAACATCCAGCAGGCCGCCCGGCGGGTGATCCGGCCGGGCGCGATGGGTGGTGACATCATCGTGGCGGGTGAGGCAGCCGTCGCATCTTCACCGCACCGTACCGTGCTTGACTATACCGCTCACGGAATTGGATTGGTCAGCCACGAAGCCCCCCGTCTGACCGCAACCGGTCCGGTGCCCTATGCGCCGTATGACGCCGACCGGCCGCTTGAGCGGGGAATGGTGATCTCGGTCGAAACCGCGCTGCTGCATCCGGTGCGCGGCTACATCAAGCTCGAGGACACGCTGATTGTCTCCGAAACGGGCTGGGAAGCCCCCGGAGATCATGGTCGGGGGTGGAATTCATCGCGTCTCGTGGCGTGAACCGGGCAACGCCAGGGCCGCATTTTTGGACGGGTCGCCGATTGAGCCTGCGGTGCCGGAGGCGCTTGTTGAGTGATTTCGGAATATTAGAAATATATCCCTGAATTGCCCGACGTTTCAAGTTGCCCGGCCGCCGCCTGCTTTGCATGGGGTTGTTTTCGATATTTTTGGCGGCGCCCCCTGCGACGGCCCGGACGTGCGCTCGGCCAGGCGAGTGATCCGGCGGTCTTTGCTTCACTCGCGCCTCCGGTCATGCGATGCTTCGAGCAGGATGTAGCGACGGTCCCGTGCCGTCTGCTCGCCAGGTCGGCGCCGACGATGGGCAGGTGCAACCGATAAGGATTGCCCGCCCATCGCCAGAAGCATACCAGATGACCGCTACCGCCAACGCGCTCCGCGACTACGCCCAAAGCATCCTGACCGCCCGGGTCTATGACGTGGCGGTCGAGACGCCGCTCGATCCCATGCCGCGGCTTTCGGAGCGATTGTCACGATCCGTGTTGCTGAAGCGGGAGGATTTCCAGCCGATCTTCTCGTTCA
The DNA here is from genome assembly GCF_002289535.1 of Bradyrhizobium sp. UFLA03-84. Taxonomy (NCBI): domain Bacteria; kingdom Pseudomonadati; phylum Pseudomonadota; class Alphaproteobacteria; order Hyphomicrobiales; family Nitrobacteraceae; genus Bradyrhizobium; species Bradyrhizobium sp. UFLA03-84. The sequence continues at coordinate 229,665 of NZ_NSJY01000019.1, read as the reverse complement.
AGCTTCGCGGTGCCTACAACAAGATCGTCAGGCTGCCGGACGCGCAGCGCAAGTTGGGCGTGATCTGCGCGTCGGCGGGCAATCACGCCCAGGGCGTGGCGCTGTCGGCCCGCAAGCTCGGTATTCCCGCGACGATCGTGATGCCGAGGACGACGCCCGCCATCAAGGTCGAAGCCGTGCGGCGTCTGGGCGGTGACGTCGTCCTGCATGGCGACACCTTTGACGATGCGCAAACCAAGGCCAGGGAGATCGAGGTCGCGCGCGGCCTGACCTTCGTGCATCCGTTCGACGATCCGGACGTGATTGCCGGCCAGGGCACCGTCGGGATGGAGATCCTGCGGCAGCATCCGGATCCGATCGAGGCCATCTTCGTGCCGATCGGCGGGGGCGGGCTGGCGGCCGGCGTCGCCGCCTTCGTGAAATTCCTCAATCCCTCGATCAAGGTCGTCGGCGTGGAGCCGGCGGACGCCGCGTCGATGGCGGCCGCGCTCGCCAAGGACAGCGTTGTCGCGCTGGATCAGGTCGGGCTGTTCGCCGACGGTGTCGCCGTCCGCAAGGTCGGCGCGGAGACGTTCCGGCTCTGCCGCGACCTGCTCGATGAGGTCGTCACGGTGGATACCGACGCGATGTGCGCGGCGATCAAGGATATCTTCGACGACGTGCGATCGGTTGCCGAGCCCTCCGGGGCGTTGGCGCTTGCCGGGCTGAAGGCCTATGCCGAGCGTGGCGCGCTGAGCGACGGCAGCCTGGTCGCCGTCAACAGCGGCGCCAATCTGAACTTCGACCGGCTGCGCACCATCGCCGATCGCGCCGAGGTCGGCGAGCATCGCGAAGCATTGCTTGCGGTCACCGTGCCGGAGAAGCCTGGCAGCTACCGGCACTTCATCCGCATCCTCGGCTCGCGCGCCATCACCGAGTTCAACTACCGCTTTGCCGAGACCACCGCGCCGGCGCAGCTCTTCGTCGGCATCGCGCTGAGCCGCGGCGAGGCCGAGAAGCGGGAGGTGATGGAGCTGCTTCGCCGCGAAGGCTATCCGATCCTGGATCTGAGCGATAACGAGATGGCCAAGGACCATGTGCGCTACATGGTCGGCGGTCGCGCGCCGCTGCTCAGGGACGAAGTGATCTACCGCTTCGAGTTTCCGGAGCGGCCCGGCGCGCTGCTGAAATTCCTCGAGAGCTTGGCGCCGGACTGGAACATCTCGCTGTTCCACTACCGCAATCACGGCGCCGACTACGGACGCATCCTGGCGGGGATCGAGGTCAAGCCGCAGGAGCGCGCCCGGTTCGTTCAAGCGCTGGATGCACTCGGCTATCCCTACTGGAACGAGAGCGAGAATCCGGCCTATCGGCTGTTCCTCTCGGCCGAGCAGGGATGACGCGGCGCGCGTCTCTGGATGGCGGGTCGCGAGACGCTCCAACCGTGCTCACATCTTGCCAGCGACCAGTTTGAGCGAGCCGGCAATTCCCGTCGCGACCACAAGGATCGCAGCCATCCCGATCATGCCGGCATTGAATGAGCCCGTCGCATCCTTCAGGAAGCCGACCATGTAGGGGCCTACGAAGCCGCCGAACGCACCAACCGAGTTAATGAACGCGATGCCTCCGGCGGCCGCGGCACCGGTCAGGAAGCTCTGCGGTATCGTGTAGAACACCGTTCGTGCCGAAATCGTGCCGACCAGCGCCAGCGTCAGGCAGGCGAGCGCCGGAACAAGCGAGCTGAAGGCCACGGAGAGCGCAAGCCCAAGGGCGCCTAGGATCAGCGCGGCCATCAGGTTGTAGATCTTCTGGCCCTTGCGATCGACGAGACGCGCCCAAAACAGCATGCCGATGGTTGCGAACAGGTAGGGAATGGCCGAGAGCCAACCGACCTGCATGTTGCTCAGACCGTGGCTCTTCAGGATCAATGGCAGCCAGATGCCGATGCCGTAGGAGCCGATCGTGAAGGCGAAGGTGATCGCGGTGAGCATCAGCACGCGGATATCCTGCATGGCGGCCCACAAATCCTTCTTGGGCTTGTCGTGCTTGTCGCTGGCGAGGGCGCCGAGCAGCGCATGCCGCTCCTCGGGTGTGAGCCAGCGGGCCTGCTCGGGCGTGTCGGCGAGCAGCAAGAGACAGAGAACCCCGAGCAGGCAGGCCGGAAGCCCTTCGAGCAGGAACATCCATTGCCAGCCTGCGAGCCCCCAGAATCCGTCCATGCCGAGCAGGGCCGCCGAGATTGGACTGCCGAGCAGCGAGGAGAGCGGCGTCGCGGCCATGAACAGGGCGAGCACGCCGGTGCGGTGCTTCTGCGGAAACCAGATCGAGAGGTACCAGATCACACCCGGGAAGAAGCCGGCCTCGAACACGCCGAGCAGAAAGCGGATCGCGTAGAAGCTGTAGGGTCCCACCGCGAACGCGGTCGCCGCCGCTGCAAGGCCCCAGGTGATCATGATGCGGGCCAGCCAGCGCCGGGCGCCGAACCGGTACATCATCATGTTGCTGGGGACTTCCAGCAGGCAGTAGCTGAAGAACAGGATGCCGGCGCCCCAGCCGAATTGGGTGGCGCTGAGACCGATATCCTTGTTCATTTGCAGCGCAGCAAAGCCGACGCTGGTGCGGTCGAGATAGTTGAAGAGATAGGCGAGGCCCAGCAGCGGAACGAGGCGCCAGGTGTTCTTGGAAAGGGCGCTCGCGAGCAACCCTGCATCCGGATGGTCTTCCGTCGACGATCCGTTGGCCGTGATCTCGGTCATCCGCCGATCCTCCCCTGCATGTCCGGCCGGTTACCCTGAGGGGTACCGGCTGTGTTAGGGTCAGAGATGCCAGAAAGAGCGGACAGCGGTCCAATCGCTAATGTTCAAGAACCGATAACCGGGAGGAAGAAGTGGACCTTCGCGACCTCACCTATTTCGAGGTGATTGCCGATCTCGGCCACATGGGCCGGGCCGCCGACAAGCTTGGCCGCACCCAGCCTGCGCTGACCAAATGCATCCAGCGTCTCGAAGAGGCGGTGGGCGCCGATCTGTTCGAGCGGACCGGGCGCGGGATCACGCTGACGCGGGTCGGCGAAGTGCTGCTGGCGCGGGCCCGGCGGATGCGCGAGGCGATGGAGGAGTCGTTGCGCGAGGTCACCGATTTCGCTGCCGGTGCGGCCGGCCGCGTCAGCATCGGCTGCGGCGCGACCATGGGCGAGTACCTGCTGCCCCAGATCTGCCGCGCCATCATCGCCGACGCACCGGGCGTCGCGATCGAGGTGCAGATCGGAATGAGCGGCGTGGTCCGGGCGGCGCTGCGCGAGCGGACCCTCGATCTTGCGATCGGCCCGATCCTGCCCTCCGACGAGCAGGAGTTCAGTCACGAGGCGTTCGGCATGGACGACGTCGTCGTGGTCGCGGCAAAGGAGCATCCGCTTTGCGGCAAGCCGCTCGCCATCGAGGATCTGGTCGCCGCGAAATGGGTGCTGCCGGCCCGCACCGTCGCGATGCGCCAGTGGCTGGACAACGTGTTCGAGGCGCACGGTCTTGCCCCGCCGACGGTGCAGATCGAGACCAATTCGATCACGACGCTGCCCAAGCTGATCGCCGACACGGCGCTGCTCAGCTTCACATCAACGCGGAACCTGCATCCGCTTCGGCTGGGCAGCCAGCTCGACCGCCTGATGATCGACACCACCACGATGCGAAGGCCGCTGGGTTTCGTCACCCGCCGGGATGGCTATTTGTCTCCAGCCGCGCAGCGCGTCGTCAGCCTGCTCAAATCCAGGGGGCGTGACTTTCTCGAACAGGTCACGTTACCAGGCATGACGGATGCCGCGGCCACCGCGCCGGCCATCGTCGTCAACCGGGCAGAGCGAGTCCATAAACGCGCGCGGCAGTCCCACTGAACAGGCTCGCACGATCGCTCTCGCTGGCATGGCGCGTCAGGCGCTTGAACGCATTCCACACCGATCCATAGCCATACGAGCCCTTGTCGACCGGAAAGTTGCTCTCGAACATGCATCGTTGCGCGCCGAATGCCTCGATGCAGACCTCGATATAGGGCCGCCAGGCCTCTGCGAGGACTTCCGACGCCGGCGGCGCGTCCCGCGTCTCGAAACCAAATCCGTTGATGCGCATGCCAAGGCCGCCGAGCTTGACGCAGACATTCGTGCAGCTCGCAAGCTCGCGGATCGCGCGCGACCATTCGGCGAAGATGTCGGCGCGGCGATCCTTGTAGGCGCCGATCCCGACGACCCCGCCGAGATGGTCGAGCACAACAGTGGTGTATGGATAAGCCCACGCGAGCGCGGTCAGTTCAGGAATTTGCGGGTGGAACAGCCATGCGTCGAACACCAGCCCCAATGGCGCCAACCGCGCGAACCCGGCGCGAAACGCGGCATCGCCGAGCAGCCCGGGCGGACCGGCGCTCAGCGGATTCATCAGGCTTCGATCCGCATCCCACACGGTGATATGCCGGACGCCGCGAAACCGGTCCGGCGCGGCGGCGATGTGGGCCTCGAGCACCGGCGTCACGTCGTCTCCAAGACGCAGATCGGCGTGACCGACGATTCCGGCACAAAGCCGCCGCGGTCCGTAATTGCCGCTCGCGCTCATGGCCGCGACGCCGTTGACGAAATCGGTCTCGCCGACGACCCGCATCGCGGCCGGTCCATCGGCCCGGTACATCGCCTGGCACTGCATGAAGACGCTCGCCGCGACGTTGTGGCCGCTGCCGGCGATATCAGCGAGATATTCATCGAACAGATACCTCCAGCCTTGCCGCTCCCAGAGATGATGGTGGGCATCGATGATCGGCAGCTCGGGTTCGAGCGCAGCCTCGCGGCCTCGCGCCAGCCATTCCGGCCGAACGGCAAGATAGTTGCCGCCTCCCACCGGCGATGCGATCACTTCACGAAATCCCGCGGAACCGGTCCGGTGTAGCGATAGGGGATGCCGGGCGGCATCGGTCCCTTGATCCGGCCCCCCTGCTGCGATTGCTCCCAGGCATGCGCAAGGATGCCGACGGAACGCGAAAGGATGAACAGGCCGCGTCCGAGCGCTGGCGAAAAGCCCAGCTCCGAATAGATGACGGCGGTCGCGCCGTCGATGTTCATGGGAATCTTGCGGCCTTTGCGCCGCTGCATCTCGTCCTCGACGCCACGGCCGATCTCGGCGAAGCGTCCGGACACCACGCCGTTGTCGCGCGCCGCGTCGACGAGCTCGAGCAGCCGCGGCGAGCGCGGATCGACGGGGTGAAAGCGGTGTCCGAAGCCGGGAACGATCTTGCCATTTGCCGCGGCAAAATCGTCGAGGCCCTGCTGGATGGCTGTCTTCAGCTCGACGCCTGCGTCCTGGCGACGCGCGATATCGGCGTACAGCTCCATGCATTGCTCGCCGGCGCCGCCGTGAATATCGTCCAGCACGTTGATGGCCGAGGCCATCGCGCCATTCAAGGGAAGTCCGCAGGTCACGGCCATTCGTCCGATCGCGATCGATGGCGCCTGGGGACCGTGATCCACGGCGGAGACCAGCGCGGCCTCGAGCAGCGCGCCTTGCTCTGACGATGGGAGATCGCCCTTCAGCATCAGCCAGATCATTTGCGGGAACGAGACCCGGCCGATCAGTTGCTCGATCGGGAAGCCGCGGAACCGGATCACACCCGGCTTCATGTCGATGATGTCGGTCGACCACCATTGGGTGGCCTTTTGCAGCAGGTCTGCGGCGCCTTGGTCGGTCATGGCATCTGTCCTCAATTGCATCTCAGGTGCTTGAAGTCTCGGCGCGGGCTTTCAGGTCCGGCATCCTGATGGTCTCCTTCACCGTCGGCCGGTTGTCGAAGGCGACGACGCCGCGCTGGCCGAGCGCCTGTATCTCGTCAGGCGTGAAGCCGAGCTGTCCGAGCCATTTCTCGGTGTGCTGGCCGAGGCTGGGTGGAGGAGACGGCTCCGGATAGTCCGTCTCGAGCCGGAAGCCCGGGCGCGTGACGCGCATCGCCTGGCCGCCCGAGACCTCAGCCTTCAGGCTCTCGACGAACTTGCGGCCGACGATCTGGGCTTCGTTCAGCACCTGCGGCACGCTCAGGACGCATCCCGCCGGCACGCCCTTGGCGTTGAACAACGTCTCCCATTCGGCCGCGGATTTAGCGGCGAGCGCGGCCTCGAGCTCGCGCTTCAAGGCGACGCGGTAGTCCTTGCGCGACTGCCGCTCGCGAAACAGCGGATCGGTCTTCAGCTCCGGCTTTCCCACGATGTCGCAGAGCGCTTCGAACTGCTTCTGTTCGTTGGCCGCGATGTTGAGCGGTCCGCAGCCCGTCGCGAACGTGCCGGAGGGAGATGCCGTGAAATTCTCGTTGCCGATCGGCTGCGGATCGACATTGCCGTTGAGGTGGTTGGAGACGACCCAACCCATCGCGGCCAAAGTCGATTCCAGCAGCGAGACGTCGATCTTCCGTCCGCGCCCGGTCTGCCGCTGCTCGACGAGGGCGGCCGTGATCGCAAAGGATGCGGTGAGGCCCGCGATCGTGTCGGCGATCGGAAAGCCGGTGCGGAGCGGCGCGGTTTGGGCATCGCCGGTGACACTCATGACACCGGAAAGTCCTTGAACGATCTGATCGTAGGCGGGCCGGCCGGCCCACGGGCCGTCCTGGCCGAAGCCCGAGATCGCGCAGTAGATGATCCGCGGGTTGCGCTTGGCGAGCACCTCGTAGCCGAGTCCCAGCCGTTCCATGACCTTCGGCCGGAAGTTCTCCAGCACGACGTCGGCGGTTTCGACGAGGCGCAGGAAGATCTCCTTGCCTTCTTCGGCCTTGAAATCGATCGCGACGGACTGCTTGTCCGCGTTCACGGCGACGAACGACAGGCCCATCAGGTTCTTCGCCATCGCCGGATCGGCGCCGAGCCGCCGTGCGAGATCGCCGCCCTTTGGATTTTCGACCTTGATGACCTCGGCGCCGAGGCGGGCGAGCTGATAGCCGCAGAACGGCCCGGCAAGCACGTTCGACAGGTCGAGGATACGAATGCCGGCGAGAGGCAGTGTCATAGGTGTTCTCCGGATGATGATCAGACGAGCCCGAGCCAGTGCCACCAGGTCGCGGCGCACAGGGCATAGAGCAGGCAGGCGGCGATGCAGACGATCACGCCGACCCGCGGGAAGTCCTCGACACGCAATCGGCCGGTGCCGTAGACGAGGATGTTCGGCAGCGTGTTGTAGAACATCAGCAGCGGGTAGCCGCCGATGATCATGCCGGCCGGCAGCGCCAGCGCGACGGGATTGACGCCCGCGGTCGTTGCCATCGCCAGGATGATCGGCAATAGCGCGGTCGCCATGGCGGTCGTGCCGACAAACATGATGTGCATGAATTGCACGATGAACATCACGACCACGATGACGACCAGCGCCGATGCACCGGCGAGGCCAAGCGCATGGAAGATTGAATTTGCCAGCCAGTTGGCGGCACCGGTCTTGAGCAGGATATCGCCGAGCGATACGCCGCCGCCGGCGATCAGCAGCACCTGCCAGGACACGCCCTTGTTGGCGTCGCTCCAGTCGATCACGCCGAAGCGCGGCAGGAACAGCAGGCAGGCGCCCATCAGGCACACCACCGTGGTGTCGAGCCCGGTCAGACCCTGCGTCGCCCACAGGCAGGTCACCAGCACGAACACCGCGAGAGCGCGCCATTCGGCTGACGACATCTGGCCCATGGCGGCGAGATTCTGTGAGATCCGTGCGTCGGCCTGGTCGTGGCCGGCCGCGAATTCCGGCGGAAACACCCGCTGGATGACCCACCAGGTGAACATGGTCATCACCAGGGCCGGCGGGAATCCGTACAGCAGCCATTCGGCATAGGTGATGGTGTGGCCGCTCATCTTGGCGACGAACTCGACCGTCACGGGGTTTGGTACCGTCGCCGTCAATACGCCGGCGCCGATCGTCGCGTTGGTCATCGTCAGCGTGAGCAGAAGGTTGATCGCGAATGGCGAACGGGCTGCCGCGCCGAAGATCGTCAGGATGCTGAGGCATTCCGGCAGCAGGATTGCGGTGCGCGCGGTCGACGATGGAACGAGAAAGGCGAGCGCGATATTGACCAGCGTCACGCCGAGCGTTATCCGCGTCGGCGCGCTGCCGAACTTCGCAAGAATGATATAGGTGATGCGCTCGGCAAGCCGGGTCTTCACCATCGCGGTCGCGAGGATGAAGGCGCCGACGATCAGATACACGGGTGACGCGGCAAAGCCGTCGAGCGCGGTTCGAAGCGGCGCTGTTCCGGTCAGCACCGCGAGCGGCACGACCATCAGGCTGGCGACGGCCAGCGGGATCGCTTCGGTCAGATAGAGCACGAAAATGCCGCCGAACAGCGCCAGTGCCTTGTGTCCCTGCAAGGACAGCGTCTCCGGGGTCGGGCTGAACCAGACGGCGGCGGCGACGACAAGGGCGAGGGGAACGCCGATTGCCTTCAGCGTCGCCTCCAGCGAACGCGGCGCGCCTTCACTGGTCTCCGCGTGAGCGTGAGATGACACGTGTTTTCTCCCTGTCGAAGCATGCGGCGATGGATCGGTGCCATCACGGATTTGGAGCCGTGCTTCGCGATGGGATTAGCCCGCGGGTCGAACCAGCGTCCAATTGCAAGTTTTCAGGAGACGATAACCCGCGGGAATGTGCTCGGCCGGCACGACGCCGCCCTTGCAATCACGCGCCTGGTTGCAGCGACGTCAGCTGGACCGAAGACGCCGGTCGGCGGATCAGCGATCGGCGGTCAGTTGCCGGCGATATCGCTCGGCGTCCCAGTTGAGCAGCGCGTGCTCATTCTCTGATGTCAGATAGTTGACCCGTGCAGTCAGGGGCAGCCGGCTGGTAACCAGCGCGAGACAGCTCAACATGGCTTCGGCACCATCGCTCGCGTCCTCGCGGATGAGGCTGCCGACATCCGGGACGAGAAGCGCAACCGGCGGCGGCAGGCCGTTCGCGATGGTCTGCGCGGTCATGACGTTCGGGCTCTCGTGATGCTCCAGGATCGGCAGTCCCGGGCCAAGGAAGACGACGTGATCGGGATACAGCGAACCGCTGGTCGCGATCGCGCGGCTGTAGCGGTCGGTGGCAATGTCGTGGGCGCGCGGATCGCGCGGCAGCCGATAGCTTGTGCCGGCGCCGACCGTTCGGAGCGCGTCATGATCCGCAACGGGCGCGCGACGCTGCTCCAGTTCGAGGCGGCTTTCGACATCGGCGACCAGGGCTTCCGCCGCGTCGCAGCCGGCAGCGCCGACCACCAGGCCATGATTGCCGAGGATCAGGACGTCGACCGCATCCTGTGCGATCGCCTCGCCGACCGCGCGGGCCAGCGGCAGCCCCGGGTGGTGATAGTCGAGGTAACGCCAGGCCAGGCCGTCCAGGCGCCGGGCAAATTCGTCGCGGGCATCGGTGCGCACCCCCCACGCTATGGTGTTGACGGAATGGACGTGCAGCACGATCCGGTGCGGCATCAGCGCATGCAGCGAGGTCTCGATCGAGGCGCGCAGCGTGGTTCCGGCGTCCTTCGCGAGCGGCACGCGTTCGTCGCCTTGCGTCAGCGCCGCGCGCGCGGCCGACAAGGCGACCGGCACGAAGATCTCCTTGTCCTCGGCATCGGCGAGCCAGGTGCCGGACGCCTTGACCCACAGCACGTCGCCGTCCTTGACCGACGAATTGCCGCCGGCGCCTTGCACCAGCAGGATATTCCGGCCGACGCGTGCCGACATGCGACGCAGTTCGTTCAGGCTCTGAGGCGGTCGCATCGAACTATTCTCACCAGGTCAAATGGTCCATCGTCCAATGTGGAACCCGCGCCGCTGCGCCGGCTGCGGCCCTGATCGCCTGCGGCAGATCGCGCGCCTGCGCAAGCGCGGCGCGGTGGGCGCCGGAGCCGATCAGCAGGGTCAGCATGCCTGCCGTGCGGCCTCCGGCGATATCGTGATCGAGGGAGTCGCCGATGACGAGGATTCGTTCCGGCGCAGGACGTCCCAATTGATCGCGCGCGGCGGTAAACATCGGTGGATGCGGCTTGCCGACGAACAGCACGGTGCCGCCGAGCGATTGATAGAAGGCGGCAAGGGCGCCCGGTGCAGGGATCAGTCCTGCGACGCCGAACATCACGAGGTCGGGATTGGCGCACAGCATCGGCAATTGCCGTGCGGCGGCTACCGTCAGCAGCCTGCGCCAGCGTTCAGGCTCGGCCGTGTCATCGTCAAGGCCGCCGAGCAGGATGAAATCGGCCTCGTACACGGTCGAAGCGAGCGTGAGGCCGGTGTCGTCGACGATCGAGCGGTCACCGTCGCGCGAGATCAGAAAGCAGGTGCGTCCGAGTTCGGCGAAGGGCGCCTGGTCGCGCGCATGCAGGCCGTGCCAGGTGACCTCACCCGACGACAGCACGCCATCATAAGCCTCCGGCGGCAGGCCGAGCGCGGCAAGGCGCCGCTGGTTGCTGCCGGCGCGCTTGCCGGAATTGGAGAGGATCAGGACGTGCTTGCCGGCCGCGCGCAGCCGCGCCACGCAATCCAGCGCCGCGGGGAACACCGCCATGCCCTCGTGCAGGGTGCCCCACTGGTCGAGCAGCACATGATCGAAGCGGTCGGCGATGACATGAAGGCCGGCGATCGCGGTCGCATCGGCCTTCACGGCGGACCTCCGTTCAGCGCGAGCAGCGCGGCCCCGTAGCTTGCTTCGGTCTGTTCGGCGACCGAGACCGGCACACCGAGCACGCGGTGCCGGATCCTGGTCCATGCGTCGTTCTTCGCGCCGCCGCCGATGCCGATGACGCGGCGCAGATGCGGTGCGCCGAGCCGTGCCAATTGGCGGTAGGCGAGGGCTTCGACCGAGGCGATGCCTTCGAGCAGGCCCTGGAAGAAGCGGCAATCTTCCGCCGGACGCGGCGTAATCCGCGCGGCCAGCGCGGGATCGGCGATCGGGAAGCGTTCGCCGGGTTTCGGCAGCGGATAGTAGTCGAGCCCGGTCGGTGCATCCGGCATCATCTGCGGCGTCAGCCGCTCCATCTCGTCGGCGGTGAAATGCAGCAGCAGCGCGGCGCCGCCGGAGTTCGAGGCGCCGCCGGCGAGCCAGCGCTCGCCGAGCCGGTGCGAATAGACGCCCTGGTCGGCCGCGAAGATCGGTTGGGTCGCAAGCTGCTTCACCACCAGCGTGGTGCCTAGCGAGGTTACGGCATCGCCCGGCTGGTCGGCCCGCGTCGCGATGAAGGCCGCAACGCCATCGGTGGTGCCGGCCGCGACGTGGGTTGTGGCGGGCAGCCCGAGCGAACGCGCGATCTGCGGATCCAGTTCGGAGAATGGCGTTCCCGGCACCAGCACTTCGGGAAGCAGATCGTCGCGCACGCCGAGCGCTTCAAGCCAGGACGGCCAGGCGCGCACGACCGGATCGTAGCCGAGTTTCAGCGCGTTGTTCTCGTCGCTGATGCCGTGATGGTTCGCGAGCCGGCCGGCGATCCAGTCCGCCTGGTGCACCGCGTGGCGCGCATCGCCGACATAGCCGTCATTCTGGAGATACAGCAGCTTGGCGAGCGCGCTGCTCGCGCCATGCGCGCCGCTCTCGCGCGGCGCGATCGCCGCCACCCGCGCCGCCTCACGGGTGGCGCGCGCATCATTGTACATCAGCCCGGGCGAGCAGGGCCGGCCGGCCGCATCGACCAGCAGCAGCGTGCCCGACGTGCCGTCGACGACGATGCGCGTGACGTCGCCTAGAGCGACGGTCTCGCCGAGCTTGCGGATCGCAGCCGTCGCGGCCTGCCACCAGAGCTCCGGGTTCTGGTCGATGGCGTTGCCGTCGACGCGTGGCGGAGGCAGCGCGATCGAAGCGAAGCCGCGGATGCCGGCCTGCGGATCGATCGCACAGGCGCGGACGCCGCCGGTTCCGACATCGATGCCGAGATACAAGCCTCCCATCCGACCTCACCGCTCTCTCGTGCCCGCGCTTCGAGGTTGGTTGCGCTGCAGCACGTTTGGGGGATTGACGCCCCGTTCGGCCTTTGCAATTTTTTGCAGGGCGTGAAGAAATTTGCAAGCGGACTTTTCCGGACATGGCCACACCGCCCGACAGGCTGCCGACGATCGACGGCGAGGCGTCGCTTGCGACCCGCGCGGCGTGGTTGTATTTCGCGGCCGGGCTGACCCAGTCGGAGGTCGCCGACCGCCTCAACATCCAGAGCACCAAGGCGCACCGCCTGATCGCGCGCGCCAGCCGCGAGGGCATGATCCGCGTCTTCGTCGAGGGGCCGGTCGCCGAATGCGTGGCGCTGGAGAACGATCTGACGCAGCGCTTCGGCCTTTCGTTCTGCCGCGTCGCGCCCGATCTCGGCGAGACTGACCTGCCGCTTAAGGCGCTGGCGCTGGAAGGCGCGAGCTTCCTGCGCCAGATCCTGGAGCGCGGCGACGACAAGGTGATCGGCGTCGGCCATGGCCGCACGCTCGCCGCCGTGGTCGAGCAGATGCCGCAGACGCCGGCGCGCGACGCGCAATTCGTCTCGTTGCTCGGCGGGCTGACGCGGAAATTTGCCGCCAATCCGTTCGACGTGATTCATCGTCTCGCCGAGCGCACCGGCGCGGAAGCCTATCTGTTGCCGGTGCCGGTGTTCGCCAATTCGGTCGCCGATCGCGCCGTGCTGATGCAGCAATTCGGCATCGCCGACGTGTTCGCGCTGGCGCGCAAGGCTTCGCTGCTGTTCGTCGGCATCGGCCAAGTCAGCCATGACGGCTTTCTGGTGTCGAGCGGCATGATCAAGCCCGACGAAGTCGCCGAGCTGAAGCGCGTCGGCGCCTGCGCCGATCTGCTCGGCCATTTCTTCAGCGCCGACGGAGCGGTGCTGGACACCGATCTCTCGGCGCGCGCCACCTCCATGAGCATGGCCGATCTCAGGGAGCACCGCATCGTCGCCATCGCCGGCGGACCGGCCAAGGTGACCGCGCTGCGCGGGGTGCTGCGCAGCGGCGTCCTGCACGGCCTCATCATCGACGAAGCGACTGCAAAAGCGCTCGCAACAGACAAGCCGGAGACCACATCCGGCAAGACAAGAAGCAAGACCCGGAAGGACACATAAAACAAAGCGTCAACAAGGAGAGGAAATACATGTTCGATCGCGAGAAGAATCTGTTCGACTCCTACGCTGCCAAACGCATCAGCCGCCGCGATCTCCTCGACGGCGCCGCCAAGCTCGGCATCGCGGGCCTTGCCGCCAACGCCGCCTTCGCCTCCTCGATGTCGAAGGCGATGGCCGCGGACTTCAACTGGAAGGCCCAGAGCGGCAAGAGCGTCAAGCTGCTGCTCAACAAGCACCCCTATGTCGACGCGATGATCGGCGACATCGAGGCGTTCAAGACGCTGACCGGCATGAACGTCACCTACGACATCTTCCCGGAGGACGTCTATTTCGACAAGGTGACGGCGGCGCTGTCGTCGAAGTCGGACCAGTACGACGCCTTCATGACCGGCGCCTACATGACCTGGACTTATGGTCCGGCGGGCTGGATCGAGGACCTCAACACCTACATCAAGGATCCCGCCAAGACCAATCCGGCGTTCGCCTGGGACGACGTGCTGCCGGGCTTGCGCGCCTCCACTGCGTGGGACGGCGTCGCCGGATCCGAGCTCGGCTCCGGCAAGGCCAAGCAGTGGTGCATCCCGTGGGGCTATGAGCTCAACAACATCACCTACAACCGCAACGTCTTCGACAAGGTCGGGGTCAAGCCGCCGAAGAACCTCGACGAGATGCTGGAGGTTGCGGCCAAGATCACCAAGGACGCCGGCGGGCCCTACGGCGTCGGCGTGCGCGGCTCGCGCTCCTGGGCGACCATCCATCCGGGCTTCCTGTCGGCCTATTCGAACTTCGGCCAGAAGGACTTCGTGATGGAGGGCGGCAAGCTGAAGGCCGCGATGAACACCAAGGCCTCCAAGGAATTCCACGACAAATGGGTCAAGATGATCCAGACCTCGGGGCCGAAGAACTGGTCGACCTACACCTGGTACCAGGTCGGCACCGATCTCGGCGCCGGCGCCTCCGGCATGATCTTCGACGCCGACATCCTCGGCTACTTCATGAACGGCGGCGACAACAAGGAAAAGGGGCATCTCGGCTACGCGCCGTTCGCCGCCAATCCGGCCGCCAAGGCGCCGACCCCGAACGTCTGGATCTGGTCGCTCGCGATGTCGACCTTCTCCAAGCAGAAGGACGCCGCATGGCTGTTCATGCAATGGGCGGCATCCGTCGAGCATGACCTGTTCGGCGCGCGCAAGATGGATTTCGTCAATCCGGTGCGTACCTCGGTGTGGAAGGACAGCGAGTTCCGCGACCGCATCGCGAAGTCCTATCCCGGCTATCTCGAGCAGCACGACATGTCGTCGCCCGGCGCCAAGATCTACTTCACGGCGCAGCCGCTGTTCTTCGATCTGACGACGGAATGGGCCGCTTCGCTGCAGAAGATGGTGGCGAAGGAGGTCAGCGTCGACGAAGGGCTCGACAAGCTCGCCGACAGCATCAACCGCCAGCTCAAGCAGGCCGGTCTCGGCTGACGGGTCAACTGTGCGGTGCTCGATCCCCCGCACCGCACCCATCCGCCGGCTCGGAGCCTTGTCCCATCCGAGCCGGCGGCGTTTGCCAGCCGAACGCGATCTCTTATCATCATGAGCATGGTCCAACTTCTCCAGACGAACGCGCAGGCAGCGCCGCCCAAACCAAGGCCGCGCGTGCGCCTCTTGCCCTATCTGCTGAGCCTGCCGGCGCTGCTCGTCTGCGTGGCGATCCTGGTTCCGTTCGTGACTGCGGCGGTCTATTCGCTGCAGCGCTACCGGCTGAACCTGCCTTATCTGCGCGGCTTCATCGGCGCCGGAAACTACATCGACTTCCTGTCCGATCCGGCGTTCTGGAATACGTTCCGCATCTCGATCACCTACACGGCAGTGACGGTCGTGCTCGAGCTCCTGCTCGGCCTCGGCATCGCGCTGCTGCTGCGGCGGCCGACCCGGTTCCACAATGCGGTGTCGATCATGCTGCTGCTGCCGCTGATGACGGCGCCGGCGATTGCTGCGCTGATGTGGAAGCTGATGACCAATCCGAGCTTCGGCATCCTGTCCTACCTGGTCGGCCTGTTCGGCGTCACCGACTTCAAATGGGCCTCCGATCCGTCGAGCGCGCTGTTCACGGTGGTGCTGGTCGACGTCTGGGTCTACACGCCCTTCATCATGATCCTGCTGCTGGCGGGCCTGCGCTCGCTGCCGCGGCAGCCGTTCGAAGCCGCGGCGCTCGACGGCGTGCCGGCGAGCTTCGTGTTCTTCCGCATCACGCTGCCGATGCTCGCGCCCTACATCATCACGGCGTCGCTGTTCCGGCTGCTCGATTCGATCCAGCAGTTCGACATCATCTATGCGATGACGCAGGGCGGGCCGGGCGACCGGCTGATGGTGTTCCAGGTGCAGGCCTATCTGGAATTCTTCCAGTACACCAATGTCGGCAGGTCGGCGGCGCTGTTGATGATCCTCTGGCTGATCACCAACATCCTGTCGAACATCTTCATCAAGAACTGGCTGCGGTTGCGCGAGCGTGCGCACGGCCACGCGTGACGGGGAGCGGCGCGATGGAACATTCCAGCCTTGCCGGTCGCATCTTCCGCGGCGTGGCGCTCACGCTGATCCTGATCTTCTTCATGTTCCCGATCGTCTGGATCTTCCTGATGTCGTTCCAGACCAACGAGCAGATCTTGCGGATTCCGCCGCGGATCCTGTTCGAGCCGACGCTTGCGAATTACGAGGCGCTGATCTCCGGCCAGCTGCGCACCGCGGCCGGCAATCTGCAGATCTCCTTCATGCGTAATCTGTTCAACAGCGTCGTGCTGTCGAGCGCGGCGGTGGTGCTGGCGCTGCTGCTCGGTGTGCCGGCGGCCTACGCCTTTGCGCGCTTCAAGTTCCGCCTCGGTGAGAGCATCGCCTTCACGCTGCTGTCGTTCCGCTTCGCGCCGCCGCTGCTCGTGCTGCTGCCGCTGTCGCTGTACTACCAGGAGCTCGGCCTCAACGACACTTACTTCGGCATCGTCTGGGTCTATCAGCTGATCGCGCTGCCGCTGATCCTGTGGATCGTGCGCGGCTATTTCGAGGATATCAGCCCCGATATCGAGCATGCCTACCGGCTGGCCGGGCATTCTTGGCGCGAGGCCTTCACCCGGATCGCGGTGCCGCTGGCAGGGCCGGGCATTGCCGCGGCGGGGCTGCTGTCCTTCATCTTCTGCTGGAACAATTTCGTCTTCGCGCTGATCCTGGCCTCCGCCGACAAGCAGCCGGTGACGGTCGGTGCGCTGGCCTTCGTCACTGCGTCCGGAATCCAGTATGGCCAGATCGCGGCAGCGATCGTGCTGTCGGTGACGCCGACCCTGTTGCTCGCGCTCTATGCGCAGCGCTATCTGGTCGAAGGTCTCTCGCTCGGCGCGGTGAAAGGCTGATCCGATGGCGCGTCTCGAAATCAATGCGGTGAGCAAGGCATTCGGTGCGGCGCGGCCCGCCGACGGATTGTCGCTCGCGGTCGAGCCCGGCGAGATCGTTGCGGTGTTCGGTCCGTCCGGCAGCGGCAAGACCGTATTGTTGCGCATGATCGCGGGCATGTTCGAGCCCGACGACGGTGACATCACGATCGGCGGCCGCTCGGTGGTCGGCGCGCCGCCGGAGCGGCGCGGCATCGGCATGGCGTTCCAGAATTTCGCCCTGTTCCCGCACATGACCGCCCGCGACAATATCGCAAGTGGCCTGCGTGCCGGCGGCAACGAAGTTGCCGGCCGTGTTGCCGCGATCAGCAAGCTGCTCAAGATCGAGCATGTGCTCGGCCACGCGCCGCGCGAATTATCGAACGGGCAGAAGCAGCGGACGGCGCTGGCGCGGGCGCTGATCGGCAATCCGGATGTGCTGTTGCTGGACGATCCCCTGCGCAACGTCGACGCCAAGCTGCGCTACGAGATGCGGCTCGAGCTGCCGAACCTGCTGCGGCGCGGCACAGCCGCCGTGCTCTACGTGACCCAGGACTATCGCGAGGCGATGGCGATCGCCGACCGCATCGCGGTCCTGATCGACGGCCGGCTCGCGCAGGTCGCAACGCCTGCCGATATCTATGCCCAACCCGCGTCGGTGGCGATCGCGCGGCTGTTCGGCGACCCGACCATCAACCTCGCCGAGGTTTCGCCGGTCGCGGAGCATGGCATGCTGTCGGCGGATGTCGCCGGCGCCAGGATGCGGCTCGGGGCCGCCGATGGCGCAGCGCCTGCTGGCCCATGCTGGCTCGGCGTCCGGCCGGAGGATATCGCGATCTCGTCGGCGTCTGCGGACGACGCCATCCCGGCGCGCATCCTTGCGATCACGCCGATGCACGAGAAGGCGGTGCTGCTGCTCCGTCTTGCCGACGGAACAGAGTGGCTGGCGGCGCTGCCGCCGGATGCGCCGCACGGCGCGGCTGATGATAACGTGTTCGTTCGTTTCGTACCCGATGCAGCGATGCTGTTCGATCGCGCATCCGGGCTCCGGATCGGGGCGTCGCATCGGCTCAAGGCGGCATAGGAGCGGATGGTCATGGACATGCTCGAGCTTCGAGGCATCGACAAGGTCTACCGCAGCCGCGGCAAGCCGCCGGTGCACGCGGTGCGCGCGCTCGACATGGCGGTCGAGAAGGGCGAGATCGTCGCGCTGTTGGGATCGTCGGGCTGCGGCAAGACCTCGACCTTGCGGATGATCGCGGGGTTCGAGGACGTCTCGGCCGGATCGATCGCGCTGGGCGGGCGGCGGATCCACGAGCTGCCGCCGGCGCGCCGCAAGGTCGCGATGGCCTTCGAGGGCTACTCGCTCTATCCGCCGCTCACGGTCCGCGAAAATATCGCCTTCGCGCTGAAATCCGCCCAGCTGTCGCGCAGTGAGGTTACGCGCCGGGTCGATGAGATCGCTCGCCTGGTCGAGATCGAGGACATCCTCGACAAATATCCGCGCGCGATCTCCGGCGGGCAGCAGCAGCGCGTGTCGCTGGCCCGGGCGCTGGTGCGCGATGCCGATCTCTATCTGCTCGATGAACCGATGGGACAGCTCGAACCGCAGCTGCGCGCGGTGCTGCGCGGCCGGATCAAGAGCCTGCTCGCCGAGCGCGGTATGACCGCGATCTTCGTTACCCACGACCAGACCGAAGCCAGTGCGCTCGCCGATCGCATCGCGGTGATGGAAGGCGGCGTGCTGCAGCAATTCGCCAGCGAGAAGGAGCTGAAGGGCCGGCCGGCCAATCTGTTCGTCGCGAGTTTCATCGGCGAGCCGCCGATGAACCTGCTCGACGCTGCCGTCACACCGTCGGATGGCGGCTTCCGCCTGTCGGTCGGAACCGACATGGCTTTCGACATCAGCGGCGCCGGGCTTGACGGTGCGGCGGCGAAAACGCTGGCCGGCACGCAGCAGGTGCGGATCGGGATTCGTCCGCAGAAGATCGCGGTCGGTGCCGCTGGCTTCAAGATGAAAGTCATCTCCAACCAGTGGCTTGGCGATCAATCGCATGTCGCCGGTGATTGCGGCGGCCGCATGCTGATCGCGGTCACGCCTGGCCGCGTCGCCGCGCGGCCGGGCGATATCGTGCCGTTTGCGCTGGAGCCGCGTCACCTGCACATCTTTGACGGCGATGGGACCTGCATCCGCCATGCGGAGATGTCCTGACCATGGCCGCTTCCGCACGCCGCGACGTCATCATCGGCATTGATGCCGGTACCTCGCTGATCAAGGCGGTGGCGTTCACGCTGGCCGGCGAGCAGCTTGCCGACGTCGCGCGGCCGAATGCGTATAGCAGCCTGGCCTGCGGCCATGTCGAGCAGGACATGGCGCGGACCTGGAGCGATACGGTCGCGGTCATTCGCGCGCTTGCGAACACGGTGCCCGATTTGCCCGCACGGATTGCTGCGATCGCGGTGACCGGGCAGGGCGACGGCACCTGGCTGATCGATGACGACGGTCGGCCGGTTGCGCCGGCGCTGCTGTGGCTGGACTCGCGCGCCGGGCGGCTGGTCGAGGAGATCCGCGCAAGCGAGCGCAACGCGCCGCTCTACCGCCGCACCGGCTCCGGGCTCAATGCGTGCCAGCAGGGGCCGCAGCTGGCGTGGCTGCAGGCGCATAGGCCCGACACAATCGCCAACGCGACGACGGCCTTCCATTGCAAGGACTGGCTCTATTTCCTGCTCACCGGCGAGCGCGCAACCGATCCGTCGGAAGCCACGTTCTCCTGCGGCGAATTCCGCAAGCGCGGCTTCGATGCGGAGACCGCGCGGCTGATCGGTATCGCCGAGCTGACGCACCTGTTCCCGCCGGTTGTTGACGGTGCGGTCATGACGCATCCGCTCACCTCGGCGGCGGCCATGGAGATCGGCCTGCCGGAAGGCGTGCCGGTCTGCCTCGGCTATGTCGACGTGATCTGCAACGCGCTCGGGGCCGGGCTGTACGACCCATCGCCCGATGTCGGCTGCACCATCATCGGCTCGACCGGCATGCATATGCGGCTGGTGTCGAGCGCAGACGCGGTGACGCTGAACCGGGAGGCAACCGGCTACACCATGCCGTTCCCGGTACCGGGTCACTATGCCCAGATGCAGTCCAACATGGCGGCGACGCTGAACATCGACTGGATGCTCGACCTTGCCTGCGACTTGCTGGCGGCGGAAGGCGTGACGCGCACGCGTGCCGAGCTGATCCGGCGGCTCGACGATCAGGTGCTGCGGGCCAGGCCCGGCGAGGTGCTGTTCCATCCGTTCATTTCAGATGCCGGCGAGCGCGGGCCGTTCGTCGCGCATGAGGCCAGCGCACAATTCTTCGGCCTGCGCTCGCGCCACCGCTATGGCGATCTGATGCGCGGCGTGATGGAGGGCCTCGCCTTCGCCGCGCGGGATTGCTACGCCGCGATGGGATCGCTGCCGCGCGATGTCAGGATCACCGGCGGTGCCGCGAAGAGCCGTGCGCTGGGCGCCATTCTCGGGGCCGCGCTGGATTGCGAGGTCCGCATCTGCAGCCGTGCCGAGGCCGGCGCCGCAGGCGCGGCGATGATCGCCGCGGTCGCGATCGATGCCCATCCCGACATGCGCGCCTGCGCCGAGCAGTGGGTCACGCCACATCTGAGCGCGCCGCAATCGCCTGACGCGGCGCTGGCGAAGCGCTACGCCAGCATCTTCCCGACCTATCTCGATGCAAGGCTGGCGTCGCGGCCGGTCTGGAAGCAACTCGCCGCGCTGCGCGCCGGAGGCGACCATGTCTAACTCCATCGCCATCGTCGGCGATCGTTTCATGCTGCCGTCGGTGTTCGCCGAGCACATCCGTATTGCTTGCGGCAACGGCGTCGAAATCCGCACCCTCGAGCAGCCCTGGCCGGACGAGCCGATGGAGCACGGCTACGCCGGCTCGAAGCTCGATGGCCTGAAGGAATTCATGGGGCAGCCGGACGAGATCATCGAGTTTATCGGCGGTGCCGAGCTTCTGGTCACTCACCTCGCGCCGATCTCGCGATCGATGCTGGAGCGGCTGCCGACGCTGAAGTTCATCGCGGTGTCGCGGGGCGGCCCTGTCAACATCGACATGCAGGCGGCGCGCGACCACAACGTGCTGGTGGTCAACACGCCGGGCCGCAATGCGAGCGCGGTGGCGGAATTCACCATCGGCGCCATTCTGGCGGAGACACGCCTGATCCGCAGCGGCCATGAGGCGCTGCGCGGCGGCGGCGAATGGCGCGGCGATCTCTATCGCGCCGACCGCACCGGGCGGGAGCTCGGCGAGATGACGGTCGGCATCGTCGGCTATGGCGCGATCGGCAGCCGCGTGGTTAAGCTGCTGAAGGCGTTCGGCTGCAGGATCCTGGTCACCGATCCCTATGTCCAGCTCAGCGCCGAGGACCGCAATGACGGCGTCGAGCATGTCGCGCTTGGTGAACTGCTCGGCCGCGCCGACGTCATTACCCTGCACCCGCGGGTGACGCCGGAGACAACCGGCTTCATCGGGCGCGAGGCGCTGGCGCGAATCAAGCCGGGTGCGTACCTGATCAACACCGCGCGCGGTCCGCTGGTCGACTACGACGCGCTGCATGATGCACTGGCATCGGGACATCTCGGCGGCGCCATGCTCGACACTTTCGCGGTCGAGCCGGTCCCGGCGGACTGGCCGCTCTTGCGACTTCCCAATGTCACGCTGACGCCGCACATCGCCGGCGCCTCCGTGCGTACCGTCACCGTGGCTGCCGAGCAGGCGGCCGAAGAGGTTCGCCGCTTCCTAGCCGGCGAGCCGCCACGCAATCCGTGCTGAAGAAGCTATCCGTGCTGAATAAGAAAGGCAGTCCGAATGACCCGTGAGGAACGACAATTGCGCGAGGCTGTTATCGCCAAGTGCCGATGGATGAACGCGTCGGGACTCAACCAGGGGACATCAGGCAACATCTCCGCGCGCTACAAGGACAGGATGCTGATCACGCCGTCGGCGACCCCTTATGATTCGATGAAGCCGGAGATGATCGCGTCGATGCCGCTCGAGGGCGACTATGGCGCGTGGGAGGGGCCGCTGCAGCCGTCCACCGAATGGCGCTTCCATCTCGACATCACGCGCGCCCGCCCCGATGTCGGCGCCATCGTTCACACCCACTCGACCTATGCGACCGTGCTCGCGATCGCGCGCAAGCCGATCCCGGCCTGCCACTACATGATGGCGGCATTCGGTGGCACCGACATCCGCTGCGCCGGCTACGCGCGCTACGGCACCAAGGAATTGTCCGACCATGCGATCGCGGCGCTGGAGGGCCGCAACGGCTGCCTGCTCGCCAACCACGGCATGATCGCGCTCGGCGCCAATCTCGACAAGGCGATGTGGCTCGCGGTCGAGCTCGAGACCATCGCGCGGCAGTATTACCTCTCGCTCGCGCTCGATTCGCGCATCATCCTGACCGACGAGGAGATTGCCGATACCGCGAAGGGGTTCTCGACCTATGGCTTGCAAGCGCCAAAGCCGAGCAAGGCGCGCGCTGCGGCAAAGGCGGCACCGCGCCGCGCCGAGAAACGGCGTAGCAGCAAGCGATGACGGGCACTGCGCCGGTCGCAGGCACAGATCACGGGTTGGTCGATATCGCGGTGATCGGCGGCGGCATCAACGGCGCCGGCATCGCCCGCGACGCCGCTGGCCGCGGGTTGAAGGTGCTGCTGTGCGAGAAGGATGATTTCGCCGAGGGCACCTCGTCGCGCTCGGGCAAGCTGATCCATGGCGGCCTGCGCTATCTCGAATATTACGAATTCCGCTTGGTGCGCGAGGCGCTGATCGAGCGCGAGGTGCTGCTTGCCTCCGCCCCCCACATCATCTGGCCGATGCGCTTCGTGCTGCCGCATTCGCCGGAGCAGCGGCCGGCCTGGCTGGTCCGCACCGGGCTGTTGCTCTACGACCATCTCGGCGGCCGCAAGCAGCTGCCGGCGAGCCGCAGCCTGGATTTGTCGCGGGCCCCGGAGGGCGCGCCGCTGCATCAAGAGTTCCGGCGAGGTTTCGAATATTCGGACTGCTGGGTCGATGACAGCCGGCTGGTGATCCTCAATCTGATCGATGCAGCGCAGAACGGTGCCCGCATCCTGCCGCGCACGCGGGCGGTGCGCGCGCACCGGGACGGCGAGCACTGGCTGCTCGAGATGCGGAGTGATGACGGGACGGCGCAGGTCGTGCGGGCGGGCACGCTGGTCAACGCCGCCGGGCCGTGGGTGCAGGATGTCATCCAGGGCGTGGCGGGACTGAATTCCGCCCAAAGCGTGCGGCTGGTCAAGGGCAGCCACATCGTGGTGCCGAAGTTCTGGAATGGGCCGCAGGCCTATCTGCTGCAGAACACCGACCGCCGGGTGATCTTCGTCAACCCCTATGAGAATGATCTCGCGCTGATCGGGACCACCGACATTCCCTATCAGGGCCGGGCCGAGGAGGTCGCGATCGGCGAGGACGAGACGACCTATCTGTTGCAGGTGCTGCGCCGCTATTTCCGCACGCCGCCGCGGGCGAGCGAGATCGTGCACGCCTTCTCCGGCGTGCGGCCGCTCTATGACGACAATGCCGACGATCCGTCGGCGGTGACGCGCGACTATGTGTTCGAGGTTCACGGCGCCGAGGGTGCGCCGCCGCTGCTCTCGATCTTCGGCGGCAAGATCACCACCTATCGCCGGCTGGCCGAGCAGGCGATGCAGCGCCTCGCGCCGTGGTTTCCAAAACTGCCGCCGGCCTGGACCGCGACCCGGCCGCTGCCGGGCGGCGACATCGGCGGCAGCTTCGATGATTTCTCCCGCGCGCTGGCGAGCGACTATCCCGATCTGCCGCAAAGGCTGATTCATCACTATGCGCGCCTCTACGGGACGCGCGCGCGTGAGTTGCTGGGCTCGGCCCGCATCGTGGCCGATCTGGGCCGGCATTTCGGCGGCGACTTCTATGAATGCGAGGCGGCATATCTGCGCGCGAAGGAGTGGGCCAGGTTGCCCGCCGACTTCCTGGATCGGCGCACCAAGCATGGCCTGCATTTGACGCCGACGGAGCGGCTGGCGTTCGAGAGCTACATCTAGGACGGCATCCGCATCGAGGTGAAGACCTGTTGTGATCTGGCCGGTCGATCCATGCCCCTACTTGTGCCAGTGCAGCGGAAGCTCTTCGCGATCCTCACCGGTCTCGATGCAAAGGGAGGCGATCGGCCGATCGAATCGGTCCGGATCGATTGGATCAAGCTGATCCGAATATCCGGTTGGCTGCAGTTCTAATTCTGCCGGGCGGGCGACAGCCCCGTGTCGCCGCCCATCGCTAAGGATAGTCCACGGAGTGATGTTCGTCACGGAAAAGTCGGGGATAGGAACGAGAATCTATGGCGAGGAGCTTGTACTTGCCGGTCAAGCTTGCGCGCCTGCTGTATATTTGGTGATGCATGGGGTGGCGCCGTCCTTGCCCTGGTGATGCATGCGATGATTCCGGTGCCGCTTGAAGGAGGCTGGATGGTCGCGGTATTCCCGTCACCGACCTCCGCTCGCCGAGTCTTTCGTTCGACTTGACGGGCGCAATGGTTTCATCCGGAATAGCCGCTGCCGGTATTGGCTTACACAACCCTTTGGCGAAACAAATGATGCTCAGCGCAGACGTGTCCAGCATACTGGACCGCATTCTCGATGCGGCAACCGACAACCTCAGGTTCGCGAAGATTCTGATTCAGATCGGTCTCGATCCCAATGACGTGACCTGGAACGCCATCTTCAGCCGCCTGCTGGAAATCTTTCTGCACAACATCACCCTGGCAAACATGTTCGCCCTGGTCGGCGCGACCTTCTTTGTCGCCACCCTTCTGACGCAGACCATGGTCCCGCTCCGGGTCGCCAACATGATCGGTTGCGTATTCTTTGCCATCTTCGGCGCGCTCACTGGAGCCATCACGACGTTTCTTCTTTATCTCCTGATGGTTCCGATCAACGCCTACCGCCTTCACCAAATGCTCGCTCTGGTGAAGAAGGCGCGCACGGCGACACAGGGCGACATGTCGATGGAATGGCTCAAGCCATTCATGAGCCAGCGCAAGTACCGCAAGGGCGATACCTTGATGAAGAAGGGTGACGCAGCCAACGAAATGCTGCTGACGGTTACCGGAAAATTCCGGGTTGTCGAAATCAACGTCGATGTTCCGCCGGGACGCCTGATGGGCGAACTCGGCTTCCTCACACCCGACAACCGCCGGACCGCGACCATCGAATGCATCGAGGATGGGCACGTTCTGGCCATCACCTATGAGAAGCTGCTCGAGATCTACTTCCAGAACCCGCAGTTCGGCTATTATTTCCTTGTCTTGACCAGCCAGCGCCTGCTGGAAAATCTCGCGCGGGCCGAAGCCATCATCGCGCAGAACAAGATCGCGGTGCAGTCCGCGAGCTGACGGCGAAAAGCACGAATATCCCGATGATCGAGGGAGGCGTGCCTTTCGGTCCCGAAGCCGAAGGTCCACTCGTCCGCTGGCACATCAGCGCAGTTGGTGAGAGTGGACGCCGCTTACCCACGGAGAAGGGAGCGGCGAGCGGCAGGCGTTCCGCGCGGTCCGGTCAAGAGCCGTCCATGGCGGCCAAATCGGGCAGCGGATTCCAAAGTCCGAAGCGTTTCCAGTTTTTCCCGACGCTCGGCACAAAAAAGCCCGGGCGGCGAAGCCCGGGCCTAAGTTGTTTCCTATGATGTCGGGTATGCCCGATAGTCTAATCGTAAACCGCCCGGTTCCATATGACCAGAGCAATTGCCAGTTTTTCCCGAAATTCGGATGCCGTTGTGAGTGCTCTAGCCCGAACAGTACCGAATTTCGGCCTGGCAGGCATAGCGGCCAAAAGAAGAGGGCCCCAGCTATGGGCACAAGCTGAGGCCAAGTTGGTGGTTTTAGTCGTCAGGCGTTCGTGATCCGCCTCAGCGGCAACCTATGCGAATGGACCGCCCATGCATGGTACAGCGCGTCACGCCAGCGACAAGCTGGGCTACACGCATAGGCCTATGTGAGATCGGGATAAATCGGCAATTGGCCGAACAGGCAACCAGCTCGAGCCGATGTGAGAATTGCGCCCCGGGGGCTGCCCCCGGTAGCGCCAAGCCGAGCTTCCGAGTGGGAACGGCTCCGGCAACGTCCGGGGCTAGCAGGGCCAACGCGCCGGAGCCGTTCTCAGCGCCCATCCAAGAGCGCTATGCATGGTATCGGGAAAAAGTGGTAACGGAAAACTGCCCACGCGGACTACCCCAGAAGTGGGCTCGGGCTAGCAACCGCCGTCCGCGCCATATCTAGGCGGACGGCGTGTTTGCTTCCGATTGCCGCTCGCGAGCGATCCAAAAGACAGCGGCTCGGCGAGGGTACAAACGGAGAGCCGGGACATTGAGGCGCGATGAGATTGCGGCGAACGCCCTCGGTACTGGCCTCATATGCCCCCAGAAGTGCTGGGGCCTTCTTGTCCAGCATCCGGCGAACAGATCGTTCGGTGTAGATAGGATGTTTTTCCTTGGCGCCAGGAGCCGGGTACGGGCGCCGGCTATTGTTGCGAAGGGAATTCCAGCGCGTACAGGCATTGCCTGAGCTCCGCCTCGAGCTCACGGATGTGTTTGGCGGTCGGGTCGTCGGTAAATTGCTTCGCTAGCTGGCGGCAATGCGCAAGCTTCCGCTCGATTTCCAATTTTTCCCGGTCTCGCTCCATGCCCATTCACGACTTCATGCAAATTTAGCACGCCTCTAGAGCGTCGATCATGCAAGCGCTTCAGTCAAGTGTCGGCGCAACTGCAGCGTAGGAAACTATGCCCGCGCAGTCCGGGGCCAAATGATCTCGCCGAGATGCAGAATTGCGTAATCGCCAGGCGGCACGCTCTCCACCTTGGAAAGCGCTTCAGCGAACGAGGCGAACGGCTCGAGCAGGTTTCGATACATTCCGTTGATCCGTTGCAATACAAGGAATGGAAATTCGTCGTTGACTGGTGTGTCGAATGACTTTTCTGAAGGCGCGCACGGGCGGCCCCACCGCATAAAGGCGATCTTGCCATCTGGGGCAAGTTTCAACGTGGCCATCATCAGCTCGTTGCGAGCGACATAAGAGATTGAAGCCCCATCATGCTCGGGCATGATGTCGTGCACCTCGATCGAAGCGCCACAGTCGCTAAACCGTTCTGGCCAAAACGCCCTCAACGGCTCTTTCCCGACTATCGTCTCGGAAACACACCAAGTGCATTCGAGAATAGCTTCGTCTCCGAACAATGACATGAGAGTATCGAGGTCACGCGCGCGGTAGGCATCAAGCCAGTCAATCGCGGTGGCCATTGGGTCAACGGACATGTTTAATCACCAAAATGCCGAGTAACTTTTTTATACCATTTCCGCGACGCCGCCTATCCTGAAAAGCCCCGGTCTGATGGCAAGCGGCTCGGTCGGCCCCGATCGTCAAGTAAGGTCTATTTCGACGGCGATCCGCACCAGGTCCGAATGGTTCTTTGCGCCGAGTTTCTGCTTAAGCAGGGACGTGGTGTTGGCGACGGTCTTGTAGGAGATATTGAGCATCTTTGCGACGTCGATGATCTTGCTGCCGCGGCTGAGCAGCCGCAGGATTTCCAGTTCGCGTGCTGACATCTGCGAAGCGGGATTGGCTTTGATCGCGCCCCTGGCAAATGCAACCGCCTGCGCAAGGTGCGGCGAAATGAACCGTTCACCGGCGGCGACCATGCGCACCGCCTTGACGAACATGCGCGGATCGTCGCTCTTGGAGAGATAGCCCTGTGCGCCCATCTCTGCGGCCCGCACCACAAATGCCGGATCGTCGTTCATGCTGAATACAATGATCCGGGCGTCCGGATCGCCTTTGCGGATCCTGCGCAGCAGCTCGAACCCGGATACATCGGGAAGCTTGATATCGATGACAGTCACATCCGGCCGGTTCTGCAGGAAGGCCCGATGGCCGGTCTTG
Organism: Bradyrhizobium sp. UFLA03-84; assembly: GCF_002289535.1. Lineage (NCBI taxonomy): Bacteria > Pseudomonadati > Pseudomonadota > Alphaproteobacteria > Hyphomicrobiales > Nitrobacteraceae > Bradyrhizobium > Bradyrhizobium sp. UFLA03-84. Next base: position 202,238 of record NZ_NSJY01000019.1, on the reverse strand, counting down.
GCGTCGACGGCTTCGTCGACCGTCACAGTCTTGTCGGAGGCGAACAGGGATCGACACCCCGACACCACCACCGGGTGGTCATCGACGATCAATACTCTCATGTTTGCTCCGCCTTATCGCAAATAGCAAATGTCGATAGAAAATCGAATGTGTACTGAAAACGCCATCAATATGAGGTCTAGCCTAGCAAGATTGGAGTAACTCGCAAACTACCGCGCGAGAGAGCCGTCGGCTTAAGGTTACTCGCTGCGGAAGGGCTGGAGCTTCATTCGCGGCTGACAAGCAAAGACCTGTTCGGCCGCATGACGGCGAGTATGCGACCAAGAGAGTCCTGCTCGTGGTCATTTGCCGCACAGTACGCTATGGGAAAAAGCGGCAGAGTCTCGTGGGAGAAAGTGGCAAATATTTCGGGGAAGAAGTGGCAGCCACCTTCAAAAAGATCTTCGAAATGGTCTGCTAAGGTGTGTCGCGCTCGCAACGTCTCGATATTTGCCTTGAGCATCGGACGCACTTGGACTTCACGGCGTAACGAATTCGCTGTCTAATACTGGCGGACCCGCAGCGGCGATTTTTATTTCCAAGATGTTCATTTGAAATCGGGTTCAGGAGGCCGCTGTCCGGTTTGGCGGCCTCCTCATTGCTCCTTTGATTTGCAAAGGCGCCATCGATGCATGCTGCGTCGATCGGGCTGCATCACGTTGTTGTTTGCGAGGGCAAAATGATTGAAGAACGCAAAGCATATGTTGCATTCGGAGTCGATCCAGCGGGCATTGCATGCGCAACCTACGAACTTCGCTGCGCTAATGACGAAGAGGCGAAACGGCGGGCGGAGGATTATCTGGATGCGCACGAGATCATCGAGTTGTGGATAGATGTCAGGCGCGTCGCTCGTTTGAAGCGCAGTTGAGTGTTGACGTTTTTCGGCAGGCACAAGCGAAGCCTGTCAGGCGTGAGCTTCGGGCGTGCCTATTGTAGGACGCGGTTTTGCATCGCGAACGGCGAGCTTCGGAAAATTGTCGAAAGGGCCGGGGATTTCGCGGTAGCTGTCCGCAAGGAGCTCGAAACCAAGCCGTGACGAGGGGCCAGGAAGCGGCCTGGAGTGCGCACGGGAAGCTCGTTGGGCGGCCGGCCGGCGTGGTGACAGGTCCGTGATATCCCAGTTAACGCACGATGAGATGATCAAGCGGAAGCCCGCAGCGGACCATGGTCAGGCCCCCCTCGCGGAGCAGTCTCAATTTTCCGTCGAGCGCACGTACGCGTTCATGCATCCCGGTCAGGCCTCTGCCGAACGTCAGATCCGGCGGCAGACCAATTCCGTCGTCGGATATCTCGATCTGAATCTGATCGCCGTTGATGGTCGCCGCGACGCTCATCGTGCTCGCCTGCGCGTGTCGAAGTACATTTGTCACGCCCTCCTGGATCACGCGATAGCTGGTTTGCGAGAGTAAGCCGTCGAGCTCATTCAAGCGATGGTCGATACGAGAGATCACGTAGAGGTCGGGAGCCTGGGATTGAGCATCGCGCAGCAGCGCCTGCACGCTGGCGGTTAATCCCAGTTCCGCAACGTAGATCGGGCTCAGGCCCTCCAGCACGCGCCGATTCGCCTGTTGCAGGGCCTCCGCTGCGCTGAGTATGCCGTATACCGGGGAACCAGGTTCGGGGGGATCCTCTGCCTCGGGGTCGGACAGCGCCGTGGCGTTGGCGCGGATCGCGAACAGAAGCGGGCCCATCTCGTCATGCAGCTCCCGCGCCAGGTCTCGGCGCTCGTCGTCCTGCACCGCGACGAGTTTGCGCAGCAGGTCCCGATTGTCGCGGCTGAGGCGCTTTAGCGTCGCTGCAAGCTCATTGGCCTCCGCACAGCTCTTGCTAATCTCGGGCGGCCCGGCCAACGGAATCGCCGAATCGTAGACGCCGCTTCGCATTCGGGTCAATCCGGCTCCGAGTTGCTCCAGCGGGCGAAGCGCCGTGCCTGCCGTAAGATAGGCGCTGAGTCCGGCAACTAGCATCAGCGCTATGCTCGAAGCGGCGAGGGCCAGGAAACCCACCCATTTTTCGAGGATCTCGGCTGAGAGGTCAGGTCTGAACACGATGTCACCGACATGCGTCGTTCGAATTGTGATCGGGTGGGTCGAGCCGAGCTCGGGAATCTGCAGCAGTGCGGTGAACCAGGCGGGAACGTTGCCATGATAAATGTACGAGCTGGTACGTTGCCCCTCGGTGCCCGGCGGCACAAACGCGATGGGGGCAGGCAACCGGAGCGCGCCTGCGAACGCGTCGAGCGTTTCGCGCGGATTGTTAGCGGCTGCAAGAGCAGCGTTCAGCGCATCAGCCACAAGCTGGGCGGAGCGCGCACCCTGGGTGTTCTCGTCCTTGAACTGCTCGGGTGAGAAAGTCTGCAAGGCGAGGCCCCCGAGCAGCAACGCGCCGACAGCCATTGCCGCCATGGGCAACAACAGTCGTGCGCGAAGGGAGAGGCGATTCCACAATCTGGACACTTCAGGCTCCGTTCGGCGATTCTTCTCTTTCAATTCCCGCGCGAAGTTCTATGTAGGCAGAGGAGGCAGCAATGCAGGATACGGCCAAATTAGCCACAAGGGTATTGATCGTCGACGACCATCCGGTGGTAGTGTCGGGCTGTCGCTCGCTGTTCGCTTCCGACAAGACGGTGAAGATCGACGACGCTGCCGATGCCAAGACCGGTCACCGAGCCTTCATGCAGAAGCGGCCGGACGTGACCGTCATCGATATCAAGCTTCCCGATGTGTCCGGGTTTGAGCTGCTGCGCAAAATCCGCAAGGTTGATCCGGACGCCCGCATCATCATGTTCAGCATGAATGACGATCCCGCATTCGTGGTGCGGGCCGTGGAGATGGGCGCTCAGGGCTACCTCTCCAAGAGCGACGATCCACGCATGTTCGTCAAGGCGGTGCGCAAGGTTGCAGCCGGCGAAAGGTTCATTTCGCCGCACCTCGCGGAGGCGATCGCCTTCGCCGGCGCCGCAATCAAGGCCAACCCGGCCTCGCAGATGTCGGCGCGGGAGCTGGAAATCTTGCGCTTGCTCGGCCGCGGCGACAAGATTGTCGAGGTCGCATCGGTGCTTGGCATTTCGTATAAGACCGTCGCCAACACCACCTCGCTGCTCAAGCAGAAGCTTGGCGCGAAGAGCCACTCCGACCTGGTGCGGATCGCCGTCGAAATGGAGCTCGGCTGACTTGCGCCCGACAACGGGAAAAACGGCAAGCGTACGTTCTTGACGGCTCTCTCACCAAAGAAAGAGGCCGCCTGCCCGGGGCGCAAACTACCAGGTGGTCCACGTGTCGCCGCGCCAATAGCCGCGACGCTCCTGTTCGCGGAAGGCGAACCGCTCGTGCGGCCCTCAGTGCCTGGCGGGAAAAATGTGCAATTCGCGCGGGAACTACTGGTCGCCGCGGCGATTAATGATCCGTGTTAAGGCACACAATCAACTTCCCCAAAGGGCTCCGGCGCAGTTCCCCGGCTGCGCCGGAGCTAACTTTTTCGGCTCGTGGCGGTGCGCGCGCGGGTCTTAGCCGCGCGCCAATTGCCGTACCGGCCAAATTTGATGAACGACTAAGTCGGCGGCATTGCCTCAGGCACCGCCCGGATCGAAGAAGCTAAGGCTTTGGTGCCGGCTAGCGCTGGGTCCGGAGCTGCTGTGTGGCCGGTATCGCGACGTTCTTTGCCGCCCTCGATTCCGCGAACAGGCTGGATGTCACGATCAGCGCAAGTGAGAACACCGCCACCACAGACATGCATGCGAACTGATCGCCAACGCCCATCTCAGCCACTCCGTTTGCTCCGGTCGGTGAACGTGGCGAGAACCAGTTCGTTCCTAAATATCGGGAATAATCGGCAATACTCGCGCTCGCTGCGCTACGAGCAATGAGGGGCCGGCAAGATATCATTGGTGGGCCCGGCAGGACTCGAACCTGCAACCAGACCGTTATGAGCGGCCGGCTCTAACCATTGAGCTACAGGCCCCGCCGCCTTGCGGGCCGCGGGGGCGGCCGGCAACGGTGCGGGCTCCGTTTACAGGGTGCATAGGGTTTCGGCAATGCCGTCCCCGATCCGCCCATGGTGGCCGTCGACGCCTCAGTCCACCGAGACGCCGGCGAACTCCACGACCTTGCGCCATTTCTCGGTCTCGTCGGCTACCAGTTTGCCGAATTCCGCCGGGGTCATCGGTTTCGGGATGCCGCCGACCTCGGTGAGCCGCGCCACGAGCTTGGGGTCCTTCAGGGCCTCGCCGACCGCCTTGTTGAGCGTGTCGACAATCTCCGGCGGCGTGCCCTTCGGCGCCGAGATGCCGTAGAAGCCGACCGCCTCGAACCCCGGCACGGTTTCGGCGATCGCGGGCACATCGGGCACGCCGGGCCAGCGCTGCGGCGAGGTCACGCCGAGGGCGCGGACGCTGCCGCCGCGCGACTGCTCGAGCGCCGACGGCAGATTGTCGAAGATCAGCTGCACCTTGTTGGAGATGATGTCAGGGAAGGCGATCGCCGATCCCCGGTAGGGCACGTGCTGCATGTCGCACTTGGTCATCGCCTTGAACAACTCGGCCGACATGTGCACCGAGGTGCCGTTGCCGGACGAGGCGTAGGCGATCTTGCCCGGGTTGGCCTTGCAGTAGTCGATGAACTCCTGAACGGTCTTCACCGGCATCGCGTTCGAGACCACCAGCATGTTGGTGAGCTGCATGATGCTGGCGACCGGGGTGGTGTCGCGCAGGAAGTCGTAGGGCAGCTTCTTGTAGAGCGAGGTCGAGATCGCGTTATTGGGCGCGACGAACAATAGCGTGTAGCCGTCCGCCTGCGAGTTGATCGCCGCGGCGGCTGCGATGTTGCCGCCGGAGCCGGCGCGGTTCTCGACCACGAATTGCTGGCCGAAATGATCCGACAGCCACTGGCTCATGATGCGGGCGACGATGTCGACCGGGCCGCCGGCGGCAAAGCCGATCAGCCAGCGCACCGGCCGGTTCGGATAGTCGGACGCGGACGAAGGGGCGACCGAGGCAATGCAACAAATCAAACCAAGCAACGCAGCACGCGCGAACAGGAACATCGTCTCTCCCGTCATTTTCTTGTGACTGTTGCCGTCATGGTTTCACAAAACGCTCGCTTTGCCTACGACCTCGCCCGTGCGACGATAGTCGGGCTCACGTGCAATGCTTGAGGCTCGGGATGAAATTCGCTGTTATGATTTGCGCCGGCGCGCTGCTGCTCGCGGGTGGCGCGGCGGCGCAAGAGGGGGGCAAGACCATTTCCAAAACCACGATCAGTTTCGCCACGGCGACGCCCGGCGGCGGCTTTCCGCTCTATGGTAATGCGCTTGCCGAGGTCATGAACGCAGCCGACCCGACGCTGTCGATCGAGCCGCGCAACACCAAGGGCTCCAACGAGAACATTCCGCTGCTCGAAGCCGGCAGCGTCGACATCGCGACCGTTGCGGGCGAGCCGTCGTATGAGGCCTTCATGGGCATCGGCCGGCCGAAGGCCACGAAGCTGAAGATTCTCACCGCGATGTATTCGAGCCCGGGCATGTTCGTGGTGCGCGCCGACAGTCCCTACAAGACGATCCAGGACCTGGTCGGCCAGTCCGTCGCATTCGGCGCCAAGGGCTCCGGCCTGCCGATCCTGTCGCGCTATATCCTCGACGGCATCGGGCTGAAGCAGGACGAGGATTTCAAGTCGATCTATCTCGATCGCGCCGGCGACGGACCCGCGATGGTCGAGGATGGCCGCGCCGCGGCGCTGTGGGGCGCCGGCATCGGCTGGCCCGGCTTCACCAAGATGGCCGAGAGCGCGACCGGCGCGCGCTTCATCGCGCCGACCGCGGACGAGATCGCGCGCATCCGGGCCAAGCACACTTTCCTGAAGCCGCTGACGATTCCCGCCGGCAGCTATCCGAAGCAGACGACGGCGATTTCCTCGGTCGGCTCCTGGAGCTACATCCTGGTGCGCGAGAGCCTGCCCGAGGATGTCGCCTACCGGCTGGCGAAGACGCTGCATGGCGTCGAGGCCGATTTCTGCAAGAAGCTCGCCCAGGCTTGCGAGACCACGGCTGCGAACACCGTCGCCGCCGCGCCCGATATCAATCTGATCCACCCCGGCGTGCTCAGATATTTCCGCGAGATCGGGGTGGCGAAGTGACCTTTGCGTAGACGCGCCATCGCGCCTATGTCCAAAGGTCATTCCGGGGCGATGCATTAGCGCCCGCGCCCGGAACGACTGCTGCGCAGTTACTTCTTCACCATCGAACATGCCGGGTCCGGAGGTCCGAACGCATCCTCGCCCGAGATCTTGGCCAGGATCTTGTAGTAGTCCCACGGATACTTCGACTCGGCCGGCGTCTTGACCTGGACCAGCCAGAGATCGTGCACCATCAGATTGTCCTCGCGCAGCTTACCGTTGCGGGAGAAGAAGTCCTCGACCGGCTTCTCGCGCATCTTGGCCGCGACCTTGAGCGGATCGTCGGTGCCGCTGTCCTTGATCGCGTTCAGATAGGCGGTCACCGAGGAGTAGACACCGGCCTGCCACATCGTCGGCATCCGGTTCATCTTGGCGAAATAGCGCTTCGACCACTCCCGGGTCTTGTCGTCCATGTCCCAGTAGAACGAGGTGGTCAGCAACAGGCCCTGCGCGGCCGACAGCCCGATCGAGTGCACGTCGGTGATCAAGGCCAGCAGCGCGGCCATCTGCTGCCCGCCGGCGAAGACACCGAACTCTGCGGCGGTCTTGATCTCGTTGGTGTTGTTGGGCGGGCCGCCGGCGATGCCGATGATCTTCGCCTTCGAGGCCTGCGCCTGCAGGATGAAGGACGACAGATCGGGTGTCGCAAACGGCGGCCGCACCGCGCCGAGCACCTTGCCGCCGTTCTTGGTCACGATCGCCGAGGCGTCCTTCTCCAGCGAATGGCCGAACGCATAGTCGTCGGTGATGAAGAACCAGCTGTCGCCGCCGCGCTTCACCACCTCCTGCGCGGTGCCGACCGCGAGTGCGCGGGTGTCGAACACCCACTGCATCGCGTAGGGCGAGCAGAACTTGCCATGGAAATCGGTCGCGCCGGTCGAGTGGGTGATGAACAGCTTCTTCTTCTCGTTGGCGATGTTCTGCACCGCGAGACCGACCGCCGAGACCGGCACGTCGACGATGAGGTCGACCTGATCGACGTCATACCAGCGCCGCGCGATGGTCGCGCCGATGTCGGGCTTGAGCTGGTGATCGCCGACGATCACCGTAACAGGCTTGCCGAGCACCTTGCCGCCGAAATCGTCGACCGCCATCTGCGCGGCGGTGACCGAGCCCTGTCCGGTCGGCGTCGAAGCCGGGCCGTTCATGTCGGTCAGCACGCCGATCTTGACGATGTCGTCGGATACCTGCGCCGAGACGGTCGAGGAGGCCAGCAGCGCGGCTGCGAGCGTCCCGAACATGGCTAGTCCTTTGGCGTTCATTCTGTCTCCCTCCTGATCTGGCGCATTGGCCATTATGGTTGTGCCGGGTCTCTGGAACCCGGTGATATTGGTTTCTTTTGCAACTATTTCGGGGGCCGCGTCAACGCGCCATCGGTCTAATGGCGGTGCCCCGGCACGGCCCAAGCCGGTTTCTTTCGGGGCCGATTCAGTCCATAGCGGGCCATGGTCACCGCCCAGCGCCTTCCGGCTTCGCTCACCCCGCTCGATGCGACGCTGGCCGCCATTCTGCGCGACCTCGCCCCCGTCGAGCCGATCGAGCTGCCGCCGGGCGAGGCCCTGCGCTGCATTGCGGCCGAGATGCCGGCCTTGCGCACCTATCCGCCGCACGATGTCGCTGTCTGCGACGGCTGGGCGATGCTCGCCAATGATTTGGTCGGCGCCTCCTCCTATGCGCCGCTGGCGCTGGCCGCGCTCCCGGTCTGGGTCGAGCCCGGCGCGGCGATGCCTGACGGCACCGACTGCGTGGTCGATGCCGACGCCGTCGACACCTCCGGTCCGCTTCCGCAGGTGCTGGCCGAAGCCATCCCGGGGCAGGGTGTCCGGCGTGCGGGCAGCGACATTGCTACCGGGCGCAGTGTGATCGCAGCAGGCGAGCCGCTGCTGCCGCGCGGTCTGTTGCTCGCACGCGCGGCCGGGCTGGAACTGTTGCGCGTGCGACGGCCCCGGCTTCGCATCGTCAACATCGCCAACGGTGAGCTCACCGCGCAGCTGATCGCTGACACTGCGAGGCTTGCCGGCGCTGCGGTCGACTGCACCGACGCAGCGCCGGATGCCGTGGCGATTGCAGAGGCACTCGACACAGTCGACGGCGACCTAATCGTCACAATCGGCGGCACCGGCGTGGGTCGCACCGATGCCGCGGTGGAAGCACTGGCGGCGCAGGGCACGCTGATCGCGCACGGCATTGCGCTGCAACCCGGGCGCACCACGGCGGTCGGCCGGATCGACGCGACGCCGGTCGTCGCCTTACCGGGCGCGCCGGATCAGGCTTTCGCAGCCTGGTGGGGCATCGCACTGCCGGTGCTCGATCGCCTGTCTGGCCGGCGCCCGCGCGCGACGCTGGCACTGCCGCTGGAACGCAAGATCGCCTCAGGCGTCGGCATTGCCGAGGTCGTGCTGCTGACGCGTCAGCATAGTTCCTGGTCCGTGCTTGCGATCGCCGAGCTGTCGCTCGACGCCATCGCGCTGGCCGAAGGCCTGCTGATCGCGCCCGGCGGCACGGAGGGCTTCGCTGCGGGCACGGTGGTCGATGCCTATATGTTGCGGGAGTGAGTTCCCGAGATGACCCGTATTTTCACGCCGAAACCCATCCCGTCCGTCGAGCAGGACCAGTTCCTGACCATCCTGTCGCGCGAGGAGGCGATCGCGCGCTTCGAGGCGGCGCTGTTTCCGCGTCAATTGCCGTCCGAGACGCGGCTGCTCGCCGATGCGCTCGGCCGTGCGCTGGCTGAGGACGTGGTGGCGCCGATCGACGTGCCGCCGTTCGATCGCTCCAATGTCGACGGCTTTGCCGTGCGCTCGGCCGATCTTGCGCGGGCAAGCGAGGGGACGCCGGTGCAACTCACGCTGACCGACGAGACCATCGCCTGCGGCATCGCGCCGACCCGGCCGGTGCTCCCGGGCACCGCGACCGCGATCGCGACCGGCGGCCCGGTGCCGCGCGGTGCGGATGCGATCGTGATGGTCGAGCACACCCAACCCGTCGGCCAGGCCGGCGGCAACGGCGCGATCGAGGTCCGGCGCGCGGCGTCGCCCGGGCAGTTCGTGTCCTATGCCGGCTCCGACATCGCGCGCGGCGAGGCGCTGCTGCGTGCGGGAACGATCATCGGCTCGCGCGAGATTGGCATGCTCGCGGCCTGCGGCATCGCCGAGGTCCTGGTGACTCGCCGCCCGCGCGTTGCGATCCTGTCGACCGGCGACGAACTGGTGCAGCCGGGCGAGGCGCTGCGGCCGGCCGCGATCTACGACACCAATGGCGCGATCGTCACGGCGGCGATTGCCGAGAACGGTGGTGACGCGGCGTTCCTCGGCGCAATCGCCGACAATGAGGCGATGCTGGACGCCGCGATGCGCAAGGCGCTGGCGGACAGCGACATGCTGGTGCTGTCGGGCGGCACCTCCAAGGGCGCAGGCGACGTCTCGCACCGGATCATCGGAAGGCTCGGCAAGCCCGGGATCATCGCGCATGGCGTGGCGCTGAAGCCGGGCAAGCCGCTGTGCCTTGCGGTCTGCGACGGCAAGCCGGTGGTGATCCTGCCGGGGTTTCCGACCTCGGCGATGTTCACCTTCCACGACATGATCGTGCCGGTGCTGCGGCGAATGGCCGGCTTGCCGCCGCGCTCCGATGCCAAGGTCGCGGCGAAGGTGCCGGTGCGCATCGCCTCCGAGCTCGGGCGTACCGAGTTCGTGATGGTGTCGCTGGTCGAAGGCGCCGACGGCCTGATCGCCTATCCGAGCGGCAAGGGCTCGGGCGCGATCACCTCGTTCGCGCAGGCCGACGGTTTCCTGAAGATCGAGGCGCTGGCCGATCAGCTGCCGGCCGGCGGCGAGGCAGAGGTGACGCTGTTCACGCCGCATGTGCGGGTGCCGGATCTCGTCATTGTCGGTAGCCACTGCACCGGGCTCGATCTCGTCACCGCGCCGCTGGCACATGCCGGGCTCGTGGTGCGTTCGATCGCGGTCGGCAGTCTGGGCGGGCTCGCGGCCGCCAAGCGCGGCGAATGCGATGTCGCCCCGATCCATCTGTTCGACGACAAGACCGAGACCTACAACACGCCGTATCTCACTGCGGGCCTCGAGCTCGTGCCGGGCTGGCGGCGCATGCAGGGCATCGTGTTCCGCAAGGACGATACGCGTTTTGTCGGCTTGAGCGCCGAGCAGGCGGTGCGCGCAGCGCTCGCCGATCCCGCCTGCATCATGGTCAACCGCAATCTGGGCGCCGGCACCCGCATCCTGATCGACCGCCTGCTCGCTGGCCATCGGCCCGACGGCTACTGGAATCAGCCGCGCTCGCATAATGCGGTCGCGGCCGCGGTGGCGCAGCATCGCGCCGACTGGGGCATGACGATCGCGCCGGTCGCGAACGCCTCCGGCCTCGGCTTCATCCCGCTTGCCGAGGAGCATTATGACTTCGCACTGGTGACGGCGCGCAAGCAACGGCCTGCGGTGCAGGCTTTTCTCGACGCGCTGGCGTCGGAGGAGGGCCGCGCTGCGCTGACGGCGGCGGGGTTCAGGCCGGCGTAGACGGTCGTCGTTGGTGCCAGCATGTGTATGGCTCGCGATTGCCACAATCACCCCTGTCGTCCCTGCGAAAGCAGGGACCCATACGCCGCGGCGGATGCTGTTGTCGGGACTCGTCGTTCCAACCTCGTTCAGCAACGACCATTTGTGGTTATGGGTCCCTGCTTTCGCAGGGACGACGATGAGGATGGTTCTCGATTCAAGATGTCAAACAACGTGCTGTCATCACCCGCGAAAGCGGGTGATCCAGCATTCCGGAGGCAGCAGTACGTGAGCCGAGAGGTTGCGGCGTACTGGACCGCCCGGTCGAGCCGGGCGATGACCGATGTGGGTGGGGACGCAGCTTCGCGATCCAGCTCAGTGCCGCAAGGCGGTCTCCACGAACTCCATCACGGAGCGTGGGACCTCATCGTATTCGACGATACGCCGCCGAAGCTCGTCGGCAATATCGGTCGTCACGTCGCGGGACCATCCCTCGTTGGTGTTGAAGGCCACGATGCGGACCGGATGGCTGTACTGGTCATCCAGCAGACGCCGGATCAGCGTCTTCCGGTCGGCGCCTTCTTGGTCGGTTTCGCACCAGGCACGGCCAAGCCGGCCGAAATCGTTCAGCACCAGATAGGTGTCGTGGTCGACTTGATGCGGCACGATCGAAGGCGAGCGAGGCATAGGTGATCTCCGATGATGCAATTTATCGCGTTCCGGCCGCCCCGCGCAGTGGAAACTTCGAGGTATATCCGTTGGACCGATCGGCCCTGCGTGACCCGGCCAAATCCCGCCGGCAAGGCTGGCATGACATTGCTTCAGCGCTGATATAAGCAGCATTGGACGCTAGATGGCTTCGGAGACGCGGATGAAAGTGATTGGCCTCGCGGGGTGGAGCGGTGCCGGAAAGACCACCCTGCTGTCGCGGGTGATCCCCTTTCTGCTGGGCCGGGCCCTGCGCGTCTCCGTGATCAAGCACGCCCATCACGAATTCGATGTCGACGTGCCCGGCAAGGACTCCTGGGTGCACCGGCAGGCCGGCGCGACCGAGGTGCTGGTGTCCTCGACCCGGCGCTGGGCGCTGATGCATGAGCTGCGCGGCGCCAATGAGCCGCGGCTGCCGGAATTGCTCGCCAAGATGGCCCCCGTCGACCTGGTGGTGGTCGAGGGATTCAAGCGCGAACCGGTCAGCAAGATCGAGGTGTATCGCGCCGCCAACGGCAAGCCGCTGCTGTTCCCGGACGATTCGCGCGTGGTCGGGATCGCCAGCGACGTCGCGGTCGAAACCACGCTGCCGGTCGCGCACCTCGACGACATCGAGGACGTGGCCGAATTGATGCTGCGTTCGGCAATTCCGGTCGACGAAGTACTTGCGTCGGCCGCGGCCGAAAGCTGAACAGGGTGGGGAGGGCGCCGCCGTTGACGATGCGCAGCCGCTTCGCCATGGTCGCGCCATGACGACGACCAAACTCGATCTTACCGGGCTGAAGTGCCCGCTGCCCGCGCTGAAGACGCGCAAGGCCCTCAGGAGCGTGACGGCGGGAGATTTCCTCGAAGTGCACTGCACCGATCCGCTTTCGGTGATCGATATCCCGGCCCTGATCCAGGAGACCGGCGACAAGGTCGAGATCACCGAACGAAGCGATGTCCGGATCGTTTTCCTGATCGAGAAGGCGAATGGGACGATAGATATTTCAAATGCTGCAGCGCCGCGTACGCGCTAGATGCTGCTTGATATCTACCATTTGCCTATCGACACCTATTTTCCATTCTGCGCGAATTGATAATCTCCGGCGGGTTGCGGAGGTGAAGTCGTGCCTGGATGTGGGGTACATCGGCGGACAGCGGCCGGCCTGCGTTCAGTTCAGGCTGCACGACTTGGCATATCCGATCGTATTGGGGGTTAACATTTCCGGAATGCGCGTGGTTGGTCCCGGCGCATCGAGGGAATGTGCGGCGCAGCTGCCTGACGGCGGCCGCAAGGGCTGAGACGGGATCGAAGACGCAGATGCGCCGGACGTCATGGCGGCTGCAGGGGAGGTATCAATGACCGCAGTGAGCAGCGCCGGACGCGTATCCGCGGCAGGCGCAGGTTTCCTCGACAAGGAACACACGATCGCGACCGCCGGCTTCAACCGCTGGCTGGTGCCGCCGGCCGCGCTTTGCATCCATCTGTGCATCGGCATGGCCTATGGCTTCTCGGTGTTCTGGCTGCCGCTGTCGCGCGCGATCGGGCTGACCGCGCCGAAGGCGTGCCCCGATATCTCGCTGCTGCAGGAATTGTTCACGACGACCTGCGACTGGAAGGTCGCGAGCCTCGGCTGGATGTTCACGCTGTTCTTCGTCGTGCTCGGCGTTTCCGCGGCGGTGTGGGGCGGCTGGCTCGAGAAGGTCGGACCGCGCAAGGCCGGCTTCGTCGCTGCGTTGTGCTGGTGCGGCGGCCTGGTGCTCGGCGCGATCGGCATCATCACCCACCAATTGTGGCTGATGTGGCTCGGCTCCGGCGTGATCGGCGGCATCGGGCTCGGCCTCGGCTACATCTCGCCGGTGTCGACGCTGGTGAAATGGTTCCCGGACCGTCGCGGCATGGCGACCGGCATGGCGATCATGGGCTTCGGCGGCGGCGCGATGATCGGCGCGCCGCTGGCCGACAAGCTGATGACTTACTTCAAGACGCCCACCTCGGTCGGTGTCTGGGAGACTTTCCTGACGATGGCCGTGATCTATTTCGTGTTCATGATGATCGGCGCCTTCCGCTATCGCCTGCCGCCATCCGGCTGGCAGCCGGATGGCTGGACGCCGCCGTCCAAGACCAATGCGATGATCTCCACCAAGAACGTCCATCTCGACAACGCGCACAAGACGCCGCAGTTCTGGCTGATCTGGTGGGTGCTGTGCTTGAACGTGTCGGCGGGCATCGGCGTGATCGGCATGGCTTCGCCGATGCTGCAGGAGATTTTCGCCGGCAAGCTGATCGGGCTGCCCAACGTACCCTTCAACGGGCTTGACGCCGCGCAGAAGGCGCAGATCGCCGCGATCGCCGCCGGCTTCGCCGGCCTGCTGTCGCTGTTCAACATTGGCGGCCGCTTCTTCTGGGCCTCGCTGTCGGACAAGATCGGCCGCAAGAACACGTATTATACGTTCTTCGTGCTCGGCATCGTGCTCTACGCGCTGGCGCCGACCTTCGCAGTGATGGGATCGAAGCTGCTGTTCGTGCTCGGCTTCGGCATCATCCTGTCGATGTATGGCGGCGGCTTCGCCACCGTGCCGGCCTATCTCGCCGACATGTTCGGCACCCAGTTCGTCGGCGCCATCCACGGCCGTCTGCTGACGGCGTGGTCGACCGCGGGCATCATCGGCCCCGTGGTGGTGAACTACATCCGCGAATTCCAGCTCGCCGCCGGCGTGCCGCGCGACCAGCTCTACAACACGACGATGTACATCCTGTGCGCCATGCTGATCGCGGGCTTCATCTGCAACTACATGATCAAGCCGGTCGATCCGAAGTGGCACATGAGCGACGCCGAGGTCGCCAAGCTGCAGGCGGCGACCGCGAGCGCCGGCGCCGGACCGAGCGGCTCGTTCGGCATCGGCAAGGGCGGCCTTGACGGCCGGGCAGCGCTGTTCTGGCTGTTCGTCGGCATTCCGCTGGCATGGGGCATCTACATGACGCTGCTCAGCGCGGTCAAAATCCTCTGATCGCGACGATCATCGCCGCGGGCCGCCGGTTCCCGGCGCCTGCGGCGTTCGCTTTATTCAACAGAAATGGAATTGGGGGATTTCAATGTTTCGTACCCGGATTTGCCTTGCCGCCGCGCTGCTCGCAGTCGGTCTCCATGCCGCGTCGGCCCAGACCGCGGCGCCGGCTGCGCCGGCACCGGCCGCCACCACCACGGCCAAGCCGTCGAAGATCAAGCTGACGATGGAGAAATTGAAGGCCATGAAGGCGCAGTGGCGCGCCAACAAGCCGAAGCTCAAGGCCTGCCGCAAGGAAGTGAAGCAGAAGGGGCTGACCGGCGACGACCGCTGGTTCTACATCGAAGAATGCATGGGGAAGAGCTGAGCGACACCGCTCTGAATGCGTCGAGGATTGAGCTGAGAGAGCACGCCGTGCGGCACCCCTCTCCCTGACCCTCCCCCGCAAGGGGGGAGGGAACCCCTCCGCCTCGGACTCCCTTACACACGCACAACGCAACGCTTCGCACGGACGGCAGTGAGGTGAGCACGCTTCCCGGCTCCCTCCCCCTTGCGGGGGAGGGTTTTGGGGAGAGGGGTAAGCCCCGGGCGATATGATCGACGCGGAGTGTTTCCCTCGGTCGGCCGTCACTCCGCCGCGGCGGGCGTCGCCTTGGCGGGCTCGAGCGCTGCGGCGATTGCGTCGTCGACACGTTCGAGCCAGATGAACTCCAGCTTGGCGCGGGCGCCGGCGGGGATGTCGTCGAAGTCGCGCTTGTTGCGCGCCGGCAGCATCACCCGGGTCAGGCCCGCGGCCGCGGCGGCGACCACCTTCTCCTTGATGCCGCCGACCGGAAGCACGAGGCCGCGGAGCGAAATCTCGCCGGTCATCGCGGTGTCGCTGCGCACGGTGCGGTCGGTCAGCAGCGAGGTGAGGGCGGTGAACATCGCGACACCTGCGCTCGGACCGTCCTTTGGCGTCGCGCCGGCGGGAACGTGGACGTGGATGTCGTTCTTCTCGAACACCGCAGGGTCGATACCGAGCGGGACGGCGCGGCTCTTCACCAGCGTCAGCGCGGCCTGCACGCTCTCGCGCATCACGTCGCCGAGCTGCCCGGTGATCATCAGCGCGCCGCGGCCCGGCATGCGCGAGGCCTCGATGAACAGGATGTCGCCGCCGACCGGGGTCCAGGCAAGACCGGTCGCGACGCCCGGGATGCTGGTGCGTTGCGCGATCTCGTTCTCGAACCTGGGCTGGCCGAGCAGCGACACGATGTCCTTCGGCGCGATCGTGACGTGGCTGGTGCTGCCTTCGGCGATCTGCACCGCGACGTTGCGCAGCACCTTGCCGATCTCGCGCTCGAGGTTGCGGACCCCGGCCTCGCGGGTGTAGCTGCGGATGATCAGCCGCAGCGCGTCCGGGTCGATCTCGACCTGCTCGGCCTTGATGCCATTGGCTTCGAGCTGGCGACGCACCAGATAGCGCTTGGCGATCTCGAGCTTCTCGTCCTCGGTATAGCCGGCGAGGCTGATCAGCTCCATGCGGTCGAGCAGCGGCCCGGGGACGCCGTCGAGCATGTTGGCGGTGGCGATGAAGACGACGCGCGACAGGTCGAACGGCACGCCGAGATAATTGTCGCGGAAGGTGCCGTTCTGCTCGGGGTCGAGCACCTCCAGCATCGCGGCCGACGGATCACCCTGGATGCCGCGGCCCATCTTGTCGATCTCGTCCAGCATCATCACGCAATTGCGCGCGCCGGCCTTCTTGATCGCCTGGATGATGTTGCCGGGCAGCGCGCCGATATAGGTGCGGCGATGGCCGCGGATTTCGGCCTCGTCATGCACGCCACCAAGGCTGACACGAACGAACGGCCGCGACATCGCGCGCGCGATCGATTGCCCGAGCGAGGTCTTGCCGACGCCGGGCGGTCCGAGGAAGCAGAGGATCGGCGCCTTGCCGCCGGGCGCGAGCTTGCGCACCGCGAGGTACTCGATGATGCGGCTCTTGATCTTCTCGAGGCCGTAATGATCCTGGTCGAGGATCTTGCGCGCTTCCGCGATGTCGATCGGCTTCTCCTCCGGAAGGCTCCAGGGCAGGTCGATCAGCCAGTCCAGATAGCTGCGCACCATGCCGGATTCGGCCGCGGCCTCCGGCATCCGCTCGTAGCGGCGCAATTCCTTCTGCGCCTGGCTCTCGGCCTCCGGCGGCATCTTGGCCTCGGCGATCGCCTTGGTCAGCTCGGCGACCTCGGCGGCCTTGCCGTCGCCTTCGCCGAGCTGGCGCTGGATCGTCGCCATCTGCTCGCGCAGGATGGCCTCGCGCTGCCGCTCGTCGAACACCGCCTTGGTCTTCTGCCCGATCTCCTGGCTCAGCCTCAGCACCTCGATCCGCTCGGCAAGGTGGCGCGAGACCTTGTCCATCCGCGCCACGAGGTCGATGGTCTCGAGGATGTCCTGCTTCTCCGCCGGCTTGATGTCCATGTAGGAGGTCGCGAGATCGGCGAGGGCTGCCGGCGAGGTCGTGCCCTGCAGCGCGGCGATCAATTCGGGCGGCGTTTGCGGCAGCAATTGCGCGGCCTCCAGCGCCTGGCGCTGCAAATTGAGGAAGCGCGCCTCGATCTCGGGCGAGGTCGTGGTGGGCTCGGGGATCTGCAGCACGCGCGCCGCGAGGAACGGCGTGCCGGGCAGATAGTCGAGCACGCGCATGCGCTGCACGCCCTGGCAGACCAGATGATGGCTTTCGTCGGCGCCGGTGATGTAGCGAACGATGTTGGCGACGGTGCCGACGCGGTAGAGCCCGTCCGGGCCGGGATCGTTGGTCTCGGGATCGCGCTGCAGCAGGATTCCGATCGGCCGCTGCTCGCGCACGGCCTGTTGGGCGGCGGCAATCGAGGTCGCGCGGGCGATCGTGATCGGGACGATGACGTCCGGAAACAGCACGGTGTTGCGGACGGGCACGATGATCATCGCGTCGCTCGGGATCGGCGCCGAAGTCGATGCCGGGCTTGAAACGTCTGATGCAGCCATGTCGAAATCCTCAGCTCGATTTTCCGAGTCGCAGGCCGACGCAACCATGCGCGGCAAAGCGGCTGATGGTGTAGCGGCCGGTCGGCAGCGCGATGCGGCGCTCGAAGCGGCCCTGCGGCAATTCGAGGCGCAGGATGCGGGCGTTGCGGAGCTCGGAGGGCAGGGTGCGGCGGCCGGAGATGACCAGCGTGCCGCCGTCAAGCGCGGCCTCGACCTCGTCGGGATCGACCCCGGGCAGCGCGACCAGGATCAGGATCTCCTCCTCGGTCTCGATCACGTCCATCGGCGGTTCCCAGCTCGGCTCGCTGGTGCCCGCGCGCGGGTGCAAATTGAGGAAGCTCTGGTGCAACCGTTCGGCGCGGGCGAGCGCCTCGATCGCATCCGTCAGCATCCAGTTGATCTGATCCTTGGGCCGCATCGGCACTCTCCACGTCGTGTTGGGAGGCAACGTTACCGGTCTTGCAGCCGACCGTAAACCGGCCCCTCGCGCGGCTCACCGAGGGTAAAATTGTCCGAAATCCCGCGATTTGCAGCACGACCGCGATGCGCTGCTGCATTCCGCCCCCGGGCCACGGTGCTTGATCTGATCGCAGCCTACAGCCAGCCGGAGCGCCTGAACCGCCAGAACAGCGCACCGCATGCGGCCACCATCAGGCCCATCACGACGAAATAGCCGTATTCCCATTGCAGCTCCGGTATGTACTTGAAATTCATGCCGTAGATGCCGGCCACCGCGGTCGGCACGGCAACGATCGCAAGCCAGGAGGCGAGCTTCTTGGAGATCGCCGTTTCCTGCGCCTGGCCGACCAGCAGGCTTGCCTCAAACGCGAATGCGAGCACCTCGCGCAGCGAGTCGATCCGTTCCTGGATGGTGCGGACGTGGTCGGTGACGTCGCGGAACAGCGGGCGCATGGTCTCGCGCACCATCGGCAAGTGGTCGCGCTCCAGCCTGCGGCAGACCTCCACAAGCGGGCCGACCGCGTTGCGCAGCCGCAGCAGGTCGCGTCGCAGCAGATAGAGCCGTTCGATCTGCGCCCGCGTCATCGCGCTCGCCAGCACCTCGGCCTCCATCCTCTCGACCTCGTCCTGGATCGTCTCGAGCACCGGCGAGTAGTTGTCGACGATGAAATCGAGGATGGCATAGAGGATGTAGTCCTCGCCGCGGGCGAGCGCGCGCGGACAGCTCTCGCAGCGTTCGCGGACCGGCGCGTAGGACGTCGAGGCGCCATGGCGCACCGAGACGATGTATCCCTCGCCGACGAACAGGTGCGTCTCGCCGAAGGCGATGCTCTCGCCCTCGAGCTGCGCGGTGCGCGCCACGATGAACAGCGCGTCGCCATACTGCTCGATCTTCGGCCGCTGATGCGCGTGATCGGCGTCTTCGATCGCGAGGTCGTGCAGCTGGAATTGCCGCTGCAGGCGGCTCAGCAGCGCCATGTCGGGCTCGTGCAGGCCGATCCACACCACGTGATCCGGCTTGTTGCGCCAGCTCGCGGCCTCGTCGATCGCGATATTGGCGACGCGTCGGCCCTCGACATAGACGCCTGCTGCGATCACGCCATCGGACTGGACGGGCGCGGCGGATGCGAGATTGGGCGATCCGAGGTTCATGGTCCTCACCCTCGACGCGGTCATCGACCCGCGTGACGACAATTCGCAATCAAAAGGCTAGCACCGAATGGAAGCTGGTCAACACGCGCCGGTGCGTCGTGTTCCGCGGGTCGGCGCCTCACGGCGGCCGGCCGGTCTTTATGCGGCTCCTATGCCGCATCGCGGTGCGCCCTCTCGAATTCCTACGGCCGTCCCAGCATCTTTCGCCATGACGCGGTGCGCTCGCGCGCGTCGCCAACAGGAAGGTGGGACATGACCTTGCTCCATTTGCACGACGTCCGGCCGCGCAGTTCGGCCGGCGCTGTGAGCCCGGTCCTGAAGCGGACGATCCGGCGGATCGGCGCGGCCTTCAGGACTGTTCACCGCGCGATCGCCGCCGCCAAGATCCACCGGCTGCGCAACGAGCTGTTGCTGCATCGTGGCCATGAGGAGTGGGCGCGGACCCACCTCGGCATGCCCGGCGGGGACGCCGAGAGATATCCGCGGACGCCGGCCGTGCTCGGCGAGAAGTGGGACTATTGAGATGCGCGCGGCGTCATTCATCGCTGCCCTGCTGCGCAGCGCTGCGGAAGGGCTGCTCAAATTCCTGGCCTGGATCGGCGAGGAGCCGATCGGCGGCTACCGGCCCGAGGCGCACTACATGCGTGGCCCGGGTCCGGCCTGGCGGGCCAAGCATCAGCGAGGTCAGGTGGCCTCGCTGCGCCGCGTCAGGTGATCGAGCAGGTTCATCGGCAGCGGAAACACCACGGTCGAGGAGCGCTCGCCGGCGATGTCATGCAGCGCCGCGAAATAGCGGAGCTGCATCGCCTGCGGCTCCTGGGCGAGGATCCGGCCGGCTTCGACCAGCTTCTCGGCGGCCTGCTGCTCGCCCATCGCATTGATCACCTTGGCGCGCCGCAGCCGTTCCGCCTCGGCCTGCTTGGCGATCGCCCGCACCATGGTCTCGTTGATGTCGATGTCCTTGATCTCGACCGCGGTGACCTTGATGCCCCAGACGTCGGTCTGCTTGTCGAGGGTCTCCTGGATATCGGCGTTCAACTTGTCGCGTTCGGCGAGCATCTCGTCGAGCTCGTGCTTGCCGAGCACCGAGCGCAGCGTGGTCTGCGCCAGCTGGCTGGTCGCGGACATGTAGTCGCTGACCTTGATGATGGCGCGCTCGGGATCGACGATGCGAAAGTAGAGCACGGCATTGACCTTGACCGAGACGTTGTCGCGGGAAATCACGTCCTGCGGCGGCACCACCTGCACCATCACCCTGAGATCGACCTTTACGAGCTGCTGCACCACCGGGATCAGGATGATCAGCCCCGGGCCCTTCACCCCGGTGAAGCGGCCGAGCGTGAAGATGACGCCGCGCTCGTATTCGCGCAGCACGCGCACCGCCTGGGTCAGGAAGATGATCACGAGCAGCGCGACCGCGCCATACGTGAAATAATCAAGCATCATGCTGTACCTCCTTCGCCGGCGGATGCCGGCGCACGCCGCACCACCAGCGTCAAATCGATGATGCTGGCGACCTCGACCATCTCTCCCGCCCGGAACGTCTCGGTGCCGCGCGCTTGCCAGCGTTCGCCATTGGTGAAGACGTGACCTGATGTCTCGGACCAGTCGATAACTTCGGCCGATAGCCCGCGCATGGCCTGCGCGCCGGTCCGGACCGGGCCGCGGCGCGCCCGGCGCAGCGCGCCGAGCACGACGAGGATCAGCCCGGTGAACATCGCGGCGACGATGCCGATCAGCGGCCATGACAGGGCGTATCCGGGCGCCTCGATCCTGAACAGCATCGCGGCTCCCAGCACGAAGGCGACGATGCCGCCGAGGCCGATCACGACGGTCGGGTTGAAGGCCTCGATCGCGAGCAGCGCGATGCCGACCAGCATCAGGCCGAAGCCGGCGTAGTTGATCGGCAGCATGTTGAGCGCGTAGAGGCCGAGCAGCAGACAGATCGTTCCGACCACGCCGGGCGCGACGGCACCCGGCGACATGAACTCGAAGATCAGGCCGTAGATGCCGACCATCAGCAGAACGAAGGCGATGTTGGGGTCGGTTATGACTGCAAGAGCGCGCGCGATCCAGCCGGGATCGACGGCCTCGATCACGGCATCCCTGGTCGCCAAGGTATGCGTCTTGCCGCCGGCGAGCTCCACGGTCCGGCCATCGACCTGCCTGAGCAGGTCGGCCGGATCGTGCGCGGTGAATTCGATGACACTGGCCTGCAACGCAGCGTTGGTGGAGAGGGTGGCGGCATCGCGGACCGCCTTCTCGGCCCAGTCGGCGTTGCGACCGCGCAGTTCGGCGAGGCTGCGGATGAAGGCGACGGCGTCATTGGTCACCTTTGCCGTCATGGCGTCCTTGGTCGCGGACGGATTGCCGCCGTCCTTCTGGTCCTTGCCGTCCTTGTCCGGGGTGCTGCCCGGCAGTCCCGGCAACGGGCCGCCGATCTGCACCGGCGTCGCGGCGCCGATATTGGTGCCGGGCGCCATGGCCGCGAGATGGGTTGCATAGAGGATGTAGGTCCCGGCGCTCGCGGCATGGGCGCCGGAGGGCGCGACATAGCCGATGACCGGAATTGGCGAGGCCAGCACGTCGGTGATGATCTCGCGCATGCTGGTGCTGAGACCGCCCGGCGTGTTCAGGCGCAGGATGACGACCTCGGCATGACGCTCGGCCGCCTTCGCCAAGCCGTCCTTGACGTAGCTGGCCGATGCCGGCCCGATCGCGCCATCGATGGAAATGGTCAGGGCAAGGCGGTTGCTGTCCGCGGCCGCACCGGGACCGATCGAAACAACCAGAGCGACCAGTGCGGTCGCCACAACGAGAGCCGCCTTGAAGGTCTGCACGGCAAGCACTCCCTTGCGGTTGATATGGGGCGCGGTTCCGGAACCTCAATATGACGCGGTGTCACGTTGAAGCAGGCCCTCGCCATTGTGCATTGCGATGGCTCGACGGGCTCACTGCGCCGCCGCGAGATATTCGTCGGCAAGCATCGCCATCGCCTGGGCGACCTCGGCCTTGTCAGCTGCACCCAGTTGCACGATCGGCAGCCGCGTCGCCGGCTGCATGAACCCCAATAGCGCCAGCGCGAATTTCAGCGCAGCCGGATGCTCTCGCTCGAGCAGGGCTGCGAGCGGCGCCAGCCGCTGGTGCAGCTCGCGCGCCTGAAAGAGCCGGCCGGCGCGGAAATGCCGGTAGACGGCGACATACAGATCGGGCGCGACATTGGCCACGGTCGAGATGCAGCCGTCGCCACCGGCCGCGAGCCAGGCGAGCGATGAACTGTCGTCGCCGGTCAGCATCCGGAATCGCGCGGGCAGGCGTGAGCGCAGCCGTGCGAGGCGGGCAACGTCGGCGCTGCCGTCGCGCAATCCCGCAAACCGCGGCGATGCGGCGAGCTCGAGCAGCGTCTCGTCCGCGAGGCCCTTCACCGTCCGCGACGGGATGTCGTGCAGGATCACCGGCAGCGTCGTGGCCGCAGCAACAGTGCGGAAATGCGCCGCGATGCCCTGCGGCATCGGCTTGTTGTAATACGGCACGACCGACATGATGGCGTCGGCGCCGGCGGCCTCCGCGGCCCTTGTGAACGCGACGGCGCGATCCGTCGCGTTCGATCCGGCGCCGGCGACGATCCGCACCCGCTTGCGCGCGACACGGGCGGCAAGGCCGACCAGCTGCACGCGTTCCGCGGGCGCCAGCGTCGCGTTTTCGCCGGCGGTCTCGCCGACCACCAGCGCCGTGGCGCCGGCTGCGATCTGGCGCTCGCACAGCCGGCCGAACGCGTCGGTATCGATTTCGTCCCGGTGGTTGAAGGGGGTTGGAAGATCGGGGATGAAGCCCGACAGCCATTCGGCCGAATCAGCCGTCGGTAGCCATCTCGATGTTGTCTTCGAGATCATCGGGTGGCTCAGGCCACGCGGCTTGCGGGGAGGGGTGCGGTCTCGCCGCTGATATCGAGCTCGATCTCACGCGACAGCTCGACGATCATTTCGGGGTGCTGGCCGTTCTCGAACAGCGCGTATTTGACGGCTTGGGCGCGGTTGACGAACAGGCCGCCATAGAGGCCGTTCTGTTGCTGGGCGACCCACTGGCCGCGTTGGTTGCGGCCGATGAAGACGATGGTGGACGTTGCGCTACACGAGGGAGGTTCGACGAGTTTCACGGATGGAGTCCTTCAAGTGGAAGTCACGCGATCAATGTCTGTTGTGCCGGATATGAAATCGAGCGCGGAGGACGGCCGACTTCATAGGAGCGGCATAGGATTTGAGGGAGGCTGTCAGATGTGCTGGACGAGGCCGGTGCCGAGCGCGCACAGCGCGACATAGGCGGTCATCTCGTCCCAGTGATTGAGGTTTGCGGCAAACGGCATTTCGCGCTTGAACAGCCCTGCGAGCGCACAGATCACGGCCGACATCCAGAGCAGCGTGACGAGGCCCCTGCCGAAGCCTGTGCCGGCGAACACGGCAAAGCCGATCATGATGGCGAGCCGGAAGCCGAACCGGACCATGACCTGGACCGATTGCAGCTGTCGCGGCAATTGCTTCGTGTTCACGATTGCGCCGCCGTCAGCCGATATTGTCGACCAGCAGCGGCTCGTAGAGCGAACGCGTGTCACGACGGACGGTGGGCACGCTGGTGCGATTTTCGGGCGTCGAGATCCGCTGCGCCTCGACGAAGCCGGAGAGAATCGCGAGCGCGAGATCCGTGTGGTGGGTTTCGATCGACTGGTCGAGCCAGTCGGGAAGCTCGCGTTCGCGCGACAAGGCGCAGTGCCACTCGCCCTCGTCATAGACCAGGCGGCGGATCTGCCATTGCGGCAGCTCGAGGTCGAGCAGTGCGATCGCGGCGTCGGTCCAGGCGCCGGACTGGATCAGGCGTTCGACGCGGGAGGTCTTGCCGCCCTGTCCGACCGAGGGAAAGCGCCGGCAGGTCTGGCTGATGATGTCGGCCATGAACTCGGCCGACACCGCATAGGCGTCGCGCAGCCGCTCGCCGAGGTCGGTGGTGTTTTGCGATAGCACGGACATGGCGTCATCTCGTCATACGCGCGGCCCCGGAAGGAGTGGTTCAAGGCATTGGCCGCAGGCCCAAAATGGTCCCGATGCCCGTTGGAAAACGAGATGAAGGAGGGGGCGGAGATATAGGGATTCCATAAAGATGGAACCTCTCCTGTCGTCCTGGCGAAAGCCAGGACCCATAACCATCGCCGTTGGTTGCCGGCTCAATGTCTTGCCGCGTGCCCCTTCCTGAGGCCGCGGCGTTTCGGTCCTGGCTTGCGCCAGGACGACAGCGGAGAGCGGCGTGGCACTTATACGATTCCTATAACGTCCTTATGCGCGACCTCTCGAAAACCTATGCCCCGGGTGGCACCTCACGGTCATCCGGTGCGGGTCGGCTATACGGCCGCCCGCGCCCCTCGGACGCATAGGAGTCTCTCATGATGGACATTCTCATGGCGGCGCTGGCGATCGGCTTCTTCGCGGCCGGCATCGGCTACGCCTACGCCTGCGAACGGCTGTAACGGAGGCGGCGATGATCTTCGATTACTCGCTCGCCGGCCTCGTCTCGCTCGGCCTGTTGTTCTACCTCACTTACGCGTTGCTGCGGCCCGAACGCTTCTAGGCGATCCGCGATGTCAGCGCTTTGCACAATTCTGTTGGCCGACGCGGTGCTGACCGGGCTGTTGCTCGGCCTGTTCGCGTCGCTGCTGCGCTTCGTTCCCATTCGAAAGGTTTGACGCGATGACCGTCATCGGCTGGATTCAAATACTTCTGTTTTGCGCGATCGTGATCGCGCTGGTCAAACCGCTCGGCTGGTACATGACCCGCGTGTTCAATGGCGAGCGCACCTTCCTGTCCCCCGTGCTGCGCCCGCTCGAGCGCGGCATCTACTGGGTCGGCGGCGTCGACGAGCGCCGCGAGCAGCACTGGCTGACCTACACGGTCGCCATGCTGCTGTTCCATGTCGGCGGCTTTGCGCTCATCTACGGCCTGATGCGGCTGCAGGCGGTGCTGCCGTTCAACCCGGCCGGACAGACGGCGGTTGCCGAGGATCTCTCCTTCAACACCGCGATCTCCTTCATCACCAACACCAACTGGCAGAACTACGGCGGCGAGAGCACGCTGTCCTATCTGGTCCAGATGCTGGGCCTCACCCATCAGAACTTCCTGTCGGCGGCGACCGGCATCGCACTCGCGATGGCGCTGATCCGCGGCTTCACCCGCTCGTCGATGCGCACGGTCGGCAATTTCTGGGTCGACGTGACGCGCTGCACGCTCTATGTGCTGCTGCCGATCTGCATCGTCTACGCGCTGTTCCTAGTCTGGCAGGGCATGCCGCAGACGCTCGGCGCCTATGTCGACGCCACCACGCTGGAAGGCGGCAAGCAGACCATCGCGCTCGGACCGGTCGCCTCGCAGGTGGCGATCAAGATGCTCGGCACCAATGGCGGCGGCTTCTTCAACGCCAACGCCGCGCATCCGTTCGAGAACCCGACCGCGCTGTCGAATCTCGTGCAGATGGTCTCGATCTTCGCGCTCGGCGCGGCGCTGACCAACGTGTTCGGCCGCATGGTCGGCAACGAACGCCAGGGCTGGGCGATCTTCGCCGTGATGGGCCTGCTGTTCATCGCCGGCGTCACCGTCACCTATTGGGCGGAAGCCAACGGCACCTCGGCGTTGCAGGCGCTCGGCCTCACCGGCGGCAACATGGAGGGCAAGGAGGTGCGCTTCGGCATCGTCGCGTCCTCGCTGTTCGCCGTGATCACCACAGCCGCGTCATGCGGCGCGGTCAACGCCATGCATGACAGCTTCACCGCGCTCGGCGGCATGATCCCGCTGATCAACATGCAGCTCGGCGAAGTCATCGTCGGCGGCGTCGGCGCCGGGTTCTACGGCATGCTGCTGTTCGTCGTGCTGGCGATCTTCGTCGCCGGCCTGATGGTCGGCCGCACTCCGGAATATGTCGGCAAGAAGATCGAGGCGCGCGAGGTCAAGATGGCGATGCTCGCGATCCTGGTCCTGCCGCTGATGTATCTCGGCTGGACCGCGGTCGGCGTCGTGCTGCCGTCGGCGGTGGCCTCGATGGCCAATGCCGGCCCGCACGGCTTCACCGAGGTGCTCTATGCCTATACCTCAGCGACCGGCAACAACGGCTCGGCGTTCGCGGGACTGACCGGCAACACGCTGTTCTACAACCTGACGCTGGCGTCGGCGATGTTCGTCGGCCGCTTCTTCATGATCGTGCCGGCGATGGCCATTGCAGGTTCGCTGGTCGAGAAGAAGTCGATCCCGGCCTCGGCGGGCACCTTCCCGACCACCGGCGGGCTGTTCGTCGGCCTCGTCATCGGCGTGATCCTGATCATCGGCGGTCTGACCTTCTTCCCGGCGCTGGCGCTCGGGCCGATCGTCGAGCACCTCGCGATGAACGCCAACACCCTGTTTTGATCTGATATGTCCGGAGTGACATCCATGGAAACCACAAGACTGCAGAAGCAGGTGACGGCGTCGACCATGCTCGACCCGAAGATCCTGGTGCCGGCGATCAAGTCGGCGTTCGTCAAGCTCGATCCGCGGTTGATGGCGAAGAACCCGGTGATGTTCGTGGTCGAGGTCGTGGCGGCGCTGACCACCCTGATCTTCGTGCGCGACCTCGTCACCGGCAACGCCAATCTCGGCTTCACTTTCCAGATCATCCTCTGGCTCTGGTTCACGGTGCTGTTCGCCAACTTCGCCGAGGCGGTCGCCGAAGGCCGCGGCAAGGCGCAGGCGGAGTCGCTGAAGAAGACCCGCACCGAGAGCCAGGCCAAGCTCTTGACCGGCACCGACCGGACCTTCCGCATGGTGCCGGGCACCTCGCTGAAGGTCGGCGACATCGTGCTGGTCGAGGCCGGCGACAACATCCCGTCCGACGGCGAGGTGATCGAAGGCGTCGCCTCGGTCAACGAAGCCGCGATTACAGGTGAGTCTGCGCCCGTGATCCGCGAATCCGGCGGCGACCGTTCGGCGGTCACCGGCGGCACTCAGGTGCTGTCGGACTGGATCCGCGTCCGCATCACCGCGGCGCAGGGCTCGACCTTCATCGACCGCATGATCAAGCTGGTTGAGGGCGCCGAGCGGCAGAAGACGCCGAACGAGATCGCGCTCAACATCCTGCTGGCGGGCCTCACCATCATCTTCGTGTTCGCGACCGTGACGATCCCGAGCTATGCGGCCTATGCCGGCGGCTCGATCTCCGTCGTGGTGCTGGTGGCGCTGTTCGTCACCCTGATCCCGACCACGATCGGTGCGCTGCTGTCGGCGATCGGTATCGCCGGCATGGACCGCCTGGTGCGCTTCAACGTGCTGGCGATGTCCGGCCGCGCGGTGGAAGCCGCCGGCGACGTCGACACGCTGCTGCTCGACAAGACCGGCACCATCACGCTCGGCAACCGCCAGGCAACCGCGTTCCGCCCGATCCGCGGCGTCTCCGAGCAGGACCTCGCCGACGCGGCGCAGCTCGCCTCGCTGGCCGACGAGACGCCGGAGGGCCGCTCGATCGTGGTGCTCGCCAAGGAGAAGTACGGTATCCGCGGCCGCGACATGCATGAGCTGGCCGCGACCTTCGTGCCGTTCACCGCGCAGACCCGGATGAGCGGCATCGATGCCGGCGCGTCCTCGGTCCGCAAGGGTGCGGTGGACGCCATCCTCGCCTATATCGACGGCGGCGAGCCCCGCACCGTCGCTTCGGGCAACACCATCCGCTCGGTCGCTGCGACGATGAGCGCGGAGGCGCGCGAGATCCAGACCATTGCCGACGAGATCGCCAAGGCCGGCGGCACGCCGCTGGCGGTGGCCAAGGACGGCAAGCTGCTCGGCGTCGTGCATCTCAAGGACATCGTCAAGGGCGGCATCCGCGAGCGCTTCGCCGAACTGCGCCGCATGGGCATCCGCACCGTGATGATCACCGGCGACAACCCGATGACCGCGGCCGCGATCGCGGCCGAGGCCGGTGTCGACGACTTCCTGGCGCAGGCAACGCCGGAGGACAAGCTCAAGCTGATCCGCGACGAGCAGTCCAAGGGCAAGCTGGTCGCGATGTGCGGTGACGGCACCAACGATGCGCCGGCGCTCGCGCAGGCCGACGTCGGCGTCGCCATGAACACCGGCACGCAGGCTGCCCGCGAGGCCGGCAACATGGTCGACCTCGACTCCAACCCGACCAAGCTGATCGAGGTGGTCGAGATCGGCAAGCAGCTCTTGATGACCCGCGGCGCGCTGACCACGTTCTCGATCGCCAACGACGTCGCAAAATACTTTGCGATCATCCCGGCGATGTTCCTCGCGTTCTATCCGCAGCTCCAGGTGCTGAACGTCATGCATCTGGCCAGCCCGCAGAGCGCGATCCTGTCGGCGATCATCTTCAACGCGCTGATCATCATCGCGCTGATTCCGCTGGCGCTGAAGGGCGTCAAGTATCGCGCGGTCGGCGCCGGCGCGCTGCTCCGTCGCAACCTGATGATCTATGGCCTCGGCGGCATCATCATCCCGTTCATCGGCATCAAGGCGATCGACCTCATCGTCGCCGCCCTGGGCCTGGCTTAAGGAGCCGCAATCATGTTGAGAGAAATTCGTCCCGCCATCCTCGTGCTGGTGCTGCTGACCGCGATCACGGGGCTTGCCTATCCGCTCGCCATGACGGCGATCGCCGGCGCGATCTTCCCGAAGCAGGCGCAAGGCAGCCTGATCGAGAAGGACGGCAAGGTCATCGGCTCCGCCCTGATCGGGCAGGAGTTCAAGGAGGAGAAGTATTTCCACGGCCGGCCGTCAGCGACGGTCGCGCCCGATCCGAACGATTCCTCCAAGACCGTGCCGGCGCCCTACAACGCGGCCAATTCCGGCGGCTCCAATCTCGGTCCGACCAGCAAGGCGCTGAACGACCGGGTCAAGGAGGATGTCGAGAAGCTGAAGGCGGAGAATCCGTCCGCCAGCGTGCCGGTCGATCTCGTCACCACCTCGGCCAGCGGGCTCGATCCCGACATCTCGCCGGACGCCGCGCTGTTCCAGGTGCCGCGGGTTGCCAAGGCGCGCAGCATGTCCGAGGACGCGGTGCGTCAGCTGGTGACGCAGAACACCCAGGGCCGGTTCGCCGGCGTGCTCGGTGAGCCCCGCGTTAACGTTCTTGCGCTCAACCTCGCACTCGACGCGGCCAAGCCGAAATAGGGGAGTAGGCCCGCTCTCGCAGGATGACTATATTGCGGTATGGCCAATCAGCGTGACCCCCATAAACGACCCTCGCCGGATGCGTTGCTTGAGGCAGCGCGTCGCGAGACCGATCGATCGGGGCGGCTGAAGATCTTCATCGGCGCCGCACCCGGCGTCGGCAAGACCTACGAGATGCTCTCGAGCGCCCACGCCCGCCTCAAGGCGGGCGTCGACGTCGTGGTCGGTGTGGTCGAAACCCACGGGCGGGCGGAGACCGAGGCGCTGCTGAAGGGCCTCGAAGTGATACCGCGGAAGCGGCTGAGCTACCAGACGCTTGAGGAGATGGACCTCGACGCCCTGATCGCGCGGCGGCCGCAGCTGGCGCTGGTCGACGAGCTGGCCCACACTAACGCGCCGGGCAGCCGGCATCCCAAGCGCTATCTCGACGTCGAGGAGTTGCTGTCGCACGGCATCGACGTCTACACCGCGATCAACATCCAGCACATCGAGAGCCTGAACGACGTCGTCGCGCAGATCACCCATGTGCGGGTGCGCGAGACTGTCCCCGATTCGGTGGTTGACCGCGCAGACGCCATCGAGCTGATCGACCTCACGCCCGACGATCTGATCCAGCGGCTGAAGGAGGGCAAGGTCTATGTGCCCAAGCAGGCCGAGCGGGCGCTGGAGCACTATTTCTCTCCCGGCAATTTGACTGCGCTGCGCGAGCTGGCGCTGCGCCGCACCGCCGAGCGGGTCGACGAGCAGCTGCTCAACCACATGCAGGCCAATGCGATCCAGGGCCCCTGGGCCGCCGGCGAGCGCATCCTTGTCTGCCTCAGCGAGGACCCGCGTGCCGCGGGCCTGGTGCGCTACACCAAGCGCCTGGCCGACCGGCTGCACGCGCAGTGGACCGCGGTCAGCATCGAGACGCGGCGCAGCCTGCAACTGACCGACGAGCAGCGCGACCGGCTCGCCGACACCATGCGGCTTGCTGAATCGCTTGGCGGCGAGGCGCTGACGCTGCCCGGCGTCGGTCGCCGTATCGCCGACGACGTCATCAATTTCGCCCAGGCCAACAACGTCACCCAGATCATCATCGGCAAGTCGACGCGCTCGCGCTGGTTCGAGCTGACGCACGGCTCGGTGGTGCACGATCTGGTGCGCCGGGCCGGCAATATCAGCGTCAACGTGATCGCCGGCGACGAGCTGCCGGTCGGCAAGGCGGCAGTGCAGACTGCGCAGCGGCAGGAGCCGTTCAAGCCGCAGCCCTACCTGATGGCGCTGCTGCTGACGGCGATCGGGCTCGGCGCCGCCAAGCTGATCCAGCCGTTCTTCGGCATCGAGAATGTCGACCTCGTCTTCATCACCGCGGTGGTCGGCGCCGCGGCGCGCTACGGCCTGTGGCCGTCGCTGCTGGCGAGCGTCGCGGCGTCGCTGTGCTACAATTTCTTCTTCCTGCCGCCGGTCTACACCTTCACCATCACCGACCCGACCAACGTTGCGGCGTTCTTCTTCTTCATGCTGATCGCGCTGATCGTCTCCAATGTCGCGGCGCGGGTGCGCACCCAGGCCGACACCGCGATCGGCCGGGTCCGCACCACCGAATCGCTCTACGCCTTCAGCCGCAAGCTCGCGGGCACCGCGACGCTCGACGACGTGCTGTGGGCGACCGCCTACCAGATCGCG
This sequence comes from Bradyrhizobium sp. UFLA03-84, assembly GCF_002289535.1. NCBI lineage: Bacteria > Pseudomonadati > Pseudomonadota > Alphaproteobacteria > Hyphomicrobiales > Nitrobacteraceae > Bradyrhizobium > Bradyrhizobium sp. UFLA03-84. The sequence goes on along the minus strand of NZ_NSJY01000019.1, from coordinate 171,350 downwards.
CTGATGCTCAAGGTCCGCGTGGTGCTGTTGCTGCCGGAGGGCGGCATGCTGACGGTCAAGAGCGGCTATCCGCCGGAAGATCAGCTCGATCAGGCCGACCTCGCCGCCGCCAACTGGGCCTGGGGCAACGACCGCCCGGCCGGTCGCGGATCGGACACGCTGCCGGGTGGCAAGCGGCTGTTCCTGCCGATGCGCACCGGCCGCGGCCCGATCGGGGTGATCGGCATCGACGACGACCGCACCGGGCCCTTGCTGACGCCGGACCAGCGCCGGCTGCTCGATGCGCTCGTCGACCAGGGGGCGCTCGCGATCGAGCGCGTGCTGCTGGTCGAGGACATGGACCGGGTCAAGCGCACGGTCGAGTCCGACCGACTGCGCGGCGCGCTGTTGACCTCGATCTCGCACGACCTCAAGACGCCGCTCGCCTCGGTGCTCGGCTCAGCCTCGGCGCTGCGCGATCTCGAAGCCAATTTGAGCGATGCCCAGAAGCATGATCTGCTCGCCACCGTGATCGACGAATCCGAGCGGCTCAATCGTTTCATCGCCAACCTGCTCGACATGACCAAGCTGGAGTCCGGTGCGATCGTGCCCAACACCGCGCGGCACGATATTGGCGAAATCGTCGGCAGCGCGCTGCGCAGGGCGGCCAAGATCCTGGTCCATCACCGGGTGTCGCTGGAACTCGCGGCCGATTTGCCGATGCTGGAGCTCGACGCCGTGCTGTTCGAGCAGGTGCTGTTCAACCTGCTCGACAACGCCGCCAAATACGCCCCTTCCGACACCACGATCTCGATCCGCGGCAGCCGTGAGCGCGGCGCCGTGGCGCTCCAGATCCTGGACGAGGGCAATGGCATTCCGGCCGCCGAGCTGGAAAGCGTGTTCGACAAGTTCTATCGCGCCGAGAAGGGCGACCATGTACGCCCGGGCACCGGCCTTGGGCTGGCGATCTCGCGCGGTTTCGTCGAGGCGATGCACGGAACGATCGCGGCGGCCAACCGCTCCGACCGCAGCGGCGCCGTCATCACCATCCGCCTGCCGATCCCGGCGGACACCAACGCGCTGGACACTGCCGCATGAACGCAACGCCGATCAAGGTCCTGGTCATCGACGACGAGCCGCCGATCCGCAAGCTGCTGCGGATGGGGCTGAGCACGCAGGGCTATGACATCCTCGAGGCCTCCAACGGCAAGATGGCATTGGAAATGCTGGCCGAAGGACCGGCATTGATCATCCTCGATCTCGGCCTGCCCGACATCCAGGGCCATGATCTCCTGCGCATGATCCGCGGTCGCAATGAGAGCGTGCCGATCGTGGTGTTGTCGAGCCGCGGCGACGAGGCCGGCAAGGTACAGGCGCTCGATCTCGGCGCCGACGACTACCTGACCAAGCCGTTCGGCATGGACGAATTGCTGGCGCGGCTGCGCGCGGCGCTGCGGCATCAGCTGCAGGTGCAGGGCGAGCGCCCGGTGTTCCGCTCCGGCGATCTCTCGGTCGACCTGGTGCGCCGGATCGTCAAGGTCGGCGACAAGGAGATCAAGCTGTCGCCGAAGGAGTATGACCTGTTGCGGGTGCTGGTGCAGCACGCCGGCAAGGTGCTGACGCATCGCTTCCTGCTGAAGGAATTGTGGGACGAGCTGACCGACGCGCAATATCTGCGGGTCTATGTGCGCCAGCTCCGCCAGAAGATCGAGGCCGACCCCGAGCGTCCGCAATTCGTGCTGACCGAAACCGGCATCGGCTATCGGCTGCGCGCGGGCGATTAGCTTCGGAACCTTCGCTCCGATCGAGGCTTGTTCTCCCTTATCGGGAGAGAAGCCATGGCAAGAAAGTACTCGCGGAAGGCATCTGATGATGTCGAGCGTGTGATGAAGAAGCGCAAGGCCGGGACGCTACGCAGCGGCCGTTCCAAGAAGAAGGTGACGAGCCGCAAGCAGGCGATCGCGATCGGCCTCTCGGAAGCGCGCGCCGAGGGCAAGAGGGTGCCGAAGAAGGCGTCCAAGAAGAAGACCGCGAAGACGCGGAAGACTGCCAAGAAGCGCAAGAGCTCGAACAAGAAGTAGGACGCCAAACGTATCCTGTCGTCATTGCGAGCCACCCGGTCGGCGCGAAGCGCCGCCGGATGACAGGCTCCGCGAAGCAATCCATCTCTCCACGCTCGGAACGATGGATTGCTTCGTCGCTTCGCTCCTCGCAATGACGGGGGATAGGTCTCACCCCGCCTTCCGCCGGCGCGCGCTCGAGCGATGCGCCTTCTTCGCCGCGCGGCGATGCGAGGCCGGGCGGCGCGCCGTGGATCGCCTTGCGCCGCCCTTGCGGTCCTTCAAGCTCTGCTTCAAGGCGTCCATCAGGCTCACCACATTGCTCGGCGTCTCCTCGCGCTCGGCGGCCTTGATCGGCTTGCCGGCGGCCTTGCGGCGAACGAGGGCCTTCAGTGCGGTCTCATACTCGTCCTTGAACTTCGACGGGTCGAAATGCGCGGCTTTGCTGTCGAGGATGTGGCCGGCGAGCTCGATCATGTCCTTGGTCACCTTCGGGCTCTTGATGTCGTCGAAATAGTCGTCGGCGTCGCGCACCTCATAGGGGTAGCGCAGGGTGGTGCCGAGCATGCCCTTGTCGAGCGGCTCGATCGCGATCACGTGCTCGCGGTTGGTCAGCACGATCCGCGCCAATGCGACGCGGTCCTGGTCCTTCATGGCGTCGCGGATCACCGCGAACGCGTCGATGCCGGACTTGCCGTCGGGCCGGATGTAATAGGGGTGGTCGAGGTAGCGCTTGTCGATCTCGCCCTCGGGCACGAAAGCGTCGATATCGATGGTGTGATTGCTCTCGATCTGGACTGCCTCGAGCTCGTCCTTCTCGATCTCGACATACTTGCCCTTGCTCACCTCGTAGCCGCGGCCCTTCTGGTCGCCCTCGACGACGTCGCCGGTCTCGGCATCGACCATCTGCTGCTTCAGCCGGTTGCCGGTCTCCCGGTTGATCATGTGGAAGCGGGTTTTCTCCACCGTGGTCGAGGCCGGATAGAGCGCCACCGGGCATGACACCAGCGAGAGCTTGAGCGTGCCTTTCCAGTAGGCGCGGGGAGCAGCCATGATCGTCTCCAAACAGCTTGAGTTTGGAACTTGAACGGATACCGTAGGTTTTGGTTCCTGATGGCCGCGCCGGGGCGGCGGCCGCCGTTTGCGCCGAGGCCTGCACGTGTCGCTGAGAAATCTCACCACCTATCGCAAGAAGCGCGACTTCGAGAAGACCAGCGAGCCGTCGGGTGACGTCAAGGTCGCGCCGAGCAAGCAGCGGCGCTTCGTGATCCAGAAGCATGACGCGACGCGGCTGCATTATGATTTCAGGCTGGAGTTCGACGGCGTCTTCAAATCCTGGGCGGTGACGCGAGGGCCCTCGCTCGATCCGCATGACAAGCGACTGGCAGTCGAGGTCGAGGATCATCCGCTCGACTACGGCGATTTCGAAGGTACCATTCCCGAGGACCAGTATGGCGGCGGCACCGTGCAGCTGTGGGATCGCGGCACCTGGGAATCCGACGATCCCGAGCGTGGCTTCAAGAAGGGCGACCTGAAGTTCACCTTGCACGGCGACAAGCTGCGCGGCAGCTGGGTGCTGGTGCGGATGAAGAACGACCGTTTCGGCGGCAAGCGCACCAACTGGCTATTGATCAAGCACCGTGACGAGTATGCGGTGGACGGCAACGGCGAAGCGATCCTCGACGAGGATCGCTCGGTCGCTTCCGGCCGCTCGATGGCCGAGATCGCGGCCGGCAAGGGCCGGGCGCCGAAGCCGTTCATGCTGGCCAGGGGGAACGGGAAGGGCAACGGCAAGGCCAAAGCAGATGCGGTCTGGCACTCCAATCACGGCATGGCTGCGGACGCGCGCGCCAAGACGAAGGCGCCGGCGCCGAAGGCAAAACTGAAGGCGCAATTGAAGGCGCCGCCAAAGGCGCAGCCGAAGCAGGTGTCCGACATGCCGGACTTCGTCGCGCCGCAGCTCTGCGCCGCGGTCGAGAGCCCGCCGAAGGCAGCGGGCTGGTGCCACGAGATCAAGTTCGACGGCTACCGCGTGCAGCTTCGCGTCGAGAATGGCGAGGCTGAGCTGAAGACCCGCAAGGGGCTCGACTGGTCCGACAAGTTCGGCGCGATCGTGAAGGAGGCCGGCAAGCTGCCGGACGTCCTGATCGATGGCGAGATCGTCGCGATCGACGCGAAGGGCATACCGCATTTCTCGACGCTGCAGGCGGCGCTCTCCGACGGCAAGACCGATCAACTGATCTTCTACGCGTTCGACCTGCTGTTTGCAGGCCACGAGGATCTGCGCCCGTTGCCGCTTGCCGAGCGCAAGGCGCGACTGCAGAAATTGCTCGCGGCGCGCAAGGGCAGGAATCCCTTGATCCGCTATGTCGAGCATTTCGAGGAGAACGGCGATGCCGTGCTGGAGTCCGCGCGCAAGCTCGGACTGGAAGGCATCGTCTCCAAGCGGCTCGACAGGCCATACCGGTCCGGCCGATCCGACGACTGGACCAAGGCGAAGGTTCGCGCCGGCCACGAGGTGGTGCTCGGCGGCTGGAAGACCACCAACGGCAAATTCCGCTCGCTGATGGCCGGTGTTTATCGCGGCGAGCATCTCGTCTTTGTCGGCATCGTCGGGACCGGCTTCGGGCAGGACACCGTTCGCCGCATCATGCCGGCGCTGAAGGCCGCCGCATCCGATACCAGCCCGTTCGGCGGCAAGGATGCGCCGAAGAAGACCCGCGACGTGCACTGGCTGAAGCCCGAGCTGGTTGCCGAGATCGAGTTCGCCGGCTGGACCGACGCCGGCAATATCCGCCAGGCCGCGTTCAAAGGCCTGCGCCAGGACAAGCCGGCGCATGAGGTCGAGGCCGAACGGCCGGTCGTAACCAGAGTGGTGAAGCCGATGGCGAAAGGGAAATCATCCGGTACGGTGATGGGCGTCGCGATCTCCCACCCGGACAAGGCGCTCTGGCCCGACGCCGGCGACGGCGCGCCGGTGACGAAGCTCGACCTCGCCAATTATTTCGAGGCGGTCGGCGAATGGATGATCGGCTATCTCAAGGGCCGGCCGTGCTCGATCGTGCGCGCGCCCGACGGCATCAAGGGCGAGACCTTCTTCCAGCGCCACGCGATGGCCGGTACGTCGAAGCTGCTGAAGCTCGCCAAGGTGTCCGGCGATCGCAAGCCCTATCTGCAGATCGACCAGGTCGAGGGCCTCGCTGCGGTCGCGCAGCTCGGCGGCCTCGAGCTGCATCCCTGGAACTGCGCGCCCGATGCCTATGACACGCCGGGCCGGCTGGTGTTCGATCTCGACCCGGCGCCCGACGTTGCGTTCTCCGATGTGGTCGACGCGGCCAAGGACATGCGCCAGCGGCTGACCGCGGTCGGCCTCGAGAGTTTCTGCAAGACCACCGGCGGCAAGGGCCTTCACGTCGTGGCGCCGCTGCTGTCAGGGGCGCGGGACAGGGTGACGTGGAAGGAGGCCAAGGGCTTCGCGCAGGGCATCTGCCAGTGGATGGCGCAGGATGATCCCGAGCGCTATCTGATCAACATGTCGAAGGCGAAGCGCACCGGAAAGATCTTCCTCGACTATCTGCGCAACGACCGGCTCTCGACTGCGGTTGCGGTGCTATCGCCGCGGGCGCGGCCGGGCGCGACGGTGTCGATGCCGTTGACTTGGCCGCAGGTGCGCGGCGATCTCGATCCGAAGAAATACACGGTCCGCTCCGTGCCGGCACTGCTCGCCAAGACCAAGGCCTGGGACGGTTATGAGGATGCGGCCTCGTCGATCAAGGCTGCGATGAAGAAGCTCGCGGCGCAGTAGCCTGTTATTGGGCGGGTTCGTGTCGTTAACTCACCTCGCCATACCCGCGAAAGCGGGGTATCCAGCACCCCGCGATTCCATCGCTGATGTCTCTGGAATACTGGATCACCCGCTTTCGCGGGTGATGACAGTCGTAGAGGTGGTAAGGATGCAACTCGCACCCCAGGCTACAGCCTTCCGAGCAGCAGCAGGATCAGCAGGATCACGATCACAAGGCCGAGCCCGCCGCCGCCATAGTAGCCGGTGCCGTAGAACGGTCCGCCGCCGATGCCGCTGAAGCCGCCCAGCAGCGCGATGACCAGAATGATAAGAATGATCGTTCCAATTGACATTGAGTCTCTCCTCAGCCCCGCGGGCTCACCGATCTCTGCCCTTCGGGTAGGGAAACAATCCGCAACTACGAAGGTTCCGGTTTCGCCGGTACGATAAAGCTGTGCGATCTTCCGTTTGGGTTGGAACAGAACTACATCAGCGGAATCCATCGAGGAGTGCACTGCGATGTCGGCTCCGTTGATCGTCTCGATTCCCCATAGCCTCGGCCGCGATGAGGCCATGCGCCGCCTGAAAACCGGCCTGTCGCGCACAGCGGCGAACGTGCCGGTCATGAGCGTCGAGGAGGAGCGCTGGGACGGCAACCGCATGAGCTTCCGCGTCCGCGCGCTGGGGCAGGTCGCCGCCGGGCATGTCGATGTCGAGGATAGCCATGTGCGCCTTGAGGTGACGCTGCCGTGGCTGCTGCAGCGCTTCGCCGAGGTCGCGCAGGCCGCTATCCAGAAGAGCGGGCAATTGCTGCTGACCAAGCGCTGACGCGCGGCGTCAGCCGTGCGCGCGGGCGCGTTTTGGGGCCTGCTTCGTGCCGGCCGCAGCCTTCACCTTCAGCACGGCGACCGGCAGCTTGGCGAACAATGTCGCGAGCTGAATTCTGCTGTCGCCGCCCGGGAGCGCGTATCCGGTCACGTCGATCTCGCCTTCAAAGGCTTCGGGGCGCGGCCAACTGCGTCCTCCTTGTGTGAACGGCGCAAATGCTCTGGCCGCCGCGACGATGACCGCCTCACGGCCATGACGCCGTGCGAAGGCGATGACATGCTCGCGATGCGGGCCGCTGACCGCGAGCGGCTGATAATCGCCGCTGGCGAAGACTTCGGGCAGCTCGTTGCGCAATCGCAGCAGATGCCGCGTCCACGCGAATTTCAGGCGGCCATCGCGCCAGCTCTCGGTCACCGCGCCCCAGTCGGGGGCTTCGAGCGCGGCGAGCGTTTCCGCACGTTCGGCAAAGGCGACCGGACGGCGGTTGTCGGGGTCAACGAGCGAAAGATCCCAGCTTTCGGTGCCCTGGTAGAAGTCCGGCACGCCCGGCATGGTCGCTTTCAGCGTGATCTGGCTCAGCGAGTTTAGCGCGCCGATCAGCGCGGTGCGCCGCGCCAGCGTGTCGAGTGCGTCGAGGAATTCGGGCGAGATCTTGCGGTCGAGGATCCGGTCGATGAAGGTCTTCACACCGGCTTCATAAGGCTCATGCGGATTGAGCCAGCTGGTTTCCTGCTTGCCTTCGCGGGCCGCCTTCAGCGCATAGGCCTGGATGCGCCCGAGCAGCGATGGATCGTCAGGGTCCCAGGCGCCGAGCAGGGCCTGATAGAGCATGTATTCAAACGTTGCCGATGGCGCGCGCATCTCGCCGTCCAGCAACAGATGCGGCGCGTTCAGCACCTTCCAGCGCGCCACCGCGCTGGTCCATTCGCCGGGGATTTCCGCAAGCGCCATGATGCGGGCACGCGCATCCTCGCCGCGCTTGGTGTCGTGGGTCGCGGTCGCCGTCATGCCGTGCGGCCATTCGCGGGCGCGTGTCGCCATCATGGCGTGGAATGTTTCGGGCGCAATCGCGCTCGCCGCCGGATCGCCGCCGACCTCGTTGAGCGCCAGCAGGCGGTGATAGCGGTAGAAGGTGGTGTCCTCCAGCGATTTCGCCATCATCGGCCCGGTAAATTGCTGCACCTTCAGCGCGAAGCGTCGCACCCGCGGCGCGCTGTGCGGCGGCCGGCCGGGCTTCAGCAGGTCCATGGTCAGGGCGTCGCGCAGGAAGTCGAAGATACCTTCGTCGGCGGCGAACCAGTCGGCGCGGGCGCGGGCGATGGTCTCGTCGATCAGCGCGCGGTCATGCGCGGTCGGGCCGGAGCCGGTGAGATAGGTGCGATAGACCGGGAAATGCAGCACGTAGAGCTCGAGCGCCTGCCGCAGGCTGTCTCCCGAGAAATCGCGGGTCGAATAGTGCCCACTGGCGATGCGTGCGACGAGCCGCGCCAGCACGGTGAATTCGCTGGTCAGCAACGTCTCCAGCACGCGGCGCTTGGCCTCGCGCAGCACCGGCGTCAGGTTCGGCGACTGGTTGCTGATCTGGCGCCAGATCTCGCTCAGCGGATCGAGGCCGCTGCCATCGACCAGCACCTGGCTGATCGTGTTCATCCATTCATAGCCGGTGGTGCCGTGCACGCCGGCGAATTTCGTCAGTCTCTCGTGCTCGCCGAGGATCTTCTCGATCACCATGTAGAACGGCCTGGCCTTGGCGCCCTGCGCTGATCGGATCAGGCGACGCAGCCGCTGGAAGTACTGCGCGGGATCGCGCAGGCCGTCGATATGGTCGAGCCGCAGACCCTGCAGCCGATCCTCCGCAATCAACCGCTGCACGAGGCTGTGGCTTGCCTCGAACGTGGCGGCGTCCTCGACCCTGAGGCCGGCCAGCGTGTTGACGTCGAAGAAGCGGCGGTAGTTGATGTCGCTGGAGGCGAGCCGCCAGTGGCCGAGCTTGTAGTGCTGGCGCTCCAGCAAGTGGTGCAGCGCCAGCGTCTGGGTGGAGCGATCCTCGCCGGCACGATAGGCATCGAGCCCACGCGCGATGATGTCGGCGCCGCCCTCGATCGCCTTGATCGCCGCCTTCAGCGTCGGCGCCTCCTTGCGGTTCGGATGGCGCAGGCCGCGGTAGCGCGCCGCCAGTTCGAGCAGCGCGCGCCCGGCCGGGCTGGCTTCGGCGCCAGCCTCGCGGACAATGCTCCGCAGCACCTCGCCATAGCGCTCCGGCGCGATCGGCAGGCGATGCTCGAAATACCAGGCGGAGAAACTGCCTTCGTTCGCGTCGTAGCGCAGCTCGATTTCGCCGCGTTCCAGCGCCTGGCCGTAGGACGAGCCGAGGATCGGCAGCAGCACGCCGCCACGCGCGCGGTAGGGCAACTGGTCCCAGTCGATGTCGAAGGAGACCGCGTGCGGCGACACCGGTCCCCATTCCAGCACGTCGAGCCACCACGGATTGTCGGCAAAATGCACGCCGACATGGTTCGGCACGAAATCCAGGATCAGGCCGAGGTCGTTGCGCTTCAACGCGTCGCTGAACCGCGCAAAACCGGCTTCGTCGCCGAGTTCCGGATTGAACTTGGTGTGGTCGACGACGTCATAGCCATGGGTCGAGCCCTTGCGCGCCTTCATGAACGGCGAGGCATAGACATGGCTAATGCCGAGCGCCTTCAGATACGGCGCCACGTGGGCTGCGGCATCGAAGTCGAAATCAGCGGTGAGTTGCAGTCGGTAGGTTGCGATCGGGATCGCCGGAGGCATTGTGCTATCCGATGTGCCAGCGCACCGCCCAGCCGGGGAGGTCGCCGGACAACGCGCGGCCCCAGATCGCAGTTCCCTTCGGCTCCGGCGCGCCGGGTATGTCCCGATCGGACAGATTGGCGGTCAGCCACAGCGTGCGGCCATCGCCCAGCCGCCAATGCGCGGTCAGGAGATCGCCCGTGACGCGGTCGCCGCCGAAGCTTGCCCCTGGGAGCCGCGGCGTGATCTCGCGCCGCCGTATGGCGAGCAGGTCGCGCACCAGCGCAAGCCGCGTGCGCGCCGGATCGCGGCCGAGCGCCGCCCAGTCGAGCACGGCCGACCGCACCGTCGCCTCGGCGAGCGGATCGGGAATCTCGTCGCCATATTTGGCATAGGCCCAGGCGAACTCGCGGCGCCGTCCGGCGCGCACCGCGTTGGCGAGATCGCCCTTGAAGTCGCAGAAGAACGGGAACGGCGTCGTCGCGCCCCATTCCTCGCCCATGAACAGCATCGGTGTGTTGGGTGCGATCAGCGTGACCGCGAGCGCGGCCTCGACCGCTTCGGGCTTCGCGATGCTCTCGAGCCGATCGCCGAGTGGCCGGTTGCCGATCTGGTCGTGGTTCTGCAGAAAGTTGATGAAGCAGGTCGGAGACAGCGCGCCGCTCGGCTCGCCGCGGGCCTTGCCGCCCCAGAACTCCGAGATTTCACCCTGATAGATGTAGCCGGACGACAGTGCGCGTGCGAGGTCCTGCTTCGGCGCCCGGTAGTCGCCATAATAGCCCTGCCTTTCGCCGGTCAGCAGCACATGCCAGGCGTGATGATAATCGTCGTTCCACTGGCCGCGGAATTTGCCGTCCGGCGGGTCCTCGGCGGCATCGAGCAGGCTCGCAATGTTGTCGCCGTTCTCCAGCACGAGGTTGATCTGCCGGCCGGTCTCGGCCGCGAGCTGGCCGGCGGCCTTGCTGAAGTCGTGAAGGATGGAGATTTCGCCGGCTTCGACGATGGTGTTGACGGCGTCGAAGCGCAGTCCGTCGAAGCGATAGTCGCGCAGCCAGCTCACCACGCTGCCGATCGCGAACGCGCGCACTTCAGGCACGCGGTAATCGATCGCGCTGCCCCATGGCGTATGTGCGTCGCTGAAGAAGCTCGGCGCATAGCGGCCGAGATAATTCCCCTCGGGGCCGAAATGGTTGTAGACCACGTCGAGCATCACCATCAGCCCGCGCAGATGCGCCTCGTCGATCAGGGTCTTGAGGTCCTCAGGCCGGCCATAGGCGCTGTCTGGCGCGTACCACAGTACGCCGTCATAGCCCCAGTTGCGCTTGCCGGCGAAGTCCGCCAGCGGCATCAGTTCGAGCGCGGTGACGCCGGTCGCCACCAGATGATCGAGCTTGTCGATCATGGCGCGGTAGGTGCCCTCCGGCGTGAAGGTGCCGACATGGGCTTCGAGGACGACGGCCTCGTGCCAGGGCCGTCCGCGCCATTGCGTCGCGCGCCATTGGAAGGCTGCGTGATCGATCACCTCGCTCGGGCCGAACACGTCGTCCGGCTGGAATGCGGAGGCGGGATCGGGCGCATCGACCTCGTCGTCGATGCGGAATTTGTAACGGGTGCCGGCGCGCGCGCCCGGGATTTCGGCGACGTACCAGCCGGCCGCATCGCGCGTGAGCGCGTGCGGCTTGTCGAGCAGCAGGTGGACGCGCTTCGCCGCCGGCGCCCAGAGCCGGAAGCGCGTGCCGTCAGCGGTGAGTTCCGGTCCGAAATGCCGCGCGCTCATGCGGAGCCTGCAAATGCCAGCACCGAACGCGGCGGTGCGGTGGTGTCGGCGCCGGACGCAATCTGCTCACCGGTCTGCTCCGACTTCGTCGTGTTCAGAACCTGTTGCCAGCTCTTGTATTCCGCCATCCTCGGCATCCTGAACACGATCTCCTGCGGCGCGGCATTGAGCACGATAAAGATCGGCGCCTGACCTTGTTCCATCGGGCCCAGCACGTAGGCGAGGAACCGGCTTTCCGGGAATTTCCAGTCGGATTCCTTCATCTCCTCCGCCGCCGGCGTCAGCCAGAGCACGCCATAGCTGCCGTCGGTGCGGCGGCCGTCGAGCCAGCTCTGGCAGCGGATCTGGCCGAAGCGCTGGCGTAGCGCGGTGAGATGGCCGATGAAATCGATATCGTCGTCGTCGCTGCCCAGATTCTCCCAGCCGATCCAGCCGGTCTCATTGTCCTGGCAATAGGCGTTGTTGTTGCCGTCCTGGGTGTTGGCGACCTCGTCGCCGGCAAGGATCAGCGGCGTGCCCTGCGCGAGCAAGAGGCAGGCCAGCGCGTTCTTCCTGAGCTGGCGGCGCAGCGCGATGATCGCAGGATCGTCGGTCGGGCCTTCATGGCCGCAATTGTTGCTGTGATTGTCGTTGGAGCCGTCGCGATTGTCCTCGCCATTGGCCTCGTTGTGCTTCTCGTTGTAGCTGAACAGGTCGGCGAGCGTGAAGCCGTCATGCACCGTGATGTGGTTGATGCTGGCGCGGGTCGCGCGGTTGTCATGGTGAAACAGGTCCGAGGAGGCGGTCATGCGGCCGGAGATATCGCCGATCAGGCTGCCTTCGCCGCTCCAGTAGCGCCGCATCGCGCTGCGATAGCGGTCATTCCACTCCGACCATTGCGACGGAAACGCGCCGACCTGGTAGCCGCCGAGGCCGAGGTCCCAGGGTTCGGCGACCATCTTGGCGGTCGCCAGCACCGGGTCCTGGCGGATCGCGGTGAGGAAGGCGTGGTTGCGGTCGAAGCCGTTCGGCCCGCGCGCCAAAGTGGTCGCGAGATCGAAGCGGAAGCCGTCGACATGGCAGACCTCGACCCAGTAGCGCAGCGAATCCATCACCATCTGCAGCACGCGCGGATGGGTGAGGTTGACCGAGCTGCCGCAGCCGGTGAAGTCGTCGTAGAAGCGCGGGTTCTCGCGGTTCAGCCAGTAGTAGGAGGCATTGTCGATGCCGCGGAAGCACAGCGTCGGGCCCATATGGTTGCCCTCGGCGGTGTGGTTGTAGACGACGTCGAGCAGCACCTCGATGCCGGCGTCGTGCAGCCGCGCCACCGTGGTGCGGAACGAGTCCAGCGCATTGTCCTGGGCGTAGCGCGCTTCGGGCGCGAAGAACGCGATGGTGTTGTAGCCCCAGTAATTCGAAAGCTTCTTCTCGACCAGGACGCGGTCGTCGATCAGGCCATGGATCGGCAACAGCTCGATGGTGGTGACGCCGAGCCGCTTGAGGTGGTCGATCATCGCCGGCGATGACAGCCCGCCATAGGTGCCGCGCAAATTCGGCGGCACGTCCTCGCGCTTTTGGGTCAGGCCCTTGACGTGGGCCTCGTAGATGATGGTGTCTGCCCAGGGAATCTGCGGCCGGATTTCGCGGCGGCCCCAGTTGAAGGTCTCGTCGACCACGACCGCCTTCGGCATGCCGCGGGCATTGTCGCGTCGGTCGAACGACAGATCCTCGCGCGCGCTGCCGGTGCGATAGGCGAAATGCGCGTCGCTCCACACCAGCCGGCCGGCGAGCCGCTTGGCGTAGGGGTCGAGCAGCAGCTTGTTGGCGTTGAAGCGGTGGCCGCGCTCCGGCGCGTAGGGCCCGTAGACGCGATAGCCGTAGAGCTGGCCCGGCGAGACGTCGTTGAGATAGCAATGCCAGACGTCCTCGGTGCGCTCCGGCATCTCGATCCGCTCGAGCTCGCGGCGGCCCTGGCCGTCGAACAGGCACAGCTCGACCTTCTCCGCATTCGCCGAGAACAGCGCAAAATTGGTGCCTCTGCCGTCCCAGCTTGCACCGAGCCGTGCGGACGTACCCCCGGTCAGTCGCATGAATCAGCTTTCCGGTACGAGGAAGATCGCAGCCAGCGGCGGGATGGTCAGGCTCAGTTCCGGCGTGGCGCCCTCCGAAGCGCGCACTTCGCCGATATTGCCGACATTGGTGCCGCCGTAATGCGCGGAATCCGAGTTGAACACCTCGTGCCACTTGCCCGCGAACGGCACGCGGACGCGATAGTTGCGATAGACGTTGGGCGAGAAATTCACGACCACGAGGCAGCGGGCGCGCGCATCACTGCCCTTGCGGATCCAGCCGAACACATTGTTGTTGGCATCGTCAGTGATGACCCATTCGAAGCCGGCCTGGTCGCAATCCAGCTCATGCAGCGCCGGCAGCGCGCGGTAGAGCCGATTGAGATCGCGGACCAGGTTCTGGATGCCGCCGTGCCGCGGCTGTTGCAGCAGATGCCAATCGATCGAGTAGTCGTGATTCCACTCGCGCTCCTGGCCGAACTCGCAACCCATGAACATCAGCTTCTTGCCGGGATGGCCGAACATGAAGCTGTAATAGGCGCGCAGATTGGCAAAGCGCTGCCAGTCGTCGCCGGGCATGCGGCCGAGGATCGAGCGCTTGCCGTGCACGACCTCGTCGTGGGACAGCGGCAGGATGAAGTTCTCCGAGAAGGCGTAGTGCAGGCCGAACAGGATGTCGCCGTGATGGAATTTGCGGTGGATCGGATCCTTGCCGATGTACTTCAGCGTGTCGTGCATCCAGCCCATGTTCCACTTGTAGCCGAAGCCGAGCCCGCCATATTCGACCGGGCGCGACACCTGTGGCCACGCGGTGGATTCTTCCGCCGCCGTCGTCGCCTGCGGGAAGTGCGCGAACAGCTCGGTGTTGAAGCGACGCAGAAAATCAATCGCCTCGATGTTTTCCCGGCCGCCATATTTGTTCGGGATCCAGCCACCCGCGGGCCGGCTGTAATCGAGATAAAGCATGGAGGCGACGGCATCGACGCGCAGCCCGTCGATGCCATAGCGGTCGAGCCAGAACAGCGCGTTCGACACCAGGAAATTGGTGACCTCGGTGCGCCCGTAATTGTAGATCAAGGTGCCCCAGTCGAGGTGCCGGCCCTGCAGCGGATTGGCGTGCTCGTAGAGCGCGGTGCCGTCGAAATTGCCGAGGCCGTGCGGATCGTCCGGGAAATGTCCGGGCACCCAGTCGAGCAGCACGGCGAGCCCGGCGCCGTGGCAGGCGTCGATCAGCGCCGCGAAATCGTCCGGCGAGCCGAAGCGGCTGGTCGGAGCGAACATGCCGGTCGGCTGGTAGCCCCAGGAACCGTCGAACGGATGCTCTGATATGGGCAGGAATTCGAGATGGGTGAAACCCATGTCGCTGGCATAGGCCGGCAGCTGCTCGGCCATCTCGCGATAGGTCAGCCACTCGTTGCGGCCCTTGCGGCGCCAGGAGCCGAGATGCACCTCGTAGATCGACATCGGCGAGCTCAGCGCGTTGACGCGCTCGGGCGCCGGGCGCGGGTGCGGGATCTTGCGCTCGTCGATCACGATCGAGGCGGTCTTCGGGCGCACCTCGGCGGCGAACGCCAGCGGATCGGACTTCAGCGGCAGATGCTGGCCGTTGCGCCCGATGATCTCGAACTTGTAGTGGTCGCCGACCCGTGCGCGCGGGACGAACAGCTCCCAATAGCCGGGGCCGCGCACCCGCATCGGATGCCGCCGTCCATCCCAGAAATTGAAGTCGCCGACCACGCTGACCCGCCGCGCGTTCGGCGCCAGCACCACGAAGCCGATACCCTCGACACCGTCGAGCGTCATCGGATGCGCGCCGAGCGTGTCATAGACCCGCTGATGCGTGCCTTCGCCGAGCAGATAGAGATCGAAATCGCTCAGGATCGGCGGAAAGCGGTAGGCGTCCTCCAGCTCGACGACGTTGTCGCCGAACCGGGCGCGGAGCTGGTAGCGCGTCGAGCCGTTCGGCAGCGGACCTGCGAACAGGCCGGCGTCGTGGATCCGCGTCAGCGGTGCCGTCTCGCCATGCTCGCCGATCGCCTCGACATTGGTCGCATCAGGCAGGAAGGCGCGCACGACGTTGCGATCCCCCTCGGTGTGGAGCCCGAGATAGTGGAACGGATCGGAGTGGCGGCCCTCGATGATGGCATAGGCCTCGGCGGGCAGTTTGTTCATGCAACCTCATGCGGCTGTTGCGCCAAAATCCTCAGCAGGCCGGTCAGCGGCACCCGCAGCCAATCCGGCCGGTTGGCCTGCTCATACTCAATCTCGTAGAAGGCTTTCTCAAGCAGGAAAAAGTTGAGCAGGCGATCGGCCGCCTTGGCGTCAGCGGGCCACAGCCGCTGGCCGGCCATGGTCTCGCGATAGGCCGCCAGCAGGGTCTCCGCGGCCTGGTCGCGCCATTCGGCCAAAGCGAGACTCAGCCTGCCGCTGTCGTCGGGGGCGACCTTGAGCGCGCGTTCCAGCGCCGCGGTCGCGGCATAGTCGATCGAGCGGATCAGGCCGGCGACGTCGCGCGCTGCCGGCGCCTTGCGCCGCCGCTCGGCGATGGTGCGGCCCGGTCCGCCGTCGAAATCGATGATGAAGACGTCGTCCTTGACCACCAGCAGCTGGCCGAGATGCAGGTCGCCATGGTGGCGGATGTTGAACCCGTCGGTCTCGCGCGGCAGCAACGCCTTGAGCCGCTCCGGCAGCATGTCGTGCTGGGCCTGCAATTGATCGGCCAGCAGCCGCTCGGCCTCCTTCAGGGAGCCGCGCCGCTGCTTCAGCGTGTCGAACACGCGCTCGGCGCGCGCCACGATCTCGTCGATCCAGCGCTGCAGGTCCTCGGACCTGGTCGGCTCGGGGGCGAAGTCGGGCAGGTCGCGGTTGCTGGCGAGCGCGATGTGCAGCTCGGCGAGACGCTTTCCGGCATGGGCCATGTGGCGCAGATAGGTTGCGTGATCGCCGCCGTTCTCGGCTGGGCCTTCGCTTGCGGCGAGCAGGCGCTGCCGTTCGACCAGGCGGTCGAGGTGCGAGGCGGCAACCGTCCAGAGGTCGCCCTGGTTGACCACCATCGCATGCAGCACCGCGATGGCGCTGCGCTTGTCGCCCTCGACCAGTTCAGAGGTGCCGAGCAGGGCCGGGGTGTTCGGAAAGTCGACCACTTCGGTGAGGAAGCGGCCCATCTCGATCTCCGGATTGATGCCGACCTCGAGCTTGCGGTAGATCTTGGTGACGTATTCATTGTCGACCAGCGCGGTCGAATGCGGCTGATCGTTCTCGAACACGCGGATGCGCTCGGGCTGCCGCACCGGCCGGTCGGAGAAGCGGCTGGTCGGCCGGAATTCCAGCTTCAGGCCCTGCTCGCCTTCGTCGACGGTGAGGTTTTCCCGCAAATTGCGCAGGAACAGGCCGGTGAAGATCTGGTCGGTGGCGACATCGAGCAGCGTGCCCTCGCGCGCGCCCTGGCGCACGGCGGCGAAGGCGCGCGGGTTGTAGCGCTCGCGGTCGAACCGCACCCATTCGATCTGCATCGGCAGCACGTAGCGGCTGGTGGTGCCGCGCTCCGTGGTTTCGAAGAAGATCAGCCAGGGCCGGTTGTCGCCGATGTCGCAGAACGGGACGGCCGACACCAGCGTCGGCTGGATCGCCTTGGCGGAATGCTCCGGGTACCAGCGCGAGCGGGCGAGATGGCCGGGCAGCACCTCGTGCTCGAACACGCCGCGCTCCCGCGCCAGCGAGGTCCAGGTGGAGTTGAGCGGCACGACAAGCGTCTCGAACTCCGGCACCGCCCGCGGCTTCACCGGCTCGGATTTGTCGCGCTCCTGCAGCTGGAACCAGTAGAAACCGTAGGGCGCCAGCGTGATCATGTAGGGCAGTTCGCCGATCGCGGGGAAGCGCGTGCGCCCGAGCATCTCGAGTGGAATGCGGTCCTTGAAGGCGGAGAGGTCGAGCTCGGTCGCCTGCGCCGAGCGCGACAGGTTGGCGACGCACAGGATGACCTCGCCCTGGTACTGCCTGACATAGGCCAGCACCGAGCGGTTCTCAGGACGGATGAAGGTCATGGTGCCGCGCCCGAACGCCAGTGTCGACTTGCGCACCGCGATCAGCCGCTTGGTCGCCGATAGCAGCGACGACAGGCTGCGCGACTGGGCCTCGACGTTGACGGCCTCGTAGCCGTAGACCGGATCCATGATCATCGGCGCGTAGAGCCGCGCGGGGTCGGCGCGCGAGAAGCCGCCGTTGCGGTCCGGCGACCATTGCATCGGCGTCCGCACGCCGTTGCGGTCGCCGAGATAGATGTTGTCGCCCATGCCGATCTCGTCGCCGTAATAGATAATCGGGGTGCCGGGGAATGACAGCAGCAGCGAGTTCATCAGCTCGATCTTGCGGCGGTCGTTGTCCATCAGCGGCGCGAGGCGGCGGCGGATGCCGACATTGATGCGGGCGCGCGGGTCGTTGGCGTAGGTCGACCACAGATAGTCGCGCTCGACGTCGGTGACCATTTCCAGCGTCAGCTCGTCGTGATTGCGCAGGAACAAAGCCCACTGGCAGGCCGCCGGGATGTCGGGCGTCTGCCTGAGGATGTCGGTGATCGGAAAGCGATCTTCCTGCGCGATCGCCATGTAGATGCGCGGCATCAGCGGGAAGTGATAGGCCATGTGGCATTCGTCGCCATGGCCGAAATATTCCTGCACGTCCTCCGGCCATTGATTGGCCTCGGCCAGCAGGATCTTGCCCTTGGCATAGGTGTCGAGCTCCTGGCGCAGCCGCTTGATAATGGCATGCGTCTCCGGCAGGTTCTCGTTGTTGGTGCCGTCGCGCTCGCACAGATAGGGAATGGCGTCGAGCCGGAAGCCGTCGACGCCGGTGTCGAGCCAGCGCTTCATCACCTGCACGATGGCGCGCACCACCCGCGGATTGTCGAAGTTAAGGTCCGGCTGGTGCGAGAAGAAGCGGTGCCAGTAGAACTGGCCGGCTTCCGGATCCCAGGTCCAGTTCGACTTTTCCGTATCGGTGAAGATGATCCGGGTATCGAGGTATTTCTGGTCGGTGTCGCTCCAGACGTACCAGCTGCGCGCGCTCGAGTTCGGCGGGCTGCGGCGGGCGCGCTTGAACCAGGCGTGCTGGTCCGAGGTGTGGTTGACGACGAGCTCGGTGATGACGCGCAGGCCGCGCTTCTTGGCCTCCTGGATGAAGCGCTTGAAGTCCTTCATGGTCCCGAAATCGGGATTGATGTCGCCGTAATCGCCGATGTCGTAGCCGTCGTCGCGGCCGGGAGAGGGATAGAACGGCAGCAGCCACAGCGCCGTGACGCCGAGCTCCTGCAGATAGCCGAGCTTCTCCGTCAGCCCGGTAAAGTCGCCGATGCCGTCATTGTTGCTGTCGGCGAACGCCTTGACATGCAGCTGGTAGATGATGGCGTCCTTGTACCACAGCTGGTCCGCGGTCTCGGTCGCGACCTTCGCCTCGGTATTGACGGAGGAGAATACGTTCATGACGGCTCCTTCAGGCGACACAGCGCAACAGCAACGCGGGATCGCGCGCAGGATCGAGACGCAGGCGGATGCCTCCCCATTCGAGCGCATGACGCTCGCCGCTGACAAGGTCTTCCACTTCCGCGGCGGGGCGGCGGTCATCGCCGCGGCCGACCATGACGTCGCCGAGCGGAAGCCAGACCTCGCGCGGTTCTGACGACAGTGCAATCGCGGCCGCGATCACATTGCCCTGATCGGCCGCCTCCTTGATGAAGCCGATCACGCCGCCGTCATCGATACTGATAAAGCGCAGATTGACGAATTGTTGCAGCGCCGGATTGCCGCGCCGGATCCGGTTGAGCGTCGCGATGTAAGGCTTGATGTTCCCGTGCTCGTCCCAGTCGCGCACCCTGATCTCGTACTTCTCGGAGTTGAGATATTCCTCGCGGCCGGGCACCGGCGTGTGCTCGAGCAGCTCGAAGCCGCTATAGATGCCATAGCTGCTTGAAAGCGTCGCGGCGAGCGCGAGGCGCGACTTGAACATCCAGGATTCGCCGCTTTGCAGGTGGAAGGGCAGGATGTCCGGTGTGTTGACGAAGAAATTCGGCCGAAAGAAGTCACGCTCGGGATACGAGGTCAACTCGCCGAGATACTGCTCGAGCTCGGCGCGCTGCGTGCGCCAGGTGAAGTAAGTATAGGACTGCGTGAAGCCGAGCTTGGCGAGGCCTTTCATCAGCTTCGGCCGCGCGAAGGCTTCCGAAAGGAACAGCACGTCGGCATCGCGATCCTGTACCTCGCGGATCAGCCATTCCCAGAATGCCAGCGGCTTGGTGTGCGGATTGTCGACCCGGAAGATTTTCACGCCCTGTTCGACCCAGAACAGCACGGTATCGCGCAGCGCACGCCACAGCGCGGCAGCATCCTCGCAGCTGAAGTCGGGATTGACGACATCGTCCCAGCGCTGCGGCGGATGCTCGGCGCTGCGCATCGATCCGTCCGGACGCCGCTTGAACCACTCCGGATGCTCGGTCAGCCAGGGATGGTCGGGCGAGCATTGGACGGCGAGATCGAGCGCGACCTCAAGGCCGTGCGCCTTGCATGCCGCAACGAACGCGCGGAAGCCGTCGAGCGTGCCGAGCTCGGGGTGCACTGCGTCGTGACCGCCTTCGGCCGAACCGATCGCATAGGGACTGCCGGGTTCGCCCGCCTGCGCGATGGCGGCGTTGTTGCGGCCCTTGCGATGCGCCTGCCCGATCGGGTGGATCGGCGCCAGCAGTACGACGTCAAAGCCCATCGCGGCGATATCGGGAAGCCGCGCTATGCAGTCGTTGAACGTCCCGTGCACGCCTGGCCTCCTGCCTTGGCTGCGCGGAAACATCTGGTACCAGGCGCCGCTGCGTGCGCGCGGCCGATCGGCGGTGAGGGGATACAGCTGCGATCGCATCAGGTCGCGGCGAAACTGGCTGCCGGCCATCGCCTCGCGCAATTCGGGTGCCAGCAGCGCGCCCGGCTCGCCGGTCTGCAGAAAGACTTCGCACTGCCTGATGATGACGGCAGCCGCTGCAGGTCCGCCGGCCTGGGCCTGGGTCAGCATGCCGGCGCCTTCAAGCGCGTCCAGCGTGTGATCGCCGCCGTCGCGCTGCTTCTGCGCGAAGCGGTGTCGCCAGCTGGCGAATTGGTCGGTCCAGGCCTCGATCGCGAAACTGTAGCGGCCGGGCCGGTCGGGCACGAAGCTGCCGCCCCAGCGATCGTCGCTGTGCGGCGTCATCGGTGCGGATTGCCAATCGTCGTCGCCTTCGCGCCGCCACACCAATGCCGCCGATATTACGTCATGTCCGTCCCGGTAGATGTCAGCCCACACCTCGACCGGCTCGCCCGCGACGCGCTTGACCGGGAAGCGGCCGCCATCGACCGACGGATAGACATCGGTGATATGAAAAGTGCCATGGGCACTCTCGACAGGCCGGAGGGTTTTGTTCACGGTGATGCCGCCATCGAAAATGCAAATGACGTCCCGACGCCGGGAAGGAGGCGCGCCAGACCCATATAGAAAGCCGCTCGCCGGACAATGGTTCCCGGCGGGAACGCTTGATAGGGTAGAGCGTTGAACATCAACTATCCCTTTCCCGTATCAGTACAATTTAGCAACGATCCCAATACCGTTGCGAGCAAGTAGCGTGCCGAATGGACCTTTACGCCAAAGCCCAGAGCCTGGGAATCCAGACCGAGTATATCGATGGGAGCGGTCACCGCCGTGTGACAACCCCCGAGGCGCTGACGGCGATCCTCGCCGCGCTGCCGCCCCACACGCCGCGGCGGATCGTGATCGACCCCGTGGTCGTCAGAGGCGGCCATGGCGGGCAGACGCAGCTCTCCGAGGCGGCCCGGCTGCCGGTGCAATGGAAGCTCACCAACGGCAGCGCGGTGCTCGCGCAAGGCGAGGCGGATGCGCGGAACGTGACATGGCCGGGCGGCCTCCCCGAAGGCGTGCACCGCTTGCAGCTCACGGACGCATCCGGCAGTGAGGAGCTGCCGCTATTGGTGGCGCCGGACGGTGCGTTTGGCGGCGCGTTCGACCGCTGCTGGGTGATCGCGGTCCAGCTCTACGGCGTGCGGTCCGCGCGCAACTGGGGCATCGGCGACTTCACCGATCTGGAGGGCCTGCTCGCATTCGCGCATCGGCTCGGCGCCGACGGCGTCGGGCTCAATCCGCTGCATGCGCTGTTCGACGATCGGCCCGGCGATTGCAGCCCTTATTCGCCGAACAGCCGGCTGTTCCTCAACGCGCTGTATATCGACGTCGAGAAGATTCCCGAATTCCACATCGATGCGGCGACGCAGGCTGCGCTGGCGCACCTCCGCAGCAACGACATGGTCGACTATGTCGGCGTTGCGGCGCTGAAATGGCCGGCGCTGCGCGCGGCCTTCGCCGCCTTCAAGGCCAATCCCGGCCTCGGCCGCTGGCAGGATTTCGAGGCCTACCGCAGGGAGCAGGGCACCTTGCTGTCGCGCTTCGCCTGCTTCGAGGTGATGCGGCACAAGTTCAACACGCCGTGGTGGGAGTGGCCGGATGATTGGCGGCAGCCCGACGATGCGGCCTGCGCGAAACTGCACCGGGCACGCGACACCGCCGCGGAGGTCGAGTTCGTCGAGTTCGTGCAATGGACCGCCGACCGTCAGCTCGGCGCCTGCCAGGCGCTTGCGCACAAGCTCGGCATGCGGGTCGGGCTCTATCTCGATGTTGCGGTCGGCGTGCAGTCGGATGGTTTCGATGCCTGGAATGAACAGGTCGCGATCTCGCGCCATCTCGGCGTCGGCGCGCCGCCGGATCCGCTCAACACCGCGGGACAGGACTGGGGCCTCGCGGGCTTCAATGCCGCGGGTCTCGAGCAGCGCTCGTTCGAACCGTTCCGGCAGATGCTGCGCGCCTCGATGCACCACGCCGGCGCGATCCGGCTCGACCACGCCTTCGGCTTGAAGCGGCTTTATCTCGTGCCGCGCGGCTTCGGCCCGGCCAATGGCGCCTATGTGCTGATGCCGTTCGAAGCGCTGCTGGCGGCGACCGCGCAGGAGAGCATGGCCAGCCGTTGTGTCGTGATTGGTGAGGATCTCGGCACCGTGCCGCCGGGCTTCCGCGAACAGATGAACGGCTGGGGCATCTGGTCTTATCTGGTCATGATGTTCGAGACCGACGATCAGGGCGTATTCCGCAACGCCGACTACTATCTGCCGGACGCGCTGGTCACCTTCAACACCCACGACCTCTCGACCTATGCCGGCTGGCGCTCGTTCAGCGACCTCAAGACCAAGCGCGCGCTCGGGATCGACCCCGGCGAGACCGACGAAGGGCGCTGGCACGCGCTCGGCCAGCTCGACGACGTGCTGCGCCGCTACGACATCCACCACAACGATTTCTATTCGGTGGCGAGCTTCATGGCGCGGACGGCCTCGCGCATGATGGCGGTGTCGATGGAGGACCTGCTCGGCATCGTCGAGCAGCCGAACATCCCCGGCACCGTCTACGAGCATCCGAACTGGAAGCGGCGGCTGCCGGTCTCGATCGAGCATCTCGCGTCGGCGATCGACATCGACGCGCTCAAGCGGGCAACCCGCGAGCGGTCGCATGCCTGACAACGCGGAGCACGGCGCGTGGCTTCCCGGATCGAAGACTACGGACTGATCGGTGATTGCGAGACCGCGGCACTGGTCGGCCGTGACGGCTCGATCGACTGGCTGTGCTGGCCGGCGTTCGATTCCGATGCCTGCTTCGCGGCGCTGCTCGGCACCTCGCGCAATGGCCGCTGGCAGCTGGCGCCGGCCGAGGCGATCAAGCGGATCTCGCGCCGCTATCGCGCCGATACGCTGATCCTGGAGACCCGGTTCGAGACCGACGGCGGCGTGGTCGATCTGATCGACTTCATGCCGCCCCGCGGCAAGGCTTCCGACGTGGTCCGCCTGGTTCGCGGCGTCAGCGGCCGCGTCAAGATGCACATGGAGCTGGTGATCCGCTTCGGCTTCGGGCGCGATGTGCCATGGGTGAAGAAGAACCCGGACGGCGACGGGTTGCTGGCGATAAGCGGGCAGGACATGACCGTGCTGCGCACGCCGGTCGAGACCCGCGGCCAGGACCTCACCACGATCGCCGATTTCGAGGTCGGCGAGGGCGACAGCGTGCCGTTCGTCCTGACATACGGAGCGTCCTTTCAACCGGTGCCGGGGTCGATCGATCCCGAGGCGGCGCTCAGGGATACCGAGGACTACTGGACCGAATGGTGCAGCCGCTCGACCTATGACGGCGGAGATCTGCGCGGCCTCGTGATGCGCTCGCTGATCACGCTGAAGGCGCTGACCTTCAGGCCGACCGGCGGCATCGTCGCCGCGCCGACCACGTCATTGCCGGAAAAGCTCGGCGGTGCGCGCAACTGGGACTACCGGTTCTGCTGGCTGCGCGACGCCACCTTCACGCTGCTGGCGCTGATGAATTCGGGTTATACCGAGGAAGCGGCGGCCTGGCACAATTGGCTGCTTCGGGCCGCGGCCGGCGCACCAGCCAACATGCAGATCATGTACGGCATACTGGGCCAGCGGCGCCTGCTGGAATGGGAAGCCGGATGGCTGCCCGGCTATGAAGGGGCGCAGCCGGTCCGCGTCGGCAACGCCGCGCATGCGCAGCTGCAGCTCGACGTCTATGGCGAATTGATCGACGCCTTCCATCAGTCCCGCATGGCCAAGCTCAGGCTCGACGAGGAGAGCTGGTCGCTGGAATGCACCGTCGTCGCTCACCTCGCCGATGTCTGGGACCAGCCCGACCACGGCATCTGGGAGCGTCGCGGCGTGCCCCGGCACTATGTGTTCTCCAAGGTGATGTGCTGGGTCGCCTTCGACCGCGCCATCAAGAGCGCCGAGCGGTTCGGCTTCAAGGCGCCGCTGGTGAAATGGCGGGTGCTGCGCGAGGCGATCCATCGCGACGTCTGCCGACGCGGCTTCGATCCCGATCTCAACAGCTTCGTCGAGAGCTACGGCTCAAAGCTGCTCGACGCCAGCCTGCTGCTGCTGCCGTCGGTCGGCTTCCTGCTGCCGGACGATCCGCGCATTCGCGGCACGATCGATGCGGTCGAACGGCACATGATGCGCGACGGCTTCGTGCTGCGCCACGATCCGCGCGAAGTGTCCGATGAGATCCAGCCGATCGAGGGTGCGTTCCTGGCCTGCAGCCTGTGGCTCGCCGACGCCCATGTGCTGGCGGGAGACCTCGACAAGGCGCAGACCATGTTCGATCGCGTGGTGGCGGTTGCCAACGATCTCGGCCTCCTGGCTGAGGAATACGACTCCGGCGCCGGCCGGCAGACCGGCAATTTCCCGCAGGCGCTGACCCATATCGCGCTGATCAACACCGCGCACAATCTCAGCGCGGCACGAGCCGACGCCGAGAAGCCTGCGGTGCAGCGGTCGAGTTGAAGCGCAGGGCCAAAATATCGAAAACAACCCCATGCAAAGGAGCCGGCGGCTGGCGGCTACCGGCGCTCCACAAAGCGCGGCTTGACCCGTCGGGCAAATCAGGGATACATTTCCAATATTCCGAAATTGCGTAGGCGCCTCGCCCGCCCGCAATCAGGAGAGGCGAAGCCGGTTTTCGGTGCCTCCCATTGCGGTGCGGCGCAATAGGCAAGATCATCTCACCTTCGCTGTTCAGTGCAGGTCGACCGGCGGGTACGGCGTTCCCGGCGGCACGCCGAGATAGAGATATTCGATGCCGAACTTGGCTGCGAACGCCGAGGCCGTATCATCGAGCAGGATCTGTCCCCCCGCATTGAGGTGCAACTCCGGCCGGGTGAAGCCATTGAGGGTGAACGCCGGCAGCGTATTCTCGTTGACGAACAGGTCGTCGAATGTGTGCGACACATGGGCGAGATCGGCGAGGTTTCCGGCGAGATCGCTCACGACGGCGCCGTTGGCGTTGAAGCCGGTGATTGCCAGCGGTGACGTCGGCGGATTGCCCGCCGCCACGACATGGTCGAACACCAGCTTGCTCGCATCGCCAAGCAGCGCCGTCGCCGCAGCATCGAAGTTCGCCGTGCCGCCGTCGTTCAGCGAGAGTGTCGGTGACCCGCCCGCGAGGTGAACGGCTTCGTCGAAGTCGAGGGTGAACCGGATCAATGATCCGCCGGTCTGCGTGCCGCTTGCGGGCGTGGCGGTGATGTCAGCGAGGTGGGGCGCGATCGTATCGATCTGCAACGTGCCGGCTGGATTGCCGACGGCGCCGGAGAGGTCGGCATCATGATTGAACTGGTCCTTCATCGTGCCGCCGTTCAGGTCGGAGCCGATGATGGCGAGGTCCGGCGTGTTCTCGCCGGCGGCGACCATGTACTGGTAGGTCAAGGTGTTGGTCCCGCTGCCGCTCAGGAACGACGCGAAGCCGCCGTCATTGAGCAGCAGATGCGGTTGACCGGTGACGGCCACGTTCTCGTCGAAGGTCACGGTGAAGGTCACGACGTGACCGGCATTCAGATCGCCAGACCCGGCCGTGATGCCCGTGCCCGAGGTTGTCACCGACGTCACGCCGGGGCCACCGAAGATGAAATCATCGTCGCTGAGATTGGTCTTGGTCACATTGTCCAATGTCAGGACATTGCCGCCGCCGAAGTCGATGATCGTGTCGGCGCCGACGTTTGTGGCCAGCGCGAGCACCGCTGCGAGGTCGTGAATGCCGGCTGTCTTGAACGATCTGAGATCGATCCTGTCGTCGGTACCGGCGCCGGCGATGAAGTCGGTGATGACATCGGATCCACCGCCGGGCTTGAAGACATAGGTATCGTCGCCGGTACCCAGCATGATCAGATCATTGCCGGCGCTGCCGGTGATGACATCATCGCCGGCACCGCCGTCGATCGTCAGTTTGATCGCCGCGGCGCCGAGCCCGGACGCGTCGATGTTGTCGGCGCCGCCGAAGCCGTTGATTGTCAGAGAGTCATTGGCGGCTTCCTGACCCAAAATCGAAACCTCAGCCGGAAGGCCATCGATCAGGATGGTTCCGCCGCTCTGGGTCACGGTGATCTGATCGATCCCGTTTGTGCCCTCGACCGCCACGGTATCGGCTGCGCCGTCGCCGGTGCCGCTGCCGGCGGTCGCGGAGAGATCGACGAGCACCTGCTTGACGGCGGTGCCGGTCAGGTCGTGGACGGTGACGTGATCCGCGCCGCCGAGGGCATGGTAGGCGATCTTCTCGATGCCGTTGAGGTCCATCGTGATGTTGGCGACGTCCCGGGTGAAACGCACCCGCGAGCCGTTGGCCGAGATGTCGATATTCTCGGCGATATTCGCGCCGTTGAATTGCAGCGTATCCGCGCCGGCCTGTCCTTCGACCGTATCGCTGCCATCGCCGGGATTCCAGATATAGGTGTCGTCGCCGGCGCCGAGCAGCGCGGTGTCGTTGCCTTGGCCGCCGATGACCGTGTCATTGCCGGCGCTGCCGATGATCAGATCGTTTCCAGCACCGCCGTTGATGGTCAGCGCGATCGCTCCCGCCGCGACGCCGGACGCGTTGATCTGGTCGTCGCCGCCCTGTCCGTTGATCTGCAGCACGTCGGTCGCATCCTGGCCATGGACCAGGATCTGAGCGGCTAGGCCGTTGACCAGGATGTCGTTGCCGCTCTGTGTCACGGTAATGATGTCGGCACCCGCGCTGCCGTTGGCGATCACCGTGTCGAGCGCGCCATCGGGGTTGCCGCCCGTGGCGGACAGGTCGATCGCAACCTGTTGGGCATCGGTGCCGGAGAGGTCGTTGACCGTGATCGTGTCCGCGCCGCCAAGGGTGTGGATATCGATCTTCTCGACGCCATTGAGGTCCATCGTGATGTTGGCAACGTCGCGGGTCAGCCTGACGCGGGAGCCGTTGGCGGAGATGTCGAATTGCTCGCTGATGTTCGCGCCGTTGAACACCAGCGTGTCGGTGCCGGACTGCCCCTCGACGATGTCGCTGCCGTCTCCGGGGTTCCAGATGTAGGTGTCGTCGCCGGCGCCGAGCAGGGCGGTGTCGTCGCCGCGGCCGCCGGTCACGGTGTCGTTGCCGTCGCCACCCAGGATGAGATCCGCGCCCTGGCTGCCGATGATCGTGTCGTTGCCGTCGCCGGCGTCGATCGTGAGCGCGAGCTGTCCGGCGGGCAAGGCGGATGCATTGATGACGTCGTCGCCGCCGGAGGCGTTGATCACGAGGGAGTCATTGGCGCCTTCCGGACCGATGATGGTGACATCGGCCGCAAGCCCGCTGACAACGACGTTGCCGCCGATCAACGCAGCGGTGATCTGATCCGCGTTACCGCTGCCGTCGACCGTCACCGTGTCGGCGGCGCCGTCGCCGCCGCCTCCGCTGGCCTGTAGATCCACAGTCACATGCCTGACGTCGGTGCCGGTGAGGTCGTTGACCGTGACCTGGTCGGCGCCGCCCAGCGCCTTGAAGTTGATGTTCTCGATGCCGTTGAGGTCCATCGTGACGTTGGCGACGTCCCGGGTGAAACGCACCCGCGAGCCGTTGGCCGAGATGTCGATCTTTTCGGCGATATTGGCGCCGTTGAATTGCAGCGTGTCGTTGCCGGCGCCACCCTCGACGGTGTCGCTGCCATCGCCGGGATTCCAGATGTAGGTATCGTCGCCATTGCCGAGCAGCGCGGTGTCATTGCCGCGGCCGCCGGTGACGATGTCGTTGCCGTCACCGCCGATCAGCAGGTCGTCACCGTCGCCGCCGGTGATGGTGTCGTTTCCGTCGCCGCCATCGAGCGTCAGCGAGATCAGCGCCGCGAGCCCGTTGCCGGCCGTGATGACGTCGTCACCGCCGCCGGCGTGGAGAACCAGATTCTCGGCCGTGCTGATGTCGACGGAGAGCGGGTCGGGGCTGGTCCGATTCAGGCTGACATGGCTGCCGTTGGCCGCGATGACGAAGACCTCGCTGGCGTCCTCTCCCTGGATCACGGCGGTATCGTTGCCGGCTCCTCCATCCAATGTGACCGGCGGGAGAGCGCCATTGCTGGCGTCGAGCGTGATGGTGTCATCGCCGCCCTGGCCGAAAATGTTGATGGCCGTCGTGTTGGCGGTGGT
Source organism: Bradyrhizobium sp. UFLA03-84 (assembly GCF_002289535.1). NCBI lineage: Bacteria > Pseudomonadati > Pseudomonadota > Alphaproteobacteria > Hyphomicrobiales > Nitrobacteraceae > Bradyrhizobium > Bradyrhizobium sp. UFLA03-84. Next base: position 143,055 of record NZ_NSJY01000019.1, on the reverse strand, counting down.
GGACGGCCCACCCGCGATCGGAACCGCGCCCCCGTCGACTGCGATGACGCCGGCTGCGTCGCGGCTGGTGGTGATGGTGTCGTCGGCGGCATCGCCGATCACGGAGAGGACTCCTGCGGCGAGATTGGCGGTCACGGCCATGAATTGCACTCCGGTCAATATTGGCGGGTCCCGGGGAGCGGACTCGCCGAACTCATGTGATCGGCTGCCACAGGAAAAATTCCTCGATGCGGGCGGCAGCGAACGAATGTGAGGAAAGTGCTTCGAATTCCCGACCGGCTGTGTCGACGGACGGATATTCCGATAGGTCGAGTGGAACCGCGGATTGGTCGGGCGACCGACGTCGCCGCGACAAATGGCCGCGTGATCAGTGTGATCCGATCACATGATCAGTGTGACTCGATCAGATGGGGTGGACTGTAACGGCGATCACGCTGCCGCCCGCGTTCGATCGTGCGGAGCGGGTGATCGTCCGGGCGCTTCAGCGAAGCTCCAGCACCGCGTCCATCGCGCGTGCGAAACCGTCGCGCTCGTTGGTTTCGGTGACATGCGTGGCGCGCGCCTTCACGTCATCGCTGGCATTGCCCATCGCGAACGAGACGCCGCTTCGTGCGAACATCGGCAGGTCGTTCTGCATGTCGCCGATCGTGGCGACATTCTCCAGCGGCACGCCAAGGCGCTTGGCGATGCCCTCGACGAAGGTGCCCTTGTCGTGGCCGGGCGGGGTGACGTCGAGATAATAGGTCTGCGAGCGCACCGCGGTCGCATCATGGCCGACCATCTGCTGCATCTCCGCTTCGCAGCGTTGCAGCAGAGGCACATCCGAGCTGGCACCGACGATCTTGCAGGCCTGGTCGAGATAGGGCGCGAAGTCATCGACGATGGTCGGATCGTGCTTGATCGCGCGCTTCTCATGCGCGTTGTACTCGCCGTCCGGATTGCGCGTCAACCAGCGGTCGTTGGTGAACAGCCAGATGTCGATGCCGCGCTCGCGCAGCAGATCGATGCTGCGCTTAGCGATCGCCGCGGGGATCAAACTCTGTTCGAGCGGCTTCAACTGCGGATCGACGATCGAAGAGCCGTTGAACGCGCCGATCGGCAGCGTGATTTCGAGCGGCGCGAGCAGGAAGCCCATGCCGATCGTCGGCCGGCTGGAGACGATGGTGAAGCCGACGCCCGCTTCATGCAGCTTGCGCACCGCAGCCCTGGCGCCGTCGGTCAGGGTCTTGTCCTTGGTGAGCAGCGTGCCGTCGACGTCGGACACGACAAGAGCGATGCGATTCATGGGCGGTCCAGCTTCAGTTGATTGACGATGTCTTCGATGATGGTGTCGACGGAGCGGTCGATCGCAACCGTGATCGGGCGTTCGTCCGGGGTCGGCGGCTCCAGCGTCTTGAACTGGCTGGCGAGCAGTCCCGGCGGCATGAAATGGTCCTTGCGCGCGGCCAGCCGCGACGCGATCAGCTCCTGCGTGCCGTCGAGGAAGACGATCCGGATATCGTCGCGGCCATGCACCAGGATGTCGCGATAGCTGCGCTTCAGCGCGGAGCAGGCGATCACAGCGCGTTCGCGGACGCCGCAGGCGCGGTCGATCTCGGCGGCGATCGCACGCAGCCAGGGCCAGCGATCCTCGTCGGTGAGCGGCTGGCCGGAATGCATCTTCGCGACATTGCTCGGCGGATGAAAGCTGTCGCCATCCTCGAAGCGCCAGCCGATCCTGATCGCGAGGCGATCGGCGATGGTGCTCTTGCCCGAGCCGGAGACACCCATGACGACCAGCGCGCAGGGGTTTTGCCCGTCACCCAAGGAAGTCACCCAGGAAAGTCATCCACCAAAATCCTCCGGCAGCGCGGCCTTGTCGATCAGCCAGACGGTTTCGCCCAGCGATCGCGCGCGGTTTGCCGGCAGGTTCTCGCCTGCGAACAGGCGCGTCAAGATCGCACGCTTGTTTTCACCTGCCACCTCGAACAGCATCTCGCGGCAGGAGGCGAGGGCGGGCAGCGTCAAGGAGACGCGCGGCACGAACGGCTCGACATTGGCCTTGGGCACCCCAACCACCCAGCGCGGGGTTTCATCGACCGCGGGATAGCCGGGAAACAGCGAGGCGGTGTGGCCATCGGGCCCGATGCCCATCAGCACCAGGTCGAACAGCGGCCGCTGCGGGTCGAGCTGCTCGGCGCCGTAGAACGCCATCAGCTCGTTCTCGTACAGCGCCGCGCTGACGTCGGGATCCCTGAGGTCGGCGGTATCGGTTGCGATCGGGTGGACATTGGCGGCCGGGGCGCAGCGGTCGAGGAAGGCCTGGCGCGCCATGCTCATGTTGTGCAGCTTGTCCTTGCGCGGCACCAGGCGCTCATCGCCGATGAACCAGTCGATGCGGTTCCACGGGATCAGCTCGCGATAGTCCGGCGTCGCCAGCAACTGGTAGAGCGCCTTCGGACTGGAGCCGCCGGTGAGGCAGACCGCGATCCGGCCGGGATTTCCGGCGATGCGCGCGATCACCCGTTCGGCGGCGGTCTTCGCCAGTGCCGCCGGATCGGCGACCGTGATGATCTTGCGCTCGCCGCTCGTCGTCATGGTCAGCCCAGCTTCCGCCAGCTGCGGCCGTCGCGCGTCAGCAGCGCGTTGGCGGCCTCCGGGCCTTCGCTGCCGGCCTTGTAGGGTTGCAGGCCGCGCCCGCCGGCGCTCTTCCAGGCATCGATGAAGGGCTGCACCGCCTGCCATCCGGCCTCGACGCTGTCGGCGCGCTGGAACAAGAGATTGTCGCCGATCATGCAGTCATAGATCAGCGTCTCGTAACCGGTCGACGGCTCGGCCTTGAAGTAGTCCTTGTAGCGGAACTTCATCTCGACGCCGTCGATGTTGATCGCCGGGCCCGGCACCTTGGTGTTGAACTGCAGCTCGATGCCTTCGGTCGGCTCGGTCGAGATCACCAGGTAATTCTGCGACAGGCGGTCGACCGCGGTGTCGCGGAACATCGCGAACGGCGCCTGCTTGAACTTGATCGCGATCTCGGTGCGTTTGGTGGTCAGCGCCTTGCCGGTGCGCAGGTAGAACGGCACGCCGGCCCAGCGCCAATTGTCGATGGTCAGCTTCAGCGCGGCATAGGTCTCGGTCGAGCTGTCGGGCCTGACGTCCGGTGTCTTCAGATAATCCTCGATCTCGGTGTCGCCGATCCGGCCGGTGCGATACTGGCCGCGCACCGAGTTGGACAGCGCTTCCTGCTCGCTCTGGATCTGGATCGCGCTCAGCACCTCGGCCTTCTCCGAGCGCACCGCATGGGCGTCGAAACGCGCCGGCGGCTCCATCGTCACCAGCGACAGCAGCTGGAACAGATGGTTCGGCACCATGTCGCGCAGCGCGCCGGTTGCGTCATAGAAGCTGCCGCGATGGCCGACGCCGAGCTTCTCATCGACGGTGATCTGGATGTGGTCGATGTGGTTGCGATTCCAGATCGGCTCGAACATGCCGTTGGCGAAGCGCAGCACCAGGATGTTCTGGACGGTTTCCTTGCCGAGGTAATGGTCGATCCGGTAGATCTGATGCTCGTCCATCAGTTTCAGCAGCGCTGAATTCAGCGCCCGGGCCGACGCCAGGTCGGTGCCGAACGGCTTTTCGATGATCAACCGCCGCCAGGCGCCGTTCTCCTCCAGCATGCCGGTGCGTCCGAGCTGCTCGCTGATCGGCAGGAAGGCGCTCGGCGGGGTCGCAAGATAGAACAGCCGGTTGCCGCCGGTGCCGCGCGCCTTCTCCAGCTTGTCGAGCCGCTCGTTCATGGCATCGAACGAAGCCGGATCGCGCGGATCGGCTTCGACCGAGGTGACGCATTCGAACAGCCGCTTGGCGACCGCCTCGTCCACCGGTCGGGTGGCGAACTTGCGTAGCCCCTGCATCAGGCTGTCGCTGAGCTGCTCGCTCGACATGCCCTTGCGGACGATGCCGACGACACAGAACTTGTCCGGCAGCAGGTTGCCGGCGGCGAGATTGTAGAGCGCCGGGACGACCAGCCGGTGGGTTAGATCACCGGTGGCGCCGAAGATGATGAAGGAGCAAGGATCGGGTTTCTTCTGCACGTGACCTTCCGTGATTATCTCTAGATCATGATGCGTTTCCACGAAAACGCATCATGATCCGATCTCCTTGTTGAGCATGATCTTTTCGGAAAACCGGTTTCCACTTTTCCGGATCATGCTCCAGGCGCGTTTTCTTCACGCGCACAGGTACCCACTTCGCTCGAAAACGCTTTTAAGCCTTCTTCGGTGGCTCCTTATGGCCGCCGAAACCTGCGCGCATCGCCGAGAGGATCTTCTCCGCGAAGGTGTGATCCTTGCGCGAGCGGAAGCGGGTGTAGAGCGCGGCCGTCAGCACCTCGGCCGGCACCGCCTCGTCGACCGCGGCATTGACGGTCCAGCGGCCCTCGCCGGAATCCTCGACAAAGCCGGAGTAATTGTCGAGCGTGTGGTTCTGCGCCAGCGCCGAGGCGGTGAGGTCGAGCAGCCAGGACGGGATCACGCTGCCGCGCCGCCAGACTTCCGCGATGTCGGCGATGTCGAGATCGAAGCGGTGATCAGGCGGCAGCGCCTCGATGTTGGCGTTCTTCAGGATGTCGAAGCCCTCGGCATAGGCCTGCATCAGGCCGTATTCGATGCCGTTGTGGATCATCTTGACGAAATGCCCGGCGCCGATGGGGCCGGCGTGGATGTAGCCCTGCTCGATGCGCGGGTCGCGGCCCTCGCGTCCTTGGGTCCGCGGGATGTCGCCGATGCCGGGGGCCAGTGTCTTGAAGATCGGGTCGAGCCGGTCGACGACGGGCTTGTCGCCGCCGATCATCATGCAGTAGCCGCGCTCGATGCCCCAGATACCGCCGCTGGTCCCGACATCGACGTAATGCAGTCCGCGCTCCCGCAGCGCCTTGCCGCGGCGGACGTCGTCCTGCCAGAAGGTGTTGCCGCCGTCGATGATGACGTCGCCGGGCTGCATCAGCTTCGACAGCGCCTCGATGGTGGCTTCGGTGATCTTGCCGGCCGGCAGCATCACCCAGGCGGTGCGCGGCGCTTCCAGCTTGAGGACGAAATCCTCCAGCGACGTGGACCCCGTCGCATTGTCCGCAACGAGCGCGGCGACCGCCTTGGGGTCCTTGTCGTAGACCACGGTGGTGTGGCCGTTGCTCATCAGGCGGCGGACGATGTTGCCGCCCATCCGCCCGAGGCCGATCATGCCGAGTTGCATCGCGCGCCTCCGTCAGTTCAGTGCGGCCGAGATCGCGGCGTCGAGTGCCGCTAGCCCGGAGTTGAGGTCGCCCTTGAAATGCACGCGCAGCGCCCGCCGGCCGCGCTCGGTGAGCACGTCGAAATCGCCGCGCGCCTGCGCCGCCTTGATGACGCCGAAGCTCGCCTTCTGGCCGGGCACCGCCAGGTCCTGGCTATCGTCGGTCGTGACCTGCAGGAACACGCCGCTGTCGGGGCCGCCCTTGTAGGCCTGGCCGGTCGAGTGCAGGAAGCGCGGGCCGAACTCGGCGCAGGTCGCAAGGTGCTTCGCATCGCGCAGCTTCAGCCGCATCGCCTGCATCGCGTCGATGGTGTCGCCGTCGCGCTCGATATAGGCGAGCAGGGCGACATAGTCGCCGCGGCCGGAGCGCGACAGGTGCGCCTTGATCCAGGAGTTGAGATCGCCGTTGGCGCCGGCCTTGCGCAGCTCCTCGGCGTTCTGGGTATCGGTGTAGAGCTCGACCCCATCGACCGACACCACCGGCTGCTCGGCCGGCAGTGATCCGGTCTTCTCGAACGCCGCCGTCAGCTCGCGGGTCTTGATCTTGGCGGCCTCGACGTCGGGCTGGTTGAACGGATTGATGCCGAGGATCGAGCCCGCCACCGCGGTTGCGATCTCGAAGCGGAAGAACTCCTGACCGATATGGTCGATCGATTTCATCACGATCCGGACCACCGGATGGCCGGCGGCCTCCAGCGCCGCGAGCTTTGCTTCATGCGCGGCGTCGTGCTCGCGTTCGGTGCGAAGGTCGATGAAGAAGCGGTCGTTGCCGTACACTGCCGCATCGCCGATCGTCTCGCCCTCGATCGGGATCAGGCCCTTGCCGTCCTTGCCGGTCGATTCCGCGATCAGCTGCTCGGCCCAGGCGCCGAAATCGGCGACGTCGGGCGAGGCGAAGATCGTGACCTTGTCGCGGCCTTCGAGCCCGGCGATACCCATCGCCAGCCCGAGCTGGACACCCGGGTTTTCCTGCGGCGGCACGTCGGCGCCGCAGGAGCGCACCATCGAGAGCGTATGGCCGAGCAGGCTGCGGACGTCGATGCCCGCGGCCGCCGCCGGCACCAGGCCGAACGGCGACAGCACGGAATAGCGGCCGCCGATCGCGGGATCGCCGTAGAAGATCCGGGCAAAGCCCTGCTTGATCGCGACCTTCTGCAGCGAGGAGCCCGGATCGGTCACCGCGATGAAGCGGTGGCCGGCCTTGTCCTTGCCGATCGCCTTGGCGACCCGGTCGAAGAAATAGTCCTTCATCACGTTCGGTTCGGTGGTGCCGCCGGACTTCGAGGACACGATGAACAGCGTCTTGGCGATGTCGACATACTCCTCCATCGCGCGCACCTGCGCCGGATCGGTGGAATCGAGCACGTGCAGCCGCGGGAAGCCGGATTTGTGCGGGAAGGTCTGCGCCAGCACCTCCGGCCCGAGGCTCGACCCGCCCATGCCGAGCACGACGGCGTCGGTGAAGTTCTGGCCCTTCACACGCTTGGCGAAATCCTCATAGTCGGCGACATCAGCGGTTGCGGCGCTGGTCAGCCAGCCCAGCCATTTGTCCTCGTCATCGCCGGTCCAGACCGACTTGTCCTTGTGCCAGAGCCTGCGGATCTTGGCCGAGGCGCGCCATTCCTCGGTGCTCTTCTCGACTGCCTTCTCGATGGTGGCACCCAGCGCCAGCTTCTGATGGTCGATGCCGCCGCCGAGCGAGGTGGCGCGCTTGTGGGCGACCGCCCCGTACAGCTTGTCGGCCGCGTCGGCGAACAGCTTGACGCCGTCCTTGACCAGCTCCTCGGTGATCGCATCGAGCGAGATGCCGGACTTCTCCAGCTCCTCCAGCACGCGGCGGGCGTCCGCGACGTTCTCCTCGAGGCTGTCGCGGACCTTGCCGTGGTCGCGGAAGGCGTCGAGCGTCGCCGGCGGCACGGTGTTGACGGTGTCGGGGCCGATCAGCTCCTCGACATAGAGCACGTCGCTATAGTCCTTGTTCTTGGTGCCGGTGGATGCCCACAGCAGCCGCTGCGGCTTGGCGCCCTTGGCCGCGAGCTTGTCCCAGCGCGCGCCCGAGAACAGCCGCTTGTAGTCCTGGTAGGCGAGTTTTGCGTTGGCGATCGCGACCTTTCCCTTCAGCGCGGCAAGCCGCTCCTTCTCCGAGGGGTCGTTGGCGCGCGCGATCTTCTCGTCGAGCTGCTTGTCGACCGCGCTGTCGATGCGGCTGACGAAGAAGCTCGCGACGCTGGCGACATGGGAGGGATCGCCGCCCTTGGCGACGTACTTCTCCAGGCCCTTGAGATAGGCCTCGGCGACCTGGCGGTAGACCTCCTGCGAGAACAGCAGCGTGATGTTGATGCTGATGCCTTCGCCGATCAGATGCTCGATCGCCGGCAATCCCTCCGGCGTCGCCGGCACCTTGACCATCAGGTTCTTGCGATGGACGTCCTTCCAGAGCCGCTCGGCCTCCACGATCGTGCCCTTGGTGTCCATCGCGAGATAGGGCGACACTTCGAGGCTGACGAAGCCGTCGCCGCCGTGGCTGTGGTCGTAGACCGGGCGCAGCACGTCAGCGGCATGCTGGATGTCCACCACGGCGAGGTGCTCGAACAGGTCGGCGACCGAGCGGTCGCCCTTCTTGAGCGCCTGGCCGATCGCCCCGTCATACTCGTCCGAAGAGCCGATCGCCTTCTCGAAGATCGAGGGGTTGGACGTCACGCCTTTGACCCCGTCGGTCTCGATCAGCCGCTTCAGGTCGCCCTTGGCGACGAAGCCGCGGGCAAGGAAGTCCAGCCAGACGGCCTGGCGGTGATTTTCGAGTGCTTTGACGGGGTTCATGGGTGCCTGTTCTCGTTCGATCGAGGGTCGATTTTTGGGTTCCCGGGCAGCTTTCGGGGACAGCGGAGGATTGTCAACATGGGGTGGAGCCCGGGCGGAATATCAGCATTCCCAAGGGATAACGCCATTCACAACCGTTCGATCCCCTCGGACGCGTCAAGAGCAGACCCTGATCTCGGCACATTTTTATGACGCGTTGCGGCGCACGCCGCAGGTCAGGGCCGCAGGTAGAGGTAACCTTGGGATTGCAGCTCGGCGACGCGCACGACGCCGCCGCGCTCGGCGGCGACGAAGCCGGGCAGCAGGTCCTTCAGGCCGATGTTCTGCGATTTCATGGTGTTGCCGCAGGCGGCGAGCTCGATTCCGTCCCTGGTGAACTGTCCGACATGCTTTGACAGGTCGGGATTGGCCGCCGCCGAATGAAACGCCTTCAGCGCCTGGCCATGCACCACCAGCGCGATCGTGACATTGCCGGGGCCGCCGACGCCGTCGAGATGGTTCTGGATGTTGCCGATCACGAAACCGACCTTGTCGAGGTCGTCGAGGTGATAGACCACCTTCAGCTTCTGCGGCGGCGGCGTTTCGGACGCGGCGTTCGCGGGTGACGCCGCGAAGGCGGCACTGAGCGCCGAGAGCGTGCCCCAAAGGATGCTGCGTCGGTGCATGGCGTCCCTCGCGCAATTATTGTTGACGGGCAAGTCTATCACTTGTGGCGGAGTGCGGCGAGTTCCTTGCGGTCGGTCACAAGTTCGGCGCATTCGCCGACGCCCGCGCGATCGAGGCGAAAGATCTTGTCGTCGGCGCCGGCCAGCAGCTCTTCGCTCGCGTCATCGTCGGGCTTGTTGCGATTCCACATCCTGATGCTGGCGAGGCGTGCGATCGCGGATTTATCGTCCTTCGACAGCGCCACGCTGATGCCGCCGCCTTCACAATCGACGCCGCATTCGAAGCGGATCTCGTGTCCGGATTCGGCCGCGACCGCGTGGTTGCAGTAGCCGCTGGAGTCGAAATTGCCGGAGCGGTGGCGGTAGGTGACGCCGAGGCGGAAGGAGTAGTTGGTGGTCTTGTCCTCCGGTGCGTCTTCCGCCGACACCAGCAGCTTCATGGCGCTGACCTTCTGTTTCGGATGCTGCGCCAGATGATTTGCATCGTAGCGACGCACGAAGCAGGCATAGGCTTTCGCCCCTGGCGGGCCTGCGAACATCCTGTTGTCGAAGGCGGCTGCCGTGGCCTTGTCGACCTCTTCCTGCGCCTGGACGGCTGACGACGCGCCGGCGCAGGCTGCGGCGGCAAGTGCGACAACAAGGAGCGTCTGCTTCATGTCAGCCTCGGGAATAGCCTGCGCCTCCAAGGTGTCATCTGTACAGCGCGGCAATGGTGCCGCGCGGAACTGCGCGGGCTCGTTGCCTTAGTCGCGGCGACAAGGAGGCACGTTCAAGGGCTTCTGAATGTTTGTTCATGCGAATCTGTGACGTGCGCATCTTGACGCCAAGGCTGGACAGCCACACGTTTTCGGGGAGCCCAACGTTCATCTCCGGACGGGGAAGTTGCCCCGTTCGGACGTCCGCCTCGGAAGCCTGGGCCCCGGTAAACCACGGATGTGGCTGAGGAGTTACAACCGTTAAAAACAGGCTACCAACGGGGGATATTGATGAACCATTAAGCTTCCTGCCTGTTGATAAGGCAGAGGCTGCACGCGCCGTGCATTGCCGAAGTGAGTCGGTCGAGTGTCCAATGGACCCAGCGTGCCGACGCTGATTCGATCCTAGGACGCTCTGGTTACGACTCGTGTCAGTCGTGCGGCGATACATATCGTGGAGATAGGGATCATGTACAACGATTCTTTGTTCAACGCCTTCGCAAGGTCGTTTGAAGCGCGAAGCCAGACCGACATGTCGATGGCCGAGTATCTGGAGTCGTGTCGAAGTGATCCGATGCGATACGCCAATGCGGCCGAGCGGTTATTAGCGGCAATCGGTGAGCCCCAGATGATCGACACGGCCAAGGACCCACGCCTTGGCCGTATCTTTTTGAACCGTACGATCAGGTCGTATCCGGCCTTCGCCGGCTTCTACGGCATGGAAGACACGATCGAGCGCCTGGTCGGCTTCTTCCGCCACGCCGCGCAGGGCCTCGAAGAGCGTAAGCAGATCCTCTATCTGCTCGGACCGGTCGGCGGCGGCAAGTCATCGCTCGCCGAGCGCATCAAGGCGCTGATGGAAATCCATCCGATCTACGTGCTGAAGGCGGGTGACGAGCTGTCGCCGGTGTTCGAGAGCCCGCTCGGGCTGTTCGACCCCGAGCAGCTCGGGCCGATGATCGAGGAGAAGTACGGCATTCCGCGCCGCCGGCTGAGCGGGCTGATGTCGCCCTGGGCCTACAAGCGGCTCGAGGCCTTCGGCGGCGACATCTCGCAATTCCGCGTCGCGCGCATCCAGCCCTCGCGGCTGCGCCAGATCGCGGTCGCCAAGACCGAGCCCGGCGATGAGAACAACCAGGACATCTCCTCGCTGGTCGGCAAGGTCGACATCCGCAAGCTCGAGACCTACGCCCAGAACGACCCGGACGCCTACAGCTACTCCGGCGGGCTCAACCGCGCCAACCAGGGCGTGCTCGAGTTCGTCGAAATGTTCAAGGCGCCGATCAAGATGCTGCACCCGCTGCTGACCGCGACGCAGGAGGGCAACTACATCGGCACCGAGAACATCGGTGCGATCCCGTTCACCGGCATCATCCTCGCGCACTCCAACGAAGCCGAGTGGCAGAGCTTCAAGACCAACAAGAACAACGAGGCCTTCATCGACCGCATCTGCGTCATCAAGGTCCCGTACTGCCTGCGGGTCACCGAGGAGCAGAAGATCTACGAGAAGCTGATCCAGGGCTCCGAGCTCGCCGCCGCGCCCTGCGCACCGGCAACGCTGGAAACGCTGGCCCGCTTCTCGGTGATGTCGCGCCTGCGCAAGCACGAGAACTCGACGCTGTTCGGCAAGATGCGGGTCTATGACGGCGAGAGCCTGAAGGAATCCGATCCGAAGGCGCGCAGCGTGCAGGAGTACAAGGACGCCGCGGGCGTCGACGAGGGCATGGACGGCGTCTCCACGCGCTTTGCCTTCAAGGTGCTGGCCTCGACCTTCAACCACGACACCACAGAGGTCGGCGCCGACGCGGTGCACCTGATGTATGTGCTGGAGATGGCGATCCGCCGCGAGCAGCTGCCTGACGAGACCGAGAAGCGCTATCTCGAATTCATCAAGGCCGACCTTGCGCCGCGTTACGCCGAGTTCATCGGCAACGAGATCCAGAAGGCCTATCTGGAATCCTATGCCGACTACGGCCAGAACCTGTTCGACCGCTATGTCGATTACGCCGATGCCTGGATCGAGGATCAGGACTTCAAGGATCCCGACACCGGCCAGCTGATGAACCGGGAGCTTTTGAATCAAGAGTTGACCAAGATCGAGAAGCCGGCCGGCATCGCCAACCCGAAGGACTTCCGCAACGAGGTCGTCAAGTTCTCGCTGCGTTCGCGGGCGCACAATGGCGGCAAGAACCCGAGCTGGACCTCCTACGAAAAGGTTCGCGACGTGATCGAGAAGCGGATATTCTCGCAGGTCGAGGATCTGCTTCCGGTCATCTCGTTCGGCTCCAAGAAGGACGGCGAGACCGAGAAGAAGCACGGCGAGTTCGTCGAGCGGATGGTGGAGCGCGGGTATACCGAGCGCCAGGTCCGCCGGCTCGTCGAGTGGTACATGCGGGTGAAGCAAGCAGGCTAGTGCACGATCCGGAAAGCCGGCAGCGGCTTTCCGTCTCGTCCGGTTCCGTCCAATAAGAATGCGATGCGACTATGATGATCGCATCCGGCGCGAGGCAGATGCAAAGTGGTCATGCACATCGTCGATCGGCGGTTGAATCCGGGTAGCAAGAGCCTGGAGAACCGCCAGCGGTTCCTGCGGCGCGCCAAGGCGCTGGTGCAGGGGGCCGTCAAGAAGTCGTCACAAGACCGGGACATCAAGGATGTCCTGGAGGGTGGGGAAGTTACCATCCCGCTGGACGGCATGGATGAGCCGCGGTTCCGGCGCGAGGGCGGCACGCGCGACATGGTGTTGCCCGGCAACAAGAAGTTCGTCGAGGGCGACTGGCTGCAGCGCCCGAACCAGAGCGGCGGCAAGGGCTCCGGCGCAGGCGAGGGCGACAGCGAGGACGCCTTCCGCTTCGTGCTGAGCCGCGAGGAGTTCGTCGACCTCTTCCTCGACGACCTCGAACTGCCTGACCTCGCCAAGCGCAAGCTCGCGGAAACCGAGAGCGAAGGCATCCAGCGCGCCGGCTATGCGACCTCGGGCTCGCCCGCCAACATCTCGATCAGCCGCACGGTGAGCCGGGCGCTGGCGCGCCGCGTGGCGCTGCGCCGGCCGCGCAAGGACGAGATCGAGGTGCTCGAGGCCGAGCTTGCGGAATGCGAAGACGAGACGCGCCGCCGCGAGCTGCTGGCTCAGCTCGAAGCGCTGAAGGCCAAGGCCAAGCGGATTCCCTTCATCGATCCGATCGACATCCGCTACCGCCGTTTCGAGACGGTGCCGAAGCCGGTGGCGCAAGCCGTGATGTTCTGCCTGATGGACGTCTCGGGCTCGATGTCCGAGCACATGAAGGACCTGGCGAAGCGGTTCTACATGCTGCTCTACGTCTTCCTGAAGCGGCGCTACAAGCACGTCGAGATCGTGTTCATCCGGCACACCGACCGCGCCGAGGAGGTGGACGAGGATACGTTCTTCCATGGGCCGGCATCCGGCGGCACGCTGGTGTCGAGCGCGCTGGTTGCGATGAACGATATCGTCCGCACCCGCTTCCGTCCGTCCGACTGGAACATCTATGCGGCGCAGGCCTCGGACGGCGACAACATGACGTCCGACAGCGGGCTGACCGGGCATCTGTTGACCGACAAGATCCTGCCGGTCTGCCAGTTCTTCGCCTATCTCGAGGTCGGCGAGGCCGCCAACTACACCTTCGACATGCCGGACTCCTCGCTCTGGACGCTCTATGAGCGTCTGCGCAACGACGGCGCGCCGCTGTCGATGCGCAAGGTGAGTGAGCGCGGCGAGATCTTCCCGGTGTTCCAGGACCTGTTCAAGCGCCGCACCACCAGTCAGGAAAGGGTTTAGTTGATGGGATCTTCCGGCGAACGGCTGTTCGAGGGCGCCGACTGGGATTTCCAGACGCTGCAGCGGATTCACGACGCCTGCGAGGAGGTCGCGCGCAAGGAGCTCGGGCTCGACGTCTATCCCAACCAGATCGAGGTGATCACCGCCGAGCAGATGCTCGACGCATATTCCTCGGTTGGCATGCCGCTGTTCTACAAGCACTGGTCGTTCGGCAAGCAGTTCGCCTTCCAGGAAGCGTCCTATCGCAAGGGCCTGATGGGCCTCGCCTATGAGATCGTGATCAACTCCTCGCCGTGCATCTCCTATCTGATGGAGGAGAACACCGCGACGATGCAGACGCTGGTAATCGCGCACGCGGCGTTCGGGCACAATCACTTCTTCAAGAACAACTATCTGTTCAAGCAGTGGACCGACGCCGACGGCATCCTCGACTATCTCGAATTCGCCAAGGGCTACATCGCCGCCTGCGAGGACCGCCACGGCCGCGAGACGGTGGAGCGGACGCTCGATGCGGCGCATGCGCTGATGTCGCATGGCGTCGACCGCTATCCCGGCAAGAAGACGCTCGACCTGCGCGCCGAGGAGAAGCGTGCTGGCGAGCGCCGCCAGCACGAGGAGGCCGTGTTCAACGATCTGTGGCGGACGGTGCCGAACACCAAGGCCAAGACCAAGGCCGCGCTGTCCGCCGAGCGCCGCCGCGCGCTGCTCGGCCTGCCGCAGGAGAACATCCTCTACTTCCTGGAGAAGACCGCGCCGCGCCTTGCGCCCTGGCAGCGCGAGCTCATTCGCATCGTTCGCCACATCGCGCAGTATTTCTACCCGCAGGGACAGACCAAGGTGATGAACGAGGGCACCGCGACCTACGTGCATTACCGCATCATGAGCCGGCTGCATCAACAGGGCCGGATCACCGACGGCAATTTCCTCGAATTCCTGCAGTCGCACACCAACGTGGTGTTCCAGCCCGAGTTCGACGACCGCCGCTATTCCGGCTTCAACCCTTATGCGCTCGGCTTCGCCATGATGCAGGACATCGAGCGGATCGTGAAGAATCCGGAGGACGAAGACCGCGACTGGTTCCCCGATATTGCCGGCAAGGGCGACGTCGAGGGCGTGCTGCGTGAGATCTGGAGCAACTACCGCGACGAGAGCTTCATCAACCAGTTCCTCAGCCCGGCGCTGATCCGGCGCTTCCGCATGTTCCATCTGCACGACGATCCCGCCGAAAGCCAGGGGATCAAGGTCGATGCGATCCATGACGAGCGCGGCTACCGCCGCGTGCGCCGCGAGCTGGCGCGGCAATACGACGTCGGCTTCGTCGACGCCAATATCGAGGTCATGGATGTCGATCTCGACGGCGATCGCCGCCTGATGCTGCGTCACACCACCGTGAAGGGCGCGCAGCTCAACGAGACCGACACGCGGCGCGTGCTGCAGCATCTCGCCGACCTGTGGTCCTACGACGTTGCACTGACCGAAGTCGACGGCACCGACAAGGTGCTGAAGGAATACGTCGTCAGCCCGCGCGCAACGGCGGTCGCGGCCTGAGCATGGCGCTCATGCAGCGACAAGCGAGCTGACCGCTGCGTGGAATGCACGTCTCGCTCTGTGGACCTTCATTTCTATCAAAGGCCCACATCATGAACATCCCGGCAACATTTTCGGATTTGAAGCCGCATCACGTTCCGCGCGCGAACGTGATTGCCGGCTTGCGGAAATTTCGCTGCAGCCTTGGTGATTGCCTGCGCGGGCGCGATTGATAAGGTGCGCCGCGTCAAGAAAACCAAGAAAAGGATATGCTCTTGTCAACTCGCTCCCGCCTGGCGGCCCTTCTCGCCGTCACCGCGCTCACGGCTGCGTCGATCTCGTCATCCATTGCAGCCAATTCCGCGATCAAGATTGGAAATACTGCGCCCTATAGCGGCCCGGCGTCCGCCTACGGCACCATCGCACGCGCCGAAGCCGCATACTTCCAGATGCTCAACGATCAGGGCGGCATCAACGGCCGCAAGATCGAGTTCGAGAGTCTCGACGATGCCTATTCGCCGTCGAAGACGGTGGAGCAGACCCGCAAGCTGGTCGAGCAGGACGAGGTGCTCGCGATCTTCAGCGCGGTCGGTACCGCGCCGAACATCTCGGTGCAGAAGTACCTGAACATCAAGAAAGTGCCCCAGCTGTTCGTGTCGTCAGGCGCGACGCGCTGGAACGACCCGAAGCAGTTCCCGTGGACGGTCGGCTTCAATCCGACCTATGAGCTCGAAGGCAGGCTCTATGCGAAGTACATCCTGAAGACCAAGCCGGACGCGAAGATCGCGGTCATCACGCCGAACGAGGACGCCGGCAAGGACTATCTCAGGGGCTTCAAGGACGGGCTGGGCGAGCATGTCGGCCAGATCGTCGCCGAGACCACCTACCTCACGACGGACCCGACCATCGATTCCCAGATGGTGACGATGCGCGAGTCCGGCGCGGACGTGTTCTTCGCCGAGGCGACGCCGAAATTCGCCGCGCAAGCGCTGCGCAAGGCGGCGAGCATGGGCTGGAAGCCGCTGACCATCCTGCCGACCGTCTCCAACTCGGTCTCCGCGGTGCTGGAGCCGGCCGGACTCGAGAACGTCATCGGTGTCGTGACCGGGCTCTATCTGAAGGACCCGACCGATCCGCGCTGGGCCGACGATACCGGGCAGCAGGAGTTTTCGGCCTGGATGAAGAAGTACCAGCCCAATGCGAGCCCGGGCGATCTGTTCAACGTGCAGGGCTACACGGTCGCGCAGGTCATGACGGCGGTGCTGAAGAATTGCAACGGCGACTACAGCCGCGCCAACATCATCAAGCAGGCGAGCAATCTGAAGGCGCTGGAATTGCCGATGCTGCTGCCCGGCATCAAGGTGCAGACCGAGCCCGACAACGTGACGCCGATCCGCCAGATCCAGATGGCGCGGTTCGACGGCAAGTCCTGGGCGCTGTTCGGCGACGTGCTGAGCGACAAGTAGCGGTCACCAACTCCGCTGTCGTCCCTGCCTAGTGCGCAATTGCGCACGGGAGCCGGGCCCATACGCCGTGGCTTCTGTTGTGAACGGGACTCTTCGTTCCAGCGTAGCTCGACAATCTGCATCGGTGGTTATGGGTCCCTGCGTTCGCAGGGACGACACGGAGCGATGCCGATCCGCCAGATCCGGATGGCGCGGTGAAGCCGGACGGGGACATTTCGATCAGCCGTCGAAATGCGATCTTAACGTATGCCGGGTAAGTGCTTGGTTCGATAACTCCTGGTTGTCGGTAGCGCGGTCCGAGCAATGTGGCCTAGCCAAGACCTTCCCGATGTCGAGATCGGCATTTCCTATTGGAAAACGCTGGGCCTGTTGGTCACCAACGTCGTGTTTTGGGTGATGACCGCGGCCGCTTTGTTCGGCTGGCTTCCATTCAAAGCGCCCGATGCCTCCGTTGCTGCCGGCTATTGCGGCTTTATGCTCTTCGGGGTCGGCACCTGCATGTTTACCTGGCAGTTGCTGCAGCCCAACAGGACTGTCCTTGTCGTCAACCGGTACGGCGTCCGGGACCTTCGAACGTCGTTCAATCTCATCCCTTGGCAATCGGTGGGAGCAATCGATACCTGGCAGTCTCGTAGCTCGAAATACGTTGTGCTGAGACTGACTCCGGCCGCGAGGGATCGGTTCGCCGCGGCCGGCGTATTGCAGGCGGCGATGGCCTTCAACAAGATGTTCGGACTGGACGGAATCCCGATCAGCGCCACCATGCTCACGGTCAGCGCCGAGGAGTTGCTCAGTATCTGCAACACCTATCTCGCCGCCGCCCGTGGCAGCGAGACAGAATCGGCCGTGTTTCCGTCAGCGTAAGCTGGCGTTGATCTTGTCCAGCACGGCTGAGCCGGGGCACAGCGCCTGCTCGTCCATGGTGTTGAGCGGCGTCTCGACGGTGTCGAGATGGGTGTGCAGATCCTCGGCGTCCGGATCGACATAGAGCAGGCCAGTGACGATCTGGCCCTTGGCCGCGTGCTTCTGCAGGAAGGTCATCGCCCCCAGCCGATCGTGCGGATCGTAGTCGGCGTCGAGCTTGCGCAGCGCAAGGCGCGAACCGTCATGCTGCTCGACCACCTGCACGGTGCCGGGCGCATAGTCGACGCTGATCGGCTCGCGGCCGACCAGCACGTCTAGCCGGTTCACCGCGTCGTTGTGTTCGCGGACATAGTCAAAACTCTTGGTCGAGCCGGCGTGGTTGTTGAAGGCTATGCAGGGGCTGATCACGTCGATGAAGGATGCGCCCTTGTGGCGGATCGCAGCTGCAATCAGGGGTACCAATTGCGTCTTGTCGCCGGAGAAGCTGCGCGCCACGAAGGTGGCCCCTAACTGCAGCGCGATCGCAACCAGATCGATCGCGTTGTCGGTGTTGGTGACGCCCTTCTTGGACTTCGAGCCGCGGTCGGCGGTCGCCGAGAACTGGCCCTTGGTCAGGCCGTACACGCCGTTGTTCTCGACGATGTAGGTCATGTTGACGGCGCGCCGGATCGAATGCGCGAACTGGCCGAAGCCGATCGATGCGGAATCGCCGTCGCCGGACACGCCGAGATAGATCAGGTCGCGGTTGGCGAGGTTGGCGCCGGTCAGGACCGACGGCATGCGGCCGTGCACCGAGTTGAAGCCGTGCGAATTGCCAAGGAAATAGTCCGGGGTCTTCGACGAGCAGCCGATGCCGGAAATCTTCGCCACCCGGTGCGGCTCGATCGAGAGCTCGTAGCAGGCCTCGATGATCGATGCGGTGATCGAATCGTGGCCGCAGCCGGCGCACAGCGTCGAGATCTTGCCCTCGTAGTCGCGATGGGTATAGCCCAGCTCGTTCTTCTTCAGGCCGGGATGATGAAACTTCGGCTTTGCAATGTAGGTCATGTCACGGCCTTGCGGAGAGGGGTCACCTTGAGGTGGTCCTGGTGGTCGCCGATCGCGTTGGCGATGAAGCGCGCGGTGATCGGCGTGCCGTCATAGTGCAGGATCGGCACCAGGCGGACGGGGTCGATGCCGTTCTCGTTGACGATCAGCTGGCGCAGCTGCGCGTCGCGGTTCTGCTCGACCACGTAGACGAAGTCGTGATCGGCGATGAAGCTCGCGACACTGGAGTGGAACGGGAAGGCGCGGATGCGCATGCGGTCGAGCTGATGGCCGCGCGCCTCCAAAATCCCGATCGCCTCGTCCATCGCCGGCGAGGTCGAGCCGAAATACAGCACGCCATATTTGGTCGGCTTCGCCGCATTGGCCTGCAGCGGCCGCGGCACCATGTCCTGCGCGGTCTCGAACTTGCGCACCAGGCGCTGCATGTTGTCGGCGTAGACGGCGCCTTCCTCGGAATAGCGCGCGTAGCGGTCGCGCGAGGTGCCGCGGGTGAAGTAGGAGCCCTTGGTCGGATGGGTGCCGGGATAGGTGCGATAGGGGATGCCGTCGCCGTCGACGTCGAGATAACGGCCGAAGTCGCGGCCTTCCTCGAGCATCTCCGCCGTCATCACCTTGCCGCGGTCGTATTGCTTGGCGTCGTCCCACTTCAGCGGGCGGCACAGCCGGTGATTCATGCCGATGTCGAGATCGAGCATCAGGAAGATCGTGGTCTGCAGCCGCTCGGCGAGGTCGAAGGCCGCGGCGGCGAACTCGAATGCCTCCGCCGGATCCTCCGGGAACAGCAGCACGTGCTTGGTGTCGCCGTGCGAGGCATAGGCGCAGGCGATCACGTCGCATTGCTGGGTGCGGGTCGGCATACCCGTCGAGGGGCCGGCGCGCTGGATGTTCATGATCACGGCCGGGATCTCGGCGAAATAGGACAGGCCGATGAACTCGGTCATCAGCGAGATGCCCGGACCCGAGGTCGCCGTGAAGGCTCGCGCGCCGTTCCAGGAGGCTCCGATCACGATGCCGATCGAGGCGAGCTCGTCCTCGCCCTGCACGATGGCGTACTTCGCCTTGCCGGTCTCGGGATCGTGGCGATACTTCTTGCAGTGGCTGGTGAAGGCTTCCGCCACCGACGATGACGGCGTGATCGGATACCAGGCGCACACGGTGGCGCCGCCATAGACGGCGCCGAGCGCGGCAGCGCTGTTGCCTTCGATGAAGATGCGGTCACCGACCTTGTCGGACTTCTTCACCCGCAGCCCGAGCGGGCATTTCAAGTTCTGCAGCGCCCAGTCGCGGCCGAGATGCAGCGCATGGACGTTCGAGGAGAGCAGCTTTTCCTTGCCCTTGTACTGCTCGCCGATCAGCTGTTCGACCACCTTGGGATCGAGGTCGAGCAGGGCGCAGAGCGCGCCGAGATAGATGATGTTCTTGAACAGCTGGCGCTGCCTGGGATCGGTGTAGGTCGAGTTGGTGATCGCCGTCAGCGGCACGCCGATGACGGTGATGTCCTCGCGGAATTTCGACGACGGCATCGGCTTGGTCGAATCGTAGAACAGATAGCCGCCGGGCTCGATCGAGGCGACGTCCTTGTCCCAGGTCTGCGGATTCATCGCCACCATCATGTCGACGCCGCCGCGGGCGCCGAGATGGCCGTCCTCGGTGACGCGCACCTCGTACCAGGTCGGCAGGCCCTGGATGTTGGACGGGAAGATGTTGCGCGGGCTGACCG
The DNA here is from genome assembly GCF_002289535.1 of Bradyrhizobium sp. UFLA03-84. Classification (NCBI taxonomy): domain Bacteria; kingdom Pseudomonadati; phylum Pseudomonadota; class Alphaproteobacteria; order Hyphomicrobiales; family Nitrobacteraceae; genus Bradyrhizobium; species Bradyrhizobium sp. UFLA03-84. The sequence goes on along the minus strand of NZ_NSJY01000019.1, from coordinate 123,187 downwards.
GCACGCCGTGGCGCAGGATCGAGCGCGCGAACAGTTCGTTCGCGGAAGCCGAGCCCGAACCGTTGACGTTGGCGAAGCGGACGACGAAGTCGTTTACGCTGCTGATCGGGCTTTGGACTGACATGTTGATCCCGCTTGAACCATATCGATGAGGTACTTCTGCATGTCCCAGGCGCCGGTCGGGCAGCGCTCGGCACACAGTCCGCAATGCAGGCAGACGTCTTCGTCCTTCACCATGACGCGGCCGGTCTTGAGGTCGCCGGAGACGTAAAGCGCCTGGTCGTGATGCGGCGAGGGCGCTTTCAGCCGCTGCCGCAAATCATCCTCTTCGCCGTTCTCGGTGAAGCTGATGCAGTCCATCGGACAGATATCGACGCAGGCATCGCATTCGATGCAGAGCGGCGCGGCGAACACCGTCTGCACGTCACAATTCAGGCAGCGTTGCGCTTCGCCGAGCGCGAGCTTGAGGTCGTAACCGAGCTCGACCTCGGCGCGGATGTCCTTCAGTGCGACCACCTTGTCGCGATGCGGCACCTTGAAGCGCTTGTCGGCGGAGATGTCGTTGTCGTAGCTCCACTCGTGGATGCCCATCTTCTGCGAGGAGACGTGCACCTCCGGCAGCGGGCGCTCGTTGATGTCTTCGCCGGACAGCATCTTGTGAATGGAGAGCGCGGCGTCATGGCCGTGCGCCACCGCCCAGATGATGTTCTTGGGCCCGAACGCCGCGTCGCCGCCGAAGAACACCTTCGGATTGGTCGAGACGAACGTCTTGGGGTCGACCTTCGGCATGTGCCACTTGTCGAATTCGATGCCGCAATCGGCTTCGATCCAGGGGAACGCGTTCTCCTGGCCGACCGCAACGAGCACATCGTCGCAGGGAATCGTTTCGTCCGGCTCGCCCGATGGCACCAGGTTGCGGCGGCCCTTGTCGTCGTATTCGGCCCGCACCTTCTGGAAGATGACGCCGATCAGCTTGCCGGCGACATGCTTGAACGCCACCGGCACCATGTAGTTGAGGATCGGGATGTCCTCGTGGATGGCGTCTTCCTTCTCCCACGGCGAGGCCTTCATTTCCTCGAAGCCGGAGCGGACCACCACCTTGACGCTCTCGCCGCCGAGGCGGCGCGCGGTGCGGCAGCAATCCATAGCGGTGTTGCCGCCGCCGAGCACGATGACGCGGCGGCCGATCTTGTCGACATGGCCGAACGACACGTTGGCGAGCCACTCGATGCCGATATGGATGTTGGCGCCGGCCTCATTGCGGCCGGGAATGTCGAGCTCGCGGCCGCGCGGCGCGCCGCTTCCGACGAAGATCGCGTCGTAGTTCTCGGAGAGCAGTTGCTTCAGGCTGTCGACGCGCTGGCCGCCCTTGAATTCGACACCGAGGTTGAGGACGTAGTCGGTCTCCTCGTCGATCACGCTGTCGGGCAGGCGGAATTTCGGAATCTGGCTGCGCATCATGCCGCCAGCCTTGGGATCGCCGTCGAACACGGTGCAGTGATAGCCGAGCGGCGCGAGATCGCGCGCCACCGCAAGCGAGGCGGGGCCGCCGCCGACCAACGCGATGCGCTTGCCGTTCTTCGGCCCCGGCTTCGGCAGCCGATGCTTAATGTCGTCCTTGAAGTCGGCGGCGACGCGCTTCAGGCGGCAGATCGCGACCGGATTGTCCTCGACCCGGCCGCGGCGGCACGCCGGCTCGCACGGACGGTCACAGGTGCGCCCGAGAATCCCGGGGAACACGTTGGACTTCCAATTGATCATGTAGGCGTCGCTGTAACGCCCCTCAGCAATCAACCGGATGTACTCGGGAACAGGGGTGTGTGCGGGACAGGCCCATTGGCAATCGACTACTTTATGAAAGTAATCCGGCGCCGAGATATCAGTCGGTTTCATTCCTACCTTTGACCCGCGCGAAAATGCCTACCCGCGCGGCCTTATCGTTGACGACGAACGCTCACGTGGCGTTGTTCTGGTTTTTGAATTGGATCATAGGCTTATCTTATTAGAGCCGTTCCAGAGAAGGCAAAGGCTAAATTGTCCGATCATCCGCTTTCGCGCGGCTGATACGCGTGTAGCGTTAATCTCGATTGCGTTATGTGGCGGTGCAGCATGTGCGCACCGCCAATCCGCATTGCTAGCAGCGCGGAAGATCGCTCTTCACGATATCCCACAGCAATCGATAGACGCCGCTGGTGACCACCAGCGGCTTCAAGGCTGCGTTGCCGGTGATGACTGCCGCGGCCGCAGGGACCGCGCCGACATCGGTGGCATCGATCAAGACGAACCAGTCGCCGGCGCCGGGATCGGCCTTGTCGGCGTCCGGTGTGAGCGGCTTCGACAGCACGGGATCGTTCTCCAGAAGATGCATCGAGATGATGCCGTCGCGCGCGGCGGGATCGAGTTGCTCTCGCAATGCAGCGCGGAGCCTGTCCGCTCCTTCGGCCGGCGGACGGAGGCGGATGATGCCGAGCGCGGCGCCCCGGCCGACGCCGCGGCTGATCGTGATGCGCGCCACCCCGCGGATCATGTTCTGGAAGCGCGCGATGTTGGTCTTCGACCAGTCGGTCTGGTTGGCGAGCGCCTTGCGGTAGGCCGGGCTCTCGAGCACGTCGAAGGTCGCGGTGGAATAGAGGCTGAGATATTTCGGCTTGCCGTCATGGGCGACGTAGCGGCGGGCCTCCGCGAATCCGTCGATCGCGACACGTTCTTCGAGATGCTCGCGGTCGTACCAGCGGTTGAATTCAGCTTCGTGTAAGCTGTCGATATCCATCGAGGTCAGCAGCATGCCTTGTCCGGCGATTGGCATCGGGTGCTCCTTCTTTGCCTTGTTTTATCTGTACAATATCGCCGACCGGTGCGGGCCGGGGAAGCCGGTTCCGAGGTGCCCGAGACCGTGCAGACCAAGGATTGCCACAATTGCCGCAATCCTGTTCAGCGCGCATTCACGGAAGTAGCATTTCCATCCGTTACGCCAACTCCAGAGAAGAAAAGGGACGACCACTATGGCGCGCATTCTGTGGGCATTGATCGTGGGTCTGGTGTCGCTCGCGTCACTTCCCGTCCATGCGGAGGATCAGGAAAAGCGTCTCGCGCTCGTGGTCGGCAACGGCGCCTATCAGGCCGGCGCGCTGCAGACCGCCGCGAACGATGCCGGGTTGGTGGCGCAGACGTTGCAAGCCGCCGGCTTCGATGTGATCGGGGCGCGCGATCTCGATAGCGAGACGCTGCGCAAGTCGTTCCGCGATTTCATCCAGAAGGTGCAGGACGCGGGCCCCAACGCCGTCGCCTTCGTCTATCTCGCCGGTTATGGCGTGCAGCTCACCGGCGAGAACTATTTCGTGCCGGTCGACGCCAAGATTGCCCGCGACACTGACGTGCCGGTCGAGGCGATCCGCATCTCCGACTACAGCCATCAACTCTCGGCACTGCCGATCAAGGCCGGCGTGATCGTGCTCGATGCAGCGCGCAGCAATTCCTTTGCCAAGGACGGCCAGCCGCTGGCCGGCGGCCTCGCGCTGGTCGATCCTGATCCGAAGATGCTGATCGCCTTCAACTCCGCACCCGGCACCGTCGCCCCCGACGGCGCGCCGCCCTACGGGCCCTATGCGCAGGCGCTGGCGGAAATGATCCGCGCCGGCGGCCTGACCTTGCCCGAAGTGTTCGACCGCGTTCGCCTGCGCGTCAACGAAATGACCAAGGGCGCCGAGATCCCGTGGAATGCGCAGAAGGTCGACTCGCCCTTCATGTTCTTCGAGCGCAAGCCGGACGCGCCGCCGCAGCAGGTCGATGCCGGACTGCGCACCAAGCCGATCCGCGATTTCCCGGCGCAGGATGCCTATGCGGCGGCGCTGGAGCGCGACACGCTGCAAGGCTACGAGGATTACCTGCAGGCCTATCCGACCGATCCGCTGGCCAAGCGGGTGCGCGCGATCGTGGCGGCGCGGCGCGAGGCCATCACCTGGCGGCGCACCTACAGCGCCGACACGCCCGATGCGTATTGGTCGTATCTGCGACGCTACCCGCGCGGGCCGCATGCCTACGATGCCCGCCGCCGGCTCGCCTATCTGTCGGCCGCGCTGGAGCCGCCGCCGCAGTTCACGGCGCTCGACTACGACGTGCCGCCGCCGCCGCCCGACGAGATCGTCTATGTCGACCGGCCGGTGCTCTATTACAGCGACCCGGTGTTCGCCTTCGCGCCGCCGCCACCGCCGCCGGTATTCTTCCTGCCGCCGCCGCCGCCGGACTTCGTGGTGCTGCCGCCACCGCCGCCGCCGATCGGCCTGTTCGTGCTGCCGACGCCGTTCTTCGTGGCGATGCCGGCCTATGTCGCCGCGCCGGCCTATGTGGTGCCGCCGCAGAACAACATCGTGTTCAACAACATCCACAACACGACGGTCATCAATACGGTGATCAACAATCCCAACCCGACGCCGGCGCAGCTTCATGCGGCCGGGGTGACGGCGGCGATGGGCGGTGCGCCGGTCACGGCGGCACCGCAACTGCCGGCCGCGGCGATGCAGCGGGCCAATCTGGCACGGCCGGGCGGTCCGCAAGGCGTGACGCCGGCACAGGGCGCGGCCATGGGAGCCCCTGGCGCTGCTCCGAACGCAGCCACCACGCCGAACGCGATGGGCGCGCCGGGTGCGCACACTCTGCCGGGCGCGAAGAATGGACCGCCGCTGCCGCAGTCGGCGACCGCGCCGCCCACCGCCACGCAGCAGCATGGCGCCGTGCAGCCGGGCGCCGCACAACCCGGCGCCGCGCAGCCTGGGACAGCACAGCCCGGCGCAAAGCCGAACGCGGTGACACCTGGCAAGCCGGCGACAGCCATGGCGCCCGCCAACGCGCAACCGGCGCCGCCAACCAAGCCCGGCGCAGCCCCCACGGCGAACGCGCCGGCCGCGCCCGCGACCGCCGGCAAGCCCGGGAGGCAGCAACCGCTCTCGCATGCCGCAACCGCGCCGACCGCCAACGTGAAGCCCGCAACAGCGCCAACGCCGGCGAGCCGCGCGACACCGGCACGGACGACGCCGACTATGCGTTCGGCACCCGCGCATGCCGCGGTATCGCCGCCGCCGGTTTCCCGGCCTGCGCCGGTACGGGCCGCGCCTCCGCCGCCGCGCGCTGCAGCCGTTGCGCCGCGCCCGGCGCCGGCACCGGTCCCCCGCGCAGCGCCGCCGCCGCCGCCACCGCGGCCGGCGATGCAGGCGCAGCGCGCAGCACCGCCGCCGCGGATGGCAGCGCCCCCGCCAAGGCCCGCAGCACCCGCCCGAGCCGCGCCGGCATGTCCTCCCGGCAAATGCAAACACTGAGGGCATGACAGCATGAGCCGAGCAGGTCAGCCCAGATGAGCATCACGGCCACACTCGGATTGCGGACAGTCGCGAAATTGATGATCGGCACGATCGCGGGGCTGGTGGCGTTCCACCAGCCGGCGCGGGCGGCCGAACTCGCGGCGCAGGACATCGCGCTGCTCGACCGCCTGACCTGGGGCGTCAACGCCTCCAGCGCGGCGCATCTGCGCGAGGTCGGCACCGAGCGCTGGCTGCAGGAGCAGCTGCATCCGGCTGGCAGCGCATTGCCGGCCGCCGTCCAGAAGCAGATCGAAGCGATGCCGGACGTGCATCGCTTCCCGTTCGACATTGCGGCCTCGTTCGACCAGCAGGGCAAATCCGCCAACCAGGTCGCCGATCCGGAGCAGAAGAAGGCCGCGCAACAGGTCTATCAGCAGGCCATGAACGACCGCGCCAGGCAGGCCGCAGCCCGCACCATCCTGCACGCGCTCTATGCGCCCGATCAATTGCGCGAACGCCTGACCTGGTTCTGGTTCAACCACTTCAACGTCCACCAGTACAAGGCCAACATCCGCGTCTTGGTCGGCGACTACGAGGACCGCGCGATCCGCGCCAACGCGCTCGGCAAATTCCGCAACCTGCTGTCGGCGACGCTGCATCATCCGGTGATGCTGCGTTATCTCGACAACGCCGACAACGCGGCCGGCCACGTCAATGAGAACTACGCCCGCGAGATCATGGAGCTGCACACCATGGGCGTCGGCTCCGGCTACACCCAGGCCGACGTCGAGGCCTTGGCGCGGATCCTGACCGGCGTCGGCATCGACTTCAGGTCGGAGGATCCGAAGCTGAAGCCCGAGCAGCAATCCCAGCTGGTCCGTGAGGGCGCGTTCGAGTTCAACCCGGCGCGGCACGATTTCGGCGACAAGGCTTTCTTGGGCCATCAGATCAAGGGCCGCGGCCTCGCCGAGGTCGATGAGGCCCTCGACATCCTGTGCCGTCATCCCGCGACTGCCACGCATATCGCAAAGCAGCTTGCGACCTATTTCGTGTCCGACAATCCGCCGCCCGCGTTGGTGCAGCAGATGGCGCAGACCTTCCAGAAGACCGACGGCGATATCGCGGCCGTGATGTCGACGCTGGTTCATGCGCCGGAATTCACTGCGAGCGTGAAGGGCGGCGCCAAGTTCAAGGACCCGGTGCTCTACGTGATGTCGTCGGTGCGGCTCGCCTACGACAACAAGGTGATCCTCAATACCTTGCCGATCCAGGGCTGGCTCAATCGCCTGTCCGAGGGCCTGTTCAACCACGAGACCCCCGACGGCTATTCGATGCTGTCTGCGGCCTGGAACGGTCCAGGCCAGATGATGCTGCGCTTCGAGATCGCGCGCGCGATCGGCTCGGGATCGGCCGGGCTGTTCAAGCCGAACGAGCCCAATGCAGTCGACCAGCCGGCGTTTCCGCTTGTGATGAACGGCCTCTATTTCAGCAACATCAGGCAGACGCTGAGCCCGACCACGCTCGCCACGCTCGACCAGGCGGTCTCGCCGCAGGACTGGAACACGCTGTTTCTGTCGTCACCGGAGTTCATGCACTGAAAGGGAGGTTCGACAATGAACCGCCGCGAACTGCTCAAGGCCTTCGCCGCTTCCACCTCGCTCACCCTCGCCGGCCGGGTCTGGGCGGCGCCCGCCACCGACGCGCGTCTGCTGGTGGTGTTCCTGCGCGGCGCCTACGACGCCGCCAATGTGGTCGTGCCGGTCGGCAGCGAGTTCTACTACGCCTCGCGCCCGACGCTCGCGGTGGCGCGGCCCGATGCCGGCAATCCGAATGCGGCGCTGGCGCTCGACGCCGGGTGGGGGCTGCATCCGGCGCTGCGCGATTCGATCTATCCGCTGTGGGCCAAGCGCGAGATCGCCTTCGTCCCGTTCGCCGGCACCAGCGATGACCTCTCGCGCAGCCATTTCGAGACCCAGGACACGATCGAGCTCGGGCAGACGGTCGGCGGCAGCCGCGACTACCGGTCCGGCTTCATGAGCCGGCTCGCGACCGAACTGACGCGGGTGAAGCCGATCTCCTTCACCGACCAGCTGCCGCTGATCTTCCGCGGCCAGAACCAGATCCCGAACATCGGCATCGCCAGCGTCAGCAAGCCCGGCGTCGACGACCGCCAGGCGCGGTTGATCAGGGAGATGTACGGGAAGGGCGATCTCGCCAATTCGGTGTCGGAGGGTTTTCGCGTTCGCGACGACGTCTACAAGTCGGTCTCCGAGGAGATGATGGCGGCCAACCGCGGCGCGGTGTCGCCGCGCGGCTTCGAATTGTCGGCGCGGCGGATCGGCCGGCTGATGCGCGAGCAGTTCAACCTCGGCTTCGTCGACGTCGGCGGCTGGGACACCCACGTCAACCAGGGCGCGGCGACCGGCTATCTCGCCGATCGTCTCGGCGAACTGGGCCGGGGCCTTGCCGGCTTCTCCGAAGAGATCGGTCCTCAGATGTGGCGCGATACTGTCGTGGTCGTGATCTCCGAATTCGGCCGCACCTTCCGCGAGAATGGCGACCGCGGCACCGATCACGGCCACGGCAGCGTCTATTGGGTGATGGGCGGCGGCATCAACGGCGGGCGGATGGCCGGCGAGCAGGTCCAGGTCAGCCAAGCGACGCTGTTCCAGAACCGCGATTTTCCCGTGCTGACCGACTACAAGGCGTTCTTCGCCGGCCTGATCCAGCACGTCTACGGCCTGCAGCAAGCGAGCCTCGAGCGCATCTTCACCGGCATCAAGCCGAAGGACCTGAACCTGGTTTGAAGGGGCGCTGCCAAAATATTGAAACCAACGCCATGCCGGCATGGTGGGCGAACCGGTCCAGGCCACTCGGGCGACGCCGTCCCGCTTCGGTTATGCTTGGGATCAGCCAACTGGGAGGCAAGAAGGCCATGATGGGACGGTTTTTCTCGCGACAGGCCGCCCTTGCGGCGGCGTTCCTGTTAGCTCTGGGAGCGGCAGCACCCGCCGCGCATGCCGCCGACGTCAAGGTCATGAGCACGGTCGCGCTCACCCCTACACTCGGCGAACTGATCCCGAAGTTCGAGAGCGGCAGCGGCAACAAGCTGATCGTCGTCTACAGCACGATCGCCGATCTGAAGAAGCGGATCGAGGCGGGCGAAACCGCAGATGTGATGATCCTGTCGCGCGCTGCCCTCGAGGGTCTGCTGACCCAGGGCAAGGTTGCCGAGGGCAGCATCGTCAACGTGGGCAGGTCTTATGTCGCCGTCGGGGTACATACCGGTGCGCCCAAGCCCGACATCAGCACGGTGGAGAAACTGAAGGCTGCGCTTCTCGCCGCCAAATCGATCTCCTACGCCGATCCAGCGAAGGGCGGTGCCAGTGGCATCTATTTCGCCAAGGTGATTGAGCGTCTCGGCATCGCCGACCAGATGAAATCCAAGACGGTCCTGGTGCCGGGTGCCGAAGCAGGCGAACTCGTCGCCAAGGGCGAAGTCGAAATGGGTGTCGCACAGGCCTCGGAAATTGCCGCGGTTCCAGGGGCTCAGGTGGTCGGCCCTCTGCCCGGTGATTTGAACAGCGCGATCGTCTTCGCGGTCGGCATCGGGTCCACGAGCAAGGATCCGGCAGCGGCCAGATCGCTGATCGAGTTCCTCACCGGTCCGGCCGGTTCCGCCGTGCTCAAGTCCAAGGGAATGGACCCGGCCTAGGGCGTTTTCGTCAAGGAGATTTTCAACCCCGGCTGACGAAGAACCTTTTCTCCACCTTCCTGCGGTATGCCAAAGTCTTCTCCGGGCGTACGACGGGACAAGGGGAAATCCGAAATCATGTTGATGGACCGTGGAATTGCCGACGCCGGCGCGATGGGTGAGGGGGCTCTGCCTAGTCATCGGTCGCGCCTTGTCAACCGCCGGGCGTTTCTGTTCGGCTCCGCTGCCGGTTTCGCCGCGCTTGGCCTGGCTGGTTGCGCATCCGACTACATGAGTCTGGCCGAGGCGGAGAAGGTCTACGGGCCCGTGCCCGACGAGAAATTCCCGATCCCTGCGGTCGACGTCAGGAAGGTCGATCCGAAATATTTCCGAAAGACAGTGCGCTACGACAGCAATGAGGCGCCCGGTACGATCATCGTCGATCCCGGCAAGTACTATGTCTACCGCATCGAAGGTGAGGGAAACGCAACCCGCTATGGCGCCAATGTCGGCCGCGATGGGTTCCGGTGGAACGGGGAGGCGTATGTCGGGCGCAAAGCCGAATGGCCGACCTGGACGCCGCCCAAGGAGATGATCGCGCGCCAGCCGGAGGCGGGCAAATATGCCCGCGGCATGCCGGGAGGTCTCGACAATCCGCTCGGCGCCCGCGTGCTCTACCTCTACCAAAATGGCGTGTACACGCTTTACACGATCTATAGCACCAGCGACCCCGAAACGATCGGGAACGGCATTACGAGCGGCTGTACCGGCCTCCTCAGCCAGGACATGCTCGACCTCTATTCGCGAACGCCCGTCAAGACGAAGGTGATCGTGCTGCCGGCATAGGTGGCGACGTCGGCCGCCGGTCCGGGCGCCTGATGCACGAGCAGTTCAACCTCGGCTTCGTCGACGTCGGACGCTGGGACACCCACGTCAACCAGGGCGCCGCGACCCCGGCTATCTCGGCAAATGGGGCTTCTCGGAAGAGATCGGCCCTCAGATGTGGCGCGATACGGTCGTGGTCGTGATCTCCGAGTTCGGTTGCACCTTCCGCGAAAGCGGCGACCGCGGCACCGATCATGGCCATGGCAGCGTCTATTGGGTGATGGGCGAGGCAACGGCGGCCGCATGGCCGGCGAGCAGGTCCAGGTCGCGCAGGCGACGCTGTTCCAGAACCGCGATTTTCCTGTGCTGACCTACTACAAGGCGTTCTTCGCCGGCCTGCTCCAGCACGTCCGAATTTTCAGTGGCGGCCGCCGCTTCAACTCGCGTTCTTGTAGACTTTGCCGTCCTTCATGATCACCTTGAAGTTCTTGGCAGGGTCGGCGACCAAATCGATATTTTCGAGCGGATTGCCGTCGACCAATAGAAGGTCGGCCAGCGCGCCCTGCTCGACGACCCCGAGCTTGCCGGGATACGGATTGCGTTTGCCGGACAAAGCCAGCAATTCGGCGTTGGTCGACGTCGCCATGACCAGCGCTTCGCTCGGCGTGTACCAGCGGGTGAGTGAAGCGAGGATCGCGCCTTGCCGCTTAGCCAATGCCCCGGAGAACAGAACGTCGGTGCCCCATGCCGTCTTGATCTTATATTTCCTTGCCAGTTGGTAGGTCCTGGTGATGCCGGGCCAGACTTCATCGGCCTTTGCGCGCTGCACCGATCCCGCCGCCAGGCCGGTTCGCATTTCTTCGGGAAGCGGCTGCGTGCTGAGCCACACGCCCTTGTCCGCAATCAGTTTCGCAGTCGCCTCGTCCATCAAGAAGCCGTGCTCGATGCATTTCACCCCGGCTGCGATCGACCGTTGGATCGCCTCGGGGGTGAATGCATGCACCGCGACGTAAGTCCCCCAGTTCTCGGCCGCCTCGACCGCGGCGTGCAGCTCCGCCTCCGTGAAGGTCGACACGTCGATCGGACTGAAGGGCGAGGAGACACCGCCGCCGGCCGTTAGCTTGATCTGGGAAGCGCCCTGCATGAGTTGCTCGCGGACGCGCACGCGGACTTCGTCTGGACTGTCGGCGATCATACTGCCTCCGACCTGTTCCATGCGCGTCAGCATGCCGCCGATCGTCCGCGGCAAATCGGATAACTGGCGGAAATCGCCGTGTCCACTGGTCACGGTGATCATCGCGCCCGAGGGATAGATGCGCGGTCCGGCGATCAATCCTTGGTCGATGGCGTCCTTCAGGCCGAAGGTCGGGCCGCCGAGGTCGCGGATCGTTGTGAAACCCCGCATCAATGTGTCGGTCGCCTCGACGCCGGCGGCGATGTTGTTGAAGCCGACGTCGCCCATCGCCTGAACGGGATTGGTACGGATCAGCATCGCGTGCCAATGGTTGTCGATCAGGCCGGGCATCAGCGTCCGCCCGTTGCCGGCGATCACGGTGCTACCGGGCTCGGCGGTGATCGGCGTCGCCGAGATTTGCTCGATGATGTTGCCTCTTACAAGGACGTTTGACGGCGCCGAGAGCGAGCTGCCCTTGCCGTCGAAGATGCGCACATTCTGAAATAACGTCGTGCTGATGGGCGCCGGCGGAGTGCCCTGAGCGCAGACCGCGGGCGCCAGACCGAGAGCTAGAAGCGGAAGCGTGGCACGAAAGGCTCGCAAGGATATGGCAACCATCGCAGATACCTCGCGGATGGAATCCAGCATTGAGCGCCGCGTGTAACAGTGTCGCATCTGGACGGTCGCCATTTGCGGACCGTCGCGCAGGCATCAATGCTACCAGAGCGGGTCTAACAAGTGAAGTTCAATGCGTGTACGCTCGCGCCGTCCGCCGCGATGTAAGCGCCCCGATGCCAAGGACGCCAATGAGTGCACTTGTCGGATTTCTAACTCGAATCGCCGACCGGCTGATTGCAATCATCGGCTTTCTGGTGAAGGCCCTGTCTGTCACGTGGGCCACGCTGGCCGTGTATTATTCCAACCTGCCGTGGGCCTGGGCACGCCTGGCGCTTGCGGCGGCTTTCGCGCTATTTGCGGTATGGGGGCTGTGGCCGTCGCAACGGCGCAGCATGTCCGCAGTGGTGGCCGCGCTGTTTTTCGGCATCGTCGGATGGTGGATCGCCATTCCCCCGTCAAATGATCGTCATTGGCGCCCGGAAGTGGCTGTCATGCCGCGGGCGTTCATCGACGGCGACCGTGTGCGGTTCACCGGCGTGCGCGATTTCGACTATCGCTCGCGCAACGATTTCACGGTGCGTTACGAAGAGCGCGAGGTGCAGCTGTCACACCTAAAAGCTATCGATTTCTACGTTTCCTACTTTATGGAAGGGCCAGTTGGGCACACGTTTCTGAGCTTCATGTTCGACAATGTGCCGCCGCTGACCATCTCGATCGAGACGCGCCCAGAGATCGGCGAAGGTTTTGCTCCCATCGCATCCATGTTCAAGCAATTCGAATTGATTTACGTGGTGGGCACCGAGCGCGACCTCGTTGGCGTGCGGACCAACCATCGCAACGAGCCGACCTATCTTTATCGCCTCAATTCATCCGCCGGCGACGCGCGCCGCCTGTTGCTGGTTTACCTGGAGCGCATCAACCAGCTCGCCGATCACCCGGAATTCTATCATCTGTTGACCAATAGCTGCACGATCAACATCGTACGCTACGCCAATGCGGCGGGACGCGGCGGAAGGCTCGACATCCGTCATCTTCTCAACGGCCTGATCGACAGCTACCTGTATCAATCGGGCCGGATCAACACGGACGTGTCGTTCGATGAATTGCGGCAACGCTCCCTGATCAACCTGGCCGCACAGGCAGCCGACGGCGCGCCCGATTTCTCGGAGCGGATCAGAGCTTCCCTGCCGCCGCGTTGATGAAAAGCCGCTCGCGACATGACGCAGCGTTTCTCTTGCTTGCACCGACGTTCTCGACCTGACGCGTCCGGATCGACGCGTCGCACAAGCTAACGCAGTGTCTGGGACAGCATCTCACCTATTTTTGCCGCTAGTTCTTCGATCTGAAAGGGCTTGCTTATCATCGCCATGTTTGTTCCGAGGAAGCCAGCTCGAATGGCGGCGTTTGCGGCATAGCCCGTGACGAATAGGATCGGCACCTTCGGGTGATGCTTGCGAGCGACTTCAGCGAGTTGCCGGCCGTTCATGCCGGGCAGTCCAACGTCGGAAATCATCATGTCTATCGGACGACCGCTTTCCAGCAGCTTGATTGCGGAGTCGGAATCAGGTGCTTCGATCGTTCGGTAACCCAGCTCCGATAGCAGTTCGCCGATGAGAAGACGAACCGAAGGGTCGTCTTCGACAAGCAGAACGGGCTGACCGGTTCCTTGCGGAGACGCTTCATGCTGGACGGTAGTCTCGATCGCCCCTTGATCCGCAGCCGGCAGGTAGATCTTCGCGGAGGTGCCTTGGCCGGGCGTCGAATGGATCCGGACTTGGCCGTTCGACTGCCGCGCAAACCCGTAGACCATCGATAGACCGAGACCGGTACCTTGCCCCACCGGCTTTGTCGTGAAGAAAGGATCAAAGACCTTTTCGATCACGTCCGGCGTCATTCCGACGCCGGTGTCCGAAACTGCCACGACCACGTAGCGGCCGGGCGAAATGCCTGGTCGAGCCCTTGAATATGTCGCGTCGAGGTCAATTGCAGCGGTCTCGACGGTAAGCTTGCCTCCGTTAGGCATCGCGTCTCGCGCGTTGATGGCGAGGTTAAGGATCGCGTTCTCAAGCTGATTGGCATCCACTATGGCGGCGGGCACGTCCTCGTTGGTTTGGATGGCGATCGAGATATTCTCGTCCACAGTGTGATGCAGCAGGTCCGAGAGCGACCGGACGAGAGCATTGATATCGGTCGGTTTGCTGTCGAGAGATTGCCGGCGCGAGAAGGCGAGAAGTCGTGATGTCAGATTGGCAGCCCGGTGCGCCGATGTACTCGCCGCGTCCATGAAGCGATTCAAGTCGTCGAGCCGATGCGATGCAATGCGCCGTTTCATCAAATCGATCGCGCCGATGACGCCGGTGAGCATGTTGTTGAAGTCGTGCGCAATGCCGCCAGTGAGCTGGCCGACAGCTTCCATTTTTTGAGCTTGGATCAGCGCGGATTCTGCCCGCGACCGCTCTGCCGTCTCCCTACGGAGATCGGACAAGGCCTTTTCAAGCTCCGCGGTACGTTCGGCCACCTGCAACTCGAGCGTCTCGGCGGCCTTCGCCAACCTTTGCTGCGCAAGCTTTTGCTCGTTGATGTCGACGACGACACTTATCGCACCCATGATCGCGCCGTCTTCTCTCAAGATCGGGACGCTGCTGATGCGGGTCCATATTGGTCCCTCCGCCAAGCCCGTGTAGAGAAATTCGACCCCGGTCACATATTCGCCGTGCAGCGCACGCGCGCTCGGGAAACGGTTTCGCGAGAGCGGGGAGCCGTCGCTGTCCTGCGCAAGCCATTCATGCTCCGCTGTGGGGTCGAAAGCGGGGCTTTTGCCAGACTTGGAAAAGCGTCTGAATGCCGGGTTGGAGACCAGACCAGTTCCCGTCTTGTCAAGAAATACGACCCCGACCGGGAGATTGTCGAGAAGCGTCCTCAAGCTGGCCCGCTGCGTGTCCAATTCCGCAAGTTGATCGCGCATCAAAAATTGTCGCTGTCGCGCCCGCATAGCCGATGTGATCGTACTCAGCAGGGATTCGCTGCTTAGCGGCCTCTCGAGCAAGACCACATTCGTGGCGTTTGGCGGCAATTTCCGGCGGACGGCTTCATTCGGACGCTCGCGCCCTGCTCGTCGGCCGGACAGCAGAATGAACGGAATGTCCGACCACGCGGGTTGTGCCGTCAATGCGGATTCCAGCGTCGACGCGTCTTCGCGGAGTGCTTCCTCGGTGATCAGAATGACGCCCGCGTGCGCATCGACGAGTGGCGCGAGCTCGTTGAAGGTCTCGCAAATCTTCGTATCGTAGCCGTGAGACATCAGTAGTGCCGATACGCTGTCCGCATCGCGGCCGTAAGGGGCGATGATCAGGACGCGATGGCCTTCAGCGGCTGTCCTATGCACCTGAACCGCGATCTTCCATTAGGGGATTGGTTGCGCCCGTGTATTCCGGTGTTCCGGTCAAGACGCCCTTGAACTCCGAGAGAGGCTCGCCGACCCTCACGCCTCTGTCGTCGATGCGCATCTCGCGGATCGTGTCTTCGTGCTTTCCGGAGCGGTTTTTGACGACGGAGATGGCCTTCCGGATACGTCCTGCAGCCTCGAAGAACCGCAGAAGGATGACGGTGTCTGCCAGATAAGAAACGTCCAAACCATTTGTCTGCATGTTTCCGAAGAAGCCGCTTTGGGCGTTAATCAACAGAGTCAGGACGCCCGACTGGCTGAGGTAGGACAGGAGTTCGTGAAGCTGCAGAACGAGTTGCTGCTCCTGCGGCATGGCGGCGACGTAGCCGCTGAGGCTGTCGATCATAAGGATCTTGACGGAGCGTTGTTCAACTTCCTTCATAACGTCGGCAGCGAACTCGCCTGGCGAAATCTCGGCCGGGTCGATCTGCCGAACGACAAGCTGCCCCTTCTCGATGCACGCCCCAAGGTTGAGGCCCATTGCTTCCGCGCGTGCGAGAAGGGTGTCGATACGCTCGTCGAATTGATAGACCGTCACCTTCTCTCCTCTCTCGCAAGCGGCAGCAAGGTATTGCAGCGCGAGAGTTGTCTTTCCTGCGCCGGAAGGTCCGGTGATGAGAACTCCTGTGCCGCGCGTAGGACCGCCGTTCAGTAGCGCATCAAGTTCCGGTATGCCGCTGGGAACGAGTTCGTTCGAGCGCTCGATTCCATGCTCAGCTGCGACCAGTCGAGGAAAAATGTCCAAGCCGCCTCGCCGAATGACGAAATCATGGAAGCCGGCGATGAAATCGACGCCTCGAAGTTTTTGAACCTGAAGCCGTCGCCGTGCCGCGCCAAAGTCCAGCGTCAGCCGTGACAGGGTAATGACGCCATGGCAAAGGCTATGTAAGTGATTGTCCAAACCGCCGCCCGACCCAGTGAAGTCGTCCACCAGCAAGACGGTTGTACTGAGACCGGAGAAGAATTGCTTCAGAAGGAGAAGCTGCCGCCGATACCGCAGTGGATCCTGGGCGAGCAGCCGCATCTCGGAAAGGCTGTCGAATACGACCCTGGTCGGCTTGATCCTCTCCACTTGCGTCTTGATGAGCTTGATTGTCTCTCCAAGCTCGATCTCCCAGCTATGGAGTATCGACTGATCTCTGCCTGGGCCGAGAACTTCGTCGGCGGCGCTCAGTTCAAAAATATCAATTCCGCCTAGATCCCAACCATGCGAGGCCGCGACGACTTCTAGCTCTTCCTTGGTTTCCGACAAAGTGATGTAGAGCCCGCGCTCGTTCCTGGATTGACCATCTTGGAGAAATTCGAGCGCGAGCGTTGTTTTGCCTGAACCGGGCGTTCCCTCGACAAGGTACAAGCGGTTGCGCGGCAAGCCTCCGCGAAGGACATAGTCCAGACCGGCGTTGCCGGTCGAAATGCGATTGCGTGTGTGATCCATGGCGCGTTCGGTAATAGGCTCAATCTTTATCGTTCTGCACGAAGCGGCGAACAATGTGAGACAACAAGGCTACTGCTGCAGTAGATCGCCCGCCGTTGATAAAAATGTTCACTAGTGAACATAACCATCGTCTCTGTTGGTAGGTCAGAGAAGACGATCCTGTCCAAACCCATGCTTCTGTCTTTCACCTGTGTTCCTGGAACAGAACGCGCGCGCCGGCGATTGGCTCCCTAGGACAAGGAACTCTATTTCGACCATTATTTTCGGCAATTGCGGAACATTTCCGCTTCATCGAGCCAGCCACACGGCACGCGGAAATGACAGGGGCGGCTGCAATGGGTAGCAATTGAGATCGGGCAGGGCCCGCTCTGGTCGATAGCGCTAGCTGGCTTGCTGCTGTACGGCGGGCATCTTCAAGTCTCTAATCCTGATTGGACAGGCGAAGCCGCAAACGATCTCGTACGACAGATCTCAAAGACCCCAAACGGACAGGTCGAACTCCGGTCGGCATAGCAGTCCAATTCGTCTGCCTTGCGGGCGTTCCAATCTATGGGTACGCGCCCTGGTCATTGTCTTGCCGCCAAATCCGCGATCGCCTTCATCACGGCGTTGCGGATGCCGGGGTCGTAGAGGATGTGGCCGGCGCCATCGACAACGCGGACCTCGCTGCCCGGCCAGCGCGCGGCGAGCGCGTGCGAGGTTGCGGGCGGGCACAGGAGATCGTAGCGGCCCTGCACCAGGATGCCGGGAATTCCGGCGAGCTTGCCGGCTTCCTCCATCAACTGGTTCGGCCGCATGAAGCAATCGTTGGCGAAGTAGTGTGCCTCCATGAACGGCGTCGAGGGCAGGGCGCCTGAGGCCTTCAGATCGAGCCGCGTCTGCTTCGGCGTGTGCTCCGACAGCACGCGCTCCGTGTCATGCCAGGCGCGCGCGGCCGGCGCATGCACGGCGGCGTCGGGATCGAGGATGCGGCGGTAATAGGCCGCAAGTGGCGCCGCACGTTCATGCTCGGGCAGGAAGTTGAGGAAATCCTCCGAGAGGTCGGGATAGAAGCGCGGTAAGGCGCGCCGGAAGACGTCTTCCAGCTCCTCGGCCGTGCCGAGAAATGTCGCGCGCAGCACGAGGCCGCTGACGCGCTCGGGATGGGCCTCTGCATAAGCCAGCGCCAGCGTCGCGCCCCAGGAGCCTCCGGCCACCATCCAGCGCGCGAAGCCGAAGCGTTCGCGGATCTTCTCCATGTCGGCGATCAAATGCTGCGTCGTGTTGTGGTCGCGGCTGCCTTTCGGCCGGCTGCGGCCGCAGCCGCGCTGGTCGAACAGCACGGCGTGGAAGCGCTCGGGATCGAACAGCCGGCGATGGTCCGGCTGGCAGCCGCTGCCAGGGCCGCCATGCAGATAGACCGCGGGGATGCCGCCTTCGCGCCCGACGCTCTCGACGTGAAGGTTGTGGCCGTCGCCGACATCGAGCCATTCCGATGTCAGCGGAGCGAAGGGATCGGCGCGCCTGGCAGCCTTGCCGGCGTCGGCGTCAGGCGCCATGAGATTTGTCCTGGGGCTTTTCCTGGGGGAGGTCCGTCTCCAGCGTGCCGCCGGCGAAGTTGCGGTAGAGGAAACGGTTCTGCGTGCCGGCGGATTCCTGCTCGGCCTGTTTGAAGATCTCCTCATGCCGCGGCGACAGCGCACAGGCCGGGTCGGTATTGCCGGCGTCACCGGTCAGCGCAAAGGCCTGGCAACGGCAGCCGCCGAAATCGACCTCGCGGAATTCGCAGGACTTGCACGGCTCCGGCATCCAGCCGGTGCCGCGATAGCGGTTGAAGGCCTCCGAGTTCTGCCAGATCCAGGCAATCGAATGGTTCGAGCGCACGGATTCGAATTCGAGCCCGGTGATGCTTTCGGCGGCGTGGCAGGGCAGCACCTTGCCCGCCGGAGAGATGTTGAAGAACTGGCGGCCCCAGCCGCCCATGCATTTCTTCGGCCGCAGCGCGTAGTAGTCCGGCACGACATAGTCGATCGCGAGCGTACCCTTCAGGCGAATTTGGGCTTCCTCGACGATGCGGCTGGTCTCCTCGATCTGTTCGACCGTCGGCATCAGCGCGGCGCGGTTCTTCAGCGCCCAGCCGTAATACTGCACGTTGGCGACTTCGAGCCGGTCGGCGTCGAGATCGACCGCCATCTGGATGATGTCGGGCAGCTGATGCAGGTTCTGCCGGTGCATCACCGCATTGACCGTGAGCGGCATGTCGAGCTCGCGGGTCCATTTCGCGACCTCGAGCTTCTTCCTGTGTGCGTCCTTCAGGCCCGCGACGCGATCGGCGACGTTGGGCTCGTTGCCCTGAAAGCTGATCTGCACATGGCTGAGGCCGGCATCGGCCAGCGCCGACAGCTTGTCCCTGGTCAGCAGCACGGCCGAGGTGATCAGGTTGGAATAGAGCCCGACATCGGTCGCGTGCTGCACCAGCTCGACGATGTCCTTGCGCGCGGTCGGTTCGCCGCCGGAGAAATGGACCTGCAGCACGCCGAGCTCGGCAAGCTCGCTCAGCACCTTCTTCCACTCTTCGGTGGTGAGCTCGGTCGAGCCGCGGTCGAGCTCGACCGGATTGGAGCAGTAGGGGCATTGCAGCGGGCAGCGGTGGGTGACCTCGAGCAGCACGGCGAGCGGGATGCCGTAGGTCTCGGCCGCCGAGCGCGTTTGCTCGAGCACCGCGAGCCCGTCGGTTGGGCCTGCTGCCGTCGTCTTGTTGCCGGCGAGCGTGTCAGTCATGCCGTGCTCTCGCGCGCTTCGGTGAGAAAGCCCTTGTCGGCCAGGTCCTGCAGCATCGCGATCACGTCGGTCGCGATCGCCTCGCGCGGCGCGGCGTATTTTTCCGCGAGCTGGTCCACCATCTGGCCGACGCTGCGCACGCCGTCGCAGAGATGCAGCACCTCGACCGCGATCTCGTCCGGCGCCAGCACGCGTTCCGGCGCCAGGATCACCCAGACCTGCCGCGTCTCGTCGAATTTCAGCCTGGTGTGGCGCGGCAGTTTCGGCCGGCTGGTCTCGCTGACGCTGATGTTGCGGCTGGCCATGATGTCTGTCTCTAACCTGTCTTCGGCACGAAGGCGCCGGGCGGAATCTGGCCCTCGACATAGGCGTGATAGAGCGCGTCGAGCTGCACCCACAGCACGTTGGTCTTGAAGATCAGCGCGTTGCACACGGCCTCGCGCTCGGCCGGCGTCCTGGCGTGCTGCTTGACGTAGTCGAGCGCAAAGCCGGCGTCGCGCGGCGCCTGGGTGAGGCGGCGGCTGAAATAGCTCATGATGTCGGGGTTGACGAAGTCGTAATGCTTCAGCATCCCCGAGATGCGCTCCTCATGCAGGTTCGGCGCGAACAATTCGGTGAGCGAGGAGGCGATCGCCTCCAGCGGCGTGCGGTCGCGGCAGAAATGTACATAGGCTTCCACGGCAAAGCGCGTCGCCGGCAGGATGCCTTCGGTGGATTCGACATAGGCGGTGTCGAGGCCGAGGCCTTCGGTCAGCTTCAGCCAGCGCTCGATGCCGCCCTCACTGCCGAGATCTCCGTCATGATCCTCGATGCGGTGGCGCCACTCGACCCGCGTCATGCGATCGCGAAAGCGCGTCATCACCATCGCGTCCTTCAGCGGGATCGTGCTCTGATAGTAATAGCGGTTGAGAGCCCAGGCCTGGACCTGGCCCTTGTTCAGCTTGCCGCCGTGCAACAGGCGGTGGAACGGATGCAGGCTGTGATAGCGCGTCGCGCCGATGGTGCGCAGCGTCGCCTCCATGTCCTCGGCCGTGTCGAGCGTGATGCCCTTGCCGATCGAGAGCGCGGTCATTCCATTGGTGGGCACGACGTTCACAGCACGATCTCCGTTCCGTCCGAAGGTATCTGCCAGCCCGCGTGCTCGGCCGTCTTGCGTTCGGCCGAACTCCCAAGCAGCGCCGGGTTGGAATTGTTGATATGCAAAAACACTTTTCGTCCGATGTCGAGACCGGCGAGGCTTTCGATCGCGCCGTGATCGCCTGACATCGCGATATGTCCCATGCTTTGGCCGGTCTTGGTGCCCAGCCCCGCCGCGATCAGTTCGTCGTCGCGCCACACCGTGCCGTCGAAAAACACCAGCGGCGCACCCTTGAGCCGCGATTTCAGTTCGTCAGTGACCCGCGCGCAGGCGGCCAGGAAATAGAAGTATTTGCCGCTGCGCTTGTCCGCAATACGCAGGCCCAGCGTATCGCCGACGCCGTCGGCGCCTGCCGGGTGGGCCTTGCCTTCGAGATACCATGCGCCCTTGCCGGGAACCTCGAACGGCAGCACTTCGAGCCCCGACGGCGATCCGTCGGGCAGGGCCGGCTCGAAGGCCTGGTCGACGGCGATCGGCAGGCGGGCGACGTTCTTCTCGCTCAGCACGTTGAAGATGCTGTTCGAACGCAGGATCGCGAGCACCCGCTGATGCGCGTAGATCGCAAACGGCGAGCCCTCGCGCATCGACAGCAATCCGGCGACCGCATCGACCTCGCTGTTGGTGAGGATGACGCCCGCGATCGGGCTGTGGCGCAGCGCGCCGTGCTTCGGATGAAGCTGCGGCGTCGCGATCAGCTGCTGGCGGAGATCGGGAGAGGCGTTGACCAGGAACCAGTGCGCGCCGTCGCCGCTGACGGCGATCGAGGCTTGCGTGCTCTGCAATTCGGGATGGTCGCTTCGCGCCGTCCTGCAAACGGCACAGCCGCAATTCCACTGCGGAACGCCGCCACCCGCCGCGGCACCCAGGACGACGACACGAAGCATGATCCGTCCCCTGGAGAGTTTTTTTCAGATCCAGAAACGTTACGAGGTGGACTCCGGATTTGAAACACACCCCCATGCTCGGGAGCGCGTTACGCCCGGATGTCCACCTGCGCTAAAACGCTAAACGTGTATAGGGCGCTGCCGCTTACTTGCGGGTGGCGCACATATACATGTTGATTTCCATGCCGACCGACACTTCCACGATCTTCGGTGCTTTCCAGGCCATTAGGCTCTCCTTGTTGCAACCGGACGAACTTTCCGCCCTGAGGTTAAACTACTGCGGTTCGGAAAGTTCGCCACCTAAATTTTTCGCTAGGCGCCCTGCGGAACGGCATGCTGCACTGCGGAAGACAAATCCGGACCACTCACAAATTTGTGCGCGCATTTCCCGTCAAAACCCGGTGCCATCAGACCTTTTTCCTGTTGTTCGCCACACGGCGAATGGTGATCTTGGATTATGAGACAGGGGCCGGGTGATCCTCCCAAGGTCCTGATGACGATCCTGTGCTTCCCGGTCACGGGAAGCGACTAACCGAGCCGAGTTCAGCCGATGCCACGCTATTTCTTCAATACCCGTATCGGCGACGAGCTGATCTCCGACCCCGACGGCGAAATCCTGCGCGACCCGGATCGCGCGTGGGAGATGGCCCGGGCGATGATTCGCGAGCTGCTCAAGACCGAAGGAGCCGACGGCGCGCTGCTCAGTGCTGTCATCGAGGTGACCGACGACGAGGGCGAGATCGTGCTGGAGTTTCCATTCACCGAGGCGATTCTCGATCGCCCGGACCGCTCGATGACAAGGCACTGATAAACGCCGGCGCTGCCGCGCGGTCACAACCGTGGTCACAACCATGCGTTGGACGATGTCGGCATGTTTCCGATTGCATTTGTCCGGACAAATTCGCAAGACTATGAACGGAAAGCCTAATGCGCCGATCGACATCAATGGCGCGATGAACAAAGGCTTCCACCCAGGGGAGATCATCATGACAAAACACTCGTTCGCACTGCGCAGCCTGCTGCTGGCGGGGGCCATGCTGGGCGCGTTCACGCTCTCTGCTGCGGCGCAGCAGCCGGCGGCCGCACCGGCGGCAGGTGCTGCTCCGGCCGCCCAGCCGCTGCCGCCGGGCTCGCCCTTGATCGGGCGTCCGGACAATGAAGCCGCCGCCAAGCTGGCGCCGGTGGCGCCGCCGCCGCTGCCGTCTGCGCCCGACAAGCTGCCGCTCGCCAAGCTCAAGGTGCCGGCCGGCTTCAATGTCGAGGTCTATGCGGCCGGGATGGCCAATGCGCGCTCGATGGCGCTCGGCGACAAAGGAACGGTGTTCGTCGGCAGCCGCCTCGTCGACAAGGTCTATGCAATCGTCAACAAGGACGGCAAACGCTCGGTCAAGGTGATCGCTTCCGGCCTCTACCGCCCGAACGGCGTCGCCTTCAAGGACGGCACGCTCTACATCGCCGAGCTCTCGAAGGTCTCTAAGATCGACAAGATCGAGGACAATCTGGACAACCCGCCGAAGCCGACCGTGATCTACGACAAGCTGCCGAAGGACGAGGCGCATGGCTGGAAGTTCATCGCCATCGGTCCCGACAACAAGCTCTATGTCCCGGTCGGTCAGCCCGGCAACAACGTGCTGCATGACGCCGACCACGGCCAGATCCGCCGCATGAATCTCGACGGCTCCGGCGCCGAGGTCTATGCGCTCGGCGTGCGCAACTCGGTCGGCTTCGACTGGAATCCCGAGACCAAGCAGATGTACTTCACCGACAATGGCCGCGACTGGCTGTCGGAGACGGTGCCGGAAGACGAGCTCAACCGCGTCACCAAGGCGGGCGAGGATTTCGGCGCGCCGTTCTGCTACCAGGGCAACATCATCGACCAGGAGCTCGGCTGGGGCAAGAACTGCAAGGAGTACACGCCGCCGGTCGGTCTGATGGGGCCGCATACCGCTTCGCTCGGCATGCGCTTCTATACGGGCAGCATGTTCCCGAAGACCTACAAGAACGTGATCTTCGTCGCGCGTCACGGCTCTTGGAACAAGTCGCAGAAGCAGGGCGGTGACGTCGTCGTGGTGCGGCTGAACAAGGACGGCACCGTGAAGTCGGTCGAGCCGTTCATGACCGGCTTCCTCGAGGACAACAAGTATGTCGGCCGCCCGGTCGACGTGATGCTGCTGAAGGACGGCTCGCTGCTGGTCTCCGACGACTGGAACGGCGCGGTCTATCGCATCAGCTACGGCAAGCCGAAGGTCGCCAATCAGTAAGCCGAAACCCAGGGATCGGGGGCAGCGCTTGCTGCCCCCGATTCTTTTTGAACTGCATGCAAGGATGGACCGATGCGCAAGTTCGCAATCGCCGCGGCGCTGGCCGCTCTCAGCTTCTCCGCAAACGCCGAGACCATCCAGGAGCGTGCTGCGGCGTGCTTTGCCTGCCACGGCGAACACGGCACGTCGGAAACCGAGAACACGCCATCGCTCGGCGGCCAGCAGGCGCCCTATGCGCTGATCCAGCTGTTCATGTTCCGCGAGAAGCTCAGGGTATTCGACCCGATGAACGAGATGGCGAAGCCGATGACCGACGACGATTTGCGCGCCTTCTCGGATTTCATCGCCACCCTGCCGAAGCCGGCACCGCCCGCGGATGCCGGCGATCCGGCGCGGATGGCGCGCGGCCAGGCGCTGGCGCAGCAGAACCGCTGCAACAGCTGCCACAACACTGATTTCTCCGGCAAGGACAACGTCCCCCGCATCGCCAACCAG
The DNA here is from genome assembly GCF_002289535.1 of Bradyrhizobium sp. UFLA03-84. Classification (NCBI taxonomy): domain Bacteria; kingdom Pseudomonadati; phylum Pseudomonadota; class Alphaproteobacteria; order Hyphomicrobiales; family Nitrobacteraceae; genus Bradyrhizobium; species Bradyrhizobium sp. UFLA03-84. The sequence continues at coordinate 99,164 of NZ_NSJY01000019.1, read as the reverse complement.
CGCGAGGATTACCTCGCCAAGACGCTGGCCGAATACAAGGACAACAGCCGGCACGGCTACGACGCCACCATGGCGGACGTGATGCAGACGGTGACCAAGGAGCAGATCGGCGACCTTGCCTATTACATCGCGCATTTCCGCTGACCGGCTACGCGGCAGGCCGCTGGCCTTGCCTCGCATGCGGCGCTAAAAAGCCTCCGTCACACGGAGTATCTCATGCAGGATCTTTGGCGTCTGTCGGCAACCGAGCTCGCCGGCCTCATCAAATCGAAGAAGGTAACGGCGAAGGAGGCGGCCGAGGCCGGGCTCGCCCGGCTCGATGCAGTCAACCCGAAGATCAACGCGGTGGTCGATCACCGGCCGGACGACGTGCTGGCGCAGGCCGCGAAGGTCGATGCGGCAATTGCGCGCGGTGAGGCGGTGGGGCCGCTTGCCGGCGTGCCGATCACGATCAAGGTCAATGTCGACCAGGAAGGCTACGCCACCACCAACGGCCTGAAGGCGCAGCGCGACCTGATCGCCAAGGTGGACAACCCGGTGGTCGCCAATCTGCGTAAGGCCGGCGCGGTGCTGCTCGGCCGCACCAATTGTCCGGCGGTGTCCTATCGCTGGTTCACCACCAACCTCATTCACGGCGACACCAAGAACCCGCGCGATCCCGGGATCACCCCGGGCGGCTCGTCGGGCGGCGCGGGCTCCGCGGTCGCGGCCGGCATCGGCCACATCGCCCACGGCACCGATATCGCCGGCTCGATCCGCTATCCGGCCTATGCCTGCGGCGTGCACGGCCTGCGGCCGAGCATGGGCCGCATCCCGGCCTTCAACGCGGCATTGCCGGAGCGTCCGATCGGCCCGCAGATCAGCGCGGTCTCGGGCCCGTTGGCACGTACGGTCAACGATCTGCGGATCTCGCTCGCGGCGATGTCGGCGCCTGACTATCGCGATCCCTGGTACGCACCGGTGCCGCTCGAGGGACCGCCGCGCGAGAAGCGCGTTGCGATGTGTCTCAATCCCGATGGTCTCAACCCGGTACCGGAAGTGGTCGCTGCGGTTGCCGACGCCGGCAAGCGTCTGCAAGCCGCCGGCTGGATCGTCGAGGAAGTTGCCAACACGCCATCCCTGCGTGAGGCGGCCGAGATCCAGACCCGGCTCTGGCTCGGCGACGGCTACGAGGCGCAGCTTGCGTTTGCCGAGCGCGAGGGCGATCCCGGCGCGCTGGCCTGCCTGCGCGGCGTCCGCGCCAGGGTGCATCCGTTCGACCTGTCGCAGGCGCTGACCCGCCGCGCCACGTTGACGCGCGAATGGTTCGCCTTCCTCGACAAATATCCCGTGCTGCTGATGCCGGTGTCCGCTGAGCTGCCGTTCCCCGATCATCTCGACCGCAAGGACGAGGCGTCGTTCGCACGGGTGTGGCACGCGCAGCTGCCGCAGATCGCGATCCCATTCATGGGTCTGCCGGGGCTCGTCGTCTCCACCGGCCTCGTGGGACGGATTCCGGTTGGCGTGCAGCTCGTGGCGGCCCGCTACCGCGAGGATCTCTGCCTCGCGGCAGGCGAGGCGGTCGAGGCCGGCGGCACGCCGTCGGCTGCGATCGATCCGGTGAGCTGAAGATGCCGACGGTCTACGATTTCACCGCCAAATCGCTCGCCGGCGAGGACATGCCGCTGCGGGATTTCGAGGGGCAGGTGCTGCTGATCGTGAACACCGCGAGCGCCTGCGGGTTCACGCCGCAATACAAGGGCCTGCAGGAGCTGCACGCCGGATTGTCGCCGCGCGGCTTTGCCGTGCTCGGCTTTCCCTGCAACCAGTTCGGTGCGCAGGAGCCGGGCGATGCCAAACAGATCGCGGCGTTCTGCGAGACTAACTATGCCGTGACGTTTCCGATGTTCGCCAAGATCGACGTCAATGGCTCAGGTGCGCATCCATTGTACGAACACCTGAAACGTGAGAAGTCGGGCCTGCTCGGACCGGCGATCAAATGGAACTTCACCAAGTTTCTGGTCGATCGCGCCGGCAAGGTCGTGGCGCGGCATGCGCCGACCGCCCGGCCCGAAGGATTGAAGAAGGAAATCGAGGCGCTGCTATGAGCGACGACACCACCAACGACCAATTCCCCGACCGCCTCTCGGTCGATCCGAACAGCCCGTACTACAATGCGGAGATTCTGGCGCGCGACGTCGGCATCCGCTTCAAGGGCGCCGAGAAGACCAATGTCGAGGAGTACTGCATCAGCGAGGGCTGGGTACGCGTCACCGCCGGCAATGCCAAGGACCGTTACGGCAATCCGCTGACCATCAAGGTGCATGGGCCGGTCGAGCCGTATTTCCGGGATAAGAAGTAACCACCATCATTCCGGGGCACGCGAGACGTGAACCCGGAATCTCGAGATTCCGGGTTCGATGCTTCGCATCGCTCCGGAATGACGTGCCCCGACAACTCCGAAAGCTCAACCATGTCCGTCCGCATCGTCGACGTCCGCGAGGTGACGAAGCCGATCTCCTCGCCGATCCGCAACGCCTATATCGACTTCACCAAGATGACCTCGAGCCTCGTTGCCGTGGTCACCGATGTGGTGCGCGACGGCCGGCGGGTGGTCGGCTACGGCTTCAATTCCAACGGCCGTTACGGGCAGGGTGGTCTGATCCGCGAGCGCTTCGCGCCGCGCCTCCTGGAAGCCGACCCGAAATCGCTGCTCGATGCCTCAGGCGACAATCTCGATCCGGACAAGGTCTGGTCGACGCTGATGTCGAACGAGAAGCCGGGCGGCCATGGCGAGCGCTCGGTCGCGGTCGGTACCATCGACATGGCGGTGTGGGACGCGGTGGCGAAGATCGCGGGCAAGCCGCTGTTCCGGCTGCTTGCCGAGCGCCACGGTGTGAGCGCCAATCCGCGCGTCTTCGTCTACGCCGCAGGCGGCTATTATTATCCGGGCAAGGACCTCGGCGCGCTGCGGAAGGAGATGCGCGGCTATCTCGACCGCGGCTACAACGTCGTGAAGATGAAGATCGGCGGCGCGCCGCTCACTGAGGACCGCGAGCGCATCGAGGCGGTGCTGGAGGAAATCGGCAGCAGCGCGCAGCTTGCCGTCGACGCCAACGGCCGCTTCGACCTGGAAACCGCGATCGCCTACGCCAAGATGCTGCGGGAGTATCCACTGTTCTGGTACGAGGAGGCCGGCGACCCGCTCGACTATGCGCTGCAGTCCGCCTTAGCTGAATTCTATCCCCGGGCGATGGCGACCGGCGAGAACCTGTTCAGCCACCAGGATGCGCGCAACCTGATCCGCTACGGCGGCATGCGGCCGGACCGCGACTGGCTGCAATTCGACTGCGCGCTGTCCTATGGGCTGTGCGAGGATCAGCGCACGCTCGAGGTGCTGAAGACCCACGGCTGGTCGCCGAGCCGCTGCATCCCGCATGGCGGCCACCAGATGTCGCTCAACATCGCGGCCGGCCTCGGACTCGGCGGCAATGAAAGCTATCCCGACCTGTTCCAGCCCTATGGCGGTTTCCCCGACGGCGTCCGCGTCGAGAACGGCCACATCGTGATGCCGGACCTCCCCGGCATCGGGTTCGAGGGCAAGTCGGATCTCTACAAGGAAATGAAGGCGCTGGCCGATTAGCTGGTACCCATCCGGCCAGCCCGGTGGGTGGGCCGGCTGTAAAAATGATTTGAGCATTGCTCAATATAAGATTGAACGTTGCTCACGTTCCGATATACTTATGGGGGGAGAGGCGCCTCGTCCGGAACCGGGAAGGCGTCGGAACCGGCCATGAGGAACAACCGCATGCCATATTCAGCGAAGAGTCTTCGGGAAGCTGCCGATGCCGGGGTGATCAGCGCGGCTGATCTGGACCGGCTGCTCGCCTTCCTGTCCAGCCATGAGGGGCAGGGCGCCACTGGCGATGCCAGCCCGGTCGCCAGGTTCGATGCCGCCCACGTGCTCTGGTATGCCGGCGCCCTGATCGTGATCGGCGCCATGGGCCTGTTCTCGACCCTGGCGTTCACCCAGATGGGGGGACGAGCGCTCACGGCCTGCGCAATCGCCTATGCCGCCGCTTTCGCCGTGGCCGGTCACCACCTCTGGGTCGGCAAGAATCTGCGGGTTCCCGGCGGCCTGCTGATCGCGATCGCCGTCTCGATGGCGCCGCTCGCGGTCTATGGCATCCAGGATGAACTCGGCTGGTGGGGCAAGTTCGGCAAGCCCGGAACCGTGCAGGACTTCTACGTCTGGGTGAAGGGCAGCTGGATCTTCATGGAACTCGCGACCGTCGCCGCCGGCATCGTCGCGCTGCGCTATTTCCGCTTCGCCTTCATCGTCGCGATCATCGCGTTTGCGCTGTGGTTCATGTCGATGGACTTGGCGCCATGGTTCAGCGGCACGGCCCATGCCGACTTCGAGACGCAGCGCCGCGTGTCGGTCTGGTTCGGTCTTGCCGTCCTCGCGGTGGCCTGGATCGTGGACTATCGCAGCCGCAACGGTGACTTCGCGTTCTGGCTGCATCTGTTCGGCCTGATGGCGTTCTGGGGCGGCATCTCTGCGTCCTCGAGCTCGACCGAACTGGGCAAGGCGATCTACTGCCTGCTCAATGTCGGCCTCGTCGTGATCGCCGTGATCCTGATGCGGCGCGCCTATGCGGTGTTCGGCGCGTTCGGCATCTGCCTCTATCTCGGACATCTTGCCGACGTCGTGTTCAAGGACTCGCTGTGGTTTCCCTTCTCGCTGTCGCTGATCGGCATTGCCGTGATCGCCGCGGGCCTGCTCTACCATCGCAACGAGCGCGCGATCACGGCCTGGATCGACACGCATCTGCCGGCGGGACTGCGGCCGCGCTCGGCAATCGCGTGACGACGACGGCCCATCAAGAAGCCGCTTAGAACCGATACAATCTGGAATTACTACAAGAAGGGCGGCGCGCAAGCGCCGCTCTTCGTTTCCCGGCGCAAATCCGGAAGCCGACCGAAACCATTTGCATCCCTGACTTTTCCAGCCCTGCGCTCGCCGTGCGCGGCACCTGCGCGCTTTCGTCACGACTTTATTCCGACATCACGCAAAAATTTTCCCGGGCTCATCGTCTGGACGCACAACGCCTCACGTCTCTAGAGGACGGCGCATCGCCTTCCCGCAAGGCGCGAGTTGCTTGGGGACGACGTCATGACATCAAGACCACATAAAAATCGTCGCGTCGCTTGGCTTGCGAAGCTGGCGCTGCTCACGGCAAGCTATCTCGCGCTGAGCGTTCCGCTCGCAACGTCACCTGCGCGGGCGCAGTCGACGCCCCCGCAAGGCGGCGCCTCGTCGTTGCCGCCGGTGACCGTCACCGCGCCCGCCGCGCAACGCCACCGCACTTTGCCGTCTACGTCACGCAACACCGCCGCTGCCCGCGGCCGCCGCACCCGGACGGCACGGCGGATCGAGCCTGCGGCCGCGCCGAAGCCTTTCACGGAGTCGCAGGATGCCCGCACCGGCACGTCGGGCTATTTCGCCAACAGCACACAGGTTGCGACCCGAACCAACACCGCGATCGTCAACATTCCGCAGTCGCTGAGCGTCGTGACGCGGGAGCAGATCCGCGACCAGAACTACCAGGGCGTCACCGACGTCACCCGCTACGTTCCCGGCGTCGCGGTGCATCAGGGCGAAGGCAATCGCGATGAGCTCGTGATCCGCGGCGTCGATTCCAGCGCCAACTTCTTCGTCAACGGCTTCCGCGACGACGTGCAGTACTTCCGCGACATGTACAACGCCCAAAGCATCGAGGTGCTGAAGGGGCCGAGCGCGCTGACCTTCGGCCGCGGCGCCAGCGGCGGCCTGCTCAACCGCACGCTGAAAGAGGCCGACGGCAACCGCGTCTACGAGGCGACGGCGCAGACCGGCTCGTGGGGCGATCGCCGTGTCACCCTCGATGCCGGACAGGCGATCAACGAGAACGTCGCGGCGAGGCTCAACGTGTTCTACGAGGGCGCCGACGCGTTCCGCGACTTCAACCATCTCGAGCGCTACGGCATCAACCCGACGGTGACGCTGAAGCCGGACGATAATACCAAGATCAAGCTGAGCTACGAGTATTTCCACGACGCGCGCACGGCCGACCGCGGCAATCCTTCGCAAGGTGTGCCCGGCGGCGCGACCCGCTTCAACCCGACGGCGCCGTTTGCGCCGAACGGCGACTTCTCGACATTCTTCGGCAGCCCGAGCCTAAACACTGCGCAGGCGACGGTGCAGACCGGCATGGCTATCATCGAGCACGATTTCGAGAACGGGCTGACGGTGCGCAACGGCACCATCGCGGCCGACTACCAGAAATTCTACCAGAACGTCTATCCGACCGGCGGCGCGCTCACCGGCGCGGTCAACCCGGCGGACACCGCGGTCAATCTCGGCGCCTATCAGCACACGACCAACCGCGACAACGTCTTCAACCAGACCGATTTCGCCTACAAGACCTGGACCGGCCCGCTGTTCCACACCGTCGGTTTCGGCACCGCGTTCGGCCGCCAGAGCGGCGTCGACATCCGCAACACCGGCGTATTCCCTGATGGCACCAACACCATCGTGCAGAACCCGTTCGCCCCGACCTATTTCGGCGCGGTGACGTTCATCCACCACTTCACCGGCACCAACACCGACGGCGTCACCACGCCCGACTCGAACAGCCGTTATGCGCTGAACATCCAGTCCGGCTATGTCAGGGACACCATCGAGATCTCCCGCGCCGTGCAGATCATCGCCGGCGCGCGTTTCGATCGCTTCGACATGTCGGCGACCGACATGAACACCAACACCATTCGCGGCCGCGTCGACAATCTGGTGTCGCCGCAGGGCGCCCTGATCATCAAGCCGATCGAGCAGATGTCGGTCTATACCGCCTACAGCATCTCCTATCTGCCGGCGTCCGGCGACCAGTTCGGCTCGCTGACCGACGGCACGCTGATCCTGCAGCCGCAGCGCTTCGAGAATGTCGAGCTCGGCATGAAGTGGAACATCAATCCGAAGCTGCTGTTCTCGACCGCGGTCTACAATCTGAACCGCACCAACCAGCCGATCCCTGACGGCAACAATCCCGGCTTCTTCTTTCCCTCCGGCAGCACGCTCACGCGCGGCGTCGAGGCGAGCCTGACCGGCCATGTCACCGAGCAGTGGCAGTCGTCGCTGGCCTATGCCTATACCGACGCGAAGATCACCGGCGCGACCTCGGCCACCGTCGTGCCCGGCAACCGCGTCCAGCTCGTGCCGTATAATCAGTTTGCCTGGTGGAACAAGTATCAGTTCACGCCGATGTGGGCGGCCGCGCTCGGCGTGATCTATTTCGGCGATTCGTTCGCCTCGTCCGACGACACCGTGCGGCTGCCAAGCTTCGTCCGCTTCGATGCGGCGGTCTATGCCAGGATCGACGAGACCTGGAGCGCCCAGCTCAACGTCGAGAACATCTTCGACAAGGGCTATTGGGCCTCCGCCGACGGCAACAACAACATCTCGCCGGGACAGGGCCGCACGGTGCGGTTGACGGCGCGGGCGAGGTTTTAGGCGTCGAGCGTTCGAGGCCGGAGCGATGATTAGCCGTCATTGCGAGCGAAGCGAAGCAATCCATTGTCCCGCAGTGGCGCGATGGATTGCTTCGTCGCTTGCGCTCCTCGCAATGACGGGGAGGGAGCTGAGCGGCGGTCTACCCGAGCCGCATATCCAGCAGCCGGCGGCCTTCGCCCTTCAACAGCTTCTTCACCGCGCTCGAGGCAATCACCTCGCCATTGTTGGCATAGGCCTCGTGGTTCTTCTCGATGTCGTCGAGCCGGTAGAGGTAGTTGACCATGACGCCGGCGGATTCGCGCAGGCCCTTGGGCGAGAGGTCGCCGAGCCAGTTGATCCGCTCCAGCCGCGCACCGTTGCCGAGGTGGAAGCGCGCGACCGAATCGATCAACCGGCCCTTCGGCGTGCGCGCCTTCAGGAAGTAGTAGGCGGCGAGCGGCTCCAGCACGGCGCGCAATTGCGTGGCGAGCTCGGCGTTCTCGGGCCAGCCGGGCTTGCCGAGATTTTCCAGCAGCTGGCGGTCCTCATCTGACAGCGGCACGTCGTCGGCCTGCTTGACCCACTGCATGAAGCCCGGCACCGGCGACAGCGTCACGAAGGTGTCGAGCTTGGGCAGTTCGCGGCGCAGCTCCTCGACCACCTGCTTGATCAGGAAGCTGCCGAACGAGATGCCGCCGAGGCCGCGCTGGGTGTTGGAGATCGAATAGAACACCGCGGTGCGGGCCTTCTCGACCGGCACCGGCTCGCGCTCTTCCGCAAGCAGCGGCGCGATCGCGCCCGGGATGGCTTCGGTGAGCGCGACCTCGACGAAGATCAGCGGCTCGTCGGCCAGCGCCGGGTGGAAGAATGCGTAGCAGCGGCGGTCGACCGGATCGATGCGGCGGCGCAAATCGTCCCAATCGCGGATCTCGTGCACCGCCTCATAGCGGATGATCTTCTCCAGAATATTGGCCGGCGACGACCAGTCTATCCTGCGCAGCACGAGGAATCCCCTGTTGAACCAGGACGAGAGCAGATGCACCACGTCGCGATCGAGCGCGGCAAGGTCCTTGTTGCCCTTCATCAATGAAAGCAGATCGGAGCGGATCGACACCAGCTCGCCGGTGCCGCCGGGCGCGCGATTGAGCCGGCGGATCAATTCCTGGCGGCGCGGCTCGGAGGCGAAATGCAGGTCGCTGGCGTCCTCGCCATTGGCTTTGGTGCGCCAGCTCTCGATCGCCTGCGCCAGCCTGGCGTGGTCGGGGCCGAAATCGCGGGCCAGCGTCTGGAAGAACGACAGGCGGCCGGCGGCGTCGAGGTGGTGGTAGCGGTCGAGCACTTCGCGCGCCATCGCGGTACCGGAGGCTTCGCCGCGGCCGGACAGCAGCGCCTCGCACAATTCCAGAAGCTCGGAGGCATCCTGCCTGTCGTTGGCCGGGCTGGCGCGGCCGAGCAGGACGCGGCCGCGTTCGGAAATCGTCGAGAGCAAGTCGGAGAAAAAGGCGTTGGCCATGGGCAGGTCGTATCCAGCGGGTCGCATCCAGTGAAGCCGGACCTTACACGGGATTTAAGGTCGGCAGGAATGCAATCAAGCGCATGGATCGTACGGAAATATGTCGCAACGCGACAGCGGTATAATTCGCCTTATCATTCGTCTTGGCTGCGCCCGGTGACAAATCCCGTTCACGTTTTCTCCGCGAACGCGGTCGGTGTCTTGCCGGTGACCTGGCGGAATGCATGGGAGAATGCCGGCACGCTGGCATAGCCGAGGTCGGAGGCGACCTGCTTGACCGAAACGTTGGCGCTGGTCGACAGCCGCTCGATTGCCGCCGCGATGCGGGCGCGCTGGCACCAACTCTTGAAGGAGAGTTGCGTCTCCGCCGCGAACAGCCGCGACAGTGTGCGCGCCGAGGTGCCGACCGTGCGCGCCAGCGCATCGATCTCGTGATCCCTGGTCGGATCGGCCAGCACGATGTCGGCAGCGCGGCGGCAGCGCGGCTCCTGCGGCAGCGGGATGAAGGTCGCGGAATCCTCGGCCTGGTGCAATTCCAGCATCACCAGCCTGATCAGCAGGTCGGTGCGCTCGCGTCCGCAGGATACGTCGAACAGCGCAAGGATCGCCTGGTGCACCAGCGGCGAGACCCGCACCACGAATTCATGGCCGAGGCTGTCGCTGCGCTTTTCGCGCGCGAGCCAGGCCTGGTCGAAATACAGCGTGCGCATCTCGATGTCGGCGAGCACGTCGATCGCATGCGGGAGCAGGGCAGGGACCCACACCGCGCGGTCCGGCGGCACCAGCCAGCGGCCCTTCGGCGTGGTCACCTGCATGGTGCCGCTGGCGGCATAGACCAGCTGCGCCTCGCGGTGCATGTGGGGATCGAGCCGGATGCCCTTCTGGTAGCTGCGCGCGACCATGTGCACGCCGTCGCCGGTGACGCGCCGGTCGTTGTGGAGGGCTCTGATTGGCGGCTCAGCGATAGTCATTGGCGACATCCCGTCAGGACAAGCACCTATAACCTATTTCCGAGCAATTGAAGAATCGCCTGAAAGACGTGCCCATGAATGGTCCAAAGAACAGTCCGAGCCGGGTGATCGGCTTCGTCAACGCCGGCCATTTCATCGACCATTACGCGATGCTGATCTTCGCCGCCGCGGTCATCATCATGGGCCCGGCGCTCGGCATGGCCTATTCGGAGCTGCTGCCCTATGCGACGCCGGGCTTCATCGCCTTCGGCGCCGGCTCGCTGATCACCGGCTGGCTCGGCGACCGCTGGAGCCGCCGCCACATGATGGTGATCTTCTTCGTCGGCATCGGCCTCTCGATGATCTCGGTCGGCTTCGTGCAGACGCCGCTGCAACTCGGCGCCGCGTTGCTTGCGATCGGCATCTTCGCCTCGATCTATCATCCGGTCGGCACCGCGATGATCGTGTCCTACGCCGAGAAGCTCGGCGCCCAGATGGGGATCAACGGCGTCTGGGGCAATCTCGGCGTCGCCTCGTCGGCGCTGGTCACCGGCGTGATCGGCCAGTATCTCGGCTGGCGCTGGGCCTTCATCGTGCCCGGCACGGTCACCGTGCTGATCGGCATCGCCTTTGCGATGACGGTGGTGCATGAGGATCGCAAGGGCTCCAAGCAGGCGGCGGCACAGGTGCGCGTCGCCAAGGAGGACATGTGGCGGGTGGTGCTGTCGCTGCTGATCGTGGTGATCGCGATCTCGACCACGTTCAACGCGGTGACGGTGGCGCTGCCGAAACTGTTCGCCGAACGGCTCGCCGATCTGACCAAGAGCCCGGCGCTGCTCGGCGTGATCGCCGCCGGAGTCTATGTGTTCGGCGCGATGACGCAGTACACGATCGGCAAGCTGCTCGACAAACATTCACTGAAGACGGTGGCGCTGCCGCTGTCGTTCATGCTGGCGCCGTTCCTCTATCTCGCAGCGAGCCTGTCCAACTTGCCGCTGATCGTGGTCTCGATCGGCATCGTGATGGGCGCGTTCGGCCAGGTGACGGTGAACGATGCGATGGTCGGCAAATACACCACCGAGGAATGGCGCTCGCGCGCCTATGCGGTGCGCTATTTCGTCGGCTTCACCGCGGCGGGCGCCTCCGTCGGCCTGGTGGCCTGGCTGTATGACCAGGGCGGCTTCTCGATGATGCTGCGCGCGTTCGCGGCGCTGTGCCTGCTGGCAATCGCAGCCGCGATCATCCTGCCGCGCGAGATTCGCAGCCCTGTCACGCAGACGGGCTGACCTGCTGACCGTTTGCCGCAGCAACGCGAGCTGAAATAGGCCAAAGTGCCATCCGCCACGAGCGGATGGCGCTTTTTCGCGCATTGCACAATGGCGTCACAAACTTTGTTCGGACCGGGTGGTGTGATACGCTCCACATGGGTCGCAGGGCCCGGGCGCCGGTTGCGCCGATCACTGCCATTTGTGGTTTGTGGAGCAGCCGACGCCATGGGCGAAATTCGCGACTTCAGATCCGGCAAGCCGGGCAGGCCACCGCCCGGCGAAGCGATGCCGCGGCGGCTCGCGGCGATCGTGGTCGGCGATATTGCCGGCTACAGCCGGCTGATGCAGCTCGATGAAGAGGGCACGCATACGCGCGTCAAGCGGATCGAGCGTGATCTCGTCGAGCCCACCATCACAGAGCACCACGGCAAGCTGGTCAAGACCACCGGCGACGGCTTCATCGCGATCTTCGACAGTCCGGTCGAAGCGGTCCGCTGCAGCATCGTGATCCAGCAAAACATGGTCGGCCGCAACGCGGCGATCGCCAGGGATCACTGGATCGAATACCGGATCGGCGTCAATCTCGGCGACGTCATCATCGAAGCCGACGATATCTACGGCGACGGCGTCAATGTCGCCTCGCGCCTGGAAGGGATTGCCGCGCCGGGGGAGGTATTCATTTCGGGCGGCATCTACGAGCAGATCAAGCACAAGATGGTCTGCGGCTACGAATCGCTCGGCGACAAGAAAGTGAAGAACATCACCGATCCGATCCGGGTCTACCGCGTGCTGCCGGACGCCGCCGCCTACCAGAGGACGCGCCGGCGCCGCGAGTCCATCCTGCTCACGCTGCTCGGACTGGCGGTCGCGACCATCGCGGGCGGCGTGTTGTGGTACCTGCTTGCGCAACCGCGCAGCAAGCTGGCCGAATTGGCGCAGGCGCCCCCGGCACCGGCGGCGTCGCCTGCCGTGCAGCAGCCGGCGCCGGCGCCGAGCCAGAGTTCAAGTCCGGTCCCGGCGGCACCGGCGCAGCAAGCATTGCCGCAACCCGCGCCTGCCGCGAGCCCGGCACCGGACGTGCCGGAGCCCGAGATGGTTTCGCTCAAGGGCGGCAGCTTCTCGATGGGCAGCAATGACGACCCGTCGGAGCGGCCGATCCGCAAGGTGACGGTCAAGCCGTTCGCGATGGGCAAATTCCCGGTCACCGTCCGGGAGTGGAATGCATGCGCGGCGGCCAAGGCCTGCGGCTTCACGGCCAGCGGCAAGGATGACGTTCCGGTCACCAATGTGAGCTGGAGCGATGCGAAGCAATATGTCGCCTGGCTTGCCGAGCTGACGAAGAAGCCCTATCGGCTTCCGAGCGAAGCCGAATGGGAATACGCGGCGCGCGGCGGAACCCAATCGAAATACTGGTGGGGCGATCAGGTGCAGCCGGGCCACGTCGGCTGCAAGGATTGCGGCGGCGACGCTTCGGCCGAACAACCGGTGAAGGTCGGCAGCTTCAGGCCGAATCCGTTCGGGCTCTACGACATGGGCGGCGGGGTCGATCAATGGGTCGAGGATTGCTGGCACAGGAATTACCAGGGTGCACCGGACGACGGTGCGGTCTGGACCGGAGGCGACTGCGGTTCCCATGTCATTCGCTCCGGCTCCTGGAAGAACGACGCACGCTATGTGCGCCCGGCCAATCGCGACAATTACGACACCAATGTTCGTTATCCGACCCACGGTTTCCGGATCGCGCTGTCTCCCTGAGCGATCATCCGCAATCGCCGGGTTTCATGGAGGGGCTATGAGACGTGCACGCCTGATCATGCTCGCCGCGGCACTGACATTGCTCGCTGCTCCTGCCGTCGCGCAAAACAAGCCGGCGGGCAAGGACACCAAGCTGTACTTTATCTGGCCGCACAACGGCGCGACGCTCAGGGGATCGTTCGTGTGCCGCTTTGGGCTGCGCAACATGGGCGTCACCCATGCCGGCGACGAGTTTCCAAACAGCGGCCACCACCATCTTCTGGTCGACGTCGACGAGCCGCTCAATCCGAATGAGCCGATCCCGTCGGACAAGTCCCATCTGCATTTCGGTGCCGGCCAGACTGAGACGCAGCTCGATCTGGCGCCCGGCAAGCATACCTTGCAGCTCGTGCTGGGCGACGCCAAGCATTATCCATTCAATCCACCCGTCGTCTCCGAAAAGATCACCATCCGGGTCAAATAGGCCGATACGGATAGCTCCCTTGCGCGAAGCACAGCTTGCGCAAGGCGGCCTCGTGCGGTTTGTTGCGCGCCGCCGGGCGCAAGAGCCGGCGTGGAGGGCATCCGATGTTGTCTCGATTGCTGCGTCTGGCTGGCCTTGTTCTGGGAGTGATAGTGATGGCCACATCAGCCAATGCCGACGCCTTGACGGATCAGATCGCGCCGACCGGAAAGCTCCGGGTCGCGATCGCAATCAGCCCGGCAGGCGGCGCATTCTGGTCGACCAAGAGCGAGAAGGGCTATGCCGGCGTTCCCGTCGATCTCGGCAAGGCGATGGCCGCGCAGCTCGGCGTCCCCGTCGAATACGTCGTGCACCAGAATTCCGGGCAGATCACCGACGCTGCGGCGAAGAACACCTGGGATGTCACCTTCCTGCCGAAGGATCCCGAGCGCGAAACGAAGATGACGTTCGGGCCGATCTACGAGGTCGCCGACGCCACCTATATCGTGAGACCAGGCTCGAAGATCACGAATTTCGCCAGCCTCGACCAGGATGGCGTCAAGGTCGCCGCCGTCAACAACACCACGACCATGCGTGGCGCGATCGCGCATCTCAAGCACGCCAAGGTCACCGGCTATCAGACCTATGACGAGATTTTCCATCTCCTGGAGAACGGCGAGGTGGACGCCTTCGCGCTGTCGCGCGACCAGCTCATGGCGATGGCGAAGAAGATTCCGGGCACGTGCGTGCTGGACGAGACCTTCAAGCAGACCGTGACTGCGGTCGCGGTGCCGCTCGACCATCCGCTCGCGGCTGCCTTCGTCACCAAATTCATGACGGACGCGATCGCCAACGGCACGCTGCGCAAGGCTTACGACAATAACGGCCTGAAGGACGCGCCGGTTCGTACCGAGGTGAAGTAGACCGCATCGGCCGCGCCGTGCGCGCGGCGACGTTCGCGCCGCGGCCCCTGCCGGGCCACGCGGCGGCCTGGGCGACATCTGTGCAAGCTGCATAAATCGGCGCCACCATCCCGGCCGGTTCCGGCGCCGGTCATCTAAGTAATTGTATTGAAATGATTTTCTTCCCCGACGCCAGCGCCTCCAGTTGGCATATCCATTGCTTTTGATTGCATCAGTCAATGACGACTGCCGTCCTCCGGATTGCCGAAGCCAGTGCTGGCCGAGGCGAGGGGATCAAGGCGCCCGGCCCGGGTGCCTCGAGCAATCGTTGCATCCCCATCTCCCCCGGACGGACGAGCATTTCCACCAACCCGCGTCGCTTCCGGCAGGCAACCGGCGCGGCCGAATTGCGCAAGGGGAATTTACGAATGGCCTATCTCGCACCGTCCGAATTCGTCACCAAGATGGTGGATGCCGGTGAATCCAAGATCTTCATGTCGACGCGCGACACCGTGATCCGCGCCTACATGGCCGGCGCGATCCTCGCGCTGGCAGCCTGGTTCGCGGTCACGATCAACGTCAACACGGGGCAGCCGATCGTCGGCGCGCTGCTGTTTCCGGTCGGCTTCGTGATGCTCTATCTGCTGGGCTTCGACCTCTTGACCGGCGTGTTCGTGCTGTCGCCGCTCGCGCTGCTCGACAAGCGGCCCGGCGTCACGCTCGGCGGCGTGCTGCGCAACTGGGGCCTCGTCTTCATCGGCAATTTCGCCGGCGCGCTGACGGTTGCCTTCATGATGGCGTTCGTCACGACCTTCGGCTTCACGCAGGAGCCTGACAAGGTCGGCATGACCATCGGAAACGTCGGCGAGGCGCGAACGCTGGGCTATGCGGCGCATGGCGCGGCCGGCATGGCCACGCTGTTCATTCGCGGCATGCTCTGCAACTGGATGGTCTCGACCGGCGTCGTTGGCGCCATGATCTCCACGACGGTGCCCGGCAAGGTCATCGCGATGTGGATGCCGATCCTGGTGTTCTTCTACATGGTGTTCGAGCATTCGGTGGTGAACATGTTCCTGTTTCCGTCGGGACTGATGCTCCATGCCAAGTTCTCGATCATGGACTATCTGATCTGGAACGAGATCCCGACCGTGCTCGGAAACCTCGCCGGCGGCCTCGCCTTCACCGGGCTGACGCTCTACACCACGCATGTGAAGACGGCGCCGAAGCGCCAGCGCCTGGCGGCTTGATCCTGGCCGGCTTGTGGGGCTCTCCTGTCACGGAGGGCCCCATTCGCTTTGGGACGGTCGATGCCGCGCACGCTGAAAATATCGGTCGGGCAATTCTCTGATCAGGGCCGCAAGGACACCAATCAGGATTTCCACGGCGCGCTGATCCCTGACGAGCCGCTACTCGGCCTGAAGGGGATCGCTGTGGTGCTCGCCGACGGCATCTCCTCGAGCAGCGTCAGCCGCATTGCCGCGGAGTCCGCGGTCAAGAGCTTCCTCACCGACTACTACTGCACCTCGGAATCCTGGTCGGTGAAGAGCTCGGCGCAGCGGGTGCTGGAGGCGACCAATTCCTGGCTGCATGCGCAGACCCGGCGCAGCCAGAACCCCTACGACAAGGACAAGGGTTATGTCTGCACGCTGAGCGCGCTGGTGATCCGGTCGACCACGGCGCACCTGTTCCATGTCGGGGACAGCAGGATCTACCGCGTCGCCGGCAACAGTCTCGAGCAGCTGACCAACGACCACCGCGTCGTGATCTCGTCACAGCAGAGCTATCTCGGCCGCGCGCTCGGCGTGAACCCGCAGCTCGAGATCGACTACCAGAATCTCCCGCTCGAGCGCGGCGATACCTTCCTGCTGGTGACCGACGGCGTCTACGAACACGTCCCGGCGCGGCAACTGGCGAAGACGATCAGGGACGGCGCCGCCGACCTCGATGCGGCCGCGAAGTCGCTCGTCGAACAGGCCTATGAGAACGGCAGCCCGGACAATCTCACCGCGCAGATCATCCGGATCGACGAACTGCCTGACGGCGATGCCAGGGAGGTGTTCGGCCAGCCGACCGAGCTGCCGCTGCCGCCGCTGCTCGATGCACGGATGCTGTTCGACGGTTATCGCATCGTGCGCGAGCTGCATGCCTCGCACCGCAGCCACATCTATCTCGCTGTTGACGAGGAGAGCGGCACCACGGTCACGATCAAGATCCCCTCAATCGACCTGCGCGACGACGGCGCCTATCTGAAGCGCTTTGTGATGGAGGAGTGGGTCGCCAAGCGGATCGACAGTCCGCATGTGCTGAAGCCATATCTGCCGCAGCGCAAGCGCAACTTCCTCTATGTCGCGATGGAGTATATCGACGGCCAGACGCTGACACAGTGGATAACAGACAATCCTACGCCCTCGCTCGAGACGGTGCGCGACATCACCGAGCAGATCGCCAAGGGCCTGCGCGCGTTCCACCGCAAGGAGATGCTGCACCAGGACGTCAGGCCCGACAACATCATGATCGACAGCACCGGAACGGTGAAGATCATCGATTTCGGCTCGACCCGGATCGCGGGCGTCGCCGAGGCGGTGCCGGCGGGCGTCGAGGACATCCTGGGCACCCAGCAATATACCGCCCCGGAGTATTTCCTCGGCGAGGGGGGCTCGGCGCGCTCCGACCTGTTCTCGCTTGGGGTCGTCACCTATCAGATGCTGACGGGGCGCTTGCCCTACGGCGCGCAGATCGCGCGCGCCCGCACCCGATCCGATTTCAACCGGCTGGTCTATCGTCCGGCCGCGCATGGCGGCCGCGACATCCCGAGCTGGGTCGACGGTACGCTGGAGCGCGCCGTGCAGATCAATCCGCTCAAGCGCTATGACAGCTTTTCCGAGTTCCTGTTCGACCTGCGCAATCCCAACGCAAGGTACCTGACGACGTCATCGACCCCGCTGATCGAACGCAACCCGGTGCTGTTCTGGAAGTCGACCACGCTGCTGCTGGCGCTCGTCGTGGTGCTGTTGCTGGCCTATGGCGCGCATCATTTGCGGTAGGGAGTGCGACGACCCACCCCGTCATCCTGAGGAGCGCGTAGCGCGTCTCGAAGGATGCACGGCCCGGCTGGTGGCCGATTCATCCTTCGAGGCTCGCCCAGCGGCGCAATAGCGCCGCAAGGCTCGCACCTCAGGATGACGGGGAACGAGTTGGAGTAGGTGCCTAATGCGTGGCGCCCGCCGCAATCGGATCCAGCCCGCTCTTGACCAGCGCGTCGCGCGCATCTGATGAGGCGAGGAAGCTGATCAGCGCCTTGCCGGCGTCGGGCTCCTTCGAGACGGTCGCGATCCCGGCTGAAAACACCGTGATCTTCTGCAGCGGCTCCGGCAGCGGGCCGACGATGTCGATGCCGCTAACGGGCTTCAGCTCGGAGATCTGCTGCAGGCCGATCTCGGCCTCACCCTTGGCCACGATCTCGCCGACCGGAGTTGCCGGGATCATCCGCGCCTTGTCCTTCATCTGGTCGGCAATGCCGAGCTTGCCGAACATCTCGGTCGAGACATAGACCCCGCTGGCGCTGTCGGAATAGGCGACCGATTTCGCCGCCAGCAGCGCCTGCTTGACGCTGTCGGCCGAGCTGATGTCCGGCTTCGGCGCACCGGCCTTGACCGCAATGCCGATCGGCGACTTCACGAGGTCGACGCGGCTGTCGGTCACCACCTTGCCCTGCTTGATCAGGTCGCCCAGCGCGTAGCCGACCATGATCAGCACGTCGGCGGGCTCGCCGCGCGCGAGCCGCACCGGAATGGCGTTCGTGGTCGTCCCCATCGACGGCCCGAAGGCGGTCACCACCTTGTTGCCGGTCTTGCGCTCGAACTCCGGCACCAGCGCCTTGTAGGCCGCCGTCAGCCCGCCCGAGATCATGACATGGACTTCCGCGGCCGACGCGGCTGACGTGAAGGCGAGAGCGCCGATGACGGCGAACGTGAGGGCACGAAAGGCGATGGCTGATCGCATGAAGTTTCTCCCTGGACGATTCTTGGGAACGGGGTCGTCGTGGCCTGGGAGACTATAGCTCGGGAAGAGGCGTGACTAGGGACGTGCCGCCGTCATTGCGCGGAGCGAAGCGACGAGGCAATCCATCTAACCCCGGGTGGAGACATGGATTGCTTCGCTTCGCTCGCAATGACGGCAGAGGATGCGCGCCCTCACGAATTCACATGCACGAAATCACGCAGCAGCGGATAGATCTCATTGTTCCAGCGCTTGCCGGAGAACACGCCGTAATGGCCGACGCCGGCCTGCATGTGGTGCACCTTGCGATAGGTGCGCACGCCGGTGCAGAGGTCCTGGGCGGCGAGCGTCTGGCCGATCGAGCAGATGTCGTCCTTCTCGCCTTCCACCGTCATCAGGCCCATGCGCCGGATCGCCGCCGGGTTCACCGGGCGGCCGCGATGCATCAGCATGCCCTGCGGCAACAGATGCTCCTGGAAAACGTCGCGCACGGTCTCGATGTAGAACTCCGCCGGCAGATCCATCACGGCGAAATACTCGTCGTAGAAAGTCTTGATCACCTCGGCCTTGTCGGTCTCGCCCTTGGCGAGATGGTCGGCGAGATCGATGTGCTGCTTGATGTGGCGCTCCAGATTCATCGAGACGAACGCCGTGAGCTGCACGAAGCCGGGATAGACCTGACGCAGCGCGCCCTTGCACTGCACCGGCACGTAGTTGATCAGATTGTCCTCGAACCATTTGATCGGCTTGCTCTTGGCGAACTGGTTCACCTTGGTCGGCTGAATCCGCGTGTCGATCGGCCCGGCCATCAAGGTCAGCGACGCCGGCCGCGCCGGATGATTGTCCTCCGACATGATCGCGGCGGCGGCCAGCGCCGAGACCGAGGGCTGGCAGATCGCCACCATATGCGCGCGCGGGCCGAGCTGGCCGAGGAAGTCGATCAGATGGTCGGTGTAGTCCTCGAGCCCGAAGCGGCCTTCCTTGCGCGGGATGTCACGCGGATTGTGCCAGTCGGTGATGTAGACGTCGTGGTCCTGCAGCAGCGTCTTCACGGTGCCGCGCAGCAGCGTCGCGAAATGGCCGGACATCGGGGCCACAAGCAGCAGCCGCGGCTGCTCCGGGCCGTCCACCTTCCTGAAATGCAGCAGCGAGCCGAACGGCGTCGCATAGGCGACCTCCTCGGTCACCTCCACTTCCCTGTTGCCGACGGTGACGCTGCCGATGCCGTAGTCCGGCCGGGCGTAGGTCAGGGTGGAGCGCGAGATCAGCTCGAGCGCGGCGGCGAGCCGGCCGAACGTCCGGTCGGAGGCCCCCCGGGGCGCCAGATTGAGATAGCGCAAAGCCGCCGCGGCGCCGGTCCGCCACGGCGCCGTGAGGTCCATATGGTTCTGATAGGCCTGGTACATCATCGACATCATACGCATCCACCCGGTGGCCCGGTCTGCCAAGCAATATCGAGGCCAGAGGCTGGCCCGCTGCCCGGCAAATTGGCACGTGGCTTGCTGCGAAAATGACCGGCTCCGGGGGAGCGGCGGTTGGACCGGCGCGCGGCGTCCGGCAGCGAAACCGGTTTTCGGGCGTGAGGGACTGATATGGCGAAGGCGACACTCACCATCAGCAGCAAGAACTATTCGTCCTGGTCGCTGCGTGGCTGGCTGCTGGCGAAATTGGCCGGGCTGGAGTTCGAGGAGGTGGTCACCGCGCCCGATGACCCCTCGGCGCGCGCCGAGTTGCTGCTGCTGTCGTCGTCGATCCTGGTGCCGTGTCTGCGCCACGAGGGCGCGACCGTCTGGGATACGCTGGCGATCGGCGAGTATCTCAACGAGATCATGCCGCAGGCCGGGCTGCTGCCGGACGACCGGATTCAGCGCGCGCACTGCCGCTCGATCTCGGGCGAAATCCATTCCGGCTTCACCACGCTGCGATCGTCGCTGCCGGTCAATCTCAAGGGCCATTTTCCCGGATTCAAGATCTGGTCGCGGGCGCAGGCCGACATCGACCGCGTCTGCACCATCTGGCGCGATTGCCTCGGCAAGTCCGGCGGGCCGTTCCTGTTCGGCGAGCGCCGCACCATGGCGGATGCGATGTATGCGCCCGTCGTGACCCGCTTCATGACCTATGACGTGAAGCTCGACCCGCTTCTCGCGGCCTATGCCAGCACCATCATGGCGATGCCCGAGATGCAGGAATGGATCGAGGCCGCGAAGGCGGAGCCTGCCGACGTCGAGGAGCTCGAGGTCGAATATTAGGCAAGCCGCGCAGCCGGCCTGACTGCGCCGGCGGCTCAAGCTCCAGGCAAGACTTGCTCAATTGACGTGCCGTCCGCGTCTGCCATCGGGCGCTGCGACTGATCGAGCGCGGCGCGCGCCGAAGGCAAATATGCGCCTCGCGCCAAATGCTTCCGCCGCGATATCGGCGCGTGGCGGGACCGATCGCCGCAGCGTGGCCGGGCTGGCAAGGATTTCGCATAGCAATATTCGAGCTGTGACCGCGACGATGCGACGCTGCCGAAAATTTGGACGCTGAGCCCCCGCCGCGATCTCGCGAACACGAGAACCGTGGAGGCTTGAAATGAACCAGCACGCCGTCGTCAGCAAATTCTCCCACGTCAAACCCGGTGACACCGAGTTCAAGGGTGGAGGTCTGCGCGACTTCTTCCTGTATCGCGATCTTGGCATTGCCGATGCCACCGGCGGGCAGGTGATCTGCCACCTCGTCAAGGCCAATCCCGACCTGCCGCCAGAACACGGCACCGGCTGGCACAAGCATTTGTGCGATTTTCAAATCGTCATCATGACCAAGGGCTGGGCGCGCTTCATGTACGAGGACAAGGAGACGCTGGTCGAAGCCGGCGACGTCATCCACCAGCGGCCCGGCATCACGCACTACCTGTTCGATTACTCGAAGGACATGGAATACCTCGAGATCGTCAGCCCCGCCGATTTCAAGACGGTGGACGTGCCGCCGGCGACCGAGACGGTGCCGCCGATCACCCCGTGGAAATGATCGCCAAGGCGGATTGGAGAGGAGGGATTGCAAATGTCGTCTGCGGAGGAATTAACCTTTGTCGTCGGCCGCTGGCTGCGGCCGATTATCATGCTTCTGCATGTGGTGCGCCGTATCGGGCAGATCGCCACATCTAGCCGTGAACAACGGAGTACGTCACTCAATCAGTGATTCGGACGCGGTTCGTTCCATCCGCGTTCCAAATCTTAAAGCACGTCGCATGCGCGTCGCGTTTTGAGACAGCGCATGCACATGACCGGAAGGATCATGTGCAGGAGCTGCGGCTTGCGGCCTCAGGCCATGCCCGGTTGCTTTTCGCGCGGCTTGCGCCAGGCGATGACGTTGGCTTCCAGCGCGCCACCTGTCGTGTCATTGCGCCACTGACCGTCGACGAAGCGGCAGGCGAACGGCAGCTGATACGTTCCGCTATGATCCTCACAAAGCACTTCCACGCGCTGTTCCGGCGAAGGTTCGCCATTGCCATCGAATTGCGCCAGCCGTTTTTCGCGCGTTGCCATGCGATCTGTCTCCACTGCCCAAGGTCGAGCCAAAAGGGGTCGAACCAAACAAGTTCCGAAGGCCCCCGTCCCCACGAGTAGTCCCCGTAATGGGTGAAGCACACCGCTCGAATGCGGTTTCAGTGTGGTATGTCTGCCCAGCTTTCAGCGTCGCGAGCACAAAACTGTGAATGACGCATGTGATTGGGGATGCCGATGATCGCTCGTTTCGCTCTTGTCCTGCTCATGCCGCTTGCGCTCGGCGTCGCCGGAACCGCGCATGCACAGGACGTTCCCGGCATCGAGATCTGCACCGTCGAGAAGACGATGGAGCGGCGCACCAGCTGCCTGCAGAGCAACGTCGATTTCCTGCAGAAGACGATCACCAAGCTGACAACGGATCATCAGCAGAAGCTCGACGCCGCCAACCGGCAGATCGCGAGCTTGCAGAATGCGGTGGCAAGCTTGCAGAAGCTCGTCACCGACTTGCAGGCGGCGCAGCTCAAGCTGACCGAGGATCTGAAGAAGAAAGCCGACGCGCCGGCGGCGAAGGATGCCGCGCCTGCGGCAAAGGACGCGACGAAGTAGCACACCGTCATTGCGAGGAGCGAAGCGACGAAGCAATCCACCTCACAACGAGCGGAGGGATGGATTGCTTTGCGGAGCCTGTCATCGGGCGCGCGTTCGCGCGACCCGTTGGCTCGCAATGACGCGGAAAGAGCCGGGGCTCTTCACGCCACCCGATATTTCTCCATCACGTCGCGATCCGGCTCGTAGCCGAGCCCGGGGCCCTGCGGCACGGCGACATGGCCATGGGCGTCGACAGCGATCCGGTCGCCCCACAGACAGGCAGGTCGCTTCATGAAGAACACCTCGATCAGCCCGGCGTCACGGATCGCCATCAGATGCAGCGTGGCGAGAAAGCCCGGGCCGAAATAGGGCGAGTGCGGAATGACCTGAACGCCGAACTCGTCAGCGAGCACGGCGACCCTCAGGAATTCGGTGACGCCCCCGACCTTGATCACCGACGGCTGCGCGTGGCTGACTGCGCCCGCGGTCATCATCTGGCGGAATTGATGTACGGTGCAGGCGTTCTCGCCGGCCGCGATATCGAGCCGGCCTTCTCGCCGCACTTCCGCGAGCGTCGCAAAATCCTCCGGCGGCCAGACCGGCTCCTCCAGGAACATCGGCGCGGCCTGCTTGCAGTCGCGGGCGAACTGGATCGCCGCCGGCCCGTCCAGCGGGCAGTTCATGTCCACCATCAGCGGCACGGTGGGACCGATCGCCTCACGCGCGGCAGCGACTGCGGGCACGGTCGTCTCGTGCAGCTTGATCGCGGCATAGCCAAGCTTGATCGCCTTCTTGCATTCGGCGGCGATGTGCGCCGGATTGCCGATCCGCATCAGGCTCGCATAGGCCGGAATCGTGCTGCGCTTGGCACCCCCGATCAATTGATGCAGCGGCACGCCCTGCACCTTGCCGGCGAGATCCCATAGCGCGATGTCGAGCGCCGAGATCGCAAACATCGTGATGCCGTAGCGGCCGAACAGATGCAGATTGCGCTGGATCTGCTCCATCGCGGCGGGAATGCGGGCGGCGTCCGGCACCTCGAGGCCGCGTGCCTGCGGGGCGATCATCTCGGCCACGGCAGCGCAGCTGGTCTTCGGGCAGACATAGGCGAAGGCATCGCCCCAGCCGGTCAGGCCGGCATCGGTCGACACCTCGACCAGCACCATGTCGAGCGCGGAGATTGCGGACGCGCCCTGGCGGAAGCTCGCGGGCCCGGCATCATAGGGAATGCGGATATGGTGAGCGCGGACGTCGGTGATTTTCATTGTTGTTGTCCTTCCGATCGCAGGATGCAGCTGGAGCCGGTGAGGCCGGACATCGCAGCCTGGACGGCGTTGCTGCGGCTCGCCCGGGTTCCAGCCAATCGCAGGTCTTGGTTGTAAAGCCTTGCTTGTGACGAGTCTTGCTCGTGAATCGTGTCGAAGACGTGGATGCCCGGCGTAGCGCCGGGCATCACGAACGCGGAAATTGTGGAGAAGGCCGTTACGAGCTCTTCTCGCCGCTCATGACGGGGCCGAAGCGCTCCCAGCTCTCGCCCTTGAAGCGCATCATCTGCAACTGCTCGATCGGTGCGTAGTCGTCCGGCCCGGTCTTGATCTTGGTGCCGGGCAGGTAGATGCCGATCTCGAAGTTGAGGCTGGCCGCCTGCTTCATCAGGTTCTCGCGGGTGAGGTTGTCGCCGCATTGCCGCAACACCTGCTCGAGCCCCTTGGCGACGCCGTAACCGAACACGGTCGAGGCATCGTTCTGGTCGCCCTCGGGATACCACTTGGTCATGAACGCGCGCCACTCGTTCATGGCCGGATCGTTCTTCCACTCGTGATCGGCGGGATCCTTCAGATACTGGGTCGACAGGATGTCCTGGCTCGCCTCGTAGCCGGCCGGCTTCATCACACCGCCAATCGAGACCGAGACGTTGGTGAGAAACTGGACCGGATGCCAGTCGAGCTCGGCGGCCTTCTTGATCGCCTGCGCCGCGAATTTCGGCGTCGCGATGTTGACGAAGATGTCTGGGTTGGCGCCCTTGATCTGCACGATCTGAGAATCCACGGTCGGCGACGAGGTCTCGTAGGAGGATTCGACGACGATCAGTTTCTTGGCCGCATCGCCGAGCCCGTCATGCAGGCCGATCAGATAATCCTTGCCGAAGTCGTCGTTCTGGTAGAGCACGCCGATGGTCTTGCCGGGATATTTCTGCAGGATGTATTTGGCATAGATGCGCGCCTCGACCTGGTAGCTCGGCTGCCAGCCCATGGTCCACGGAAAGTTCTTCGGATCGTTCCACTTGGCGGCGCCGGTCGAGACGAACAGCTGCGGCACCTTCTTGGCGTTCATGTATTTCTGGATCGCGGTATTGCCAGGCGTGCCCAGCGGATTGAAGACCAGGAGCACCTCGTCGCTCTCGACCAGCTTGCGGGCCTGCTCGACCATCTTCGGCGGTGAGTAGGCATCATCGTAGGAGATGAAGTTGACCTTGCGGCCATTGATGCCGCCCTCGCTGTTGAGCTTGTTGAAATAGGCCGCTTCCGTCTTGCCGATCGTGGCGTAAGCGGATGCCGGGCCCGAATAGGGCATGATGTTGCCGACCTTGATCTCGGTGTCGGTTGCGCCCGGATCGTATTTCTTCTGGGCGTTGGCTGCGCCGGCGACGGTGATCGTCAAAAGTCCGGCAAGCGCCGCTGATGCGACGCAGTTGGCATAGCTCAGGCGGTGGTGGTGCATCATTGTCCTCCCTGACATGCTGGCCGCGGCTCGTGCAGTCTTGATTTTCGGGCAGCTTGATGAGCCGTCGGATCGATGCAACCGCGAGTATGCACGATTGCAACGCTGTTGCCAGCGACGCCTTTGGTTTAAAATTTCGCGGAGCGGAACCACGGTTTCGCCGCGCGCAGCAAGGACTGTCAAGCGCCGCAGGTCGCAGCCATGCATGATGCCGGAGCCTTGCAGGAAAGCCGTCGTCCATGAATCCAGCCCAGAAGGCGCTCTGGTACATCGAAAGCCACTTGCGCACGTCGCTGACGCTCGATGATATCGCCGTTGTCGCCGGGGTCTCGCGCTTCCATCTGGTGCGGGCGTTCGCGGAAGCGACCGGGTTCTCGGTGATGCGCTATGTGCGGGCGCGCCGTCTCAGCGAGGCCGCGCGCGAGCTTGCGGCCGGTGCGCCCGACATTCTGACGCTGGCGCTGGATGCGGATTACGGCTCCCACGAGGCATTCACCCGCGCGTTTCGCGACCATTTCGGCGTCACGCCGGAGACGGTGCGCGCGACGCCGTGCCTGACGACGCTCAAGCTCCAGGAGCCGATCACCATGATCTCGACCGCTCTCGATCATCTCGATCCGCCGCGCATCGCGACCGGCAAGGCCTTTCTCGTCGCCGGCGTCGGCGAGCGCTATAACCACGCCAACGACAGCACGGCCGGCATTCCGAGCCAGTGGCATGGCTTCCACCAGCAATACGCGCATATTCCGCGCCAGATCGGCAATGGCGCCTACGGCGTCTGCTGCAACGGCGATGATGCCGGCAATTTCGACTACATCGCGGGCGTCGAGGTCGCCGATTTCTCCGACCTGCCGCGCGAGTTCGCGCGGGTCCGGATCCCGGCGCAGAAATACGTGGTGTTCACCCACGCCGACCACATCTCGACCATCCGCCGCACCGTCAACACGATCTGGAACAGGTGGCTGCCGCAGTCCGGCATGAAGGTCGCCGACGCGCCGAACTTCGAGCGCTACGACGCGAGATTCGACGCGTCGACCGGCGTCGGCGGGCTCGAGATCTGGGTGCCGGTCAAGGAGTAGCGGTTTGTGTGGTGGCTGCGCGGCAGGCGAGACGTGCGGGAGGTTCTTCAGATGAACGTCGACAGATACGAAAGACCGGTTGCCATGAGCGATCCGGGACGTCACGCGGCCCTGTTCAACGGCCTGCCGCAAGGCCCCGGCGCGCTTGCGGCGACTGTGCAGGGTCTATTGATCCATCAGCACATCGCCCCGGCCTATGGGGTGACGCTCGGCGGCGACCGGCAGGCGCAATCGCAGGTCCGCGCCGTCGAGACCATGCTGGGCGAAATCGTAGCGCGCGACGCCCGGCCGCTTGCGGCGGCACGTGCCGTCAACGAGCGGCAGGTCGGTGTATGCAGGCACTTCACGCTGCTTCACGTGGCGATGTTGCGCACGCAGGGCATTCCGGCGCGTGCGCGCTGCGGATTTGGCGCCTATTTCGAGGCGGGAAAATACCTCGACCATTGGGTGACGGAGTATTGGAACGAGGACAGCAAGAGCTGGGTCTTGTTCGATTCCCAGATCGATCATCGGCAGCGTGAGCTGTTCGGGATCGGATTCGATGCGGCGGATGTGCCGCGCGATCAGTTCCTGGTCGCCGGCGATGCCTGGTCGCTCTGCCGCGCCGAGAGCCGCGATCCCTGCGCATTCGGCATCCTCGACATGCACGGACTTTGGTTCATTGCAGGCAATCTCGTCCGCGACATCGGCGCGCTGAACAATCGCGAGATGCTGCCGTGGGACGTTTGGGGCGCCATGCGCATGCAGGACAGCGAACTCGACCTCGCATTCTTCGACCGGCTAGCAATCGTCAGTCGCGAGCCCGATGCTCACGTCGATGAACTGGCTGAGCTCGATCGCGATGAGCGGGTGCGCGTTCCCGGAGCGGTGTTCAACGCCGTGCTCGGCTGTGTGCAGGAGCTGTAGCCGGAGGGCGCGCGCCGGACTTCGAGATCTAGGTGCTACCGCAAATTCGATGTCGTCCCTGCGAAAGCAGGGATCCATAACCACAAATGCCGATGGTCGCCCGATGTCAGAACGACGAGTCCCGCCTGCAAGTCTCGCCGCGGCGTATGGGTCCCTGCTTTCGCAGGGACGACACCGTTTATGCGGCCGCGAGCTTGCTTTGCTAACTCAGTGCGATCTAGCCAGGCAGAACGCCACGACCTGTTCCAGCGCCGTCTTCATCGGCGAGGACGGGAATAGCGCCAGCGCGTCGACCGCCATCGCGCCATAGTGCTGGGCGCGGCTGATGGTGTCCTCGAGGGCGCGGTGCTTGGTCATCAGGCCAATCGCTTGGTCGAGATCGCTCGAGCCGATCTCGCCGCGCTCGAGCGCACGGATCCAGAACTGGCGCTCGGTGTCGTTGCCGCGGCGGAAGGCCAGCACCACCGGCAGCGTGATCTTGCCCTCGCGGAAATCGTCGCCGACATTCTTGCCGAGTTTTGCGGATTTGCCGCCATAGTCCAGCACGTCGTCGACGAGCTGGAAGGCGATGCCGAGATTCATGCCGACCGAGCGGCAGGCGGTCTGCTCGGCCTTGGGCCGGTTGGCGATCACGGGACCGACCTCGCAGGCGGCCGCGAACAGCTCCGCGGTCTTGCCGCGGATCACGGCGAGATATTCGTCCTCGGTGGTCGCGGTGTTCTTGGCGGCGGCGAGCTGCATCACCTCGCCCTCGGCGATGGTGGCGGCAGCCGCGGACAGGATGTCGAGCGCGCGCAGCGAGCCGACCTCGACCATCATCCGGAACGCCTGGCCGAGCAGGAAGTCGCCGACCAGCACGCTGGCCTCGTTGCCCCACAGCATCCGCGCGGACAATTTGCCGCGGCGCAGCTCGCTCTCGTCGACCACGTCGTCATGCAGCAGGGTCGCGGTGTGCATGAACTCGACCGCGGCGGCGAGCTTGATGTGGCCGTCGCCTGTGTAGTCGGAGAGCTGGGCCATCGCCAGCGTCAGCATCGGGCGCAGCCGCTTGCCCCCCGAGGAGATCAAATGATTGGCGACCTCGGGGATCATGGTGACCTCGGAGCCGGTCCGCGACAGGATCGTCGCGTTGACGCGCTCCATGTCGGCGGCGACAAGTCCCACCAGCCCGTCGATCGAAGCATTGGACGGGCTTTCGAAGGGTACAATAACCGCCACGCTGGTCTCCAATTTTGCCGAATTCGCACTATGCTCAGCTATAACAATAGAAACTGCGCAGTGCAGCGGCAAGGCCTCGAAGCTGTTGACATATGACGCATTCGCTGCACTGCCGGGGCAACAGGAGAGCGTATTTTGCGGGAATTGGTACGGACCAATGACATGGTGCTGGTCTCCGCCGTCGGCGCGCTGCTCGACAGCGCTAACATCCACCATCTGGTGCTGGACCAGAACATGAGCATCATCGAGGGTTCGCTCGGCGTGCTGCCGCGGCGGATCCTGGTGCACGAGGACGACAACCACGAGGCCCGCCAGCTCCTGACCGATGCCGGCCTCGGCCACGAATTGCGGGCCGATGATTAGAGCGTTTTCAAGCGAAGTGGACCCCGGTTCGCGTGAAGAAAACGCGTCAAGGAAGGAGGCCGCCGAGATCACCGAAGACGGATTCCTCGGTGGGCAATTGCGGCTGCGGCAGCCCCGCGGCGGCCACCGTGCCGGCCATGACGCAATCCTGCTGGCCGCGGCGACGCCGGCCCGGTCAGGTGACCGCGTCGTCGATCTCGGCGCTGGCGTCGGCGCCGCCGGGCTTGCGGTGGCGCGGCGGGTGAAGGGGATCGACCTGGTCCTGGTCGAGATCGACCCGGCAATGGCCGAGCTCGCCCGGAATAATGCCGGCGCCAACGCGATCGTGGCCGACGTGATCGTGCTCGATGTCGAGGCCGGCGCCGCAGCCTTCGATCAGGCCGGGCTCGCACCCGACAGCGCCGATGTCGTGCTGATGAACCCGCCGTTCAACGATCCCTCGCGGCACCGCGCCTCGCCGGACGGCGTGCGCCAGCGTGCTCATGTCGCGACCGCGACAACACTTGCCGCCTGGGTTCACGCGGCGCGGCGGATTCTCAAGTCGAACGGGCAGCTGACGATGATCTGGCGGGCCGACGGGATTGCCGACGTATTGGCCGCGCTGGACCGCGGCTTCGGCAGCCTCGAACTGCTGCCGGTTCATGGTGACGGGACCTTGCCGGCGATCCGAATCCTGGTGCGGGCCACCAAGGGTGGCCGGGCGCCGACGCGGCTCCATGCCGCGCTGTTGCTCAATGAAGAGTCAGGTGTGCCCAATAAATGGGTGCAGAAGATCCTGGCTGGAAAGGGAGAATTGCCGCTGGCGCGGCGCTGACGGGCAGGCGAGCTGCCCGCGTCACTGGCACAAAATCACTGCGAAGCCGTTTCCGACTGGCGTTCCGGCCTTGATGTGAAGCGGATCGCCGTCAGGAGCGTTCCGATCAACACAATCAGCAGATAGATCTTCATGAGTCCCTCTCCGCCGCGAATTGCAACCCCAATGACAAAATGCAAAACGCGTTCCACGGAATCCAATGACAGTGGCGTGATAAAAAGTGGTTAATTCGAGGTAACGGCATGAGTGAACAAATAAGTGATCGCCAAGGCCATTCTGGAGGACGTTCGGGACTGCTCGAACGCGTGCAGGGAATGTTGCCGGCACGTTTCCGGCGCGGCACAGCGGTCGTGCCGGTGGTGCGGTTGTCGGGCGTGATCGGCGCGGTGACGCCGCTGCGGCCCGGCATGACGCTCGCCGGCGTTGCCAAGATGCTGGAGCGCGCCTTTGGCACTCGGAATGCCAAGGCGGTGGCGCTGGTGATCAATTCACCGGGCGGCTCGCCGGTGCAGTCGCGCCAGATCTATCTGCGTATCCGGCAGCTGGCGGCCGAGAAGAAGCTGCCGGTCTTGGTGTTCGTCGAGGACGTCGCGGCGTCCGGCGGCTACATGATCGCCTGCGCGGGCGATGAGATCTATTGCGACCCGTCCTCGATCCTGGGCTCGATCGGTGTGGTCGGCGGCAGCTTCGGCTTGGAGGGACTGATCAAGAAGATCGGGGTCGAGCGGCGGCTCTACACGGCGGGCGCGCACAAGGCGATGCTCGATCCGTTCCTCCCCGAAAACCCCGACGACGTCGCCCGGCTGAAGTCGATCCAGCGCGAGATCCACGCGATCTTCATTGCGCTGGTGAAGCAGAGTCGCGGCAGCCGCCTGAAGGGGCCCGAGGACGAGCTGTTCACCGGCGAGTACTGGGCGGGCGAGACCGCTGTCGGCCTCGGGCTTGCCGACGGCATCGGCGATCTGCGCGCCACCTTGCGGGCCCGCTATGGCGAGAAGGTGCTGACCCCGGTGATCGCGCCCGCCAGCGGCATGCTGTCCGGCCTGCTCGGCCGGCGGGCGCCCGGGGCCGGCTCGATGGCGGCGCTGGACGGGATCGCTGGCCTGCCGGACGATCTGATCTCGGCGGTGGAAACACGGGCGATTTGGGCCAGATTCGGGCTCTGAACACGCGGATTTGAGCGCGCCATTTAGCCCCAAAACCGCGATTGCGGCGCAGGCCGGCTTGCGCGAGAATGGGTTATTGGGGGCCTGACAGACGTGAACGACAAGGATCGACCGATGCCGCCGCTGATTGCATTCGCAGGCGTCCTGGGTGGCCTGGCCGTGGTCCGCTGGGCTTACAAGACGGCCGTCCGGATCAACCAGGAACTGGAAGAAGCGCGATTGTCCCGCGTGGCCGAGGCCTCGCGTGCGGGCGAAATCAAGACCCTGCGCCGCGACCCCGTGACCGGGGCGTATCGCCCGGGCTAGCAGCTTCAAACTCCGCAAATCGGCGGTGCCGGATTTTCCGGCATCGCCTTGATTCCATTGGCCGCCGCCGATACGGTCCCGCGCGTTTTCACACCCCTCGCGAGATCGATTCCAACGATGGACGCCCTGCCTGACCACATGCGCCCGGAACGTTCGTTCCAGGGCTTCATCCTGGCCCTCCAGCGGTTCTGGGCCGAGCAGGGTTGCGTCATCCTGCAGCCCTACGACATGGAAATGGGCGCCGGTACCTTCCATCCCGCGACCACCTTGCGTGCGCTGGGCCCAAAGCCGTGGAACGCGGCCTATGTGCAGCCCTCGCGGCGGCCCAAGGACGGCCGCTACGGCGAAAATCCCAACCGGTTGCAGCACTACTACCAGTTCCAGGTGATCATGAAGCCGTCGCCGCCGAACCTTCAGGAGTTGTACCTGAAGTCGCTGGCCGCGATCGGCATCGATGCGGCGGTCCACGACATCCGCTTCGTCGAGGACGATTGGGAGAGCCCGACGCTGGGCGCCTGGGGACTCGGCTGGGAATGCTGGTGCGACGGCATGGAAGTCTCGCAGTTCACCTACTTCCAGCAGGTCGCCGGCGTCGAATGCGCGCCGGTCGCGGGCGAGCTCACTTACGGGCTCGAGCGGCTTGCGATGTATGTGCAGGGCGTCGACCGCGTCTACGACCTCAACTTCAACGGCCGCGAGGGCGCCGAGAAGGTGACCTATGGCGACGTCTTCCTGCAGGCCGAGCAGGAATATTCACGGCACAATTTCGAGTACGCCGACACCGCGATGCTGTTCGAGCAGTTCAGGATGGCGGAAGAGGCGTGCCGCAAATACCTCGCCGCCGGCTGGCGCGAGGGTGGCAATGCGAAGGAACATCTGATGGCCTTGCCGGCCTACGACCAGTGCATCAAGGCGAGCCACGTCTTCAATCTGCTCGACGCCCGCGGCGTCATCTCGGTGACCGAGCGGCAGAGCTATATCGGTCGCGTGCGCGACCTGGCGAAGGCCTGCGGCGAGGCATGGATCCACACTGAAACGGGCAGGGCGGTCTGATGCCCGATCTTCTCCTCGAACTGTTCTCCGAAGAAATTCCCGCGCGCATGCAGGCCAAGGCGGCGGACGATCTGCGCCGCATGGTGACCGACAAACTGGTCGCCGAAGGCCTCGTCTATGAGGGCGCCAAGGCGTTCGCGACCCCGCGTCGCCTCGCGCTCACCGTGCACGGCATCCCCGCGCGCCAGCCCGATTTGAAGACCGAACGTCGCGGTCCGAAGATCGGCGCCCCTGACGCGGCGGTGCAGGGCTTTCTGAAGGCGACCGGTCTCAAGTCGCTGGATGAAGCAAAGATTCAGAAGGATGCGAAGGGCGACTTCTACATCGCGCTGATCGAAAAGCCGGGCCGCGCTGCGATCGACGTCATCGCTGAAATCCTCCCCGTCATCATCCGCACTTTCCCCTGGCCGAAATCGATGCGCTGGGGCGCGCGTTCGGCCAAATCGGGCTCGCTCGCCTGGGTGCGCCCGCTGCACGCCATCACCGCGACCTTCGGTCTGGAGACCGAGGAGCCTGATGTCGTGAAATTCTCGGTCGACGGCATCGAGGCCGGGCAGACCACCTATGGCCATCGCTTCATGGCGCCCGGCGCGATCCCGGTGCGCCGTTTCGAGGACTACGAGGCCAAGCTGCTCGACGCCAAGGTCGTGCTCGATTCCGAGCGCCGCAAGGATACGATCCTGACCGATGCCAGGCAGCTGGCCTTCGCGCAGGGCCTCGAACTGGTCGAGGACCAGGTGCTGCTCGACGAGGTCTCCGGCCTGGTTGAATGGCCCGTGGTGATGATGGGATCGTTCGAGGAGCAGTTCCTGTCGATTCCGGACGAAGTGATCCGCGCCACCATCCGCAACAACCAGAAGTGCTTCGTGGTCAAGGATCCCAAGACGGGGAAACTGACCAACAAGTTCGTGCTGACCGCCAACATCGAGGCGCCCGACAGCGGCAAGACCATCGTCGCCGGCAATGAGCGCGTGATCCGGCCGCGGCTGAGCGACGCGAAGTTCTTCTACGAGACCGATCTCAAGACCAGGCTGGAGGACCGGCTGCCGAAGTTCGAGCAGATCGTGTTCCACGAGAAGCTCGGCACGCAAGCCGCACGCATCAGGCGGATCGAGCAGCTCGCTGCCGAGATCGCGCCGCTGGTCGGCGCCGACGTCGAGAAGACCAAGCGCGCCGCGCGGCTCGCGAAGGCGGACTTGCTGACCGAAGTGGTCGGCGAATTCCCCGAGTTGCAGGGCCTGATGGGCAAGTATTACGCGCTAGCGCAGGGCGAGGATGCCTCGGTTGCAGCCGCGAGCGAGGAGCACTGGAAGCCGCAGGGGCCGACCGATCGTGTGCCGACCGATCCGGTCAGCGTCGCGGTGGCGCTGGCGGACAAGCTGGATACGCTCGCCGGGTTCTGGGCGATCGACGAGAAGCCGACCGGATCGAAGGACCCGTATGCGCTGCGCCGTGCGGCGCTGGGTGCGATCAGGCTGATCGTCGAAAACGCTCTGCGTCTGCCGATCCTGACGACGGCCAAATCGGCATTGCGTGGACTGTCGGTCAAGGCCGATGCCGACGCGTTGCCGAACGATCTGCTCGCCTTCTTCGCCGACCGCCTCAAGGTCCAGCTCCGCGATCAGGGCGCGCGTCACGATCTCGTCGATGCGGTGTTCTCGCTCGGCGGTCAGGACGATCTCCTGCTCGTGGTTCGCCGAGTCGAGGCGCTCGGCAAGTTCCTCGACAGCGACGACGGCAAGAACCTGCTCGCGGGCACCAAGCGTGCCAGCAACATCCTCAGCATCGAGGAGAAGAAGGACAAGCGGACCTTCGATGGTGCGCCCGACGCCGCGCTCTACAAGCTCGACGAAGAGAAGGCGCTGGCTGCGGCGATCGACCAGGTGAAGGCCGAGGCCTCCGCTGCGGTTGCCAAGGAAGACTTCGCCGCCGCGATGAGCGCGATGGCCAAGCTCCGTCCGGCGGTCGATGCGTTCTTCGACAAGGTCAAGGTCAACGACGACGATCCGAAGGTGCGCGAAAACCGCCTGAAGCTGCTCAACGAGATCCGCGCCGCGACGCGTGCGGTGGCGGATTTCTCCAGGATCGAAGGCTGACCGATGGACCGCGCAACGCTCGCCGCCTACGACAAGGAGGCGGCGGCGTTTGCGCAGGACTGGCACGACCAGCCGGCGCCACTCGATCTGCAGGAGATCGTCGGGCAATTCTTCATCAAGGGCGGCGCGACCGCCGATATCGGCTGCGGCAGCGGCCGCGAGGTGGCATGGCTCAACGCCAATGGCTTTCCGGCGGAAGGCTTCGATGCCTCCGAGGGCCTGCTTGCGGAAGCGCGCGCCCGCTATCCGGCGCTGCGCTTTACGCACGCCGAATTGCCCGCGCTATCCGGAATAGCCGCCGACGGCTTCGACAATGTGCTGTGCGAGACCGTGATCATGCATCTCGATCACGCACTGATCGCGCCGTCCGTCCGGCGCATGTTCGACGTCGTGAAGCCCGGCGGTATTTTCTACCTGAGCTGGCGCGTGACCAAAGGTGACGATACGCGCGATGCGCACGGCCGGCTCTATGCCGCCTTCGATGCGGCGCTGGTGCGGACCGAATTGGCGGCGGCTGAATTGCTGCTCGACGCGGAAGTCGTCAGCGCGTCCTCCGGCAAGGTCATTCACCGTCTGGTCGCCAGCAAGAGGAGGTGACGATGACGCGGCTTGCGACATGCGCCTGCGGACAGCTTCGCGTGACCTGTCATGGCGAACCGGCCACGGTGGCGCTCTGCCATTGCCTGGACTGTCAGAAGCGAACCGGCAGCACCTACGGCATCGCCGCCTTCTTCGGTCGTGCCGACGTCGAGCCGCAGGGCGAGGCACGGCAATACACCAGGCCTGGCGACAGCGGCTCCTCCGTCCTGTTCCATTTCTGTCCGAATTGCGGATCGTCGGTGTATTGGGAGCCGGCGCGGATGCCCCATCTCATCGCGATCGCGGTCGGAGCGTTCGCGGACCCGGATTTTCCGGCGCCTTCCGTCGCGGTCTACAAGCAGCGCCGCCACGGCTGGGTGGCGGATATCTGACGGACCATCGGTCGAGAAATATTCAGACACAATTTGCAATTTGTTAACCACGCCCTGCGAAGGTCGCGCCGGATCAACGATTTCTTAAGAAATCCCCCCTCGCGCCAATGCAGGGACCTCCCCGATGACCTCGATCGGCACCTCGCCCAATCCCTACGCCCAATATGGTTCGGCCTATGCTCGGGCCGCAGCGACGCCCTCGCTGGCCGCGACCTTGTCGGGCGACGGCACCGCCGGCGACCTGCCGGCGTCCTCGACCCCGGGCGCTGCAACCAACCTCACGCTGTCGGACGCCGCCCGCGCGCAACTCGCCAAGGCACCGCTGCCGGATTTCGCGACCGTGACCAATGACGCGCGCGTCACTCTCGACCGGCTCTACACGGTCGCCGGCGTGAAGAAGCCGATCGTCGACGGCAAGACCACGATCGATCTCTCGACCCTGGACCGCCGCTCGCTGTTTGCGATCTCGACCAACAATGGCGGCAAGTTCACGCCGGACGAGCAGGCGGTTGCCGCCACCGAACTGAAGCAGCGCTTCGACAAGGCCCTGGCGCCGTCGCTTGCGACCACGCGGCTGACCGGCGACTACAGCGTCAGCTACAAGGCGGCGCTTGACTGGCTCGATGGCGCCAGCGACGAGGAGAAAGCGACCGCGACCTGGGCCAACCAGCGCGCCGCGGTGTTGAAGGGTGTTCAGGCGACCCAGCAGGACCCGAACACAGCGCCAAGCGGGATCACGGGCGATCCGATCGCCGCCGCGCTGGCCGGGACCACGTCGCCTACGACGGGCAACACGCGCGACTTCTCCAGCGTGGCGAGCGACGTGCGCGCCTTCCTCGATCGGCAGAAGAGCGACGCCGCGAAGAACGGCAAGGAATTGGTCTATGATTCCGGGCGCAAGACCGGACAGCTCGCCGACCTCTCGTCGCTCGACAATCGCTCGCTGTCGGCGATCTCATTGAACCAGGACAAGAAGTTCTCCGGCGAGGAGATCTTCGCGGCCAAGCAGGAGCTCAACACGCGGACGCGCCTTGCCGTGCTCGATGCGTTGAAGCAGAGCCAGTCCGCCGGCGATCCACGCCAGTTCTCACTCGGCATCCTCAAGCAGTATTCCTCGATGAGCGCGGAGGAACGCCAGGCCGCCAACTGGACGCAGGATTTCCAGGACACCGCGATCAAGAGTTACAAGTCGACCTCGACGCTGCTCTCGATCCTTAAATCGTAGATCGCTGGAGCTTGATGAACCGAAAAGGTGTCGGGCTCCCTCCCCCGCAAGCGGGAGAGGTGCAGCAAGTTTGACGCGGGACTGATTCAACTCACGATGATCTCGAACAAGACAGAAAAGCCCCGCCCGGTGGGGAGGCCGGGCGGGGCTTTCTGGTCCGGTCGATCTGCGCGCAGATCCGCTTGCGCGGCGCCCGGACTGTTCGTTCAGGCTATCGCTGACGTTACGCTATTCGACCACCTGAACGATCCGTCGCGAACGCGGCTCGACCAGGACGGTCTCGCCATTCACGACGGTGTAACGATAGGGCGTCGCGCCGAACCGTTGCGGCACGTCGTAATAGGTCACGCCGGCGTCGGGCAGCACGGTGCCGACCACGACGCGATCGGGAACGGTGTAGTTCGGCACGCGCTCGCGCACGATGTATTCGCGGAATGCCGGGCGCTGCTCGACTGCAATGCCTTCGTCATCCTCGACTGCAACCGGCGGGCCACCGCGGACAACGCCAACGGTCTGGGCCTGTGCGGCAACAGCCGGCACCGTGATCGCAGCAGCAACGGCTGCAACGGCAAGTATTCTGTTTCGCATGGCTCGCTCCATTCTTTTTCGATGCGCGCCAGCTTTCGCCGATGCGCACGGCGAGCCAATGCATCTGACGTGGTGATGTTCCGGAAAAACCGCCGCCACAAACGCGGCAATTTGGAGCAATTTTCGTGAGTTGCGGGAACTCTCAGGCGGTGCAGGCGTCTTGATGTGGGAACCCCCTCAGCGGATAAACTGCCGCTCGATTCGCTCCTCCAAAAACCGCCGGAGAAAACTTCAATGACCATCACCGCTGGGCATCTGCCTGCCATCGTGGCCCTGGCTGCAGGCGTCCTGATCCTGATCATGCCGCGGCTCCTCAACTACATCGTCGCGATCTACCTGATCTTCGTCGGTCTCGTGGGAATGGGCCTGCTGCGCTGGCTGCACCTGTAGCGGGAAAGCGGGGTTTCGCGGCTTGCGCGGAACCCCCCAAAGTGGTGTAAGGCGCGCATCTTCGACCCCTCCTTCCGGATTGTTGTCTGACATGGCCAAAGCCGTCGCGAAGTCCAAGAAACCTGCTGTGAAAACTGTCGTGAAAACTGCAGCGAAATCAAAGCCCTCCGCCGCAGCCCGCAAGGCCGCTCCGGCGCGCAAGGCATTGAAGAAGAGCGCCCCGAAGGCGGCGCCGAAAACCGCGGCCAAGCCGGTTGCCAAAACAGCCGCAAAGCCCGCCGGCAAGGCGCCGAAGGCCGTGGCGAAGAAGGTGGCTCCGCCGGCGATCAAGGCCGGCAAGTGGGTCTATACGTTTGGCGACGGCAAGGCCGAGGGCCAGGCGACCCTGCGCGATCTGCTCGGCGGCAAGGGCGCCAACCTCGCGGAGATGGCCAATCTCGGCCTCCCGGTGCCTCCCGGCTTCACCATTCCGACCTCGGTCTGCACCTACTTCTACGATCACGACAAGACGTATCCGAAGGAATTGAAAGCACAGGTTGAGAAGGCGCTCGACTATGTCGGCAAGCTGACCGGCAAGACCTTCGGCGACGCCAAGAACCCGCTGCTGGTCTCGGTGCGTTCGGGCGCGCGCGCCTCGATGCCGGGCATGATGGACACCGTGCTCAATCTCGGTCTCAACGACCGCACGGTCGAAGCGCTTGCCGAGCTCTCCGGCGACCGCCGCTTCGCCTATGACAGCTATCGCCGCTTCATCACGATGTATTCGGACGTGGTGCTCGGCTTCGAGCATCATCACTTCGAGGACATCCTCGACACCTTCAAGGACGGCCAGGGCTATTCGCTCGACACCGACCTCACCGGCGACGACTGGGTCGAGCTGGTCGGCAAGTACAAGGAGGCGGTCGCCAAGGAGACCGGCCACGACTTCCCGCAGGATCCGCACGACCAGCTGTGGGGCGCGATCGGCGCGGTGTTCTCATCCTGGATGAACGCGCGCGCGGTGACCTACCGCAAGCTGCACGACATCCCGGAATCCTGGGGCACCGCCGTCAACGTGCAGGCGATGGTGTTCGGCAACATGGGCGAGACCTCGGCGACCGGCGTTGCGTTCACCCGCAACCCCTCGACCGGCGAGAGCAAGCTGTACGGCGAGTTCCTGATCAACGCGCAGGGCGAGGACGTCGTCGCCGGCATCCGCACGCCGCAGGACATCACCGAGGAAGCGCGCCAGGAGAGCGGCTCCGACAAGCTGTCGATGGAAGCCGCGATGCCGGCCGCGTTCAAGGAACTGACGCGGATCTACACGCTGCTCGAGAAGCACTACCGCGACATGCAGGACATGGAGTTCACGGTCGAGCAGGGCAAGCTGTGGATGCTGCAGACCCGCGGCGGCAAGCGCACCGCGAAGGCGGCGCTGCGCATCGCGGTCGAGCTCGCCAATGAAGGCCTGATCTCGCGCAAGGACGCGGTGACGCGGATCGATCCGGCGTCGCTGGACCAGCTGCTGCACCCGACCATCGATCCCGCCGCCAAACGCGACGTGATCGCGACCGGCCTGCCGGCATCGCCTGGTGCTGCCTCGGGCGAGATCGTGTTCTCGTCGGATGAGGCCGCCAAGCTGCAGGCCGACGGCCGCAAGGTGATCCTGGTTCGCATCGAGACCAGCCCGGAAGACATCCACGGCATGCACGCCGCCGAAGGCATTCTCACCACCCGCGGCGGCATGACCTCGCACGCGGCGGTGGTCGCGCGCGGCATGGGCAAACCCTGCGTCTCCGGCTGCGGCACCATCCGCGTCGATTACGGCCGCGGCACCATGAGCGTCGGTTCGCGCACCTTCAAGACCGGCGACGTCATCACCATCGACGGCTCGGTCGGACAGGTGCTGGCCGGTCGCATGCCGATGATCGAGCCGGAGCTGTCCGGCGAGTTCGGCACGCTGATGGGCTGGGCCGACGAGGTCCGCAAGCTCGGCGTCCGCGTCAACGGCGATACGCCCGATGATGCGCGCACCGCGGTGAAGTTCGGCGCCGAGGGCATCGGCCTCTGCCGCACCGAGCACATGTTCTTCGAGGAGACCCGCATCCGCACCGTGCGCGAGATGATTCTCTCCGAGGACGAGCAGTCGCGCCGCGCCGCGCTGTCGAAGCTGCTGCCGATGCAGCGCGCCGACTTCGTCGAGCTGTTCGAGATCATGAAGGGCCTGCCCGTCACGATCCGCTTGCTCGATCCGCCGCTGCACGAGTTCCTGCCGCACACCCAGGCCGAGATCGAGGAAGTGGCGCGTGCCATGAACACCGATCCGCGCAAGCTGGCCGACCGCGCCCGCGAACTGTCCGAGTTCAACCCGATGCTCGGATTCCGCGGCTGCCGTCTCGCGATCGCCTATCCGGAGATCGCCGAGATGCAGGCGCGCGCGATCTTCGAGGCCGCCGTCGAAGCCGGCAAGCGCACCGGCAAGCCGGTCGGCCTCGAGGTGATGGTGCCGCTGATCGCGACCAAGGCCGAGTTCGACCTGGTCAAGGCGCGGATCGATGCCACCGCCAATGCGGTGATGAAGGAAACCGGCGTCAAGCTGACCTACCAGGTCGGCACCATGATCGAGCTGCCGCGCGCCTGCCTGATGGCCGGCGAGGTGGCGGAGACCGCGGAGTTCTTCTCGTTCGGCACCAACGATCTGACGCAGACCACCTACGGCATCAGCCGCGACGACGCCGCGAGCTTCCTCGGCACCTATGTCGCCAAGGGCATTCTAGAGATCGACCCGTTCATCTCGGTCGATCGCGACGGCGTCGGCGAGCTGGTCAAGATCGGCGTCACGCGCGGCCGCAAGACCCGGCCGAGCCTCAAGGTCGGGATCTGCGGCGAGCACGGCGGCGATCCCGCCTCGGTCGCGTTCTGCCACGAGGTCGGGCTCGACTACGTCTCGTGCTCGCCCTATCGCGTGCCGATCGCGCGCCTCGCCGCCGCGCAGGCCGCGCTCGGCAAGGAGATCGCCAGCCAGGCGTGAGCGATCGAGCAGTTCAGAGGTTGCAATGGCCGGGACCGAGTCCCGGCCATTTTTTTGTTTGCCGAGCGCGATCGGCAGTCATCGTCATTGCATCAGGAAGTGCGTCCACTCTCCGTTGTCATCGCTCGGCTCGTCCGGGCGATCCAGTACCCCGCGGCCTCTCGGCTCAAGCACTGCTGCCTCTGGAATACTGGATCACCCGCTTTCGCGGGTGATGACAGCGAGTGCCATATGCAGACCAGTGGATTGCTTCCGCCTTCGCCAAGGCTTCGGCGGACAAGTCGTCGCTGCCGCTCCTCGCAATGACGGGCTAGGGACGGGTAACGACTCGTTCACCATTCCCATTGACCAGATGTTTACGACTTTCATGCGCAGCGCATTTACCAACGCGCGCGATGCGGCGCGCGACATGTGCGCGATCGCTTGAGTGTAGCGCGCGGGCAACGCTGATTAACTCCGCGGCAACCTAAACAGATTAGCAACGGGAAAGGTCGAATTGCGCGGATGTACCGCGTTCGATTGCACTCAGTAAGCGTTGCGTGAGCGTACGATGTTTGTGTCGCGTAACCAGCCGAAGGGCGCACGTCTCGCGCTCTTCGGTCTCGGTCTCAGCATCTTCGCCTTGATGCCGACCGAGCTCGGATATCAGGATATTGCTTCGCTCCTGGCCCGGCAGCCCGGCGTCGCCGAGCGCTGGCAGAAGCGCGTGTTCGCATCCGCGGTCGGCTCGATCCAGGTCGCGACCTATAGCTTCGGTCGTCCGATCGGAACCTCCGCGCCGCAGGATCCGCAAATCCTGCTCGCAAGGCTGGACAGCTCGAGCGGCGACATCACCGGCGCCGTGACACGCAATCCGATCACCACGCCGCCGCCGCGCTATGCGGCATCCGATTTTCCCAAGGTCGATCGCACCCTGAAGGGCGATCGGCTTGTCGTCAGGCGGCCTGACCAGGCCGATCCCGCACAGCCCGCCAACACGGCGCCGGCGAGCGAGGATCCTGCGACGTCGAATTCGTCGGTCAGGGGCATGAAGACGGCGACCGCGCCGGCGGATAACACCCCGCTCGATCCCGAATTGCAGGAGGCGCTGCGCGCGCCGCCGCTGCCGCAATATGCAAAACCGTCGCCGCAGCAATACGACGTGTCGATGTCGCTCGAGGCCAATCCGCTCGACGACCTCAAGCCCGCGCCCGCGAAGCCTGCTGCCGCGCCGCCCGTCGATGCAACGCACGAGCGTGACCCGTTCGCATTCAAGACCGCCAGCCTGTTCTTCGGCTCGTCGCTCGGCACGCCCGAGAATCTCGAGAGCTGGCAGCCCGGCGAGGCGCCGGTCGTGGTGGCGCCCGCGGCGCAGCCCGATCCCGACATGAAGGTGATGGCCTCGCTGCCGGTCGATGCCGACGGCCCGGTCAAGGCCGGCGAGATGGGCGAGAGCATCGCGCCGAAGGGCGAGGTCAATGCCGACGACCAGCACAGCAAGACGCCGGCGGAGCGGCTCGGCCTGTTCGACGATAAGTCGCGCGCCAAGTCGGAGAAGTGCCTCGCCGAGGCGGTCTATTTCGAGGCGCGCGGCGAGGCGGTGCGCGGCCAGATCGCGGTCGCCCAGGTGGTGCTGAACCGCGCCTTCTCCGGCAAATATCCGGAGACGGTATGCGGCGTGGTCTACCAGAACAAGAACCGGCACTACGCCTGCCAGTTCACCTTCGCCTGCGACAACATCCCCGATGTCGTCCGCGAGCCCGACATGTGGGACCGCGCGAAAAAGATCGCGAAGGCGATGCTCGACGGCAAATTGTGGCTGCCGGAAGTCGATCGTTCGACCCACTACCACGCCTATTGGGTGCGGCCGTCCTGGGTCAGCGAAATGAAGAAGATGTACAAGTTCGGCGTCCACACCTTCTATCGTCCGCGCGCCTGGGGCGACGGCAGCGATGCGCCGAGCTGGGGCAGTGCGGCTGAGACCGCCAAGATCTCGGCGCAGCTCGCCGAGGCCGCCCAGAGCTCGGCCGAGCAGGCCAGCGCCAAGCGGTAGCGCGGTCGGTCTCCCGTTCCGGGTGCGATGTGCCTCGGAATGACGCTCGTCATCCTCTCGGATTCTGCAGAGCTGCCTTGCAGGCGAATATTTTTCTCCGCCGCCTCTTGGGGTTTTCATGCATGTGCATTAACTCCCCGTAACGTTCGGCGGGGCCGGTTCCCCGCGCGGCAGATGCGGGGGAAGACGACATGGCCGTCACGACAGGGGATCTTCGACCGACATCGGGCAGCTGGCGCACGCCGCTCGTCATCATCGTCTGCGGCTGCGCGATCGCATTGCTGAGCTTCGGCCCGCGCTCCAGTCTCGGCTTCTTCGTGCAGCCGATGGGCCGCGAATTCGCCTGGGGCCGCGACGTGTTCGGCCTTGCCATCGCATTGCAGAACCTGCTGTGGGGGCTCGGCCAGCCGATCGCAGGGGCCATTGCCGACCGCTTCGGGCTGCTGCGCGTCATGATCGTCGGCGCCCTGCTGTACGCCGCCGGCCTGCTCCTGATGCGTTACTCGACCACCTCATTGTCGCTCGACATCAGCGCCGGCGTGCTGATCGGTTTCGGCCTGTCGGGCTCGTCGTTCAATCTGGTGCTGGCAGCGTTCAGCAAGCTGTTGCCGCCGGAAAAGCGCGGCCTCGCGCTCGGCGCCGGCACCGCCGCCGGCTCGTTCGGCCAGTTCCTGTTTGCGCCGTTCGGCGTCGCCCTGATCGACAATTTCGGCTGGCAGACCGCGCTCGTCGTGTTCAGCGCGCTGATGCTGTTGATTCTGCCGCTCTCGCTCGCGCTGGCGACGCCGCCCGCGGAGACGAATGATGCGGCGCCCGCCGATCAGCAATCGTTCAAGACGGCGCTGGCGGAGGCCTTCGGCCATCGCTCCTACGTCCTGCTGGTGCTCGGCTTCTTCACCTGCGGCTTCCAGCTCGCCTTCATCACCATCCATCTGCCGGCCTACCTTGCCGATCGCGGCATTCCGGCGACGACAGGCGGCTGGGTGGTCGCGGCGATCGGCCTGTTCAACATTGTCGGCTCGCTCAGCGTCGGCTGGCTGCAGAACTTCTTTCCGAAGCGCTATCTGCTCTCGGTGATCTACTTCTCGCGCGCGCTGGCGACGGTTGCCTTCATCTCGTTCCCGGTCACGCCATTCTCGGCGATTGCATTCGGCGCGGTCTCAGGGCTGCTGTGGCTGTCGAGCGTGCCGCCGACCTCGGCGCTGGTCGCGCTGATGTTCGGCACGCGCTGGTTCTCCACCCTCTACGGCTTCGCCTTCGTCAGCCATCAGGTCGGCGGCTTCCTCGGGGTCTGGCTCGGCGGCGTCGTGTTCGAGCAATACGGTTCCTACACCCCGATCTGGTGGCTGTCGGTGCTGTTCGGCGTGCTGTCGGCGCTGATCAACCTGCCGATCGTCGAGGCGCCTGTCGCCCGCCCGGTTGCGCAGCCCGCCTGATGGGTTAAACACTCCCCCGAGACCAGAATTACGGGGAGTGCTCATCGTGGCAACGTTCAAGGCAATCAGGATCGACAAGGCGGACAAGGGTACCACCGCCGCACTGACCCAATTCGACGACGCGGAATTGATGGACGGCGACGTCACCGTCCGCGTCGAATGGTCGACGCTGAACTACAAGGACGGCCTCGCGCTGACCGGCAAGGCGCCGGTGGTGCGCCGCTTTCCGATGATCGCCGGCATCGATTTCGCCGGCACGGTCGAGCAATCCAGCCATCCCGACTGGAAGGCGGGCGACAAGGTCGTCTGCAACGGCTGGGGCATGGGCGAGACCCATCTCGGCGCCTATGCCGAGAAGGCCCGCGTCAAGGGCGACTGGCTGGTCCGGCTGCCTGACGGCATCTCGGCGCGCGATGCGATGGCGGTCGGCACGGCCGGCTATACCGCGATGCTGTCGGTGCTGGCGCTGGAGAAGCACGGCCTGACCCCGAAGAGCGGTCCGATCGTGGTGACGGGTGCGGCCGGCGGCGTCGGCTCGGTCGCGATCGCCGTGCTGTCCAAGCTCGGCTACCACGTCATCGCCTCGACGGGGCGGATGTCGGAGGCCGACTATCTCAAGGGGCTCGGCGCCGCCGAGGTGATCGACCGCGTCGAACTGTCAGGTGCCCCGAAGCCGCTCGCGAAGGAGCGCTGGGCAGGCGGCGTCGACAGCGTCGGATCGACCACGCTCGCCAACCTGCTTTCGATGACTAAATACGGCGGCGCCATCGCGGCGTGCGGCCTGGCGGCCGGAATGGACCTGCCGTCGTCGGTCGCGCCCTTCATTTTGCGGGGTGTGTGCCTTCTCGGCATCGATTCCGTGATGTGCCCGATCGAGCTCCGGAGGACCGCCTGGCAGCGCTTGGCCCGCGATCTGGACAAGGCGAAACTTGCTGATATCACTCATGAAATCGCCTTGGACGAGGTCATGGGTTACGGTGCGAAAATCCTCGGCGGCCAGGTCCGCGGACGGATCGTGGTAAAAATAGTCTGAGGACGTTCAGACTTTACCAACGAAGCTGCTCCAATGTTGCCACTGTTGGTATGGTAAGCAGCGGGTAAAGAG
Organism: Bradyrhizobium sp. UFLA03-84; assembly: GCF_002289535.1. Lineage (NCBI taxonomy): Bacteria > Pseudomonadati > Pseudomonadota > Alphaproteobacteria > Hyphomicrobiales > Nitrobacteraceae > Bradyrhizobium > Bradyrhizobium sp. UFLA03-84. The sequence continues at coordinate 54,276 of NZ_NSJY01000019.1, read as the reverse complement.
GCTTGCAGCATGATCCCGGGGGGCCGGGTATCCTCGCGCAGACGCCGAGAAGCGTCGGTAGCGGGGGTCATGCTCAACAAGGAGCGGGTGCCCGCGCTCGTAAGTGGAGTAGCTCATGCTTGCGCGTTTGGTGTTGGGGGCCGTCACGGCCGGAGCGATGGTCGTGCCGGCATTCGCAGGCAGCATGAATGCCGATGAGGCCCGCAGATTCGTCGCCGGCAAGGTGTTCGCGTTCACCTGTTTCGATGGCACCCGCGGCGCCGGCCGTATCCTCGACGATCTCGGCGCGACAGGCTCGATCCAGTTCTCCGGCTCCGGCCCGATCCGCCACGTGCGGCTGCCCGGCAATACGCTGCAAATCCGCGGCCAGAGCGTTTGCGCCTCCCTGAAGGGCATTCCGTTCGAACCGTGCTTCAATCTCGACAAGCAGGACGACCGCTCGTTCCGCGGCTCGGTCTCCGGCATGGGCTTCGCCTATTGCGATTTCCATCACCAGGGCGGCCAGCAGATGCTGATGGCGCGTGCGGCGGCGCGTCCGCGCACGCTGCACCCGCGCACCCGATCCGCCGATGCCACGCCAACCGAAGTGTCGCGCGTTGAGACGCCGCAAGTCGGAAGCGCCAAGCTCGAGCCGGTCAAGGCCGAACCCGCCAAGGCCGAGAGCGCGCCGGAATTGCGCCGCTCCACCGACTAGAGCCTATCCCTTCCGAGGCTCTAGATTCTTGTTTTGACGCATTTTCTTCACGCCAACCGCTATCCGCTTCGCTCGAAAACGCGCCGACCTCTGATCTGCGCGCTAGCGGGAATACGCTCCGAGCCGTAGTCATACGGATGGCGGTCGCCACGCCTTGATAGCTACTCAATACCTAGCGTTCATCGCCGCGAGGCGGAATGGTGGGGACACCGATTTGAGTAGTCATATGGCGCAGTATTTTTTCAGGATCAGTGACGGCGATTTCGCCGGTGGGTCCGATCACGCGACCGAGTTCGAGAGTCGTGACGTGGCCTGGGCCGAGATGACCAAGGTCTGCGGCAATTTCCTCGGCAGCATTTCGCGCAACATGAAGCAGAACAGCGAGTGGCACATGGAGCTGCTCGACGAGGGCAGAAAGCCGGTCTTCCGGATTCGCCTGGTCGCTGAATCCGTGGACTGAGGCTCTCGCCGTTCAACACAACAAGCTTCAAGCCTCGGTCTGCGCGACCGGCGGAGCGGCCCGCCTGCGGAACAGGATCCGCTGATACAGCCAGCCGATCGCGACCAGCACGATGCCGAGGCACATGAAGGACAGCGCCCGGTAGACCCCTGACAGTGTCGACATGTCGACCAGGAACGCCTTCAGGATCGTCAGCCCGATCACCGCGGCGGAGGCGAGCCGCGCGCGCTCCGAGTTGACCACGATGCCGACACCGAGCAGCGCGACGCCGAACATCAGCCAGGCGATCGAATAGGTGTACTGCTCCGCGCCCGTGGTCTCGCCGCGCGACAATACCGGCCCGTGATACAGCCTGCGGATCTCGAACGTGACATAGGCGAGCGCGAGCACCAGCGCACCGGCCGCGATCGTGTTGGCGCATGCAGCGGGACGATGCCCCGCCACTGCATAGGACAGCAGCAGCGCCAGCACGGCCGGCAGGGCATAGCCGAGCAGCAGCAGGTTGATAAAGCTGCCGCCGACGTCCTGCCACCACAGCATCGGGTTCTCCAGCCCCAGCAGCCCGAACAGGCTGGCAAGCCCGGCGAAGACCGTGAGCAGCACCGCGGCGGCATTGTGCACGATGCTGCCGCTGCGCAGCCGCAGCCGCTCCAGTCCGATCGACATCGCGAGCGTCACGCCGACCTGCAAGGCGACCTCAGTCAGTCCGGCGCTGGCGTAATAGACGTCGCCGCCATTGACCGCGTGGCGGATCTCCATGAAGGCGAGCAGCACCGTGAACAGGATCGCAGCAGATTCAACGATGCGCAGCGGGACGTCGTCGCCGGTGCGGCGCAGGAAATGACTGCCGGCCCAGAATGACAGCGCCGGAACGCCATAGCCCCACAGCAGCCAGTTGAAGATCGGCGTGGTGCCGACGGCGTCGCCAGCGATGCGCGGCTCATAGCCGATGCGCAGCACCACGATGCCGGCGAGGATCGCGGCAAGCCAGCGCAGGAAAGGGATCGGCCGCTGCACCGACAGCCACGCCGTGCCCATCGACACCAGGGCCAGCGCAATGGTGAGCCAGCCCTTGTCGAGCGCAAACGTCAGTGCCAGCGCCAGCGAGGCGAGGGCGCCGGTGGCCGACAATGCGATCGAGGGCGACAGCTCCGGCCGCTCGCCGCGCCGGGTCAGCGCTTCGGTCGCAGCGGCGTAGGCTGCGGCCAGCAGCACGGCCAGAACAGCGAACGGGATCGAGCGATCGAGATGCGCAATCCGCGCATAGAGCGCGACCAGCAGCGCGACCGGCGTGAACACCGCCGCCGCGGCCCAGGTCACCGTGATCTTCGTGGTGGCAAAACGGAATTGCGCGAGGAAGCCCGCGATGCCGAAGGCGGCTGCGAACAGCGCAGCCGTGACGAGATGCAGCGAGACCGAGCCGTCGGTCGCGGACGGGCCGATGCCCGGGATCGCACCGCCCGGCAGCACCAGCATGTCGACGTTGCGGCGCACGGCCCATTCACCGAACACGATGAAGACGAAGGCCGAGGCGGCAGCGATCGCACCGGCAGCCGCAGGCGCGCGCCAGGCGACGAAAAGGCTGCCCGCCGTCAGCAACCCGAAGCCGATCATCGCGGTGTCGGCGTGGGCGCTGTTGAGCACGATCAGCATCGCGCCGAGCAGATAGGCGGCGAGCGAGCCGGACGAGATCGGCTCGATCTCCTCGCCATCGCCGTCGGGGCCGAACATGAAGCCGCAGACCACGAGCAGCGCCGCCAGCACGAAGCCCGCGATGACGTGGAAGACGTGCGGCGCGATCATCTCGGGGCCGCATTGCAGGCAGGGGAAGGTCCACAGCAGTGCGAAGGCGATCGTCGTGACCGCGAGCCAGCGCCACAGCCGGATCCGCGCAAGGCCGAACGCCGCCGCCGTGACGATCGCGACATAGACATAGAGCGACCAGAAGTCGGGCTTGTCGGATGAGACCAGGAGCGGCGTGACGAAGGCGCCGACGATACCGAGCCCGGCCAGCGCCGGCCCGTGCAACAGCGCGGCCGCCAGCGTGCCGAGTGCGACCATGCCGAGCAGGATGAACGCGGTTGCCGGCGCAAGGAAGTCGTACAGCGCATAGGCGGCGTAGACGGTGGCAAAGGCCACGGCGGTACCGGCCGCGGTGAGGATCGCCGGAATGTTGGCGATCGGCAGCGCTGCGATGTTGGAGATGCTCTCCTTGCGCCGCGTCCACTCGCCGGCACCGAGCAGCGCCAGCGCAAACAATCCGCCGAGCATCGTGCGCACGCCGGGGCCGAGCAGCCCGGCCTCGATCGAATAGCGCACCATGAAGAAGCCGCCGAGCGCGAGCGTCAGGCCGCCGATCCACACCACCCAGCGGGTGCCGAGCGTCTCCTCGAAACCCGGCGCCGGCTGCGGCGGCGCGGGCGGCTCGGGCAGCGGCGGCGGCGCGGCGCCCGCCGCGTCCGCGGCTGGCTCTGCCTGCGCCTCGGGCGCGCGCGCGATCGCCTCGGGGAGGGGCGGCGGCGCGATCGGAGGTGCCGCCGGAAGGGTCTGTTCGAACGCCTCGAGCGGCGCCAGCGGCGGCGGCACAGCGGTTCGCGCGGCAGTGACGCCCGCTGCCTCGATCGCATCCAGCCGGCGCTGCAGCACCGAGATCTGGCCCAGCGCCTTGCGCGAGAAAATGATCGCAACGATGGCGATGACGAGGGTCAGGAAATCAAACGGCGAATCGAACATTGGGCCTCCGGCGGGACGCGCCGGACCATCGGCCAGCCGGCCGCCCGTCGCAACCTAGTAGTGCAGTTGAGCGGACGGGAAGTTCAAGCGGTCCGGACGCGCAGGTCGCGCTATTCCAGGTCGATGTGGAAGGGCCGGCCTTCGACGCTCATGCTGCCCGGGCCCATCGCATCGAGCGCGCGCAGCATCCGGCCCTCGCGCCCCAGGGCCTTGTCGGCGAGGCTGACGATCAGGCGGTTGGGCGCCGCGATCGGCGAAGCCTCGCGGATCAGCCGGGCGATGGACATTTCGTCGCGGTGCGGATTGAGCGCGCAGACCGTAGCAAATGCGCTCGCGGTCGAGCGGCTGATGCCGGCATAGCAATGCACCACCATCGGAGCGCGCCGATCCCAGCCGCGCACGAAGTTCAGCACCCGCTCGATATGCGTCTCGTTGGGTGCAACGAACCCGTCCATCTGCTCGACGATGTCGTCCATCGACACTTTCAGATGATTGGCCGGAAGTACGGAGGGCGGCCGCTGCACCTGATCGACATTGGCCATCACGGTCAGCACATGGCTGGCGCCGGTGGCACGAACCGTGTCGGAGAGCGCAGCGAGCGAGCAGACGTGAAGCATGATGATCCTTGGGGCGTCAGGTGTGCCCGATTATAACGGCTGCTCCCCGGTGGGCAAAGGCGCCATGTCCATCTGCATTTTGCGGCGCAACCGGAGGCGCGGCTCGCGATGCCGCGCCTATGACGCGTGCAATGTCCCGAAGCGCTCTAGGAACTGCTTTTCGGCCCGCGCCGCGGTCCATGGCGTCAGATAGTCGCGCTCGGTCGCTTCGGGCAATTCCGGATCGCGGCCGAACAGCCGCTTGGCTTCGGCCTGCGAGAATCCCGCCAGATGCGTCGCCTCGAGATAGGCGGCGCCGCGATCGGCGGCCTTGATCTGCTGGGTGATCTCGTCCGCCAGCACGGCAGGCAGGCCGAAGCGGATATGGATCGCCGACAGCAGCCGTCTCTCCACCGCCTTGTATTCGCCTGCGAGCACCGCCTTGAACGGCGAGATCATGTCGCCGATGACGTATTCTGGTGCGTCGTGCAGCAGCGCCGCGAGACGATGGCTGATGTCGACGCGCGGCGTCTGCTGACGCATCACGGCCTCGACCAGCAGCGTGTGCTGGGCGACCGAGAAGATGTGCGCGCCCGAGGTCTGGCCATTCCAGCGCGCAACCCGCGCCAGTCCGTGCGCGATGTCGACGATCTCGATATCGAGCGGCGACGGGTCGAGCAGGTCCAGCCGGCGTCCCGACAACATCCGCTGCCAGGCGCGGGTTGTTTCGGTCGATTTGCGCGCCGTCATTTCTTCTTGAGCCGCGGGGTGCGGAGCTTGCCGCTGCAGGTCTCGTGGCAGAAGCAGGTGACGAGGTGATCGTTGACCATGCCGGTCGCCTGCATGAAGGCGTAGACGATGGTGGGGCCGACGAATTTGAAACCGCGCGCGCCGAGTTCCTTGGAGACCTTGATCGAGACCGGGGTCGAGGCGGGCACGCTCGCGGTGGTCTTGAACTGGTTGACCTTCGGTTTGCCGTCGACGAAGTCCCACAGCAGCTTCGAGAAGCCGGGGCCCTTCTCCATGATCTCCAGGTAGCCCTTTGCGCTCGCCACGGCGCCTTCGATCTTGGCACGGTTGCGGACGATGCCGGCGTCGTTCATCAGCGCATGCACCTTCTTGTCGGTGTAACGCGCGATCTTCTCGGGCTGGAAATCGTCGAAGGCTTTGCGGAAATTGTCGCGCTTACGCAGGATCGTGATCCAGGACAGGCCGGCCTGAAATCCGTCGAGGATCAGCTTTTCATAGAGCGCGCGGTCGTCATATTCCGGCACGCCCCATTCATTGTCGTGATAGGCGACGTAGAACGCATCCTCGCCCGGCCACGGGCAGCGCGTCTTGCCGTCGGGATGCAGTTGCGCGGTACGGCTCATGCGACGGTCTGCTTGGGAGTGATGCGTACCGCGTCCGGCTCGGCGAGATGCAGCGACAGCCCGCCCGCGGTCAGCGGCAGGCCGGCGTCGAGCGCGTCGGCGACGCGATCGACACGCACCAGCGCGAGGCCTCTCTCGCCGGCTGTCGAGCCGATGGTGCCGACCTGTTTGTCGCCGGCGAGGATGGTTGCGCCGGCTTCGGGCGAAGGACCATCGAGAATGATCTTCACCGTGCGGGTGCGCGCGGTGCCGCGGTGCTGCATGCGCGACACCACCTCCTGGCCGACATAGCAGCCCTTGTCGAAATCGACGCCGTTGAGGCGGTCCATGTTGGTCTCGTGCGGGAAGGCGTCGCCATACATGAAGTCGAGCCCACCGCGCGGCACGCCGGTCGCGATCCGATGCGCCTCGTAGGCGCTGGCGTCGACGAGATCGGCGCCGATCAGATCGGCGAGCTTCTGCTTGAGGTCTTCCGGGATCAGGATGCGCCAGCCGAGCGCTGCGTTGCGCGGATCGGCGAAAGCGAGATCGGGGATCGCCGCCGGCTCGCCATCCCAGGCCGCCAGCACGCCGAGGCTGTCGGAGAGGTTTTCCACCACGACCTTGGCGCGCAGCTTATAGAAGCCGAGCTTGTCGGCGAGCCCCTTGGCGAGCGCGCGCGGCGCGTCGATCAGGAAGCCGCCGCCGTGCCCTGTGGGTATCTCGGTGATCAGGAAGTCGACGATGATCTTGCCCTGGGGCGTCAGCAGCGCACCAAACCGGGCCTGTCCCGGGGCCAGCTGCTCGACATCGGTCGTGATGAGGCCGTTGAGGAAGTTGCGGGCGTCCTCGCCAGAGACCTTGATCACGCCCCGATCTGGAAGAAACGCTGCTTTCATGCGCAAAATTGGCTCTTTTTCCAAGTTCCTTGGGAAACGCGGTGCTCGCGGATATCCCCTGCCAAGCTAAGGCGCTAGAGTACGCCGAACAAGGCCCGCAAGACTGTGGAAAGCGGGCGCCGAGGACCGATGAATCAGCGTTTTGACACCATTCTAAAATCCGGCACCGTGGTCAATCAGGACGGCGAGGGCGTGCGCGATATTGGCATCGCGGGCGGCCGCATCGCCGCGATCGGCTCGCTCAGCCAGGCCTCGGCCGGCGAGGTGGTCGACTGCAAGGGCCTGCACATCCTGCCCGGCGTGATGGACACCCAGGTGCATTTCCGCGAGCCCGGGTTGACGCAGAAGGAAGATCTCGAGACCGGCTCGCGCAGCGCCGTGATGGGCGGGGTCACCGCTGTGTTCGAGATGCCGAACACCAACCCGCTGACGGTCACCGAGGAAGCATTCACCGACAAGATCAAGCGCGGCCACCATCGCATGCATTGCGATTTCGCGTTCTTCATCGGCGGCACGCGCGAGAACGTGCAGGACCTGCCTGAGCTCGAGCGCGCGCCGGGCTGCGCCGGCGTCAAGGTGTTCATCGGCTCCTCTACCGGCGCGCTGCTGGTCGAGGACGACGAGAGCCTGCGGCGGATCTTCCAGGTGATCAAGCGACGCGCCGCGTTTCACGCCGAGGACGAGTACCGCCTCAATGAGCGCAAGCCGCTGCGCATCGAGGACGATCCGCGCTCGCATCCGGTGTGGCGCGACGAGACCGCCGCCCTGATGGCGACCGAGCGCCTGGTCAATCTCGCGCGCGAGACCGGCAAGCGCATCCATGTGCTGCACATCTCGACCAAGGAAGAGATCCTCTATCTGCGCGACCACAAGGATGTCGCCTCCTGCGAGGCGACGCCGCATCACCTGACGATGGCCGCACCGGAATGCTATGAGCAGCTCGGCACGCTGGCGCAGATGAACCCGCCGGTGCGCTCGGCCGATCACCGCGCCGGCATCTGGTACGGCATCGAGCAGGGCATCGTCGACGTGCTCGGCTCGGACCACGCGCCGCATACGCTGGAGGAGAAGCAGAAGACCTATCCGGCTTCGCCGTCGGGCATGACCGGCGTGCAGACGCTGGTGCCGCTGATGCTCGATCACGTCAACGCCGGGCGGCTGTCGCTACAGCGGTTCGTCGATCTCACCAGCGCCGGTCCGGCGCGGCTGTTCAACATCGCCTGCAAGGGCCGCATCGCGGCGGGTTACGACGCCGACTTCACCGTGGTCGATCTGAAGCGCAGCGAGACCATCACCAACAAATGGATCGCCTCGCGCGCCGGCTGGACACCCTATGACGGCGTGCGGGTGCAAGGCTGGCCGGTCGGCACCTTCGTGCGCGGCAGGCGGGTGATGTGGCAGGGCGAGGTGACGACGCCGTCGCTGGGGGAACCGGTCCGGTTCCTCGAGACGCTGAAGGCGTAGCGCTGTCGTCGATTACTGCCGGGCGAGAGCCAGCGAGAACTCGCCGTTGCGCACGCGCGCGGCGAGGCCCTCGGCGAATTTCGCCACCGCATCCTCGCCATAGGTGTTGACGAGCTCGGCGAGCGCCGCAAACAGGCTCGCCTGCGCGAGGCAGTCGCCGTCGACGCCGTCATGACGCGCTTCCGCCCAGGCCTCGTTCAAATAGCTGAGCGCGGCCTGCTTCTGTTCTTGATCGGGACGCGGGTCGTCTTGGTGATGGGGGAAGGACGCTGGATGGCGCATGAAACTCTGCAAAATGAATGCGCGCGGTCCGAGGAGCGAACCACTGCGACCCGCGAGATGTATCACGCATGCGGGTACCGCCTAGCCCACATCTTTCGAAAAGGTTAACGGCCGCCACGGCATTTAAAGCGGAATTCCTGATATCCCCGCCGCGATCAGCCAAATGAGCTGTGGATATGGTCCAGCACCGCGCGGGGCGAGGCGCAGAGGTGGCTGGCGCCGGCCTCGCTCAGCTCCTCAGCCGTGCCGTAGCCATAAGTGACCCCGACCGCGCGGATTCCGTTACGACTGGCCCCGATCACGTCGTGGCTGCGGTCGCCGATCATCACGGCCTTGGCCGGATCGGCTCCAGTCTCGACCAGCGCGTAGGCCAGCAGGTCGACCTTGTTGACCCGGGTTCCGTCGAGCTCGGAGCCGAACACGTGGTCGAAATAGCCGGTGAGGCCGAAATGCTCGACGATCCGGCTCGCGAACACATGCGGCTTCGAGGTCGCCACGAACATCCGGCCGGGCCGCCCGCGCAGCTCGGCCAGCACCTCCGCGATATCGGGATAGACGCTGTTCTCGAACAGCCCGACATCGCCGAATCGCTCGCGGTAGAGCTCGACGGCGCGGTCGGCGAGCTCCTCGCCGCCCAGCAGCATGGCAAAGCTCGCCCGCAGCGGCGGCCCGATGCACCAGGTCAGGTCATCCTGCGAGGGAACCGGGCGGCCGAGCTTTGCCAGCGCATACTGGATCGAACCGGTGATGCCGGGCTTCGGGTCGGTCAGGGTGCCGTCGAGGTCGAAGAAGATCGCGCGTTCAGTTGGCATAGCGGGCCGTCAGGTCGCGCGAGATTTTCGAGCCTTCCTCGATGTAGCGGCGGATCGCGACGGAAGCTGCCGGCGTGCAGGTCCGGTAGGTCTGCTGGAAGCCGTTGTAGCCGCGGTTGAAGCCCGCGACCATGCGGGCGCGGCGGTCGCCGGAGGGGGTCTCGGCGTCGATCAGCGCCTGCATCTCGTTGCGCCATTTGGCGCCCTCGTTGGAGCCGCAGATGCCGCGCAGGTAGTGCAGGGCGCCCAGGATCTCGGCCAGCCGCTGCAGGTCGCCGTCGAACGGCGCAGCCGCGTCCTGCGCCCGGGCGGGCGTCGCGAGGCATGCCGACATCAGGATCACAACGGCGAGAAAGGTTCTGATCATCAGGGGTTCCGGAATGGCCGTGGTATGCCCCCTCAATGCGCCCGAGGCAAGGCGGCAGAGCTCTCCAAAGCCTCCAAAACAGGCCTCAAACCAGCCGCTGAGCAGCCGTGATGACCTCGTGCAGGCCGCCGGTGACCTTGAGGTCGCCGATCGCCTCCGGCGTCAGCCATCTGAAATCGTCGTGCTCGTCGTTCAGCACCGGCTCGCGGGAGGTCCAGCGCGCCGCGAAGGTCATGATCATGTAGTGCCCGGTGCCGGGGCCGGTCGGCAGCACCTCGCGCCAGCCCGCGAGACCCAGGATATCGACCCTCAGGCCGGTCTCCTCGTCGATCTCCCGGTGCAGGGCGGTGTGCAGGGTCTCGCCGAACTCGACCCGGCCGCCGGGCAGCGAATAGAAGCCCTTGCCGGGCGAGCGGGCGCGGCGGACCAGCAGCACCCGGCCGTCGCGGAAAATCACGCCGGATACGGCAAGCTGCGGGCGGATCGGAGGTTCGGGAGAGGTCAAGGCAGTCAGGGCACCAGTTTCAACACCATCATCCTGCCCGATATCTCAGGCGCCCGCCATGATGCTCTCGACATCGGCCTCTGCGGCGCCGTTGATGATGCCGGCGGTCTGCATCACCAGCGGCTTGACCCAGACGATGGCCTGTTCGGCGAGCGCGACCCGGCTCTTGTCCTGCTGCAATTGCCGCATCGCCGCCCCGACCTCGGTCAGGATCCTGGTCATGCTGTCGGTGAGCTGGTCGAATTCGGCCCGGATCCCGGTATCCGCGGTCTCGTAGGACTCGATCGCCAGGTCACGCGCCTTGAAATTGGACGCGGTGAAATGCTCGGCGTAGGACAGCGGCTGCCATTCCAGGAAATCGTCGGCGCATTCCGGCAGGTCCGGCACCATCTCCAGCAACATGATGGCTTCGTTGAAGTGATTGAGGTAGTCGGTCGCAAGCCCGGTGCGGGGATTGATGTTGGCGGCGCGCAACAAAGCCGCCCGCGCCTCGTCGGGGTACGTCGGTCGCGGGGAAGAGCCCGCTATGGCGGCCGTTGAGGTCATTGGTCGCAGTCTTTAACGGTCCAAGTTAAGGCTGAATAAACAGATACCACTCTGGACGGGATATGTGCGGACGCTTTGTCATTACCTCGCCGCCGGCGGCTTTGCGCGAAATGTTCGGCTACATCGAGCAGCCGAATTTTCCGCCGCGGTATAATGTTGCGCCGACCCAGCCGATCCCGGTGGTGCTGCTGCAGAACGGCGGCCGGCATTTCCAATTGATGCGCTGGGGCCTGATCCCGTCCTGGGTCAAGGACCCCCGCACATTCTCGCTCTTGATCAACGCGCGCTCCGAGACGGTGCGGGAGAAGCCCGCCTTCAAGAACGCGATCAAGCGGCGCCGCGCGCTGATCCCGGCCGACGGCTATTACGAATGGCAGGATGCCGGCGGCCGCAAGCGGCCGTTCTTCATCCATCGTCGCGATGGCCACCCGGTCGCCTTCGCCGCGCTCGCCGAGACCTGGATGGGGCCGAACGGCGAGGAGCAGGACACGGTGGCGATCGTCACCGCGCCGGCGAGCCCCGATCTTGCGCAACTGCATCACCGCGTGCCCGTCACGATCCGGCCCGAGCAATTCGCGCGCTGGCTCGACTGCCTGCCCAACGATGTCGACGACGTGATGCCGCTGCTGAAGGGGCCTGATGTCGGCGAGTTCGCCTGGCACCAGGTGACGATGCGCGTCAACGCGGTCGCCAACGACGATGCGCAATTGCTGCTGCCGATGACCGCGGAAGAGATCGCCGCGGAGGATGCGCCGGCCGCGAAGAAGGCCGCGCCGCGCAAGACGGCGCCGCGGGAGGACGACGGGCAGGGGTCGTTGTTTTGAGGGCGGCTGAAGCCGCGAGGTGAGTGCACGCATACAGGCGCAGGCATCTCCACGTCGTCGTCCTGGCGAAAGCCAGGACCCATAACCACCGCATTTGATTGCAAACGGGATCGCGGCCCCAGCGTCGCGCAACAATCGACATTTGGGGTAATGGGTCCTGGCTTTCGCCAGGACGACGGCGGTGGATGGACGGCTATGCCTTCACCGACGCCACGCCTTCGATCTCGATCAGCATCTTCGGATTGGGCAGCGCCACCACGACGCAGGTGGTGCGTGCGGGGTAGGGGGCGGGGCCGAACGCGCCGGCGTAGAGCACGTTCATCGTGGCGACGTCAGAGGCGCGGGTCAGCAGCACGTTGACCTTGACGAGATCGCGCATCGTCGCGCCCGCCTCATTCAGGACGCGTTTGAAATTGGTCACGACATTGGCGAACTGCGCCTCGAAGCCATCGGGTAATTCCCGATTGGCGTCGAAGCCGGGAATGCCTGATATGAACAAGAGGTCGCCGACGCGGGCGCCGAACGAGAGTGGCGGCGCCGTGACGCCGGGCGGAGGTGGGAAGTGCTTGATCGTTGTCATGACATCACCCGTCTGCACGAGATGGAAGGGGAGTAGTCTCGATGGCGTGCGACGCCGGCGTGCGGCGGCGCCAGAGATTGTCGCCGAACAGATTCTGGCCGATCATGCCCGCCAGCATCGCGACGACGAACACGACGATCGGCAGCGAGAGGCCGGCGAGATTGACCAGCGCGGGGCCGGGGCAGATGCCGGCGAGGCCCCAGCCGATGCCGAACAGGACGGCGCCGGCAACCAGCGGCGCATCGATGTCGTTGCGGTCGGGCCAGAGGAAGTGCGCGGAGAAGGCCGGCGCCGCACGCCGCCGCGCGATCGCAAAACCGGATGCTGCGACAGCGACCGCGCCCGCCATCACGAAGGCGAGCGTCGCATCCCAGGCGCCGAACAGGTCGAGGAAGCCGAGCACCTTCTGCGGGTCAGTCATGCCGGAGATCAGAAGGCCCGCGCCGAAGATCAGGCCGCAGATGAAGCTTGCGAGAACTTGCATCGTTAGCCTCCGAATCCATGTCTGACGATTGCAACAGTTGCGATCGCCGCCGTCATGAAGATGAACGTGGCGACGATCGAGCGGCCGGACAGCCGCGCGAAGCCGCAGACGCCGTGGCCCGAGGTGCAGCCGTTGCCCATGCAGGTGCCGAACCCGACCAGCACGCCCGCGATCGCGATCACGACGAGGCTGCCGTTCATCGCCGGCCGCGGCAGCGGCGCGCCGAACAGCGCTGCAATCAGCGGCGCTGCGATCAGCCCCGCGATGAACGCGACGCGCCAGCCTCGGTTGGCGGTATCGGGCTGGAGCAGGCCGCCGACGATGCCGGTGATCCCCGCGATTCGCCCGGTCAGCAGCATCAGCGTCGCCGCGGCGAGGCCGATCAGCGCACCGCCGGCGAAGCCGGAAAATGGGGTGAAATCGTGCATCTGTGCAGATCCCTGTTGCGCAAACTCCTCAGCGATCCGGCAAAGCGGCGCGCGCGCATGCGCCAACGTCGCGCGGCTGCGCGGCCGATGATAGACTCCGCAAGATCAGGAACAAGCACAATCCCGCATGTTTCGCAGGCGTTTCAAGGGTGCCTGCCCGTCGGCTGGATTGCCGCGATTCGCATCTCGACTTCACTTCGTCCGGAGAACCCCCATGAGACTGTCATCCGCCGCCCGCGCCGTGCTGTTCGCGCTGGCGCTGCTCTCCGGATCGTCCGCCGCGCTGGCCGACGAGGGCGCCGTGACGCTCGTCATCTTCAAGGGCGGCTGGATCTTCGGCGGCTCCGCCGGCAAGGGCGTGTTGACCTTCAAGGGCCAGACCTACGGGCTCACCGCCGGCGGGCTGGATTACGGCCTCGTGTTCGGCGGCTCCCAGACCACGTTGCAGGGCCGGGTGCGCAATATCCGTCGCGCGCAGGACATCGCCGGCGTCTACGCCGCGGCCGGCATGGGCGTTGCGCTCGGCGCCGGCGTGCGCGGCATCTTGCTGACCAACCAGAACGGCGCCGTGCTCGAACTGAGCGGCAAGCAGGTCGGCCTGATGGCCAATGTCGACCTCAGCGGGCTCGCGATCACGTTGAAGGAGTAGGCGGGGTTCGATTCGTGGCCTTGTAGGATGGTAGAGCGCAGCGAAACCCATCTCTTTCGCGGTCAGGAAGTTGATGGGTTTCGCTGCGCGCTACCCATCCTACGATGCGATCCACTCGGCGAGCTCGCGCCACGGCTGCAAACTCCAATGCCCGGACGCGGCGCCTGACGGCGAGGGCAGGACGAACACGTCAGGGAAACCACTCGTTGATGGCTGACGCCCCAGCGCAAGCGCGGTGGTCGGCCTGTTGTAAAACAGGCTCGCCGCCTTCCTGCTGGTGAACGCGATGGTCCTCGGGCGGTAGGTCTCGATCTTCGCTCTGAAGCCCACAACGTCGAACGACTGTCGCGCAATCTCATGATCCATCCCGGCGCCGGTCTTGGAGAGATCGGTGAAGCCGATGCCGAGCGATAGCAGCGCTGCGAACTCATCCGGCCGATAACGCCGCGGCGTGATGCCGGCCTCATGCAGCGCGCGCCAGAACCGGTTGCCGGGATGTGCATAGTAGTGCCCGAGCGCAGCTGACCGCGTGCTGGCCGCGGTGCCGACGAACACCAGGCGCAGATCGGCGCGGAGCTGGTCGGGAAGGCGGTGGAGGTTGGTGTCGCGCAAGTCGCTCATCCGGGCTCCTGCCTACCATTTCCGCCACTGTCGTTCTATCATTCGGCGATGAACCGCGACGAATTGGCCGCCGCCTACACGGCGGCGGGCCGCCACTATCACAACCTCGCCCATATCGAGGACTGTCTTGCGGCGCTCGCGCGCGTGGAGGGCATTTCCGCGGCCGAGCGTGAGATCCTGGCGGAAGCGATCTGGTGGCACGATGTCGTCTACGATCCGACCCGGCCCGACAATGAGGAGTTGAGCGCGCAGCTCGCCGAACGGCACGTTCGCGCCGACATCAGCCGCGAGGTCGGCCGCCTGATCCGTTTGACGAAGACCCACGACGTGCAGTCCGGCGACCGCCTCGGCGCGATCCTGATCTCGATCGACCTCAGCATTCTCGGCGCCGAGCCCGCGCGCTACGATGCCTATGCGGCTGCGATCCGGCAGGAGTTCATCCATGTCGGCGATGCCGACTATCGCGCCGGTCGTTCCAGGGTGCTTCGGCACTTCGCCGAGCGTCCGGTGATCTTCCCCGATCCCGGTTTTGCCGCGACCTATGACCGCCGCGCCCGTGACAACCTCGCGCGTGAGCTGTCGGCGCTGGGCTGAGGGCTGTCGGTAAATCTCTCTCTCCCGTTCCTGCGGGCAGAGGCGGGGGTGAGGGGGCTCCAACCGCATGTGGCCTGCGTCCGCGGGGGCGCATTACCAAAACATCGAAAACAACCCCATGCAAAGCAGCCGGCGTGCCGGCGTTCGACACGGCAACTTGACATGTCGGGCAACTCAGTGGCATTATTCTATTATTCAGAAGTCGCCCGGCCCCGCCTCCTGAACTGCGGGACGTGGCCGTAGGCATATGCGATTGCCTGCCGTGCGCGGCGCGAGGTCGCGGCTCGGTTCCGCTGATCTCGTCAGCGCTAACGCACCGGCTCCTTGATCTCGTCTTCGGTCGTCACCGCCTGCGCCGGCCCGGTCGCGCGCACCATCAGGAACCGTCCCGAAAACGCCGTGCCGCGGATGCTCCAGCGGCCGTCGATCTCGGTCGCGTCGGCGTTGACCGCGCCTTCATAGTGCACGATGTCGTAGCCGTAACCAGCCGGCTCGTAGCGCTTGACGAACGTGACGGCGCTGCCTGATCGGTGACCGGAAAGCGAAGCATTGTGGGTGCTGATCGGGCAGCCCGGTGCGACGCAAGGTTCGGTCACGCTGCCGCCGAGTGCACCGCCGGCGTCGATCAGCGTCGCCAGGAACGTGACCATGCCGCTCGGCTGAACGTAGCTGCCGTCCCAGACGCCGGTGAGATTGTCGTCCATGTCGCTCGTCCGGATTTCCGCGCATTGCAATGCAGGGATCGATGTGGCGCTTGCAGCGTCTCAACGCAAGTCGCGCGCGACGCGCCCGGTTGCCTGATCCGGCAAAACGGTCTGTAATCCGGCCCAACAGATCAAGAAGAATTTCGGGAGCAATCCATGACGGGAGAGGCGAAAACCCATTACGAGGTGATCGTGGTCGGCGCCGGCGTCGCCGGCATCTACCAGATCAAGCGGCTCGCCGATCTCGGCATCGATGCCACCGTGCTGGAAGCCGCGCCCGATCTCGGCGGCACCTGGTACTGGAACCGCTATCCCGGCTGCCGTTTCGACTCGGAGAGTTACACCTACGGCTTCTCGTTCTCGCGCGAGCTGCTCGACGAGTGGCACTGGAAAGAACGCTTCTCCGGTCAGCCGGAGAACCTGCGCTACCTCAACTACGTCGCCGACAAGTTCGACCTGCGCCGCCACATGCAGTTCAATTGCAAGGTCGAGGCCATGCAGTTCGACGAGGCGCGCGACCTCTGGCAGCTCCGGATCAGTGACGGCCGCGAACTGACCTGCCGCTTCGTCGTGCTGGGGATCGGCCTGCTGTCGGCGCCGACCATGCCGCGCGTGCCCGGGATCGAGGACTTCAAGGGCCGCTCGTTCCATACCTACTACTGGCCGCATGAGCCGGTCGATCTCGCCGGCAAGAAAGTCGCCGTGATCGGCACCGGCGCCACCGGCATCCAGCTTATCGGCGAGATTGCCGACAAGGTCGGCGAGCTCACGGTGTTTCAGCGCCGGCCGAACTGGAGCGCGCCGCTCAACAACAGCGCGATATCGGACGTTGAAATGGCCGACATCCGCGCGCGCTACGACGAGATCTTCGCCGCCTGCGCGCTGACACCGGGCAGCTTCGTGCATGGCCCCGACAAGCGCGGCTTCTACGAGGTGAGCCGCGAGGAGCGGCTCAAGCTCTGGGACAAGCTCTATGACGAACCCGGCTTCGGCATCTGGCTCGCGAACTTCCGCGAGATCTTCATGGATGAAGCCGCCAATGCGGAACTGTCGGAATATATCGCCGGCCGCATCCGCGGCCGCGTCAACGATCCCAAGATTGCCGAAAAGCTGATCCCCAGGGATCACGGCTTCGGCGTGCAGCGCCTGCCGCTGGAGACACGGTATTTCGAGGCTTATAACCGCGACAACGTCCATCTCGTCGATCTCTCCGAGACGCCCTTGGTGCGGATCACCGAAACCGGCCTGCGCACATCAGCGCGCGACTACGAGTTCGACATCATCGTCTACGCCACCGGCTTCGACGCCATCACCGGCGCCTACGACCTGATCGACATCACTGGCATCGGCGGCGAAAAACTCGCCGACAAATGGAAGCAGGCGCCATCGACCTTCCTCGGCATGCTCGTGCACGGCTTCCCGAACCTGTTGATGCCGACCGGCCCGCAAAGCGCCTCCGCGTCGACGAACTTCCCGCGCGGCATCGAGAATGGCGTCAACTGGTGCACCAATTTGCTGCAATACATGTGGGACCGTGGCCTGACCCGCGCCGACGCGACGCTGGAGGCGCAGGAGCGCTGGACCGCACACGTCGTCAAGATGTACGAGATCATGCTGATGCGCAAAGCCAAGTCGTGGTTCACCGGCTACAACTCCAACGTCGCGGGGCACGAGGAAGGGACCGTGCGGTACTTCGTCTACAACGGCGGGACGCCGAAGTTCTTGGGGATCATCAACGGCGTGGCGGCGGGGGGATATCAGGAGATCGCGTTTGGTGCCGGGGCGCAGGGGGACGCGCAAGCGGCGGTTGGCGCGTCGGCTTAGATTTTCGTCTATTCTCGGCGCGACCTCGGCCTCATGCAATGCACGCTAGGGCGTGCGAACCGGCCATCCATCGTTGAACCTAGCCTACAACTGTTTTAAGGTTCGAGGATTGATGCGCTAGCATTGCGTGTAACTCAATTCGCCGGGTTTGCCAATGGACGACCGAGAAGCAAATGTCGCTAATGACGGTGAAGAAGACATTGCTATCTGGCCCGATAACCTTAGGGCCGCGCAGGAAGTCACCGCCTTTGAAATAGGCGGACAAGTGTACCCTCGCGTACCCTACGGGGATGAGCCAGAGGACTGGGGTGCAGGTCGACAATGCTGCGGCGATTGCGGAGTGATAAGGGGGCAGTTCCACGTTGCGGGGTGCGACGTCGAGAGATGCCCGAAATGTGGTGGGCAGTCGATATCCTGTGATTGTTCCGATGATGAGCCTTTGGAAGGTAAGTTCGACTTCCAGAATCACAAAGAGAAAGCGCTAAATGCGTATTTGCTGAGGAGGCCTCATTACGAACACCTCTGCTTATGGTTTCCGTCAAGGCCAAGTGCATCGCTTTGAATTGGTCTTGCTTGCTGGCATGGGTAGTCTTTTCGTTGAGCGTCATCTTTGGAGCGACGAAGATTGGTTTAGAACAAAGACCAAGGAGATACTCGATATCTTCAAGGAGAACAAAATCGAGATACGAAACTTCGATCCGTTGTCTGCGAGTTAGATTTTGTGGTGCCCGTTCAAGACCGGGCACCACAACGGAGGATTTTCTCACAACACCCGATTGCTCTCCTTCACCTTCTCCGCGTCGAGATACAGGCTCTCGCCCATTTCCTCGAAATTGGCGCTCATCGTCGCCATGCCCGCCTTCGCCGAGACTTCGGCGGGCTGACATCGATGCGCCAACGCCGATCGGGTCGTTGAGCGTCGCGGCGTAGTCGCGGACGTCCTGGGTGATCTTCATCGAGCAGAATTTCGGGCCGCACATCGAGCAGAAATGCGCGACCTTGTGGGCTTCCTACGGCAGGTCTCATCGTGGAAGTTCTTCGCGGTGTCCGGATCGAGGCCGAGGTTGAACCGGTTCTCCCGGCGGAAGTCGAACCGGCATCGGTGGGTTACGCCTTCGGCTGACCTACCTTAGCCGTCGCCACCGACCTCACATCGAGCAGCGAACATACGGCGTCTCCACCGACACCGGTTCCTTCGAGCTGAGCGTGATCGTGTTCTCGCCAGAGAGTTTCACGTCGAATGTGACGTCTGAAATCGCGATGCCGTCCGAGCATGCTGCGATCAGCCGGACATTCTGCCCGTCATCGTGCAACGATTTGATCGTGCATTTTTGAAATGTGCCGGTGATTTGCTTTCCCTGCACGATCAAGCCGCCGGCGTGGAGATCGGCATCCCGCTTGAAGGCGAGCTTGTTGTTCTCCTTGGTGAAGATCTGATTGCAGGCAGAGGCGTCCATCGTCCAGGCTCCGTCCAGACTTCCAGCCTGTGTCGATGCCGATTGCGTAACGAGAAGTACGAATAGCACCGCATTGAAGGTCTTCATGAAACTCTCCAGTTGAAGGCAATGGGCTGCGCTGCAATCTCTGCCGCCTGACGTGGAATTGTCGCTACATCGTCTATTTGGAGGGAGCGGGATGACACCCCGACGCGGGCCCTCGCTGTTGGGCATCATAGAAAGCGACGAGATCGCGGATCTTCCGTTGATCCAAATCAATGGTTTGGCGGGACAGCGGGTGTCTCTGCCGCAGCGCTAGGCTTCGGTCTTGGGCCGGCTGCCGTCGTGATCGGGCCTGTATGATCCGCGCATAGGCAGTGAGCTCGTGGGTGCGCGCCTCCAAAGCAAAAAGACCGGGCGATCGCCCGGTCTCTTCGTTCTTGATGGATGCCCGGGTCAAGCCCAGGGCATGACGAGCGGTGAGGGCGATGCCCTCACAACACCCGATTGCTCTGCTTCACCTTGTCCGCGTCGAGATACAGGTTCTCGCCCATCTCCTTGAACTTGGCGCTCATCGTCGCCATGCCGTCCTCGATGGTGCCTGACATCGATGCGCCAACGCCCGAGGGGTCGTTGAGCGTCGCGGCGTAGTCGCGGACGTCCTGGGTGATTTTCATCGAGCAGAACTTCGGGCCGCACATCGAGCAGAAATGCGCGACCTTGTGGGCTTCCTTCGGCAGGGTCTCGTCGTGGAAGTTCTTCGCGGTCTCGGGGTCGAGGCCGAGGTTGAACTGGTCCTGCCAGCGGAAGTCGAAGCGGGCGCGCGACAGCGCGTCGTCGCGGAGCTGCGCCGCGGGGTGGCCCTTGGCGAGGTCGGCGGCGTGGGCCGCGATCTTGTAGGTGATGACGCCGACCTTGACGTCGTTGCGATCAGGCAGACCGAGATGCTCCTTCGGCGTGACGTAGCAGAGCATCGCACAGCCGAACCAGCCGATCATCGCCGCACCAATGCCCGAGGTGATGTGGTCATAACCCGGCGCGATGTCGGTCGTCAGCGGGCCCAACGTATAGAACGGCGCCTCGCCGCATTCCTTGAGCTGCTTGTCCATGTTGATCTTGATCTTGTGCATCGGCACGTGGCCGGGGCCCTCGATCATGACCTGGCAGCCCTTGTCCCACGCGATTTTCGTCAGCTCGCCGAGCGTCTCCAGCTCCGCGAATTGCGCGCGGTCGTTGGCGTCCGCGATCGAACCCGGGCGCAGGCCGTCGCCGAGCGAGAACGAGACGTCATACTTGCGCATGAGGTCGCAGATCTCGTCGAAATGGGTGTAGAGGAAGCTCTCCTTGTGATGCGCGAGGCACCACTTCGCCATGATCGAGCCGCCGCGCGACACGATGCCGGTGACGCGGTTGGCGGTGAGGTGGATGTAAGGCAGCCGCACGCCGGCATGGATCGTGAAATAGTCGACGCCCTGTTCGCACTGCTCGATCAGGGTGTCCTTGTAGAGCTCCCAGGTCAGCTTGACGGGATCGCCGTCGCACTTCTCCAGCGCCTGGTAGATCGGCACGGTGCCGATCGGCACCGGCGAGTTGCGCAGGATCCATTCACGGGTGGTGTGGATGTTGCGGCCCGTCGAGAGGTCCATCACGGTGTCGGCGCCCCAGCGGATCGCCCACACCATCTTGTCGACCTCTTCCTCGACCGACGAAGTCACCGCCGAGTTGCCGATATTGGCGTTGATCTTGGTCAGGAAGTTGCGGCCGATGATCATCGGCTCGAGTTCGGCATGGTTGATGTTGGAGGGGATGATGGCGCGGCCGCGCGCGATCTCGTCGCGGACGAATTCGGGGGTGATGAAGGCAGGCACCGAGGCGCCGAAGCTCTCGCCGTCGGCAAGCGCGGCCTCGGCGCGCTCGAGCTGCTGCTTGCGGCCGAGATTCTCGCGCTCGGCGACGTAGATCATCTCCTTGGTGATGATGCCGGCGCGGGCGAATTCGAGCTGGGTGATCTTGTGGCCGTCGAGGCCGCGCAGCGGCTTGTGGTGCGCGGTGAACGCCTTGGCGGCGTGGGATGCGCCGACATTGCCGTTGTCCTCCGGCTTGATGGTGCGGCCCTCATATTCCTCGACGCCGCCGCGCTCCTTGACCCAGGCGAGCCGATTGCGCGGCAGGCCGGAGTTGACGTCGATCGTGACGGCCGGATCGGTGTAGGGACCCGAGGTGTCATAGACCGGCAGGTTCGGCTCGCCGGCGCCTTCCGACAGGATGATCTCGCGCAGCGGCACGCGGACATCGGGCGCGCTCGCCGGCGTCGCGAAGATCTTGCGCGAGGCGGGCAGCGAACCGGTGGTGACGGCGGGACGGGTGGTGTCGGGGTTGGAGCGGATGTTCATGAGGGATCCTCCTTACTTCAATTCGTTGGCATTGCTGCGCGAGAAACAATTACCGCTGTCATCCCCGCGAAAGCGGGGATCCAGTATTCCAGAGGCCGCGGGGGATACGGAGACGCCGCGGCGTACTGGACGCCCGGTCCATGTGCGCAATTGCGCACAGGCCGGGCGATGACAGCAGGGTGTGTGGAATTTGCATCACGCGGCCTCCGCACGGATGCCGAGCCATTGCCGCACCCGCGCGTCGGGGTCGGCGTTCTGGGTGACGTCGGAGACGACGGCGATTGAATCGGCGCCGGCGGCGAAGATCTCGGCGGCGTGCTCGAACTTGATGCCGCCGATCGCGACAAGCGGGATATTGCCGATCCGCTTCTTCCATTCCGTGATCTTCGGAATGCCCTGCGGCTCGAACCGCATCGACTTCAGCGTGGTGAAGAAGATCGGGCCGAGCGCGACATAGTCCGGCCTGGCGGCGAGCGCGGTGGCGAGTTCGGCATCGTCATGGGTGGAGACGCCGAGCGTCAGCCGCGCTTTACGGATTTCGCCGAGGTCGGCGTCGGCGAGGTCTTCCTGGCCGAGATGCAGATGCTCGGCGCCGGCGACGATCGCCGCGCGCCAGTAGTCGTTGACGACGAGCTTTGTGGGCGTGCCCTTCGTGACGGCCAGTGCGTCGCTGACGATCTGCAGCGCCTCGGCATCGTCGAGCTCCTTGGCGCGGAGCTGGATGGTGCCAACGCCGAGTTTTGTCAGTCGCTCGACCCACTTGACGCTGTCGACGACGGGATAGAACGGATCAGGATACGGCATGCCAGAACGGGGTCCCAACGACAGGGGTGGAGGGGGAAGCGAAGTCGCGGGCTTCCATCAGCCCGGCTTCATAGGCGGTGCGGCCGGCCTCGACGCCAAGGCGGAAAGCATTGGCCATCGCAACCGGGTCGGCGGCCTTTGCGACGGCGGTGTTGAGCAGCACCGCGTCGTAGCCGAGCTCGAGCGCCTGCGCCGCATGCGACGGCGCGCCAAGGCCGGCGTCGACCACCAGCGTGATGTCGGGCAGGCGGTCGCGCAAAAGCTTCATCGCGTCGCGGTTGGTGATGCCCTTGGCGCTGCCGATCGGGGCGGCCCACGGCATCACCACCTTGCAGCCGGCCTCGACCAGCCGCGAGGCGACCGAGAAATCCTCGGTGCAATAGGGGAAAACCTCAAAACCGTCCTTGATCAGGATCGTCGCGGCCTCGACCAGGCCGACCACGTCGGGCTGCAGCGTGTCGTTGTCGGCGATCACCTCGAGCTTGATCCAGGGCGTGCCGAACAATTCGCGCGCCAGCTTGGCGGTGGTGACCGCCTCGCGCACGCTGCGGCAGCCCGCGGTGTTCGGCAGCACGGTGACGCCGAGCTCGCGGATCAAGGACCAGAACGCATCGCCGGTCTTGCCGCCCGCCGCCTCGCGCCGCAGCGACACCGTGACGATGCTGGCGCCGGAAGCGCGGATCGCGTTCTGCATGATCGCAGGCGAGGCGTAAAGCGCCGTGCCGATCAGCAGGCGGGAGGGAAAGGTTTTGCCGTAGAAGGTGACCATGGTCCGTAGTGTCTCCTCAAACCGTGCCGTCGTCCCGGCGCAGGCCGGGACCCATAACCACGACCGGCAATTGCCGGAGGGAACGTTGCCCCGCGTGCCTCACTGAAGGGCCGCGGAGTATGGGTCCCTGCTTTCGCAGGGACGACCCGTGGAGGGAGTGTGCAAACAAACTCACATCACCCTCCCTGCCGCGGCGTGATGATCTCGATCTCGTCGCCGGCCTGAAGCCGCGTCTCCGCCCAGCGGCCCTTCGGCACCACGTCGTAGTTCACCGCGATCGCGAAATGCGTGCCCTCGTAGTCGAGCTCGGCCAAGAGCGCGTCGACGCTCGCTGCGTTGATCTCGCGCTGCTCACCGTTGACGATCACGCGCATTGCATCACCTCATTGTCGATTTCGCCGCGCTGGAGATAGGCGAGCGTCAGCTCGGCCAGCGCGGGTGCGAGCAGGAAGCCGTGACGGTAGAGTCCGTTCACCGTGATGCGTTCCTGCTCGATCCTGATTTTCGGCAGATTGTCGGGGAAGGCCGGGCGCAGGCCGGCGCCGAACTCGACGATGCGCGCCTCGCCGAACGCCGGATGCACGACGTAAGCCGCCCCCAGCAGCTCCAGCGCCGAGCGCACGCTGACGCCATTGTCCTCGGCCTCGATCGTGGTCGCGCCCAGCATGAAGCGGCCGTCGCCGCGCGGGATCACGTAAAGCGGCCAGCGCGGATGGATCAGCCGCACCGGACGCGACAGCTCGACCTCGGCGGTTTCGATGATGATCATCTCGCCCTTGACGCCGCGCAGGCTCGGCTCGCGGTCGCACGCGGCGAGCCCGCGGCAATCGATCACGAGGCCGTCGAGATCATGAGCCTCGGCATCGCTACCGAACTTGATGGCGCCGCCGGCCTTGGCGATCGCGGCATGCAGCCGCGGCAGCACGCGGCGCGGCTCGACATGACCCTCGTCGGGATAGAACAGCCCCTCGCGGAAGCGGCCCTCAAGCGACGGTTCCAGCTCGCGAACGCCCTCGGCATCGAGCCTGCGGTGATTGGTGGTGAGGCGGGCGAAGCGCTCGAAGTCGGCGCGGTCGCGCGGATGCGCCACCACCAGCGAGCCGTTGAACGGGGTTTCCGGAAAATGCTGCCGCCACAGATCGAGCGAGCGGATGCCAAGGCGGGTGATGACGGGCTCGGCGGCCTCCTCCTCGCACCAGGGCGCCAGCATTCCGCCGGCCCAATGGCTTGTGGATTCCGTCATCCCGGCGTCACTGCGCTCATGCAGGGTGACGGCACGTCCGGCCTCTGCGAGCAATAGCGCATGCCAGGCGCCGGCTATGCCTGCGCCGATGATGGTGACGGGGGAATCCCCCCGCGGTCGTAACGTCTGATACATCCCTGTCCCTTCGCCGGCATGACCCGGATCAGGTTCAAAGGGTCACCGCGGTCCCGGACTGTTCGCCTACTGGCGAGGCCCAAGCTTGCGGTATCTCAGCTCCTCCTTCGGAGCACCCCTCGGAACGCCCCTAATGTAGGCGGATGGGCTTCTGTGTCAACGTGTATGCCAGCGGCAGGCGTGCCGTGGCGCCGCAGCGCCTCACAGGAGGTTGCAGCCGCAGGGTCGCGTGATTTGCGGTGAGAGGGCGCCTCGGGGATGGCCAGAACTGCGCCAGCGCGTCAGCGCTCGGCGCACGCGATCGGCTTTATTTCTCGGCCTGTTCCGGCTTCGGCTCGGCAGGGTCGGCCGCGATCTGGTCCGACTTGGCGAGCTCTTTGGGCGGTGCACCTGCGCCGCCATGCTTGGCTTCCTTGAGGTGACCGCCGCGCTGCCGCTTTGCGACGTAGTAATACCCGCCCGCGAAATAACGCACGGCTCGGTCGTGGTCGCCATTGGCGGCGCGATAGGCGCCGGCGAGGTATTTGACGCCATATTTGAGGTTGGTGCCGGGGTCGCGCAGACCTTCGGCGGTACCGGTGTAGCCGAGGCCGCGCGCGGTGCCGAGCTTGATCTGCATCAGCCCGATGGTGCCGCCGCGCCCGATCAGCTGCGGATGGTATTTGCTCTCGCGCACGATGACGCGATGCACCAGCTCCTCCGGCACCAGATTGGCCTGGGCCTCGGCCGCCACCATCGCCTCATATTGCGCGCGCGATTGTGCATGCGCACCGGCGCAGGACGCCAGCACCGCAATCGCGGTGGCAAGGCAGCTAAGGGTCTGAAGTGTCTTCATCTCGGATCGCCCGGGTGATCAAACGCGCGTCGGTTCTGCGGTCTCATTGGTACGGCGAGCGGGCAGGAATGTGGCAAAACCTTCGCATCAGCGAACGTTCCGCGTCCGTGATTGTCCGGCCCCGCGGTGAGCGGCACGACGCGATTGCGAGATGCTTCAAATTGTCTGCTTCAATTGTCTCAGCTGAAAATTGTCCGAGCAGAGAACTTGACCGCAAAACTCTCTGCCGATTTTGCCGCACGCTATCCACAGCGGTTTGTCGTGCAAACGACTCAACAAGGGTCTACACTGATCGAACGACAGAGCGCGCGTGTTGAGTCAGCACGTCTGTCCGTTCCAAAGCACGCAAAGAAACAACATTCGGGAGATGCGCCATGGTCCGTCAGGACACCGGCTACATGCCTCGCGAAAACCCCTGCGCGCAATGCGGCAAGCCGATTGCCCGCCCCGATTGGGTGGAGCACAGCGAGGGGCGCACGTCGTTCCTGTGGAATTGCCGCGCCTGCGATTACCGCTTCGAGGCTGTCGCGATCTACGATACCGCGCAGCTCACGCCGCTCGCCGCCTGACGCCCTAGTTATCGGTCAGCTTCGTCGTCGCCGATCAGGTCAGCCTGATCAGGCCGCGGATTTGCGCGCCACTTGCTGCGGCTGCTGCCGCGCCGGCAGTTCGATCCGGACCACGAGCCCGTGCGGCTTGCGATCGTGCAGCGACAGCGTGCCGCCGTGCGCGAGCACGATTGCGTTGGCGATCGACAGGCCAAGGCCGAAGCCTTCGGCCTCATCCATGTTGCGCGCCTGGTCGCCGCGCACGAACGGCTCCAGCACGCTCGCCTTGTGCGCGTCCGAAATGCCGGGGCCGTCATCCTCGATGTCGATGACGAGACGATCCGGCCTGACGTCGAGGCGGACGGCGACTTCGCCGCCGAAGCGTACGGCATTGTCGACCAGATTGGTGATGCTGCGATGCAGGTCGGCGGGCCGCGCGGTCGCCATCGCATGCTGCGGACCTTCGTAGCTGACCTTGTGGCCCATGTCGGCGAACTGGTCGGTGACGAGGTGCAGCGTGCTCGCGATGTCGACCAGCGTCATCTCCTCGAGCTTGCGGTCGTTGCGCAGGAACGACAGCACCGATTCCAGCATCGAGCGCATCTGGTCGAGGTCGCGCAGCATGCGGTGGCGGTGGGTCTCGTCCTCGATGAACTCGGCGCGCAGCCGCATCCGCGTGATCGGCGTGCGCAGGTCGTGG
The DNA here is from genome assembly GCF_002289535.1 of Bradyrhizobium sp. UFLA03-84. Lineage (NCBI taxonomy): Bacteria > Pseudomonadati > Pseudomonadota > Alphaproteobacteria > Hyphomicrobiales > Nitrobacteraceae > Bradyrhizobium > Bradyrhizobium sp. UFLA03-84. Next base: position 27,995 of record NZ_NSJY01000019.1, on the reverse strand, counting down.
CTGATGGCGGCCAGCATCTTGGTGCGGTCGTCGATCAGTGCGGTGATGCGCTCGCGCATCCGGTTCAGCGCCTTGGCCAGCGAGCGGATCTCCTCGGGGCCGCGCTCGGGCAGCGGCGCGGCGGCACCGTTCAGGCTGAAGGTCTCGGCGGCCTTGACGAACGACGACAGCGGCGCGGTCAGTGCCCATGCCGCCCACAGGCCGAGCAGGGTGACGCTGATGACGGCGAACAGCACCGTCATCATCCAGGGCCCGCCCCAGAACGGCCGCAGGTGCTGGTCCGGCATCAGGTTCGCGCCGAACATGCTGCCGTCAGGCAGGCGGATCGCGACGCGGCGGATCTCGCCGTCACGCGACGTGCTGCCCGCCTCGCGAGGCAGGGAGTAGACATGATAGCCGGCGCCCAGCCGGCGCAGCGCGTGCAGGTTCGGCGGGTCGGTCTCGGTGAGCCCGCTGGTATCGGCTGGCAGGTCGCTGACCGCAAGCTGCGGGAAGGCTCTGATGATATCGGCCTGGAGACGCGGCCGCTCCGATGCCGGGGCGTGCCCGAGCAATTGCGCGGCGGCGGCGAGCTGGGTGTGCCAGCGATCGGACGGCTCCGGCCTGTCAGGGCGATGGATCAGGAAGGTGGCGGTGATGATGAGGTGCAGCGCGACGATCGAGACGACGACCAGCGCCGCCATCTGGGCGCCGATCCCCCGCAGACTCAGCACACGCAGCAGCTTCATGATCAGTTGCTCGTGGCGGCAACCGCCTCCACCCTCGGAGTGAACACATAGCCGCCGGAACGCACCGTCTTGATCATGGTGGCTTCCTGCGGATCGGGCTCGATCTTGCGCCTGATGCGGCTGACCAGCACGTCGATCGAACGCTCGAACGAGCCGGCGCTGCGGCCCTGCGTCAGGTCGAGCAGGCTGTCACGCGACAGCACGCGGCCGGGCCGTTCGCAGAAGGTGCGCAGCAGGTCGAACTCGGCGCTGGTCATCGCGACGCGCGCGCCTTCGGGATTGCGCAGCTCGCGCAGGCGGATGTCGATGCGCCAGCCGAGGAAGCTCAGCGTGGTCGCGCCCTCGATCGCGCTGGCGTTGCGTGCGGCGGCCTGCCGGCGCAGCACCGCGTTGATCCGCGCCAACAGCTCGCGCGGGTTGAACGGCTTGGCCAGGTAGTCGTCGGCGCCCATCTCGAGGCCGAGGATGCGGTCGACGTCCTCGCCGCGCGCGGTCAGCATGATGATCGGCGTCTGCGACTCCGCCCGCACCTTGCGGCACAGGCTGAGGCCGTCCTCGCCGGGCAGCATGACGTCGAGCACCAGCAGATCCACCCGGTGATCGGTCATGGCCTTGGCCATTTCGCGGCCGTCGGAGGCGGTCGTGACATGGCAGGAATTGGTGCGGAGATATTTTGCGATGAGGGATCGCGTTTCGCGGTCGTCCTCGACGACGAGGATATTGGGCGCAGCCTGGGTCATACCGACTCTTTTGTCCGTGATTCGGGGGAAGCGGCTCAGGAATTTTGTTTCAGTGTATGTCTGAAATCTTGCCCGGCAGAACGGGTTAACAGGTCGGTGGAGCGGTGAAAAGTTATCGTTCTGTCATCAAGCCTAATCCGTTGAAATGCGGGTCGAACTCTCCAAGGTCCGAGCTCCGCTCCGGGCCGCCGTGGCGGGCCGAGAAGGGAAGGGCGGCTGTCATATCCGGGGCCGGAACCCGTTCCCCCGGCGACGCGTTGTTTCTCTTTCCGGACAGGGAGGGTGAGATGTCTGTCGATGTCAGGACAAGGCCGCATCAGCTCATTGCAAGCGATCGCGTCGAGGGGACGGCGGTGCGCCGGGCCAATGGCGATATGATCGGGCACATCGAGCGGCTGATGATCGACAAGATCTCGGGCAAGGTGTCGTACGCGGTGCTGAGCTTTGGTGGCTTCCTCGGGATCGGAACCAATCTAATTCCGCTGCCGTGGGGCCGGCTGCACTACAACACGAAGTTCGAAGCCTACGAGCTCGACATCGAGGATGACGAGCTGAAGCGCGCGCCGTCGTTCCGCGCCGACAAGGATTTCGATTGGGGCGACCGCTCGCAGGAAGTCGAGCTGCATCGCTTCTACGGCGTGCCGCCCTATTGGGGCGGCTTCTGAGCGCGCTGTCAGGCGTGCGCATGATCGACGCATGTCGATCGATGATGCGGCTGCTGCGGGGGCGCGTGTCCGCTTGTGCAGCGCGGTTCGCCGAGACGACTTAGTGAGCCGAACATCGTCACATCGGGGACTGCGCGTCCGGCGCAGTCGTGAGGCTCAACCGCAGCCCACTTGAAAGATCACGATCGCTCTCGTCAAGGCGTGCGACGTTCCATCCGCGGAAGGTCGACAGCACCGGCTTGCCGCGCTGTTTCCATGGCGTTCCTGCACATGGGGGCGGCCTTTGAGCGCAGGTCCGATAGGAACGGTAGCCCACATCCCGGGTTCTCCCAGCATCGATTTTGCGAACTGAGGAGAGCGCATATGTTGATCAAATCCATCGTTGCCGGCGTGGCCGGCTCGGCCCTGCTTGCGACCGTCGCGGTCGCACAGACTCCCGCCGACAAGGCCGACAATAAGATGGCACCTCCGGCGTCGACAACGGCCACCTCGCCAACCTCCTATACGGGGGACTGGCGCGCGTCGAAAGTCGTGGGCCTGAGCGTGTACAACGACAAGAACGAGAGCGTCGGCTCGATCAATGATCTGCTGATGGACAAGGGCGGCGCCATCAAGGCTGTCGTCATCGGCGTCGGCGGCTTCCTTGGCGTCGGCGAACACCTAGTCGCCGTGCCGCTCGACAAGGTGAAGTTCGTCAATGAGCCGGTCGCCAATACGAGCGCCTCGAACACCGGCGCCGGCGCCAGCAGCACCAGCAAGACGACGACCACGGGCGCGGCGCCCGCGGCGACAGCGTCAAAGCCGAATCCCTGGTATCCGGACCACGCCGTGTTCAACGCGACCAAGGATGAGCTGAAGGCGATGCCCGAGTTCAAGTACACGACCCAGTAACGCGCATCGCGTCGCGCAAAAGACAAGCGCGCCCGGTGATGCCGGGCGCGTTTTGCCATGCCGAGCGCAACTTGCGTCGCCAGCCTCACCAGCCCAGTTCGCGCAAGTAAGCGGCGCGGGCGGCAACGCCGGTGTGGGTGAAATCCGTAAACACCCCGTCCACGCCGAGACGGAAGAACCTGAGATATTCCTGGGCCGGGTCGCCGCGATAGTCGGCCGCCAGATATTTCTTCTCGTTGCGGAACGTGAAGACGTGCACGAACAGGTCGAGCTTGTGCGCGTCGGCGATCACGCTGGTCGCATCCTGTGTCGAAGCCTCCGCGGTCGATCCCTTGTAGGGCTTGCCGTCGGCGCCAGCGTCCTTCCACGGCGAGATCTTGTACGGCACGATATGGGCCTTCCACGGACCGATGCCGTCGGCATAGGTCTTGATCTCCGCGAGGCCTTCCGGGGTGAGCATCGCATCGAAGGTGCGGCCGTCGCCTGCGACCGTCCAGTCGTAGGGACGGGAATTGGCGATGTTGTTGAGCAGCACCTTGCCGGTCTTGAAGTCGACGCCGTTGCCGTCGATGAGCTGGACCTGCCGCGTTTCCAGTCCATGGCTGCGCATGTATTTCAGGCTGCCGGGCTCGAAGCTCTGCACGATGATCGGCGCGTCCTTCGAGTTGAGGCCGTTCTCCTTGATGATCTTGATCAGGGCATCCTCGAGCGGATGGCTGCCGGGCGCGCCGCAGCCGTTGGCGATCGCCTGGGCGTTGTTCCAGGTCGGATTCTTGGTTTCCGGATAGACCGAGATCGTGCGCCCGGTCGCCTTGCTCTTGGCCTTGGCGATGTCGATGATGTCCTGGAAGCTGATGATCGGGAATTTGCCGTTGAACAGTTTTGGCCGTTCGTTGGCCGCATCATAGGTGGTGCCGGCGATCCACTGCCTCAGCTCGGCCATGGTGAAATCGGTGATCGACCAATCGTTGGTGTGGTCGTCGCCGTCGACGATCAGCGCTTTCAGCACCGATTTGGGATCGGCCGGATCAATCAGATCGGTGAGGTATTCGGCTGGCCCGCTGCTGGGGGTTTGCGCCCACTTCACCTTGACGGGCACGCCCGGCGCCGTGCGCTTACGGGCCGCAACTTGCGCGTTGGTCTTCGCCACTTCAGCGACGTTGGTGTTGTCGCCGAGCCATGGATTATGCCGCGCCACGAGCACGCAATCCTTGGTCAGATGCAGGTCCTCCTCGAGCGAGTCGGTGCCGAGGTCGGCGGCCAGCTCATAGGATGCCTCGGTCTCCTCGGGCACGAGGCCCGGCACGCCGCGATGTCCGATGACCAGCGGCAACTTGCCGTCGACGGTCAGGAAGGGTTTTGCGCCTGATGGTGCCGAGGCGGTCTGCGCCGATGCCATCGACGGCAGCAGCGCCGCCAAGGCCGCGCCGAGCAGCATCGCTCCAATGTGTTGTTTCCGTCCTGAACGCATCTGCTTCACGGGCCCGCTCCATCTCTTTCCGGCATCGGCCGATGCCACAGTGCCGAGCCGACGCGGCCGACGCAGGCGTCTTCTTGTCTCAGTCTCCTGACAGTCCGATGACTGCCACGGTCGCGCACGCGTGGTTCACTCGCGCGTTTGTCGCCGGTCGGTCCTTCGCAGTCCACCGGAAGAATTTCCGAAAGCGCCGGCCGCGCGAACAGAGCGGCCTTGCCGGCGGCGCATGGCCCGCGGGTCACACGGATATTTGAAGGCCCGCGCCCGAATAAATCGTATCCGATTAAATCGGGATACTTGAAAGCAGGCCGCGTCGTGCCTTTATCAAGCGCGAGCGAATTAATCGTATGCGATGTAAATCGCAGGAGCGTTACCATGACCACCAGGATTTCCCACCTCGCCAGGATGTTCAAACCCATTGCGCTGGCTGCGGCGTTGTCCGCCGTCGCGGCGACGGCGGCCTCGGCCCAGGCCGCGATCTCCGAGCCGGCCGCCTTCCAGGCGCTCTATCCCTATCGGGACGTGCTCAACAACGGCGCGCCGACGCCTGCGGCCAGGCTGGTGCTCGAGCCGCCCGCGGTGCTGCAGAGGCTCCAGGCGCTGGAGAGCGGCGTCGGCATCGCTGACGCGCCGCGTGCCCGCGCGCATCGCGCCGGCCGCTGAAGCTCGCGCGTCTGTGATTGAATGATAAGTATCATCCTATTGACCGCAGACGCGTCCTGACTACGTGGAAATGTAGTGACTTTCCCTGACGACGGAGACGTCCCATGACCAAGCAGATCGACGACCTCTCAAGGTACTATCGTTACGAGCTCGTGCACGGCGACCATGCCGACTTCATCGCCTATCAACGCAATCTCGGCGATGGCGTCTGGCAGACCTATTCGACGTGGATGATCCCGAGCGCGAATGCCGGATAGCGCCGGCTGACGACGCAATCATCGATGGCTGCCGCGACATGAAAAACGCGCCCGGTATGGCCGGGCGCGTTTTCTTTGGCTCTTGGCGGGCACGGATTCAGGACCCGGCCGTTCGCGGCGGCGTGCGTCAGTTCGACTTCACCAGCGGGCAGCCGCCCTTGTCGAGCGGACGGAACGCTTCGTCGCCGGGCACGGTGGCGATCAGCTTGTAGAGATCCCACTCGTTCTTGGATTCCTCGGGCTTCTTGGTCTCGAACAAGTACATGTCGTGCACCATGCGGCCGTCGATCCGGATATGGCCGTTCTTGGCGAAGAAGTCGTTGATCGGCGTCTTGCGCATCTGCTCCATCACCTTCGGCGCCTCGTCGGTGCCGATCGCCTCGATCGCCTTCAGGTAATGCATGGTCGCCGAATAGAGGCCGGCCTGGATCATGGTCGGCATGTGGCCGACCTTCTCGTTGAAGCGCTTCGAGAAGGCGCGGGTCTCGTCGTTCATGTCCCAGTAGAAGGCGTCGGTGACGATCAGGCCCTGCGTCGCCTTCAGGCCGAGCGCGTGGGTGTCGGTGATCTCCATCAGCAGCGCGATCAGCTTCTGGCCACCCTGGGTCAGGCCGAACTCGGCGGCCTGCTTCAGCGCAGTGGTGGTGTCGCCGCCGGCATTGGCCAGCGCCACGACCTTGGCCTTGGAGGCCTGCGCCTGCAGCAGGAAGGACGAGAAGTCCGACGAGTTGAGCGGATGTCGCACGTCGCCGAGCACCTTGCCGCCGGTCTCCTTGACGACGTTGGCGGCGTCGCGCTCCAGCGCCATGCCGAAGGCGTAGTCGGCGGTGACGAAGAACCAGGTGTCTTCGCCGCGCTTGACCATCGCCTTGCCGGCGACGTTCGACAGCGCGTAGGTGTCGTAGGTCCAGTGCACGGTGTTGGGCGAGCAGGCGGTGCCGGTGATATCGGAGGAGCCGCCGCCGGAATTGATATGGATCTTGTTCTTCTCGCGCGTCAGCGCCGAGATCGGCAGCGCGACCGAAGAGGTCGGGACGTCGAGGATCGCATCGACCTTGTCGTTGTCGTACCAGTTGCGCGCGATGCTGACGCCGACGTCGGGCTTGTTCTGATGATCGGCCACGACGACCTGGATCGGCTTGCCCTTCACCTTGCCGCCGTAATCGGCGACCGCCATCTCGACGGCGGCGACCGAGCCCTTGCCGGTGGCGTCCGCATAGAGGCTCGACATGTCGGTGAGCACGCCGAGCTTGACGACGTCGTCGGAGATCTGGGCGTTGGCCGCGGTGCCGGAGGCCGCAAGCGCGAGGCTGGCCGCCGCTGCGGCCAAGAGCGATTTCATCGTGTTTCTCTCCCTGGTTTTTGGTCGAAGTTCGCTTCCACGGGGCACCTTCTATCCGGTGCGGCAACCTGTCGCAAAGACGACTTTTTGGGCATGCGCAGGGGGGCTGGGCGCGGCCGAGGTCGTTCGCCTCTCGCCGCCAGGAGCGGGCAGCCCTCGTTACAGCGCCGGTAACGTGGTGACGGCGGCCTTGATGGTGCCGTCGGTTTCCACGACCACCCGGAGCGTCTTGGAATCGAACGTGATGCCGGCAAGGCGGATGCTGTTGACGTCGGCGTCGACCCGGATGCCCTCCTCGTTCTTCTGCAGGTCGGCGATCGCGGCGGCGATCTTGCGCTGCGCGTTGCTCGCGAATGGCTTCAGGTCGACCACCATCCGGTCGGCGAGCGCCTGCTGCAGATGCGGGATCGCCGCGCGCGCGGCAGCGCCGAGCAGGCCGAACGCGGCCTCGGACTCGACCGCCAGCTCGACATCGGTCAGCCGCAGCGTCTGCGCCGCCTGGTCGAGCCGCGGCCGGCCCCAGATGTGCACGGTCGCCTCGGCGCCGAGGCCGAAGAAGCTCTTCTTCTCCTTGGCGTGCACGAGAAGCGAGATCAGGAGCCGGTCGCCGGAGGCGGCGATGCTCGCGCTCTTGACGGTGACGTCGACCGGGCCGGAGCCGTCCTCGGGGAAGGTCTTGCCCTTCAGCTGCGCCTCGACGAGTTGCGTCAGCGTGGTGAAGGACATGTCGACCGGCAGGCCGACCGAGACCTGGCTCGGCATCGGCGGCACGATCGAGAGCTTGTCGGGGAACGGGCAGTTCGGTGTGGTCTGCGTCTCCGTGATCCGGGTCTCGGCCTCGATCCCCATGGTCAGGATCAGCGAGGACGCATCGACCTTCGGCTGCGCGGCGATCGCGCGGGTCGGCCGCAGCTCGAGCCACATCGGCGGCATCGACGCGGTGCCGCCGGTGCCTTGCAGCGGGATCGAGCGGCAGGCCTTGGCCCACTGCGTGCGGGCGGCGTTCTGGAACACCGGGTTGTTCTGCAATCGCGCCTCGACCACGGAAATCTGGTCGGCGACCGCCTTGTCGATGACAGGCTTGACCTGCGCCGGCACGTTGATGCGGACGCCGGCGGCCGACAGGCCGGTGTCGCCGAGATTGACCTGGGCCTGCAGGTTCGGCTCGATCCGCCAGGACGCGCCGAGCTTGGGCCGCGCCGTCAGCGTGACGCTGCCCTTGATGTCGGCATTGGCGTTGACGTTCTTGATGTTCACGGAGCCGATCTGCTTGGCGACATTGCCGCCGAGCAGGCTGCCGAGCGCGTTGGTGACGGCGCCGGTCGCCTTGTCCGACAGCGAGCCGGTGACCTTGAGCGTGCCGTTGATCGGGGTCGTCAGCGTCAGCACGTCCTGCGCGCCGGTGGCCGCAATCGGCCCGCGCGACGCGGTCCAGCCGATGTCGGCATTTTGCAGGATTTGCTGGACCGGGTTGTCGGCCTTGCCGCCGAAGGTCTTCGGCGCACCGCGTTCGGCGGCATCGCGGATCGCCGACAGCGCGACCGATACCTGCGCCACGACCGTCGAGGAGCGCGGCGCCTGCGGCAGCGGCGGCAGTTGTACCAGCGGCGGTGTCTGCACGGTGACGCTCGGTGCGAGCCAGTCCATGGCCTTGAGGCTGATCGCGAACGAGAGCACCACCACCGTGAGCCCGAGCGCGATCGTCCTTGGATGCATCGGTAGACGCATCGTCCCCCCGGATGAAAATCAACTTGACGGGTTGTACAGGCCCCCCGACGACGGCGCCAGTGTGGCGGGATCAAGCTGCTTCAGGGGCGGAAGCAGCGATCACCTGGACGTTAACGATTATGAACGCGACAACGGCCCCGGCATGGATGCCGGAGCCGTCGTCGATGTCTGAATGTGTCGGGGCTTAGCGGACGGCCGAGCCGAGATCGGCGCGGCGGTCGGTCATCGGCAGCACGATCACCTTGGTGCCGACGCTGACCCGCGAATAGAGGTCCGTGACGTCCTCATTGGTGAGCCGCAGGCAGCCAGAGGAGACGTGGGTGCCGATCGTCTCCGGCGCGTTGGTGCCGTGGATGCGGTACACGGTGCCGCCGAGATACATGGCGCGGGCGCCGAGCGGGTTGCCGGGGCCGCCGGCCATGTGGCGCGGCAGATAGGGCTGGCGGGCGATCATTTCCGGCGGCGGGGTCCAATCCGGCCATTCCGCCTTCTTGGTGATGGTCTGGGTGCCCGACCAGGTGAAGCCGTCGCGGCCGACGCCGATGCCGTAGCGCATCGCCCGGCCGCCTCCGAGCACCAGATAGAGATAGGTGTGCGGGGTGTCGATGATAACGGTGCCGGGCGCCTCGCGGGTCGGATAGGCCACGACCTGGCGGCGCAGGCGGGCGGGCAATTCGACGGAGCGGTCTTCTTCCTGCGCCTGCGGCATCGACTGCACCGGCGGCTGCACCGCCTCGGTCGGCGGCGTCAGGATGAAGGGGAAGATCGGCAGCGGAGCGGCCGCGGCGGAATTCGAGAAGGCAACGGTGCCAATTGCCAGCGCACCGAAGGCGGCGGCAGCGAGACGTGCGTTCAGCTTGATGGAATTGAACATTGTCGACCCCTGTTGTTTGCGCCCTGCGCGCCAGTTCCGGCGCGTCGTTGGGTCAAACCAGTACAGGTGAGGCGTTTCAGGACGTTTGCACGAAATCGCCAAAATGGTTTCGTGGCGTTAGGGGTTTGTTTCGTCCGTGTTTCGTCGAAGGGTTAAGGCCGGGTTGCCGGGAGGTGTCCCGTCCCAAGACATTTTTCCTGGCACGGCCCTTGCTGTCCGAAGGCGTGGTTCGGAATGGAGTGGAAATCATGCCAGCGCCTTCGATTGGGAGCATGCTGGATCGGCAGAAAGGCTTTGGTCCCGGGTTCGATTTTCTCCGTGTGGCGCTCGCGATCGCCGTCGTCGCGGGCCATACGCCCTATGTTGCCACCGGTCGCGGCGATTCCGATCCGACGTCGGTCCTCTGGTTTCCGCAATTTGCGATCCTCGTGATGTTTTTCGCGCTGAGCGGGTTTCTGATCGCCGCAAGCGGGCTGCGGCTCAGCGTTAAGGAATTCCTGATCAATCGCGGCCTGCGGATCATTCCGGCGCTCGCGGTCGAGATCGTGCTGTCGGCGTTGATCCTCGGGCCGATCTTCACGACGCTGCCGCTCTCCGACTATTTCACCAGCGCCGGCACCTGGAAATACTTTACCAACGTCGTCGGCCTGGTGAACTACACGCTGCCGGGCGTGTTCAACGGCAATCCCGCGCCGGAGGTCAACAGTTCGCTGTGGACCGTGCCATTCGAATACGGCTGCTACGCGGTGATGGCGGTCATCATGGCGCTGGGGCTGCTGCGCAAGCCGGTACTGATCGTGATCGGTGTCGTCGTGCTGGTGGGGCTCGGCCTCGCGCTGACCTTCACGGGGCATGCCGCTGCTCCCTCCCAGCTGCCTGCCGGCGTCGCGGGCACGCTGCATGACAAGATCTTCAGCACGGCGCTGTTTCTCGGACGCGGTGCGAAATTGCCGGTCGCCTGTCTGCTCGCAATCGTAGTCTACCTCTACCGCGACCGCATTCCCTATGACGGGCGCATTCTCGCCGCCTGCTGTGCGCTTTGTCTCGGCGCCATACTGCTCGGGCCGGCGGCCTGGATGACCCAGCCCGTCCTCAATGCCGTCATCGCGCCGGCGCTGGTCTATATCACCGTGTTCCTCGGCGTCTCCAATCTGCCGCGGCTGCCGCTGTATCCGAACGGTGACTACTCCTACGGCATCTATCTGTATGGCTTTCCGATGCAGCAGGTGGTGAAAGTGTGGCTGCCGAATGTGTCGCTGACCGTCCAGTTCGCCCTCGCGCTGGTGCTGATCACGGCGTTCGCGGCGTTCTCCTGGCACTGCATCGAGAAGCCGATCCTGAAGCTGCGCCGTCATTTCTCCTTCGTGGCGCGCAAGCGGCTCGAGCCGGACGAGAAGATCGGACCGCTCGAGGAGATCGGGCCGCTTGCGGTCAGCGTGAGCGGCAGCCGGAGCGCGCGATCGTCCTGACGAGAGGCAACAACGCCGGCAACGTTCAGAGGCGAATGTATCCGGCCAATCCGTCCCACAGCAGCTTGGCCGCGGTGACGACGAGGATGGCGTAGCAGAGGCGGTACAGCGCACGCTGGTCGAGGCGTTCGTGCAGCCGCCAGCCGGCCCAGACCCCGACCGGCACGGCCGGCACGCACAGCGCCATCAGCATCCATAGGCTCCGCGACGGCGTCGCGAGCACCAGCCAGGGGCCTGCCTTCAGGAGGTTGCCGACCGTGAAGAACAGGCTGGTGGTGCCGGCGTAGAGCGCCTTCGACATGCCGAGCGGCAGCAGATAGATCGCAAGCGGTGGCCCGCCGGAGTGCGCGACCATCGTGGTGACGCCGGAGGAGAGCCCGGCGAAGGTGGCCTTGATGGTCGAGCGCGGACGCGGCTTGATCTCGCCGCCGCCGATGAACCACAGCGCGGCGAACACCAGCGTCACCAGGCCCATCACGATCTCGACGGCATGCCGGTCGAGATCGCGCAGCACGAAATAGCCGAGGCCGATGCCGACGACGAGCGCGGGCAGCAGCATCGCGAGGTCGACCCGCGACCATGTATTGGGGCGCCAGAACCGCAGCGCCGTGATGTCCATCACCACGAACAGCGGCGCGAGCAGCGCGCCGGCCGCGATCGGATCCATCGCCAGCGAAAGCAGCGGAATGCCGACGATGGCAAAGCCGCCGCCGAACGCGCCCTTCATGAACGCGATCAGGAAAACGCCGGCGAGCGCGACCGCGAGCACGAACGGCGCGGGCAGGTCAGCAATGATGGACGTGATCATGGTGTCGTGCAGAGCGTTGTGGTCGTACTCATACATGGCCACGTGCGCAGGCACGCGCAATCCAAACATTGCTCTCGGTGCACATTGCTCTCGGTGCAATCGGCGTACGCGGCTCTAGCCGGTGCGCATCCTCGGCAGGCCCGTCCGGTCGCCGCTGATCACGGCTCGGCGGTCGGAGACGGCGTGATGGAATTGCTCGAGCGTCAGCCCGATCGCCGACAGGTCGCCTTCCTCGATCGCGCCGTCGTCGTAGCAATCGAGCGCCTCGCGCAGCAATGCGTCGGCATCGCCCTGCATCGCCGCGAGTTGCTCCGGCGTCTCGGCGCTGCGTACGCGCGAGATCAGCGTCAGCAGATTGTCGCGATGGGTGATGTATTGCTCGCGCTCGTCGCGCTTCATGTGGTGGCGCAGCCAGGCGCCGGCCGACCCGAAGCCGGAGATCAGCAGGATGCCGCCCCAGATGTAGTCCGAGTATTTCTCGAGGAAGGTGCGCTCGGTGCCGTCGATATAGGCGGCGGCGCCCTGGTGCGCCGGCAATGCGGCGTCCTTGTCGGTGTCCGGCTTCTCGATCTTGGCCGCCGCCGGCAGGTCGCGCGCGACCTGGAGGCGCTGCGTAAACAGCTGCCGGTCCAGCGTGCCGACGGTCGCCTCGTGCAGATTGTGCTGCGCGATGATCAGGTGATTGACGCTGACGGTCTCGACCTTGTCCTCGGGGCGTGCCGGCGACGAGGAGAAGATGCTGCCGGCGATCTCTTCCGATGCGTAAAGCGGATGCTTCTGCGCGATCGCTTCCGAGACCTCGATCGGAATGAATTTCGGCTCGCCGCGCGCGGCCGCCGTCGCGGCGATCGCATCCGCCGTGACCTTGCTGTTGAGCGGACCGACGGTCATGTAGGCGTCGAGCGATGGATCGCGCGCGAGGTCCGCTGCCTTGTTGACGGCGAACTGGCTGACCGCGACCTTGTCCGGGTTGACGCCGGACTCGGTCAGGATCACGCGCAGCAGCGTGACATTGGCCTGGGTGCTGCCGATCACGCCGACCTTGTGACCGGCAAGATCGTCGATGCTCTTGATCTTCGCAGGCCGCTGCTTGCCCTTGCCGCCCGACGGTGCCCACAGCACGACGACGTTCTTGCGCAGGACCGCAACCGACTCGGCGCTCGCCGGCAGGCTGAGATCGCCGCGCACCACCGCGAGATCGACCTTGTTGGCGGTGAACAGCGCGATGCTTTCGGCGGCGCCTTGCGTCGGGACCGGCTTCAATCGCACCGCGCTCCCGTCGCGGGCAAACGCCTGCGCGAAGCCCTGGATGAGCTTGATGTCGTCGCTGCCGGTCGGGCCGACGGCGATCGTCAGCGTCACTGGACGCAAGGCGTAGGACAGCGCGCCGGCGGCGGCGCCAAACACAAGGATGCCGACCGCAAGGATCAGGAGCGACGAGTTTCGCCGTCTGAGCCTGCGGCGCGTGGTGCCGGGATGTTCGCTCTGCTCTGACATCTGTCTGTCATGTTACACGAAAAACCGGCCGTTTGCCGTGAAAAACAACCTAACATTTCGATGACGTCATACGTTTGAAACATCCATGTCAGAACGTCGTGCGAGCAGAATCAAGATTAACGATTTGGGTCTCCTGCGATGCGCATACTCGTTGCGACCGATGCCTGGCATCCGCAAGTCAATGGCGTGGTCCGGACGCTGACGTCGCTTGCGCGCAGCGCAGCGGCACTCGGCGCCGAGATCGAATTCCTCACTCCCGACGGCTTCCGTTCGGTCGGCGTGCCGACCTATCCGGGGCTGCGGATGGCGCTGCCGAACCGGCGCGAAATCGCGCGCCGGATCGAGGAGGCCGCACCCGAGGCGATCCACATCGCGACCGAAGGGCCGATCGGCTGGGCGGTGCGCGGCTATTGTCAGCGCAACAAGCTCGCCTTCACCACGTCCTATACGACACGCTTTCCGGAATATGTTTCGGTGCGCACCGGAATTCCCGACAGCGTCGGCTACGCCGTGCTGCGGCACTTCCATGCGGCAGGCTCGATGACAATGGTCGCGACCGACTCGCTGCGGTCGGAGCTTGCCGATCGCGGTTTCCGCAGGCTCGGCTTCTGGACCCGTGGCGTCGACACCAGGATCTTCAATCCGGATCAGCCGGCCGTGCTCGACCTGCCGCGGCCGATCTTCATGACGATGGGCCGCGTCGCGGTGGAGAAGAACCTCGACGCCTTCCTGTCGCTGGACCTGCCGGGTTCCAAGGTCGTGGTCGGCGACGGCCCGCAGAGAGCGGCGCTGGAACAGAAATATCCCGATGCGATCTTTCTTGGCGAGAAGAAGGGCCAGGATTTGACCTCGCACCTCGCCGCCGCCGACGTCTTCGTGTTCCCGAGCCTGACCGACACCTTCGGCGTCGTGCAGCTCGAGGCGCTGGCCTGCGGCACGCCGGTCGCGGCGTTCCCGGTCACCGGCCCGAAGGACGTCATCGCGGATCATCCGATCGGCGCGATCGACAATGATCTGCGCAGCGCCTGCCTGCGCGCGCTGAACATGTCGCGCGCCGACTGCCGCAATTTTGCGTTGGAGCGTTCCTGGGAAAACAGTGCGCGTCAGTTCATCGGCAATCTGGCCACGTTGCAGCCGAGCCGCGCGCCGCGGCCCGCCCGCCGCGTCGCCGGCCGCAGTGCGGTTCCGAATTAGCAGCTCAATCGAACGAAAGACGAGAGACTATCTATGGCTGAAATCATCAAGCTGGGCGCCGACCGTTCCATGGACTTCGACCGCGAAACGGTCGAGCAGGCCTACGACCGCTGGGCGCCGATCTACGACCTCGTGTTCGGCGGCGTCTTCAGCAAGGGCCGGCAGGCCGCGATCCAGGCCACCAACAAGATCGGCGGCCGGGTGCTCGAGGTCGGCGTCGGCACCGGCATCTCGCTGCCGCTCTATAGCCAGAACGTGCGTATCTTTGGCACCGACATTTCCGAGGCGATGCTCGAGAAGGCCAAGAAGCGGGTCACCGAGCAGGGCCTGAAGAATGTCGAGGGGCTTGCGGTGATGGATGCCGAGAAGCTCGAATTCCCCGACAATTCGTTCGACGTGGTGATGGCGCAGTACGTGCTCTCGGCGGTGCCGAACCCGGAAGCCGCCCTCGATGAATTCGCCCGCGTGGTGCGTCCGGGCGGCGAATTGATCATCCTGACCCGGGTCAGCGCCGATGCCGGCGTCCGCCGTTTCATCGAGCAGAAGCTGCAGCCGGTGGTGCGCCCGCTCGGTTTCCGCACCGCCGAGTTCGCCTGGTCGCGCTACACCAAATGGCTCGCCGGCGCGCGCGGCATGGAGCTCGCGGAGCGCCGCCTGATCCCGCCGCTCGGCCATTTCTCGCTGGTCCGCTTCCGCAAGGCGGACGTCGCCAAGGCGGCTTAAAGAGGCGGCCCAGTCCGCCGGTCCCGGGTGAGGTGGCGCACAGCGCGCCGCAAACCGGGAGGCCACGATCTCCTTCGCCTCATCCCCGCAAATCTCCGGGATGAGGCGAGAGCCTGCTCCAGTCGCGTCAAGGTGTCGCTCCGCATTGTCATATGTCATTATGATGATGTCACACGCGATACATCGAATCCCTGTAGATCCTGTCCCGAAAGATGTTGGGGGAACCAATGATCAAGAATTTTCTGCAAGAGCTGCGTACCCAGCGCTGGGATGACCATCGCTTCTACCATCACAGCCGGATCAACCAGAGCCTGCACTTCGTCAGCGCCCTGAGCTTCCTGTTCGCCTATGTGATGTTGTTCTTCGATCCGGTCGTGTCGGCGCTGGTCGGCTGGCTGGTCTCGATGACCTCGCGCCAGGCCGGTCACTTCTTCTTCGAGCCGAAGGGGTATGACCACGTCAACCAGGCGACCCACGAGCACAAGGAAGACATCAAGGTCGGCTACAATCTGCAGCGCAAGGTCGTGCTGATGGCGATCTGGGCGCTGTCGCCGATGGTGCTGTATTTCGATCCGACGCTGTTCGGCCTGTTCAAGCCCTGGGTCACGATGGGCGACTTCACCCGCCAGGTGGCCAAGATCTGGCTCGCGGTCGGCATCGGCGGCCTCTTGTTCCGTACCATCCATCTGTTCTTCATCCGCGACGTCGAGACCGGCCTCGTCTGGATGACCAAGATCATCACCGACCCGTTCCACGATCTGAAGCTCTATCACAAGGCGCCGTTGTTCCTGATGAAGGGCGAGCTGATTGATCCGGGCCTCGAGAAGCACGTCAAGCACGCCTGATCGTTGCTCCCAGCGTCTTCCAACTGCGTGATGCCCGGGCTTGTCCCGGGCATCACCGTTCTCGGGCCATGTCGGATACTCTCTCGTTGAGCCGTTTTCACCGCACGACCACTTCACCTCGCCCCGCTTGCGGGGAGAGGCCGGATCGCGTTGGCGATCCGGGTGAGGGGGACTCACCGCGAGTCCGTCTGTCACAAATTTTGTGGATGCAGCCCTTCACCCCAACCCTCTCCCCGCAAGAGCGGAGCGAGGGGGGGAGAGGGCAGGGCCAGCCGTCAGCGCCCGAACTTCACAGCGACCATCTCCTTCAGGATCTGCCGCTTGATGTTCTTGTTGGTGACGCCTTCCTTGTGCCACCACCAGCCGTCGCGCTTCATCTTCTCGGCGGCCGCGACGAAACGATCGCTGACCTCGGCGAAGTCGGCGTCGGTGTAGTTCAGGGTGAAGATCAGGCGGCCGGTGCCGACCCAGCTCAGCGCCAGTCCCTCGGCGCGCAGGTAGTATTGCAGCATCCAATTGTAGCGGGACGGCTCGGTGTAATAGACCGTCCAGATCGACGAGATGTTGCCGACACGAACCGGCAGGCCCGCGGCCGCGAGGCGGTCGTTGAGGGCATTGGCGCGGCCGTTCCAGGTCTCGTCCAGCCCGTTGTAGATCGAGCGGAAGTTCGGGCTGGCGAGCCGGCTCAAAAACTCATCCATCGCCGTCATCACATAGGGATGCGAGTTGAAGGTGCCGCGGGCGAAGCAGATGTCGGCGGGGCGGTCGTCGCGGAAGCGGCGCATCAGGTCCCTGCGGCCGCACACCACGCCGACCGGAAGGCCGCCGGCAAGGCTCTTGCCATAGGTCACCATGTCGGCCTTGACGCCGAAATATTCCTGGGCGCCGCCGGCGGCGAGACGGAAGCCGACGAACACCTCGTCGAAGATCAGGACGATGCCGCGCTCGGTGCAGACCTCGCGCAGCCTCTTCAGCCATTCGGTGTAGGCGGTGCGGTCGTATTTCGACGAGCGCGACGAATCGACCAGCGCGGAATCGCCGGGCGCGTTGGAGTTCGGGTGCAGCGCCTGCAACGGATTGACCAGCACGCAGGCGATGTCCTTGCGGGTGCGCAGCACGTGCAGCGTCTTCTCCGACATGTCGGCGAGCGTGTAGGTCTCGTGCGGCGACACCGGATTGCCGACGCCGGGCTGCACCTCGCCCCACCAGCCGTGATAGCTGCCGGCGAAGCGCACGAGGTGCGTGCGCTTGGTATGGTAGCGCGCGAGCCGCACCGCCTGCATCACGGCCTCGGTGCCGGACATGTGGAACGAGACCTCGTCCAGGCCGGAGAGCTCGGTCAGGCGCTTGACGTTGTCGGCGATAACAGGGTGGTAGGGGCCGAGCACCGGACCCAGCGCATGGGCGCGCTTCTCACCCTCGGCGATGCACTCCTTGTAGAAGTCGTTGCCGAAGATGTTGACCCCGTAGGAGCCGGTCAGGTCGTAGGACACATTGCCGTCGACATCGGTGACGGTGACGCCGCGGGAAGCCTCGACGAAGGCCGAGGTGCCGAGATGCTCGCGCACCAGGCGGCTGTACTGGAACGGCACGCGGTAGCTTTCGGTGAACTGCAGGTCGGAGATCCGCTCCGTCACCTCGGTGGTGAGCGCGCGGCCCTTCGGGTAGCGATCCTGGTAGAGGCCGGCGAGGCGGAAGAAGCCGTCCTGCCGCTGCATCGCGATGTCCTTCGGCGCTCCGTCGGAGCAGAAGAACTCGTCGATGCCGAATTCGTAGTGCGGCACCATGCGCGCCACCATCTTGGACATCTTGGAATGTCCGGTCAGCGAGCGGTGCTTGGCGCGCGACAGCGCGATGCGGGCTTGAATTTTGGGGAAAGCTGCGGCGGCGCCGGCAAGTGCGGCGGCGGACAGCGAGAGAATCGGAAGGGATGTTTCCATGACAGAAGCGCTAGCCTCGGCACCTAACAAATTCATGACAGTCAAGGGCCTGATCTCGGCATTTACCCAGCAGGAAGACCTCAATTTCCTGCTCACCAACCGGATTCCGCGGGCCGCGCTGACCCGCTTCATGGGCTGGTTTTCCAAGATCGAGAGCCCCTTGGTGCGCGATGCCTCGATCGCCTGCTGGAAGCTGTTCTCCAACCTCGACCTGTCGGAAGCGAAGAAGACCGAATTCAAGAGTTTGCACGATTGCTTTACCCGTGAGCTGAAGCCGGGCCTGCGCCCGGCGGCGGCCGATCCCGCCATCATCGCGAGCCCATCGGATGCGATCATCGGCGCCCATGGCCGGATTGAGGACGGGCAATTGTTCCAGGTCAAGGGCGCGCCCTATTCGCTGCTCGACCTGCTCGGCGATCCGGCGCTGGTCGAGCAGCATAGCAACGGCCGCTTCGTGACGCTGCGGCTGACCTCGAGCATGTATCACCGCTTCCACGCGCCGTATGACCTTGCCATCGACAAGGTGACGTTCATCCATGGCGACGTCTGGAACGTCAATCCGATCGCGCTGAAGCGGGTCGAGCGGCTGTTCTGCAAGAACGAGCGCGCGGTGCTGCGCGCGAAGCTTCCGACCGGCGAGGCGCTGACCCTGGTTCCGGTCGCCGCGATCCTGGTGGCGAGCCTTCGCCTGCATTTCCTCGACGTCACGCTGAACGCGCAGTCGCGGGGGCCGGTGGACTTTCCCTGTGACGCGCATGTGAAGAAGGGCGACGAGCTCGGCTGGTTCGAGCATGGTTCGACCATCATCGTGCTCGCGCCTGACAATTTCGAGTTCTGCGACAATGTCGCCGAGGGAACGCGGATCAAATGCGGCGAACCTTTGTTGCGCAAGCCTGCAATGTGATCTCGCGTGCGCATCGGCTCATTGTTTGGGCATGAAAAGCGGTTTCCACTTTTCGCGATCATGCTTTAGAATGTTCGGGATCGTCGTGCGACGATCCTAAATCGCAAACCTGATGGATATGAGATGGCGCGGACGCCTGTGCTGGCGGCGGGAGGCATTGTGCTGCGGCGGGAGAGCCCGCCGCGCATCGCCGTCGTGCGCCTGCGCAAGCGCAACGAATGGGTGCTGCCGAAGGGCAAGCTCGACGACGGCGAGACCGCGCGCGACGCCGCCGAACGCGAGGTGCTCGAAGAGACCGGCCACGATGTCGAGGTGCACGAATTCCTGGGCACGCTGGTCTACGATTCGGGCGGGCGCTCGAAGGTGGTGCACTACTGGCGCATGGACGCCGGCGGCAAGCCGGTGCGCGAATTGATGAGCGACATCAAGGAAGTCGACTGGCTGCCGTTCGATGCGGCGCTGGAACGACTGTCACGCAGCTATGAGCGCACGTTCCTGGAGAATGTCGGACCGATCGCGTTGCAGGCCGCAGCGCTGGCCGAGCGCGAACGCCGCGCGCGTTTGCGCCTTGCTGCCGCGGAGCGCCGGCGCAACCGGCAGGGGGCGATCCTGCCCGCGGCCGAGCAGACTCCGGTCACCGAAGCGCCCGTGGTCGCTGAAGCGCCCGTGGTCACTGAGGTGCCCGAGGCCACTGAGCCGCCGGTGACCGCGGACGTGGCCGTCGAGGTGCCGGTCATGGCGGAGTACGACGTTGCCGATGCCGGCGAGGCGGTGAAGGCCGAGCATGGCGTCGGCGCCGCGCCAACCGAGCAGCCGCCGTCATTCGGGCGTGAGATCGATCCCGTGGCTTCGGCAGTTCACCCCACGCCGCGCAAGAACCTGATCGAGCGCGTGCGCGACTGGCTGCGCCGCGCGGCGTGATCAGCCGCACATCTGACGTCTTGCGGCTGGCCGCCAGGTGGCGATGTCGTGCTGCAAGGCGACGCAGTCGGCAACACGCCTGGGCGAACCCAATTCACGGGCCAAAAGCTGTGCGGCATGAACCTCGGCCATGGCGCCGCGAGTGTCGCCACGCTCCAGCTGGAGGCGGGAAATCTGCAGCCTCAGCCGCACGATCTGGACCCGCCCCTCGATGCTGGACCACAATTGGCGGGCGAGATGCAGATGCCGCATCGCTGTTTCATGATCCTGCCGGGAAAGGGCGAGAATCGCCTGCGCTTCGTTGGTGAGCGCGCGGATCGAGGGCATCGGCCAGCGATCCGGATTTCCGGAAAGCTCGCAGATCAACGCCTTTGCCTGACCGGTTCGATTTGTGTGCGCGGCAACCAGCGCCAAATGCGCGAGCAGGATTCCCCGCCGTTGCAATGTCCACCAGGTCTTGCCGATCAAACTTCGTTCGAGGCTTGCATAGGCGGCTTCCGCTTCGCCTCTTGCGAGCAGCAGCATGGCGCGGCCCGGCTCCGGGCACCAGCCGAGCGTGTAGGCCCTGTCATAGGCTTCAAGCGCCGCGTCGTCATCGCCGATCGCAGCCAGGATATCGCCCAGCACCCGGTTTGCATCGCCCATCGACCACGGCGCATCGCTGGTCAGGCGCGCGAGCGCGTCCTGGATGCGCGCCAGCGCCTCGTCGAGCGAGCCCCTGATGCCGAGCACCTCGGAGCGATGCAACTGGCATGAACCCGTCAATTCCATGCCGCTGCCCGAGCAGAAGTTCTGGTAGCTCCGCGTCCACTGGTCGGCCCGCGCCCAATCTCCGAACATCCGGGCGGCCCAGAGAATGTTGCAGTAGAGGCTGCCACCCATGATCGGGTCCAGATTGGTGCTGGACAGTGCAACGGCCGCGGCATGATCCTGATCGGCCAATCCACCATGGGTGTCACCGAGGCAGAGCCGATAGAAGCCGCGATAGGCCAGGCTCAGCGCCTCGATGTTGAGCGCATCCTTGTATTTGACGGACGTGTAGGCAGCGTCGGCCAAGGCGAGAGCCTGTTCCGGCTCGCCGTCGAACGCAGCCAGTTTCGACTTCATCCATAACAGCAGGGCCGTCGTTGGAGGATCGTCGATCCGCGAGGCCCAATCTTCGGCGCGCGCAAGCCAGCCTTTTCCGATCGCGGCTTGACCGCTCTCGAAATGCAGGCCCGAGAGCGCGATCGCGTCGACCGCGGCGCCGGCAGCGTCGCCGGCCTCGCTGCGCGCTGCGACCGCGCGAACAAAAATCGGAATGGCTGCCGTCGCCTTGCCGAGGCATTGCAAGGCAAGAGCCCAGTTGTGCAAATCTTCAGCGTTCAGCTCGCCGTTTTCGTCTGCGCTCGCGAACAGGGTTGCTGCCTGCAGCCACAATTGCCCGGCCGCTGCACGGCGGGCGAGGCCGATTGCACCGATTGCACCGACGGTGCCATCCGCGTTCTTGCGGTCATTGCGTTCCGGCTGCCTGATCTCGGACTCGAGGAAGAAGCGATAGCCTTTCCCCGGCAGATTGCGGATCGCGCCGTCCATGCCGCCCCTGCGCAGCGCGGCGCGCAACGAACTCACCGCACGCTGCAGCGAGTTGTCGGTGACCGTCACATCGGGCCACACGGCTTCGAGGAGTTCGTCTTTGGAGATCATCCGGTCGCGGTGTCGGACGAGATAGACCAGCAAGTCGAACACACGCGGCTGCAACGGGACTTCTTGCCGCGCACACAACAGTACGCGTCCAGCTTCATCAAGCTCGAACAGTCCAAATGAGAATGCCATGTGTATAGGTTCGGGCTCGGCGGAAAAGGTTCAGGCAAAGATCAGACAATGATCAGCCCGCGGTAAGGACAGTTGGCGCTGATGGCGCCTATAGCTGACCATGGCCGCGATCACCGCAGCCTGCCGTTCAACCGCCGCAACCGAGGAGATTTCGATGGAACTCTATGTCATTCGCCGTCCGAGCGCCTGGGCAAACATGAGCGAGCTCGAGCGCGCCGGCGCAACGTCCGCCAGGATCGGCGACGAGCAGATGCCGGATCGCGTCCGCTGGATCCGCAGCTACGTGGTGCATGAGGCAGATGGTCGCATTGGCACATTCTGCATCTACGAGGCGCGCGACGGCGACTCGATCCGGGACCACGCGCGCTGCGTCGGCATGCCCGGCGAGGAATTCTACAAGGTCGCAGCGACCGTCGTGGTGCGTGGCGATCCCGTCGAACCGCCCATTGCAGCCCAATGACGCCCGCGGGGGCGTCGCATGGTGCATCCCGGCCAAAGCAAGATCCGGGGCGCCATCATACTTGGATCAAGGAAACGATTATGCCGATTTCATTCATGGAGTACGCTTCAAGTCCGGTGCGAAGACATTTCTCCTTCCTGCTGTTGCGGATCCGCCGGATCGTCAATCAATCGGTCGCAGGCATGCTCGAACATCGCGAGCGGCAGGCCAGTCGCTTGATGCCGGGCGAGCCCGGCGGCCGGCGGTCGAAGGCCGCAGGCAGCCGCTGGTGCCGGCCGATCATTCGCAGCGCAGTGCTCGGACTGATGATTGCTGGTTTGTCCTCACCCGTGTTCACGAGAGCGGAGGAGCCTGCCGTTCGGAAGCATCAGGCAGGTGTGGCACAGCAGGCCGTTTGGTCCGAGCGGAGCAGGCATGGCTGCAGGCATCGCTCCGACTGGAGCATTGTCGCCGCATCCAGCATCCCGGTCCTTCTCGGCTATCACACGTAGCGCGCAGCGCATTGAAGCATTCGCACTGCTCGGCACTTTTCAACGCAACTCGTGAGTTTTCGGCGAAGCCAGCCGCCTTGCGGCGAGCCGCGCCACTTTTTCAAAGGAGAAGCATATGAACGTTCAGACCGAAATGCCCGTCGTCGATCTCGCCGCGGTCAAGGCGCGCCAGCAAGCCACCTGGAGTTCAGGTGACTACGCCATCGTCGGCACCACGCTTCAGATCGTCGGCGAAACGCTCTGCGAGGCCGTCGACCTGCGCAGCAATCAAATGGTGCTCGACGTCGCCGCCGGCAACGGCAATGCGACGCTGGCCGCGGCGCGGCGCTTTGCCGACGTGGTCTCGACCGACTACGTTGCGGCACTGCTCGAACGCGGCCGCGAGCGGGCGGCCGCGGAACGCCTGCCGGTCACGTTCCAGGAGGCGGACGCCGAGAAGCTGCCGTTTGCCGATGCGAGCTTCGACGTCGTGCTGTCGACCTTCGGTGTCATGTTCACCGCCGATCAGCAGCAGTCGGCGAATGAACTGCGCCGGGTCTGCCGCATCGGGGGCAAGATCGGCCTTGCGAGCTGGACGCCGGAAGGGTTCATCGGTCAGGTGTTCAAGACCATCGGCAAATATGTGCCGCCGGCTCCGGGCGTGAAATCTCCGGCGTTGTGGGGCACCGAGGCGCATCTCGGCGCCATGTTCGGCCCGCAGGCGGCGGTTGATGCCAAGCGCAGGCACTTCAATTTCCGCTATCGGTCGCGCGAGCATTTCCTCGAGATCTTCCGCACCTATTACGGCCCGGTACTGAAGGCCTTCGGAGCGCTCGATCCGGTCAAGCAGCAATTGCTCGCCGTCGACCTATTCCGCCTGATGGATCAGTTCAATGTCGCCAAGGATGGAACGCTGGTCATTCCCAGTGAATATCTCGAGGCCGTGATCACCAGGCGGGGCTGACCTGCCGCTATTCGTCGATCTGAATGTGGCGCCGGCGTTCTCGCCGGCGCCACATTCGTTTGTTGATGCGATCGCTCAATAATGTCGCTTGTCCTTTGGCGGCGGCCTTGCCGCGCGCGGCGGCGGTGCGCGCCGTTGCGTAAAGCCGGGGCGCGCCTGCACGGCGGGCCGTTGCATGCCGGGACGCCCGCCCGGCGCGACCTGCTGGATGCGGGGCCGCACCTCACCGGGTGCCGGCTGCGCCGTGCCCTGTCGCGGCACGCCGGGTTGAGCCGCTGGTTGTCCTGGCTGGCGCACGCCGCCCGGCACCTGCGTGCGTCCGGGCTGCAGGCCGCCTTGACGCGCGGGCTGCTGTTGTCCGCCGGGCTGTGTCGCGCCGCCTTGTCGTGCTGGCTGTCCGGCAGGCACTTGCCCGGCCGGCGTTTGCACGCCGGGCGCGTGCGGCAGCGTGGTGCCGCCGGGCTGGCCGGGCAGCGCGTGCTGGGCGCCGCCTTGTTGCTGCGTGCCCGGCTGCTGTTGCGAACCCTGCCGGCCGGGCGTGCCGGGTTGCTGCGGCTGGCCGGGACGGTTTTGCTGACCGGGCTGCTGCAACTGGCCCGGACGATTCTGCTGGCCCGGCTGCTGCGGGGTGTTGCGGTTCTGGCCCGGCAAGCCGTTCTGGCGCTGCGGGTTCGGCTGCACCGGCTGGCCGCGGTTCGGATAGGGCGCGGCCGGATTGGTGCGGCGGAAGTCGGGATTGGCTCTGCGGAAGTCGCGCTGCTCGGTCACGACTTGGCGGCCCAGCGTCTGCGCGGAATGCACCGCGCGCACGAACCCCTGATCGCGCGACATCTGTTGCGGCGAGATCGTCAGCGGCACCGCGGCGAAGCGGGCGCCGCCGGTGCCGGGACGAATCGCAAAGCCGCTGGCGCCGCGCGTCAGCACGCCGAGCGAGGCGCCCGCGCGGTCGTTGACCTCGATGCGGCCGACATGTCCGTCGGCGTCGGGATAGAGCTTGATGCCGACATTGTTGCCGGTCGCATTCGCGCCTTCGGGCACCTCGACAAGACCGGTGGTGCCGCGGATGCCGAGGGTTGCGGTCGGCGTCGAGATCTTCATGTTGCCGGTCTTGGCGACGGCGGCGGCGACGAAGGCCGCCGTTCCCTTGGCGACGTTGAACAGCGCGCTGTTCTGCTGGCCGCCATCCTCATAGACATAGTTGTCGATCGTGATCCTGGCGTTGGCGCGCAGGTTGAAGGTGGTGCCATCGTTGAAGGTGATGCCGAGCGAGGAGGTCGCCGATGTGGCGACATCGTCATTGGCGAAGATGTCGTCGCGGATCTGCAGCGGCGCCGTGGTGTTGTTGCGCGTGACCGTCGCGGTTCCGGTCAGCGTCGCGACGTTGCCGATCGGCTCGGGCGCTGTGGCTTGCGGTGTCGCGGCCGGAGCAGCCGTCGCGGGCGCGGCCGGTGTCGCGTTCGGCGCCGGGGCGGGAGCGGGGGCCGGAGCAGGAGCGGACTGCGCTTGCGCGAGTTGCGTCAGTCCGGGCGCGGCATCGGCCGTTGTATGCCAACTCGTGGCGACGCCGGCACCAAGCAGAAGCGCAAAGAGAAAGGTGCGGCGCATCACCATCGATTCCCGGGGAGGCATTGGGGATCGGCAATTGAGCCGCGTCAGGCTGAATGCCGAATGAACGGTCCTGCCTTGTTGTCATGACGGACCGGAACGATCAAGCACCGCGCCCCCAGCAGGAGGCGCGGTGCCTGGTCGTCGTCGGGGTTTTGGTTAGCCGCGCTTGTGAGGAGTGATGTTGAGTGGCTTCATCGGCTTGGCCGCCGGGGCGTAGCTTACGGGCTGCGCGGCGGTTGCTGGGGGCACGTAGTGGAATACGGCCTTGCAGCCGTCGCTGAGCAGCGCGCGCTGGCGCACCATGCAGGCGGTGACGCGATCGACATCGGGAATTTCCGAACTGCACAGCCGCATCGCGTCGCCGGTACACATCTGCTGCTGCTCGTCGGTGTAGGCATAGGACGCGGACGTCAACAGACCGAGCGTGAACGCGGTTGCCGCCAGCAGTTTGCCGTGACGGAGCGCGGAAGCGGTGAAAGCCATCTTGTCCCCCTTGTGCTGATCGCGCCGATGCAGCGCGTCGTCCGGCGCATCACTAGGGAGGTTTGGTTTCAGCGCTTCTTCATGCACCCGACAAAATGGTTTCGTCACGCACCGGTTTGTTTCGTTAACCACTCGCGGATGGTGTGAGATCAGCCGTGACGGCAGCGCGGGCCGCCGGCGCGCCCTCGAGCGCGAGCACGGCTTCGCGCTCGGCCTCGGGCATCGCGCGGATGCGGCGCCGGGCGGTGAGGCGGAGCGCGGCAAAGCCGCCGAGGAACACCACGATCTTGCTGACGATGCCGAAGGTCGGCATGACGACGGCCCAGGTCGTGATGTCGCAGGCCAGCGCGACAAAGGCGTTCACCGCGGCGGAGACGAACATCAGTCCCGACCAGACATAGCCGACCTTGACGGCGACATCGGGCACGACTTTCTGTGCGATCTCTGGAAGATAGCGGTTGAGCCAGCCGGGCTTCAGCATCACGACGCCGACGATGGCGTAGATCACGCTGGGCTTAAACAGCACGAAGCGCGGGTCATTGGTGAGGAGCGTTGCGGTGCCCGCGGTGACCACCAGGAACAGGCTGAGCCATTCCATGGTGTCGATCCGCTTGCCGCGCATGATCTGGAGGCCAATCTGCACGACGCCGAACGCGATGCCGAGGCCGACCGAGAGCGCCGTGTTGTGCGTCAGCAGGAACAGAACGAGAAAGACAAGGGTCGACGCCAGGTCGAGTGCCAGCAGCCTTGCCGCGGTGAGGAAATGCTTCATGGGCTGTTGCGCTCCGCTTGCCTTTGGTCACGCCCGATCACGCCTTGCCGCGACGCGGCGGCTGCGTCGGCACAGCTAGGCAGATTGTGGGGCTGCAAGCCTATCGATTTCTGAAATCGAGGAGCGAATTCTCACTCCGACCGGACGATTTCCACCGCATCCGCGGTTTGCCCGGCCATCGCCTGCCGGCGAAACTCGGTCGGCGTCAGCCCGGTGTCCGCCTTGAAGGCGCGGTTGAACGGCGCCAGCGACTGGAACCCGGCATCGAGCGCGATCGTCAGCACCGGCACCTCGGCCTGGCCGGCATCGGCGAGCGCCGCCTTGGCCTCGTCGACCCGATAGCGGTTGAGGAAGGCATTGAAGTTGCGGTGGCCGAGCCCGTCATTGATCAGGATGCGCAGCCGGTATTCCGGCATGCCGAGCTTGACCGCCAGCACGCCGATGGTCAGCCCCTCCTGCCGATAGGTCCGCTCGGTCGCCATCAGGTGTCTGAGGTGATTGAGCGCGGCCTCGCTCGACGGCGGTGGGCCGGCATGCGCGAGCGCGCGCGCCCCCCGCGCGGGCGGGCCGTTGCCGCCGCCGGCGACGGCTGGCTGGCTCTCGGGCGGATCGAACAGCATCATCCAGATCGATATCAGTGCGAACGCGGCAAGGGCGAACGCGGCGCCGAGGCTGATCGACCGGGTCGGAATTGCGGCGAGGCCGGCCGACGCGGCGAACATCATCTGCAGGCCGATGCCGGTCACCAGCGCGATCAGGATCCGGCCGCGCGCCGTCGTCGCGGCGGTGCGCCATCCCTTCGGGATTTGCGCGACCCCAAGCGCCGCGAAGCCGATCGTCGCCAGCGCCAGGACGCGGCCGCACACCCCGGCGGCATCGGGCCAGATCGTCCAGCAATTGTGGCTGACAACGCCAAGACCGGCGAGCAGCGTCCACACCGCCGCATGCCACGGCCGCAGCGCAAACCGCTCGTCGAACATCGCGCGCGCCCACAGCCAGAAGATCACCGGCGAGCCCATCGCGAAGGCTATGAACGGAGAGTTCCAGCCGAAAGACGATGCGGGAAAGAACGGTGCGGTGGAAATCGCATAGGCCGCGCCTGCGACGCCCATCGCGGCACCGAGATGCGCGGCGCGATGCACCGCCGCGTAGCGCAGCAGCAGCACCGCGCAAACCACCAGGAACAGCGCGACCACCGCGCCCCGGAGACCGAGTTCAAGAGCCGTCATCGCCATCGCAAGCCGCCCGCAGGTTCAAATCAACCTCGACACTGCGACGCTTATAGCGCCTCCGGCGATCGACATGAAGCGATCGCCGGAGCAGCCACAATAATCTGATGCCGGTTGCGGTTCAGCTGACCCGCTTCCAGGTCTGGCCGCCGCAGAACATGCCGCCGAAGGCGCAGCCCTGCACGCGCATCGCGTTCGGGCCCTTCATCGCGATCGTCGAGTCGTAGTTGCGGCCGGAGTCGGGATCGTGGATGCGGCCGCTCCACTTGCTGCCGTCGGGCTTCATGTTGATCAGGATGCGCTCGTTGCTCTTGACCGAATAGCCGCAGAGGTTGGCGCCGCAGGCTTCGACGCGGACGTTGCCCTTGTTCTCCTCGGTGGCCCAGACGCCGATCGGTCCGGTCGGCGCCGCTGCCGGCGCTGCGGCAATTGGTGCGGCCTGCGGCTGCGGCGAAGGCTGTGCTGCGACCGGGGGCGGTGCGGGCGCAGCGGGGGCGGCGTCTACCGGTGCGGGGGCCACCGTCGCAA
>NZ_NSJY01000018.1:0-208245 GCF_002289535.1 Bradyrhizobium sp. UFLA03-84 | reverse complement strand
AAACAGACGCCGAATCAAGGCGTTGAAGCGGCCACAAATTTATTCCCGGGCGTTGCATAGGACGTATGTGCCACCAGTACCGGGTACCGTCAGTCAGGCCGCGGTATCGGTTGTGATATTGAAAGTTGCGATCTGAAGGTGAGATTAGCCCAGCATCGATTTTCGAATGCCAATGCATTCGCTCTCACGATATGAGCGCGACCTCATCGTGCCGCTGCGGCGTGATGCGGCGCGTTCTTCAGTTGCCGACCCAACAAGAACTGTGTGGCAAGGTGCGCGCGTTGCGTTGCCGGGTTCCAACGCATGGTTAAGAGCGCCTGAAATCATTCCGTCGAAATGCGTTGAAGAGTCTTTAATCAAATTCGCAGAACCTCCGCGCCATGACGCGTGGAGTTCGTTTGTATCTCGTCGGCTCCCTTGTCCTTGTGTCGCTTGCTGGTTGCGGCCGCGGTCTGTTCCAGACCGCCGAGCGCGAACCGTGGCGGGCCGAGGCCGAGGCCGCTTGCCTGAAATCAGGCGCGGTCAAGGAAGGGCCTGACATCGTCCGCATCGATCCGATTTCCGGCCCCGGTGTCTGCGGCGCCGAGTTCCCGCTCAAGGTTGCCGCGCTCGGCGAAGCCAGCTCGGCTTACGGATTTGCCGACGACAGCCTGCGTCCGCCGGCATCGGTCGGCGGCCAGCCGCGTTGGCCGATCAACCGGCAGCCCAGCCCGCCGCCTGCGCAGGCGCCGTATTCCGATCAGGCCGTCAGCCAGCCGCACTATGGCAGCCAGCCGAACGGACCGGTGTCCTTGTCGGCGCCCGGGGTGCCGCCGCAACAGGGTGAGATCGACCTGCCGCCGGAAGGTTCGCCCGATGCAAGCGGCGAGCGACCTTATTATCCGGGTCTGCCGCGCAATCCGCAGCGCGAGGGCGCCGCCGCACCTTATTCACCTGCGCCTTATTCCCAGCAGCCTCAGGACGCGCCGCCGCCGCGGCTCGGCCCGTCGAACGGCAATCAGGTGATGACGGTCGGCCCGGTCGCGGTGAAGCCGGCGGCAACACTGGCGTGCCCGATCGTCTCGGTGCTCGAACGCTGGCTCGCCGATTCCGTGCAGCCGGCGGCACAGCGCTGGTTCGGCGCGCGCGTCGTCGAGATCAAGCAGATCTCGGCCTATTCGTGCCGCGGCATGAACGGCAATTCGCACGCGCATATTTCCGAGCACGCCTTCGGCAACGCGCTCGATATCGCGGCCTTCATGCTGTCGGACGGCCGCCGCATCTCGGTGAAGGATGGCTGGAAGGGCCTGCCGGAGGAGCAGGGCTTCCTGCGCGATGTCCAGGCCGCCGCCTGCCAGCAATTCACCACCGTGCTGGCGCCGGGTTCCAACGTGTATCACTACGACCACATCCATGTGGACCTGATGCGCCGGGCCAGCCGGCGCCTGATCTGCCAGCCCGCCGCCGTGTCCGGCGAAGAGGTCGCGGCGCGTGCCGGCGGCCGTAACCCCTATGCAACGCGCGAACCTTATGTCACAGGATCGCTTGGCGGCAGAAAGCCGGCTCCGCGGGGTAAGGCGGGGGTCAACGAAGAAGACGAATTCGCCGACGAATAGGGACGCGTCTGATACCCGTATTTTTACTGGGTGACACCGTGCAAACGGTGGCCACTTTTATTCTGCATATGCTTCGGAGCCGGGAGCGCACCCGGCTGATTTCTGGGGGATAGCTTTGCAAGACGCTCCGATCATTCTCGTCATCGAAGACGATCGTGATCTTCAGATGATGGTGGAGGACGCCCTGAGGGATGGCGGCTACGAGCCGGCGATCGCAGGCTCGGGCGAGGAAGCCCTTACGCTGCTGAAGGCCTTCCGCACCAAATACAGTGCACTGGTCACCGACATCCGCCTGCTCGGCCGGCTCGACGGCTGGCGTGTGGCGCGCGGCGCCCGCGAGATCGATCCGTCGTTTCCGGTGCTCTACATCACCGGCGGTGGCGGCGACGAATGGCCGACGCGGGGCGTGCCGGACAGCGTGCTGTTGAACAAGCCGTTCTCGCCGGATGAACTCGTTGCGGCCGTCGCGAAACTGCTGAAGAACGGCGCGGCGGCCTGACGGCTGTTTCGAACGGCTTGCCGCACGCGGTGGGCTGTTCGCGGCAGGCACTTATTCCGTCTTTATAAGATCTCCTCGCGGTTCTTCTCGAATTCATACGCCCTCACGCTCATCTTCGCGGCAGCAGCCGGAGAGCGAAGATGACGACTTATCGCGCGTATATCGTCGGATTGCACAGCCGATCCATCGGCGTGGTCAACATGGATTGCAGCGACGACGATCAGGCCGTCATATCGGCCGGCCGTCTTGTCGACCGCCACGACATCGAGCTGTGGCAGTTGGACCGCCCTGTGGCCAGGTTCGATGCCGGATCGAAGCAGGTGTTCAGGAAGTAGTGCGACATCGCGAGGGCGCGCCGGGTGTCGCGCCGTCCGATCCCTGATGATAGACCTTGCACCAGCTTCGTCATCAACAGGGATATCAAGTCATGGCTTTGGAGAAGGTCGCACTCGTCACCGCGGGCGGCAGCGGCATGGGCGCGGCAGCGGCGCGGCGGTTGGCCGCAGATGGCTATCGAGTGGCGATCCTGTCGTCGTCGGGCAAGGGCGAGGCGCTGGCCAGCGAACTCGGCGGCCTCGGCTTCACCGGCTCGAACCGTTCCAACGACGACCTGAAGCGCACCGTCGACGGCGTGATGGCGCGCTGGGGCCGCATCGACGCGCTGGTCAACAGCGCCGGTCACGGCCCGCGCGCCGGCGTGCTCGAACTGACCGATGAACAGTGGCACACCGGTCTCGACGTCTATCTGATGAACGTGATCCGCCCGACGCGTCTGGTCGCACCTCACATGCAAGCGCAGAAGTCCGGCGCGATCGTCAACATCTCCACCGCCTGGGCCTTCGAGCCGAGCGCGATGTTTCCGACGTCAGCGGTGTTCCGCGCCGGGCTCGCCGCGTTCACAAAACTGTTCACCGACAGCTACGCCGCCAGCAACGTCCGTATGAACAATGTGCTGCCGGGCTGGATCGACAGCCTGCCGGCGACCGACGAGCGCCGCGACAGCGTGCCGATGAAGCGCTACGGCAAGGCGGAGGAGATCGCGGCAACCATCGCCTTCCTCGTCTCCGACGGCGCCGGCTACATCACCGGCCAGAACATCCGTGTCGATGGCGGTCTGATGCGGTCGATCTGAGGCGACCAGCAAACCCGTCATCCCCGGGGCAGCCAGTCTATGATTCATTGGCGGCTCCAAACATTCGAAGTCGTCCCGGCCTAGTGCGCAATTGCGCACTAGGCCGGGACGACACTGGGATGTGCGGCGCCGTTCCTGCCGTCACAGGATGTCGGATCTGGCTTCGCGCACTCGCTTCCTTCGCCGTTGTCGCAGCGTCGCCGCGACCTTGCAGCAAGCGACTTGTGTCTAAGCGCTGCGCGTCTCGTTCCAGGCCGCGCGCGTCACAATTGCGGCGACCTCAGATTGCGTTTGTCGTGATGACAAACCGAAAGCACAGGACTAGCCTTCCGCAAAATCAAAACATACGGGAGGAATGGCATGCCAGACGCAGCAGTTGCAGCACGCGCTTCGGACTCCAAGCACAGCGGAACGACGCAGCAAGTCGACGTCGCGGTCGTCGGCGCCGGTTTCGCCGGTCTTTATTTGCTGCATCGGCTGCGCAAGGCGGGCTTCTCGGCGGTTGCGCTCGAAGAGGGCGCCGATGTCGGCGGCACCTGGTACTGGAACCGATATCCCGGCGCGCGTTGCGACATCCAGACCATCGACTACAGCTACACGTTCGATCCCGAGCTCGATCAGGCATGGACCTGGTCGGAGAAATACGCCACCCAGCCGGAAATCCTGCGCTATCTCGGCTTCGTCGCCGACCGCTACGATCTGCGCCGCGATATCAGGTTCGGCACCAAGGTCACGCAAGCGACCTGGGACGACGCCACCGCACGCTGGCAGATCACGACCAACAACGGCGCCAGCGTCTCCTGCCGCTACTACATCATGGCAACCGGCTGCCTGTCGTCGCCGAAGCCGCCGGAGATCGACGGCGTCAAGGACTTCAAGGGCGAGATCTATTTCACCGGCCGCTGGCCGCATCAGGGCGTCAACCTCAAGGGCAAGCGCGTCGCCGTGATCGGCACGGGATCGTCGGGCATCCAGTCGATCCCGCTGATCGCCGAGCAGGCCGCGCAGCTCACCGTGTTCCAGCGCACGCCGAACTTCGCATTGCCCGCCGGCAACGGTCCGGCGCCGGAGGACCGCAAGACCTATTTTGAAACCGACCGCGCCGCCTATCGCGAGCAGGCGCGCTGGTCGATGGCCGGCGTGCCGTATCCGCAGCAGACCGTGGTGAGCTGGCAATTGAGCGATGCCGAGCGCCGCGAGCGGTTCGAGAAGGCGTGGGCGGCGGGTGACCTCGTCCACATCCTGACCCAGTTGTGGGCGGACCAGGCGGTCGATGTCGACGGCAACAGGCTGGTCGCCGACCTGATCCGCGAGAAGATCGGCGCCGTGGTCAAGGATCCGGAGACCGCCGCGGCGCTGGCCCCGCACGATCATCCGTTCGGCGCCAAGCGGCCCTGCCTCGATACCAATTACTATGCGACCTACAACCGTCCCAACGTGACGCTGGTGAATCTGCGGCAGGAGCCGATCAAGGCGATCACCGCCAGCGGCATCGCGACCGACAAGCGCAGCTTCGATGTCGACGTCATCGTGTTCGCCACCGGCTTCGACGCGATGACCGGCGCGATCATGGCGGTGCATCCGATCACCGGCCGCGGCGGCAAGTCGCTGTCGGATGTCTGGGCGCACGGACCGCAGACCTATCTCGGCGTTACCGTCGCGGGCTTCCCCAATCTGTTCATGATCACCGGTCCCGGCAGCCCGTCGGTGCTGTCGAACATGGCGGTCTCGATCGAGCAGCATGTCGACTGGGTGGTCGAGCGCATCGCCGCGCTGCGCGACGCCGGCTTCACCACGATGGAAGCAACCGACACCGCGCAGGCCGGCTGGGAACGCCACATGGCCGATTGCTCGACGCTGACGCTGCATCGGCTCGCCAACACCTGGTACACGGGCGCCAACGTGCCCGGCAAGCCGCAGGGCGTGATGCCCTATACCGGCGGCGTCGGGCCGTATCGCAGCATCTGCAACGAGGTGGTCGGCCGCGGCATGCTCGGCTTCAGGCTCACGGGTCCCAACATTGCCGAGCAATGCAATGACGGCGAGGTGGTGCGCCTGCAGCCCGACGTGCGGCTGGTGCTCGGCATGCTGGCCGAGATGAACCTGCCGCCGATCGAGACGATGGGCGCGCAGGGCGCGCGCGACTTCCTCACCGAGTTCAACAAGGGCCGTCCGGCGGGACGGCCGGTCGGCGAGGTCGGGACCGGCCTGCTGCAGGGCGCAGACGGCCCGCTGCCTTACAAGCTGTACCGGCCGGCGACGCCGGGGCCACACCCGATCGTGGTGTATTTCCACGGCGGCGGCTGGGTGCTCGGCGACGAGCTGTCGGACGATCCGTTCTGCCGCGATCTGTGCCGGCGCACCGGCATGATCATCGTCAGCGTCGGCTATCGCCACGCGCCCGAGCATCGCTTCCCGGCTGCGGCCGAGGACGGCTATGCGGCGACGCGCTGGATCGCCGCCCATACCGCCGAGCTCGGCGGCAGGGCCGGGCCGGTGCTGGTCGCGGGCTGGAGCGCCGGCGGCAACATCGCGGCCGTCACCTGCCAACTGGCGCGCGATCGCGGCGGGCCGGAGATCGCAGGCCAGCTCCTGATCTGCCCGGTCACAGACTCCTCGTTCGACCGGCAGTCCTATGTCGACAACGCGGCCGGCTACTTCCTGACCCGTGGCCTGATGTTCTGGTTCTGGGACCTGTACTGCTCGCCCGCCGACCGCACCGATCCGCGCGTCGCGCCGCTGCGCGGCAAGCTCGAAGGCCTGCCGCCGGCGTTCATCGCGACCGCGGAGTTCGATCCGCTGCGTGATGAGGGGAATGCCTATGGCGACGCGCTCGCGAAAGCCGGCGTCAAGGTCGAGCAGCTCAAGGGCAACGGCCACTTCCACTCGTCGTTCGTGATGGTCGATGTCATCATCACCGGCGTTGCCGGCCGCGTGAAGATGGCGAAGGCGCTGCGCCGGTTCGCCGGACTGTCCGAGGAGCTGGAGCAAGACAACGTCACTGCGCCGAAGGTCAACGCGGCGGCGAACTAGACTTGGAAGCGCTGCGGTTCGTTCGGAACCGCAGCGCTAGCCGAGCTCGAACGTCGTAACGCCGAACACGCGATCGATCCGCAACGGCGCGATCGCGCCGGTGTACATCCGTGCGGTCTCGAACACCGGTGAGAGCCCGAGGCCTTGCGCCAGCGCGACGGCGTCGCGATTGACCGCGGGGACATCGAGGAAGATGTCGCCGCCGCCTGCGCTCGCGAGCAAAGCTGCCACAATGGCCTCGGCATCCGCGCGGTCGTCGGCAATGAGCGGACCGATCTTGCGGCCGGTGCGGCACGGACGGACCACGCCCCAGCCGGCCAGCCTGCCGTCGCGCAGCAGCGCGCGTCCGACATGTCCTGGTGTGCTGATCCAGGCGCGCAGGAACGCCGGACGCGACGCCGGAAACACGGTGGCGTCATCGGCCTCGACCAGCGCCATCGGCACGTCGGTCAGCGCGACGACACGCCCGCTTGGTGGTGGGGGCGCTGCGACCGTGCCGCCGTAGCGCACATTGGCGTAAGCGAGCGCGAAGCCGGACTTTTGGTAGTTCGCCTGCTGCGTCACCACGCCATCGAGCCCGATCACGCGCGGGCGCGCATGCGCGATGGCCGCATTCCAGATCTTCAGGCCATGGCCACGACCGCGCAGATCCGGACGCACGATGTAGAAGCCGAGGAAGGAAAATTGCGCGCCGTAATTGACGCAGGAGATCACCGCTACGGGCCGCCCCTCGAGCTCGCCGATGAAGAATCCCTGCGGATCCTCGGCGGCGAAGCTGGGCGCATCGGCAAGTCCGGGATTCCACCCCTCCGCTGCTGCCCAGTCGATCGCAAGCGGAATCTGGTCCGGCCGCATCTGTCGGATGGTGAGGTCGTTCATGGCGGATGATCACCTCGAATTGGCGTCGCACTCGCCATGGTAGCGCGCCAATGCATCCCCGTCATTGCGATGAGCGATAGCGACGAAGCAATCCATCTCTGCGCGTATGGATTGCTTCGCGGAGCCTGTCATCGGGCGCGCGTTCGCGCGACCGTTGGCTCGCAATGACGGGCAGGGATGGCCGCGTCTTCTACGTTACCGATCAATCTTCGGCCGATACGCCGCAAAGAACACGCGCGTTGCGCTGTCGACGACGGTCGCGATCCGCTCCGGCGAGGGCGACGGATTGGCCTGGAAGATGAATGCCTGGAACAGCGTCGCCTGGCACATCTGCATGAACTGCCAGGCCGCAAGCTGGGTGTCCTCCATGACGAGTTCACCGAGCGCGGCGCGCGCCTCCAGATAGGCGGCGAAGCGGTCGACGGTGTGGGCGATCACGTGAGTGTAGAACCGGCTGCCGAGCTCGGGCATCCGCTCGGCGATCGCCATCACGGTGCGGATCGCCGAGCCGCCGCCCGGCCGGCACAGCAAGGCAACATAGGCGCGGCCGAATTCGGGGAGGGTGGTGTCGACGTCGCGCGCCGGATCGAAGTTGAAGGCGACCTTGCCCTGCTCGAGCTTCTCCTCCTCGACGATCGCCGCGAACAGTCCGGCCTTGTCGGGGAAGTACACGTAGAGCGTGCCCTTGGAGACGGCGGCGGCGCGGGCGATCTCGCCCATGCTGGCGCCATCGAAGCCGAGCTCCAGGAATACCTTACGGGCGCCGTCCAGGATCTGGCGGCGTTTCGACGATTCTTCCTCGCCGACGGCCTGGAGCGAGGTTCGGGGGGCTGCAACCATTGATTTAGCTTCTCGCGAAAGAACTCAACCCGGAATGAACCAACGGGAGAATCGAACCATTATAATCCGCCGGGTGGGAATATAGATTGACCGAACCGTTCGGTCAATGGTATTGGAGGGAGTGACGATGCGCCGCACGGCCCTCTTTCAGCCATTGCGGGCATCAACATTAATTGTGGGGAGCCTCGGCTATGGCCGCAGCACGGGATCAGGCTGCACGCATTGTTCGTTCCGGGCCTGAGGTCGCCGGGGACGCGATGGCGCGCGACGCATCGGCCGATCCCGGCGAGCAGGCGTGGGGCGACGAAGCCAAAGGGCTTGAAGCCAAAGGTCCCGCCGACAAGCGTCCCGCTGAAACGCCGCCCGCGTCTGCACCCGAGCAGCCGGCGGCCTCGCCCACCACCGCTGCGCCGAAATCCGGCAAGCGCAGATTCGTGTTGATGGGCATTGTCGGCCTGCTCGCGATCGCGGCCGCAAGCTATGCCGCCTATTACCTGATGGTCGGTCGCTTCTACATTTCGACCGACGACGCCTATGTCCGCGCCAACAACACCATGCTCGGCGCGCGCGTCGCGGGCCACATCGCGGCGATCCTGCCGGGCGACAATGCGCTGGTGCGCGCCGGCGATGTGATCTTCCGGATCGATGACGGCGACTATCGCATCGCGGTCGATGCCGCCCGCACCCGGATCGGGACGCAGCAGGCGACCATCGAGCGCATCGGCCGCCAGGTTGCGGCCGCGGTCAGCTCGGTCGAGCAGGCGCAGGCGCAGCTCGTCTCCGCCCAGGCCGGCCTGAAGCGCGCCGATCTCGATTACGATCGTCAGCAGGCGCTCAGCACCAAGGGCTTTGCCTCGCGTGCCACCTTCGAAGTGTCCGAAGCCGGCCGTGACCAGGGCGCGGCAGCGGTGCGCTCGGCGCAGGCGGCCTATGACGCCGCCAAGGACAATGTCGAGGTGACCAAGGCGCAGCAGGCCGAGGCCCGCGCCCAGCTCGCCGAATTGCAGACCCAGCTTGCCAAGGCCGAGCGTGACCTCGATTTCACCCAGGTGCGCGCGCCGGTCGACGGCACCTTCTCCAACCGCCTCGTCAACACCGGCGATTACATCAATGTCGGTCAGCGGCTCGGCAACGTGGTGCCGCTCGATGGTGTCTTCATCGACGCCAACTATAAAGAGACCCAGCTCAAGCGCATTCGCACCGGGCAGCGGGTGACGATCAAGGTCGACGCCTACGGTTTCCGCAAGTTCACCGGCATCGTCGACAGCATTTCGCCGGCGGCAGGCTCGGTTTTCACGCTGCTGCCGCCCGACAACGCGACCGGCAACTTCACCAAGATCGTGCAGCGCCTGCCGGTCCGCATCCGCGTGCCGAACAGCGTCGCCAGGCAGGGCCTGCTGCGCGCTGGCATGTCGGTCTACACCACGGTCGACACCCGCGAAGGTGCGGCCGATGCCGACGCCGATACCGACCTCGACTCGCCGATGATGATCCATCCGCAGTGATGTCTTGCAGCCTCGGACGCTGTCCAAGGCTCGGAGCCTGATGAGCCCATGGCCGACGCGACCACTGCTTCGCCTTCGATGATGACCGGCGCTTCGGAGACCGAGCGGCTCCAGCCCAAGCGGGTGGTCGCCTTCATCATCATGGTGTTCGGGATGTTCATGTCGATCCTGGACATCCAGATCGTCTCGGCCTCGCTCACCGAGATCCAGGCCGGCCTGTCGGCGTCGTCGACCGAAGTGTCGTGGGTGCAGACCGCCTATCTGATCGCCGAGGTGATCGCGATCCCGCTGTCCGGCTTCCTGTCGCGCGCGCTCGGCACAAGGCTGTTGTTTGCGATCTCTGCTTTCGGTTTTACCGTGTCGAGCCTGCTGTGCGGCTTTGCCTCCTCGATCGAGCAGATGATCCTGTGGCGCGCGCTGCAGGGCTTCCTCGGCGCCGGCATGATCCCGACCGTGTTCGCCTCGGCATACACCATCTTCCCGCGCTCCAAGTTCTACATCGTGGCGCCGATCATCGGGCTGGTCGCGACGCTGGCGCCGACCGTGGGCCCGACCGTCGGCGGCTACATCACCGATCTGATGTCGTGGCACTGGCTGTTCTTCATCAACATCGTGCCCGGCGTCATCATCACGACCGGTGTGCTGATATTGGTCGATTTCGACCAGCCGAACTTCGCGCTGCTCGATCGCTTCGACTGGTGGGGCCTGATCTTCATGGGCGGCTTCCTCGGCTCGCTCGAATATGTACTGGAGGAAGGCCCGCAATATGAATGGCTGCAGGACACCTCGGTGGCGGTCTGCGCCGCGATCGGCTTCGTCTCGGCGGTCGCCTTCTTCTGGCGGGTGCTGACTGCGGAGGAGCCGATCGTCGATCTCTATGCCTTCTCCAACCGCAACTTCGCGGTCGGCTGCGTGCTGCAGTTCTGCATCGGCATCGGGTTATATGGCCTGACCTACGTCTATCCGCGCTATCTCGCCGAGATCCGCGGCTACAGCGCGCTGATGATCGGCGAGACCATGTTCATCTCCGGCATGACGATGTTCTTCATGGCGCCGGTGGTCGGCCGGCTGATGCAGAAGGTCGATCTGCGCTACATCATCGCCTTCGGCCTCGTTACCTTCGCGCTCGGCTCCTGGCAGATGACCTGGATCACCCGCGAGTACGATTTCTACGAGCTGCTGGTGCCGCAGATCCTGCGCGGCATCGGCATGATGTGCGCGATGGTGCCGACCAACAACATCGCACTCGCGACGCTGCCGCAGGACCGCGTCAAGAACGCCTCCGGGCTGTTCAACCTGATGCGCAATCTCGGCGGCGCGGTCGGGCTCGCTGTGATCAACGAAGCGCTCAACGACCGCACCGACCTGCACATCTCGCGGCTGCAGGATCGTGTCACCTGGGGCAATGCGACCGCGGTCGAAACCCTCAACAATTTCGCCCAGCGCCTGCAGGGCATGGGCGATGCCACCACCATGGCGATGAAGCAGCTGTCGCAGCTCGTGCACCGCCAGGCGCAGGTGATGAGCTATGGCGACGCCTTCTTCATGCTGTCGCTGTTCTATGTCGGGCTCAGCCTGCTGGTGCTGTTCGTCAACAAGCCGCCGTCGATGACCGCAGGCGGCGGCGACGCGCATTGAGCCCATCTGCTTCGCCCGTTCGCGTGCAGAGCGTTGCATCGCCGACACATTGCCGCACTCACGCGCTTGTCATCTTGCCAATCGCGCGTGATGCATTTATAAGCAGCGCCATCCTTTCACGAACCGGGGAGATGCACATGATGTCGTTTGTTTCGCAGACCGTGCGCCCGCGTTCGATTTTGCTGGGCGCCCTCGCGCATTAGGTCCCAGCGCTGATCGGGCTTAATGCCCGATCATCCAAACTTCCCAACACGTTACCGATTGTTTTCAGCGACGCCTGCGGCCGGATTCCGTCCGCGCGTTGCCCCAGATGGAGCCGGCCGGCGCAGCGTATGCGTGGCCGGGATGTGCCATGAGCTCTCTAACGACCAAGCGACCGGCCGCGATCCGGATCGTGCTTCCCTTCGTGTTTCGCCATTGGCTGGAACAGCCGTTCCGCGCGTCGATCGTGACGGCGGGCTTCCTCGGCGCCACCGCGGCCGACCTGTTCATGCCGGTATTTTCAGGCCATCTGGTCGACGCGCTGACCGCGGGCGCCACCGACGCCGTCGCACGCCATGCGGCGATGCTGGCGTTCGGCGCCATCGTCGGCCTCGGTGCGCTATCGGTGCTGCTGCGGCTGATCGGCATCGAGACCATCGTGCCGTTCACGTTGAAGATGATGTCCGATATCGGGCAGCAGGCCTTCATGCGCGTGCAGCGCTTCTCGACCGACTGGCACGCCAATTCGTTCGCCGGCTCCACCGTGCGCAAGATCACGCGCGGCATGTGGGCGCTCGACCTGTTGAACGACACCATCCTGATGGCGCTGTTGCCGTCGCTCGTCGTGCTGGTCGGCTCGATGATCCTGCTGGGGCTGCACTGGCCGCAGCTCGGTGCGGTGATTGCCATCGGTTCAGTGATCTATGTCGCGATGACCATGGTGTTCCAGGTGCGCTACGTCGCGCCGGCCGCGCGCGTCTCCAATGCGTGGGACACCAAGGTCGGCGGCACGCTGGCCGACGCCTTGACCTGCAACCCGGTGGTGAAGTCGTTCGGAGCGGAAACGCGCGAGGACATGCGACTGGACGGCGTGATCAGCCGCTGGGGCCGGCGGGTGCAGCGGACCTGGTTCCGCTACAACCGCACCTCGACGGCGCAGCTGCTGGTGCTGTTGTGCTTCCGCGCCTCGGTGGTCGGCGGCGCGATCCTGCTGTGGGCGCAGGGTGCCGCCACGCCGGGCGACGTCACCTATGTGCTGACCAGCTACTACATTATCCACGCGTATTTGCGGGATGTCGGGATGCACATCAACAACCTGCAGCGTTCGGTGAACGACATGGAGGAGCTGGTGCAGATCCATGGCGAGCCGCTCGGCATCATCGATGCCGAGGATGCCAGGACGATCGATATCCAGGGCGGCCGCATCGTGTTCGACGACGTCACGTTCCACTATGGCGGCCATCGCCGGCCGCTCTATGACGGACTGTCGATCGACATCGACGCCGGCGAACGCGTCGGCCTGGTCGGGCGCTCCGGCTCCGGCAAGACGACCTTCGTCAAGCTGGTGCAGCGGCTCTACGACGTCACGGGCGGCAAGATCCTGATCGATGGTCAGGATATCGCCAAGGCGACGCAGCAATCGCTGCGCAGCCAGATCGCGATCGTGCAGCAGGAGCCGATCCTGTTTCACCGCACGCTGGCGGAGAACATCGCCTATGGCCGGCCCGGTGCCGGCATGGAGGCGATCGAGCAGGCAGCGCGGCTCGCCAATGCGCACGACTTCATCATGCGGCTGCCGAAAGGCTACGGCACGCTGGTGGGCGAGCGCGGCGTCAAGCTGTCGGGCGGCGAGCGGCAGCGCGTGGCGCTGGCGCGCGCCTTCCTGGCGGATGCGCCGATCCTGATCCTGGACGAGGCGACCTCGAGCCTGGATTCGGAATCCGAGGCGCTGATCCAGCAGGCGATGGAGCGGCTGATGAAGGGCCGCACCTCGATCGTGATCGCGCACCGGCTGTCGACCGTGCGCAGCATGGATCGCATCCTGGTGTTCGATCGCGGCGAGATCGTCGAGCAGGGCACGCATGAGGTGCTGGCGGCGCGTCCGGGCGGCATCTACCGCGGCCTGTTCGAGCGGCAGGCGACCGAGTTCGGCGAGGTCGCGGCGGCGGAGTAGAGCGATGGCGCGTGGCTGACGGGAGGTGTCTGCCAGCCACGCGCCGGAATCGATACGACAATCGATTTTGAGAATGGAATTGATATGAAGGACCTTACGCGCGGCTCCGTCGTGGGCCACATATTGACCATGGCGCCCCCGATCGTGGTCGGCATGATCACGATCATGATCTGCCAATTGGTCGACCTCTACTTCGTGGCGGGTCTTGGCGATGCCGCCGTTGCGGGCGTGGCGGCAGCGGGCAATGCGGGCTTTCTCGTCAACGCGCTGATGCAGGTGCTGGGCGTCGGTACCGTCGCGCTGATCGCGCATGCCGTCGGCCGCAAGGACCGCGCCGACGCCAACCTGGTGTTCAATCAGTCGATCGTGCTCTCGGTGCTGTGCGGCCTGTTGACGCTCGGCGCCGGCGCTGTGCTGTCGCGCCCCTATATGCGTTCGATCGCGGCCGACCAGGCCACTGTCGATGCGGGCACCACTTATCTGTTGTGGTTCATGCCGGCGCTGGCGCTGCAATTCCTCATTCAGGTGATGGCGTCAGCGCTGCGGGCGACCGGGATCGTGCGGCCCAGCATGCTGGTGCAGGCGGTCGCGGTCATCATCAACATCGCGCTGGCGCCGGTGCTGATCGCGGGCTGGGGCACCGGTCATGCGTTCGGGGTTGCCGGGGCAGGTCTGGCAAGTTCGATCGCCGTCCTCATCGGCGTGCTGATGTTGTTCGCGTATTTCCGCAAGCTGGAGCGCTATGTCGGGTTCGATCCCGCGCAGTGGCGCCCGCGACTCCGCCAGTGGACGCGCATCTTCAATGTCGGCCTGCCTGCCGGCGGCGAGTTCGCACTGATCTTTGCCTGGATGGGCGTGATCTACTACGTGCTGCGCGATTTCGGCCCGGCGGCCCAGGCCGGCTTCGGCATCGGGACGCGCGTGCTCGGCCTGATCCAGATGCCGGCATTGGCGGTCGCGCTCGCCGCCGGCCCGATCGCCGGTCAGAATTTCGGCGCCGGCAATGCTGGGCGCGTGCGGGAGACCTTCATCAAGGCGGTGTCGATTGGCACCGTCGTCATGATCGCGATCACGATCCTCGCGCAGTGGAAGCCGGGGCTGTTGCTCGACGGCTTCTCGAACGATCGCGAGACCATGGCGGTCGCTGCCCAGTTCCTGCACTTCGTCTCCATGAATCTGGTGGCGCAGGGCCTGGTCTTTACTTGCAACAGCATGTTCCAGGGCCTCGGCAACACCCGGCCAGTGCTGCTGAGCTCGTTCGTGCGCCTCTTCGCCTATGCGGTGCCGGTGATCTGGCTCTCGACGCGGCGCGGCTTCCGGATCGAGCACGTGTGGTATCTGTCGATCGTGTCGACGTGGCTGCAGGCTGGTCTGAGCTTGTGGTTGCTGCGTCGCGAATTCAGCAGGCGGCTCGCGCCGCCGGCGCGGGAAGCCACTCCGGAGCGCGTTGGTCTCGAGCCGGTCGGATGACCGGCTCAGCCAATGTGCGACGGCGGCTGATCATCGCGGCGCCAGCCCATTCCACACCAGCGCCACGCCGGACAGGAACAGCAGCACCAGCACGACGTCGGAGAAATTGCGGTCGCTGAGCGCGTGATAGAGTCGCGAGCCGAGCCACGCGCCGAGCAGCGTTCCCGGAAACGCACAGGCCACGAGCCAGATCAGCTCAGGTTTCACCAGGCCGCTTGCGATCTGGACCAGCAGCGCGGCGGCCAGAATGGTGAAGTTGAAGATCTGGAACACGCCGCGGCGCTGCTGCTTGCCCCAGCCGCGCACGCTCGCCCACAGGATCGGCAGCGGGCCGGACAGTCCGGCGAGGCCGCCGAGGATGCCGCCGGCAAATCCGATTGCGCCGTCGGCCCATTTGCCGCCGAACGAAATCGACATCGGCTTGCGCTGCAGGAACAGCAAGGTCGGAAACACCAGCAGGAAGACGCCGATCGTCAGCTTGAACACCTCGGGGTCGGCGCGGGCGATCAGCAGGATGCCGATCGGCACGCCGGCGAGGCCGCAGATGACGAACGGCCAGACTAGGCGGAAATCGATCGTCTTCCAGATCGACGGCAGCGTGGAAATCTGCGCGATGACCGAGCACACCAGCACCAGCGGCACCGCAAGCGTCGGCGGCAGCACATAGAGCCAGATGCCGAGCGCCATCAGCGCGGTGCCGAAGCCGGCGAGACCGGAGACGAAACCGCCCGCAAGCGCGCCGAAGAACAGGATGGCGTAGCTCGCCGGGGTCATCCTCATCTCGTTCTTATGATCGTTGCCGGGACGTTTACACGACGATGGCTGTGGGTACACTTCAAAATCGCGGCTCATCAACGATAATCGGAATGGAAGCGTGGCCATGACTGCGAATTCGCGAAAAACCTTTCTGGTCTGTCACGGCGCCTGGTCGGCAGGGTGGGCGTGGAAGAAGATGCATCCCTTGATGCAGGCCGCCGGGCATCGGCTCGTCACGCCGAGCTACACTGGGCTCGGCGATCGCGCGCACCTCGCGCATCAAGGGCTCGACCTGGATGCCCATATCAACGACATGCTCAACGTCATTTCATACGAAGACCTGCGCGACATCGTGCTGGTCGGCCATTCCTATGGCGGCATGGTCGCGACCGGCGTCGCCGACCGGGTGCGCGAGCGCGTCGCGCAGATGATCTACATCGACGCCTTCGTGCCGCGCGACGGCCAGTCGCTGTTCGATCTCAACGAAGTCGCTATCGCGAGCATGCGCGAGGCTGCGCGCACTGGCGATGGCTGGCGCATTCCACCGATGCAGACGCCACCGGATACGTCCCCCGCGGACGTCGAGTGGCTCAGCGCGCGCCGCGTCGCGATGCCGATCAAATGCTTCGAGCAGAAATTGCTGTTGAATCGCGGCGAGACCAATCTGCCGCGCAGCTACATCTACGCCACCCGCATCCCACCGGCGGATACGTTCGGCCAGTTTGCTGAACGCACGAAGCATGAGGCCGGCTGGCGCTACTTTGAGATCGATGCCAGCCACTCGCCGAACGTCACCGCGCCCGAGGCGCTGATGGCGTTGCTGCAAGAGATCGTTTCCTGACGAGCCGCCATTCCGGGACATGCGAAACATCGTCCCGGAATCAATCAGGTCCGCTTGTTCAGGTCATGCCCCCCGCGCGTCGCGCACGGCCTGAGCGACCTTCGTCGACTGCGACACCCGCCCGATTTTCGCGCCTGCAATGATTTTTCTACGGCGTTCGCTCGGCTTCGGCGCCATGCCTTCGCTCGCGGTGGCTCCGGCCGGTGGATGGGTCGTGAAGTTCGCGGCCCGGTGCAGCGCGAGGGCTTTTCGGGCCGCTTCGACATGCGCGGTCCGGGCCGCCAGATTGTGCTGACGCCTGAGCTCCGTGTTTACCCGCTTCAGCGCAGCCGCGAAGACCTGCTTTCGCTCGGACGCATGCGCGGCGGTTCCCGGAAAGCTCGTCCCGCGCGCGTCGGCCTTGCCGCGGCTCTCGCGCTGCTTGTGCCGGCCGACCGT
The DNA here is from genome assembly GCF_002289535.1 of Bradyrhizobium sp. UFLA03-84. Taxonomy (NCBI): domain Bacteria; kingdom Pseudomonadati; phylum Pseudomonadota; class Alphaproteobacteria; order Hyphomicrobiales; family Nitrobacteraceae; genus Bradyrhizobium; species Bradyrhizobium sp. UFLA03-84. Next base: position 191,464 of record NZ_NSJY01000018.1, on the reverse strand, counting down.
TCGCTCCTTGTCACGCATCTTGCGCAAGCGGGGCCGCATCGCCTCGAGCTCAGCCACCTCGACGCCATAGATGGCGGGATGATGCGTCAGGCGGATTGCTTCATATTCTTCGTGGTTGAGAATGCTGCGCTCGAACTTGCAGGCGACCGACATTACCATTCCTCCCTTTGATTTTCTTGAATCCTGGGCAGAAGCACACGTCCGGTTCCAGCGAGCGGCCCTACTTTCCTGCTTCGTCGTCCTTGAGGCGAATCCCCTCAGTCCGCAAAGCCGCAAAGAGAGCCGCGATATCTTCGGGCTCCATATTGTTGGGACACATCCCGTTGAGTTGTTCGGTCGTGATCGTGCCGCTGCTCTTGGCGACGTCTCGGGCCTTCGCCATGATCTTCTGAAGATCCATCTGCGATCCTCCACGAAGCAGGCAGTCTAGCAGATGAGGCGCGATTGTGGTGCCGGATATGGCGAGGGGCCCGGCGTGCTGCGCCGAGCCCCTCATACTCCAAAATATCAGCCGGCCTGTAAGCCGGGTTCTGTAGGGCACCATTCTTTCGAATGGTACGCGACGGCCATTCCTCTGGGACAAGGTTTGCACCTTGCCTCGAGCAACCTACCCGGACAGCGGGCCTGACATCGCCCTGCGGTGTTATCGCGCATGCGCGAACTAACCGCGTTGCCGTCCCTATTCGGTTTTGCTCCCGGTGTGGTTTGCCATGCCGTCTCCGTTGCCGGAAACGCGGTGCGCTCTTACCGCACCTTTTCACCCTTACCTCGCCGAAGCGGGGCGGTTCGTTCTCTGTGGCACTTTCCCTGGGGTCGCCCCCGCCGGACGTTATCCGGCACCGCATGTCGATGGAGCCCGGACTTTCCTCCCCCGCGGCCTTTCGGCACCAGCGGGAGCGGCCGTCCGGCCGACTGACGTCCATGGCATGGGCGTTTCGGGCTGTCCCGTCAAGCCGGATTAGCCCCGCCAAGCCAGCCAAAATAATTTATCCTGAAGATGTCGTCCCGCCTGCCGCCCGTTCGACTGGGTGTTGGCGATCCAGCCGATCAAAGAGGAGAGATGAGATGCAGTACCTTTTGCTGATCTACCGGAGCGACGCGGAATATGGCCGCATGAATGCCGACGACCGCAAGGCGGTGACGGCGGAGTACGGCGCCTACACCCAGTCCATCATCCAGAGCGGGCACTTCAAGGCCGGCGACGGGCTGCAGCCGGTGTCGACCGCGACCACGGTGCGGGTCCGTGACGGCAAGACGCTGACGACCGACGGGCCGTTCGCCGAAACCCGCGAACAGCTCGGCGGCTACTATCTGGTCGAGGCCAAGGATCTCGACACTGCGCTCGGCCTCGCGGCACGGATTCCCGGCGCCAAGACCGGCTCGATCGAAGTCAGGCCTGTCATGATCTACGATAATCCGCGATAGCGCCGTCATCTCTGATGGACACAGCGGCCGCTGTCGCCCGGCGCAGCCGCTGTGCAATGATCGATGGTCATGACCCCGAGCCAGATCGAAAGAGTGTTTCGCGACGAGGCGGGCCGGGCGCTCGCCACGCTGATCCGCCTCGTCGGCGATTTCGATCTGGCCGAGGATGCGCTTCAGGATGCCTTCGCGGTCGCGTTGCAGCGCTGGCCGATCGGTGATTTCCCCGCCAATCCGCGCGCCTGGCTGGTCAATGTCGGGCGCAACAAGGCGATCGACCGCGTCCGCCGCGCGGTGACGTTTCGCGGCAAGCAGCAGGAGCTTACGCATCAATTGTTGCTGGATGCGGAGGCATCGCCCGAGCCGGCCGATGCGACGCTCGACGACGACATGCTGCGGCTGATCTTCACCTGCTGCCATCCGTCCTTTGCCGCCGAGGTGCAGGTTGCGCTGACCCTGCGCACGGTGTGCGGGCTGACGACGGCTGAGGTCGCGCGCGCCTTCCTGGTGAGCGAGGATGCCATGGCGCAGCGCCTGTTGCGCGCCAAGCAGAAGATCAAGCTCGCCGGCATTCCCTATGAGGTGCCGGAGCGCGAGGCACTAGAGCCGCGCCTCACCGGCGTGCTCGCGGTGATCTATCTCGTCTTCACCGAAGGCTATGCCGCGACCGCCGGCGAGGATCTGATGCGGCCCGATCTTGCGCGCGAGGCGATCCGGCTGGCGCGGCTGCTCGATGGGCTGATTCCGGCGCGCGGCGAGATCAAAGGCCTGTTGGCGCTGATGCTGCTGCACGATGCGCGCCGCGCCGGCCGGCAGACCGCCGGCGGCGACATCGTGCTGCTCGAGGAGCAGAACCGTTCGCTGTGGGATGTAAGGCAGATCGCCGACGGTGTCAGGCTGGTCGAGGAGGCGCTGCAAATGCCGGGCCGGCCGCAATCCTATGCGGTGCAGGCGGCGATCGCCGCGCTGCATGCACGTGCGCCGAGCTATGAGGATACCGATTGGCCGCAGATCGCCGGTCTCTATGAGGTGCTGCTGCGCATCAGCCCGTCGCCGGTGATCGAGCTCAATCACGCCGCTGCGGTGTCGATGGTCGACGGCCCGGCGCGCGCGCTCGATCTGATCGATGCGCTCGACGCGCGCGGAACCCTGAAGGGATACGACCAGCTGCCCGCGGTGCGCGCCGACCTGCTACGCCGCCTCGGCCGCAACGACGAAGCGCGGCAGGCGTATCTTGCGGCCACCGCCGCGACACAACTGGAGCCGCTGCGGCGGCTCTATGCGCGCCGCATCGCCGAGATGGGGTGACGTCACCTCATCTCGTGCGCTGCTCGTAAAGGAACGTGCTCAGTACCCGGTCTTGGCCTTGGCGCCACCGGTCGATTGCCCGGTCGTCGTTCCACTCGACATGCCGGTTGTGGTGCCGGGTGCCATCTTCTTCTGTGCGTGATGGACCTTGTGGGTCTTGTGCATGGACGACGTGGACTTGCCTTGGGTCGTCATAGCGGCTGCCGGCGCGGCGATCAGGCCAACGGCGACAGCTCCCGCGATGAGTGCTTTGAACATGGACGAATCTCCACTCAGAGCGCCCCAACGAAGAAAACCGCACGTGGCGAAAAGTTCCTGTTTGCGCGCTGCAATCAGGGAAAAATCGGCGCTATTTCGATGCGGCCGCGGCAGCCTTCGCTGCGTCCGGCGGCAGGGACTCGAGCAGCGCGTACAACGTCGCCATGGTGGAACGGTCGGCGATCCCGTCGACGCGCTCGGGGCGGAAGTGGCGCTGGAAGGCGGTGACGACCTCCATGGTCGGGCCGTCGAACTTGCCGTTGGTCGGGATGTTGTAGCCGTAACGGCGGAACGCGGCCTGCATGTTGGAGACGGCATCGCTGATCGTACCGAGCTGCAGCGCGTCGCCGCGCACGATCGGCGCCGGCTGCACCCAGTGCCCGACGCCGGAATTGGCCAGCGAGTGCCACGGGAATTTCTCGCCGGGATCCTTCTTGCGCCCCGGCGCCACGTCGGAATGGCCGAGCACGCGATGCGAGACCACATTGCGACGAAGCATGATGCCGCGGCACAGCGCGATGACGGCCGCGATCTGGCGCAGCGGGAAGTCGGGATAACCCCAATCGTGGCCACGATTGACGATCTCGACGCCGATCGAGCAGGAATTGATGTCCTCCTCGCCGGCCCAGGCCGAGACGCCGGCGTGCCAGGCGCGCTTGCTCTCCGGTACGCACTGCACGATGCGGCCGTCCTCGAGCACGATGTAGTGCGCCGAGACCTCGGTGCCGGCGGTGCAGAGCTGGGCGATCGCGCCCTCCACATCGGGCATGCCGGTGTAATGCAGCAAGATCATGTCGGGCTGCCGGTCGCCCGCGCGGTCGCCGAAATTGACCGACGGGATCACGTCGGAGGCAACAGAGGAATCCGGTGTGAACGTCTTCACGTCGGCCACGCCCTTCGGAACAGGAAGGACGCGCTGACGCTTCGGATCAGCGTTGCCGGACGAGGACGAACCAGAAGCCATACGAATCACTCAAACCCAAACCTGGAGAAAGCATTTTGACATATGGATAAACAAATAGGCGTTTACTATTCCTTTACCGTGCGGGGCCGCGCAATCGGCCTCTCGGGTTCCATCGGCTGCAAGATGCCCGTGCGATGATGCCCGAAGCAAAAGCCGAGGCTACCACTCGAAAGCGGATCAAAGTCGCGCGATTCTGCTAACCGATCGTCAACGTTTTCTTAACGTTAAGTGCCGTTACTGAGAGGTGAAGTGCCGAACCGGTTTCGGGGGACGGCCACAGGACGCTGAGCCCCGCTGTTTGCGCGAAATCCCATGGAAACCCTCCAAATTCCGGTCGGATATCAGGATTTGCGGCCGAGGAGGGGAGTTGGCGCTGTCATCACGCGGAGGCATTTTCGCCGGAACGGCACGGGCTCCAGCGAGGATTCGAGACGCAATGGATCGGCGCGCAGCCAGCTTGCATGCCAGTTACGCGGCCCTGCCTGGGGACCGCGCATGAGCGAGCGCGCGCCGCGTCACATTTCGGTGCTGGGCCGCGAGGCGGTCGCGTATCTCGCGCCCCGCGCCGGCGGCATCTATGTCGACGCGACTTTCGGCGCCGGCGGCTACAGCCGCATGATTCTCGATGTCGCTGAGGCGCGCGTGATCGGCATCGACCGCGACCGTACGGCGATTGCGGGCGGCTTCGATCTGGTCGACGGTGCCGGCGGCCGGCTGACGCTGGTCGAGGACCGCTTCTCCGAACTCGCCGAGGTCTGTGCCGCGCAGGGCGTGGATAGGGTCGACGGCGTCGTGATGGATGTCGGCGTCTCTTCGATGCAGCTCGATCAGGCCGAGCGCGGCTTTTCGTTTCGTCTGGGCGGACCGCTCGACATGCGGATGGGCCAGAGCGGCCCGACCGCGGCCGAGGTGGTCGCGACCGCGACCGAAAAGCAGCTCGCCGACATCATCTACATCTTCGGCGAGGAGCGCCATTCGCGCGGCGTTGCGCGCGCCATCGTCGCCGCGCGGAAGGATGCGCCGATCACGACGACGGATGCGCTTGCCGACATCGTTGCGAAAGTCGTGCGCGCCAAGCCGAACGAGATCCATCCGGCGACGCGGACCTTTCAGGCGCTGCGCATCTTCGTCAATGAAGAGCTCGACGAGCTCTATTTGGCGCTCGCGGCGGCCGAGCGCGTGCTGAAGCCGGGCGGCCGGCTCGCCGTGGTCTCGTTCCATTCGCTGGAAGACCGCATCGTGAAGAATTTCCTCAGCGAGCGCGGCAAGGTCGCGGCCGGGTCGCGGCATCTGCCCGAGGTCGCGCAGGCCGCGCCGAGCTTTCAAATCCTGACCAAGCGCCCGGTTGTGCCCGGAGAGGCCGAGATATCGGCCAATCCGCGCGCGCGCTCGGCCAAGCTGCGCGCCGCCGAACGCACCGCAGCGCCCGCGCATGCGGACGACGATTTGCCGTCCTGGCCGCGTCTCGCCGACCTGAAGCGGGGAGGCTGACGATGCGCCTTCTCCATCTCCTCGTCATCGGCATGCTGATCTTCGCGGCGTCCTATGTCTACCGCATCAAGATGGAATCGACCGCGCGGGTCGAGCGCGTGCTGCAGCTCAATGCCGAGATCCGCGAGCAGCGCAACGCGATCGCCACCCTGCGCGCCGAATGGGCCAAGCTCGATGCGCCGCTGCGACTGCAGGGGCTTGCCGAACGCCACCTGCCGCTGAAGCCGCTCAACGCCAATCAGTATGATTCCCTGAAGAACCTGCCGGAGCGGCCGCCGAGCTTCACGCGGCCCGGTTCGCGCGATCCGATCGGCGCGATGATCGACACCATCGAGGCCGCAGCCGCGCCCGACAGCACGACCGGATCGATCGACAAGGCGGCGACCGACCAGCCGGCCGCCGACCAGCCCGCGTCCGACGATTCCGGGCAAGGCGGGGGAGACCAGCAATGACGGGACCAGCCATGACCGATCCGGCGCCCGCCAACAAGCCGGCAGCGAAATCCTCCGAGCCGCTGCGCCAGCGGTTGATCCGCTCGCTGTTGTACGGAAGCAATGTCGACCGTGCCGCCAAGGCGCGCGCGCGTGTCGGTCTTGCGATCCTCGCGTTCGCCGCGGTCTATTGCGTGCTGGCCGGACGGCTCGTGCTGTTCGCCGTCGGCGCCGACAGCCACGGCGCGCGGCGCACCGCCTCGCAGGACGCGATTGCAACCGCCAGGCCCGACATCACCGATCGCAACGGCGAAATTCTCGCGACCGACGTCAAGGCGCCGAGCCTGTTCGCCGAGCCGCGCCGCCTGATCGACAAGGACGAGGCAATCGAGCTCTTGACCGGGGCCTTGCCCGATCTCGACACCAGCGAGGTGCGCGACCGCCTGTCGTCGCGCAAGGGCTTCGTCTGGCTGAAGCGCGAGATCACGCCGAAGCAGCAGCTCGATATCCATCGCCTCGGCCTTCCCGGCGTCGGCTTCCTGCGTGAGAACAAGCGTGTCTATCCGACCGGCAACGAGGTCGCCCACCTGATCGGCCTGGTCAATATCGACAACCAGGGCATCGCCGGCATGGAGAAGTGGCTGGACAATAACGGTCTGGCCGATCTGCATCGCGCGGGCTTCGCCACCGACCGGCTGCAGAAGCCGGTGGAATTGTCGATCGACCTGCGCGTCGAGCACGCGCTGCGCGACGAGCTGATCAAGGCCAAGGAGAAGTTCAAGGCCAAGGCGGCCTCGGGTCTCGTCTCCAACGTGCGCACCGGCGAGATCGTCGCGATGGTGTCGCTGCCGGATTTCGATCCGAACAATCCGAAGGAGGCGCACGATCCCGACCGCATCAACCGCCTGACCACCGGCGTCTACGAGATGGGCTCGACCTTCAAGGCGTTCACGCTGGCGATGGCGCTGGATAGCGGCCGGTTCGACCTCAACTCGATGTGGGACGCGCGCGGCCCGCTGCATTACGGCAAGTTCGCGATCCATGACGATCACAACCTGGGCCGCATGATCAACATGAAGGAGGTGTTCTACTATTCCTCCAACATCGGCGCCGGGCGCATTGCGCTTGCGATGGGCGTCGACGCCCACAAGGCCTTCCTGCGCAAGATGGGGCAACTCGAGCGGCTGCGCACCGAATTGCCGGAGAGCGCCTCGCCGATCGTGCCGAAGAAGTGGGGCGAATTGAACACCGTCACCATCTCGTTCGGTCACGGCATCGCGGTGGCGCCGCTGCAGGCGGTGATGGGCATCGACGCGTTGGTCAATGGCGGCTATCTGATCCCGCCGACCTTCCTGAAGCGCACCGAGCAGGAGGCGATGGCGATGGCCAAGCGGGTCATCAAGCCCGAGACCTCAGACAAGATGCGCTATCTGATGCGGCTCAACGCCGAGGTGGGCACCGCGAAGAAGGCCGACGTCAAGGGCTACTATATCGGCGGCAAGACCGGCACCGCGGAAAAGGTGATCAACGGCCGCTATGCCAAGAAGCGTGTGCTCAACGCCTTCACCGCGATCCTGCCCGCCGACAATCCGAAATACCAGCTGCTGATCATGCTCGACGAGCCGCAGCCGCTGAAGGAGACCTATGGATTCATCACCTCGGGCTGGAACGCGGTGCCGACCGGTGGCAATGTGATCGCCCGAATTGCGCCGCTTTTGGGCGTCGAGCCGCGCTTCGACCTGCCGCCGTCCGACCGCCTTATTCTTGCGGCATCGAGAGCAACCCAGTAAGGCGTATATTCACAGCATGATCCGGAGAAGTGCACAGCGATTCTCCGGGCAGATCGTGCTCAAATAGCGGCGCCAGAACGGCGCTGGCCAGACTGGAAGATCATGAGACTTCGCGACCTCTTCAGCGCCGATGCGACGATCGATCCAGAAATCGATCCAAGTGTCGATGCCACAGTCGTCGGCGGGCTTGCGGTCGACAGCCGCGCGGTGAAGCCGGGCGACCTGTTCTTCGCGTTGGCCGGCAGCAAGACCGACGGCGCGCGCTTCATCGATGCGGCGATCGCCGCAGGCGCGGTCGCGATTGCCGGCGACCATCCGCCGCAGGTGCCGCTTCGTGTTCCGTTTGTCGCAACGCCCAATCCGCGCCGTACGCTGGCGCTTGCCGCCGCCAGATTCTACCCACGCCAGCCGGCGACGATCGCGGCGGTGACCGGCACCAGCGGCAAGACCTCGGTCGCCGCCTTCACGCGTCAGATCTGGCAGCGGCTCGGGCACTCCTCGGCGAGCATCGGCACCATCGGCCTCGTCTCCGACAAGCGCACCGTCTACGGCTCGCTGACGACACCCGATCCGATCGCGCTGCATCGCCAGCTCGACGAGATCGCACGAGACGGCGTCACGCATCTGGCGTTCGAAGCTTCCTCGCATGGGCTCGACCAGTATCGTCTCGACGGCGTGCGCATCGCGGCCGGCGGCTTCACCAACCTGTCGCGCGACCACATGGATTATCATCCCGACGTCGCGCATTACCTGAACGCAAAACTCCGACTGTTCCGCGATCTCGTCGCCGATGGCGGTGCTGCGGTGATCTCCGCCGATCACGACTGCTCGGCCGAAGTGATCGATGCCGCGCGCGTGCGCGGCCTGCGCATCATCACGGTCGGCCGCAAGGGCGATGCGGACGAGGGCATCAAGCTCATCGATGCTGCGATCGAAGGCTTCGCCCAGAAGCTCGTCATCGCGCATCGCGGGCGCAACTGCGCGATCCGGCTGCCGCTGGTCGGCGAATTCCAGATCGAAAATGCGCTGGTCGCGGCGGGTCTCGCGATCGGCACCGGCAGCGCTGCCGATGATGTGTTCGGCTCCCTCGAACATCTCGAAGGCGCCAAGGGCCGGCTGGAGTTCGTCGGCGAGCGCAATGGGGCGCCGATCTTCGTCGACTACGCCCACAAGCCGGATGCGCTCGCCAAGGCGCTGCAGGCGCTGCGGCCCTATGCGAAGCGCAGGCTGGTCGTGATCTTCGGCGCCGGCGGCGACCGCGACGCCGGCAAGCGTCCGATCATGGGCGCGATCGCGGCCGAGAATGCCGATCAAATCATCGTCACCGACGACAATCCACGCAGCGAGAAGCCCGAGGCGATCCGTGCCGCGATCATGGCGACCGCAAAAGGCGCGCGCGAGATCGGCGACCGCGCCGAAGCGATCCGAGCCGGGATCGCCGGCCTCGAGCCGGGCGATGCGCTGGTCGTGGCCGGCAAGGGCCACGAGGTCGGGCAGATCGTCGGCGGCATGACGCTGCCGTTCAGCGATCATGAAGCGGTCGCTGTCGCGTTAGCAGCGGAGGGCAAATGAGCACGATGTTGTGGACCTCGGATGCGATGGCGTCGGCGATGCGCGCCGCCACGCAGGGCACGCTGCCGGACGGCGTCACCGGCCTCTCGATAGACAGCCGCACCGTCGCGCCGGGCGAGGCGTATTTCGCGATCAAGGGCGACGTCCATGACGGCCATGCCTTTGTCGAAGCTGCGCTGAAGGCCGGCGCCGGACTCGCCGTGGTCGAGGCCGCGCAACGCGACAAGTTTCCCACCGATGCGCCGCTGCTGGTGGTCGACGACGTGCTCGCCGGCCTCGTCGAGCTCGCGCACGCCTCGCGTGCGCGGCTCAATGCGAAGATCATCGCGGTGACCGGTTCGGTCGGCAAGACCTCGACCAAGGAGGCGCTGCGCCGCGTGCTGTCGGTGCAGGGCGAGACCCATGCCTCGGTCGCCTCCTTCAACAATCACTGGGGCGTGCCGCTGTCGCTGGCGCGCTGCCCGGCGAGCACGCGCTTTGCGGTGTTCGAGATCGGCATGAACCATGCCGGCGAGATCACGCCGCTGGTGAAGATGGTGCGGCCGCACGTCGCCATCATCACCACGATCGAGCCGGTACATCTGGAATTCTTCTCCGGTATCGAGGCGATCGCCGACGCCAAGGCGGAGATCTTTTCCGGACTCGAGCCGAATGGCGCCGTCGTGCTCAACCGCGACAATGGACAATTCGCGCGGCTGCAGAAGCAGGCGAAGAAGGCCGGCATCTCGCGCATCGTCTCGTTCGGCGCCGACAAGCGCGCCGAGGCGCGGCTGATCAACCTCTCGCTGCATGCGACCTGCTCAGCGGTGCACGCCGATATTCTGGATCACGACATCACCTACAAGATCGGCATGCCCGGACGCCACATGGCGATGAACTCGCTCGCGGTGCTCGCGGGGGCCTCGCTGCTCGGCGCCGATATCGCGCGCGCGGCGCTGTCGCTGTCGCAGCTCGAGGCGCCGACCGGCCGCGGCCTTCGCCGCACGCTCGAGGTCGGCCATGGCGAGGCGACGCTGATCGACGAGAGCTACAACGCCAATCCGGCTTCGATGGGCGCCGCGCTCAATGTGCTCGGCCAGGTTCCGACCGGGGCGCATGGCCGGCGCATCGCCGTGCTCGGCGACATGCTCGAACTCGGGCCGACCGGGCCCGAACTGCACCGCGGCCTCAACGAGGCCGTGACCGCCAACCGCATCGACCTCGTATATTGTTGTGGTCCGCTGATGCGGAATTTGTGGGATGCCCTTTCCACCGGCAAGCGGGGAGGCTATGCCGAGAGTTCGGCGGCGCTCGAGGCGCAGGCTGTCGCCGCGGTCCGTGCCGGTGACGTGATCATGGTGAAGGGCTCGCTGGGATCGAAGATGAAGCGCATTGTCAGCGCGCTGGAAAAGCGCTTCCCCGACAAGGCCGCGCACGAAGAAGCGGTATAGGACCCTTTGAATGTTCTACTGGTTGATCGAGCTGTCCAACACCGTTCCGGGGTTTGGCGCATTCCGTAGCGCCCTGAACGTGTTCCGCTACATCACTTTCCGCACCGGCGGTGCGATGGTGACCGGCGCGCTGTTCGTGTTCCTGTTCGGGCCCTGGATCATCGATCATTTGAGGCTGCGGCAGGGCAAGGGCCAGCCGATCCGCACCGACGGTCCGCAGTCGCATCTGATCTCCAAGAAGGGCACGCCCACCATGGGCGGGCTGATGATCCTGTCCGGGCTCGTGGTGTCGACGCTGCTCTGGGCCAACCCGCTCAACCCGTATGTCTGGATCGTGCTGGCGGTGACGCTCGGCTTCGGCTTCGTCGGTTTCTATGACGATTATCTGAAGGTCACAAAGCAGTCACACAGCGGCTTCGCCGGCAAGCTCCGCCTGCTGATCGAGGCGGTGATCGGGCTCGCCGCCACCTATGCGCTGGTCCGGCTCGGCCGCGACGTGTCGTCGACCTCGCTCGTGATTCCGTTCTTCAAGGACCTCGTGATCAACTTCGGCTGGTTCTTCGTCATCTTCGGCGCCTTCGTCATGGTCGGCGCCGGCAATGCGGTGAACCTGACCGACGGCCTCGATGGGCTTGCCATCGTGCCGGTAATGATCGCGGCGGCGAGCTTCGGCATGATCTCGTATCTCACCGGCAACGCGGTGTTCTCGGAATATCTGCAGATCAATTACGTCGCCGGCACCGGCGAACTGGCGGTGTTATGCGGCGCGGTGCTCGGCGCGGGCCTGGGCTTCCTCTGGTTCAATGCGCCGCCGGCCTCGATCTTCATGGGTGACACCGGCTCGCTCGCGCTCGGCGGCATGCTGGGGGCCACCGCGGTTGCGGTGAAGCACGAGATCGTGCTCGCGGTGATCGGCGGCCTGTTCGTGCTGGAAGCGGTTTCGGTCATCGTCCAGGTCACCTCGTTCAAGCTGACCGGCAAGCGCGTGTTCCGGATGGCGCCGCTGCACCATCATTTCGAGCAGAAGGGCTGGACCGAGCCGCAGATCGTGATCCGGTTCTGGATCATCTCGGTGATGCTGGCGCTGGCCGGCCTCTCCACCCTCAAGCTGCGCTGAGCCCCGCCATGATCCCGGTCACCTCCTTCGCAGGCAAGACGGTCGCGGTGTTCGGGCTCGGCGGCTCGGGCCTTGCGAGCTGCCACGCGCTGAAGGCCGGTGGTGCGGAGGTGATCGCGGCCGACGACAATGCCGACAATGTCGCGAGGGCGGCGCAGGCCGGCTTCACCACCGCTGACCTGCGCGCGGTGTCGTGGGCGAACTTCGCCGCGCTGATCCTGACCCCCGGCGCGCCGCTGACCCATCCGGCGCCGCACTGGAGCGTGCTGAAGGCGCGCGAGGCGGGTGTCGAGGTGATCGGCGACGTCGAATTGTTCTGCCGCGAGCGGCGCCGTCACGCGCCGAACGCGCCGTTCGTCGCCATCACCGGCACCAACGGCAAATCGACCACGACGGCGCTGATCGCGCATCTGATGAAGGTCGCCGGCTACGACACCCAGATGGGCGGCAATATCGGCACCGCGATCCTGTCGCTGGAGCCGCCGCGGATGGGCCGTGTCCATGTCATCGAGATGTCGTCCTACCAGATCGATCTCGCACCGTCGCTCGATCCCTCGGTCGGCATCCTGATCAACATCAGCGAGGACCACATCGATCGCCACGGCACGCTGGAGCACTACGCCGCGGTCAAGGAGCGGCTGGTTGCCGGCGTGCAGCAGGGCGGCACCGCGATCACCGGCGTCGACGACATCTGGTGCCGCAACATCGCCGACCGGCTCGATCGCGCCGGCAAGCAGGTGGTGCGCATCTCGGTCAAGAACCCGCTGCCCGACGGCCTCTATGTCGAGCACGAGACCATCGTGCGTGCGTCGGGTGCCGCACGCAGCGAGATCGCGCGGCTCGGGGGCATCGGCTCGCTGCGCGGCCTGCACAATGCGCAGAACGCCGCCTGCGCCTCGGCCTGCGCGCTGGCGATCGGCGTCGCCACCGACGTCTTGCAGGACGGCCTGCGCAGCTTCCCGGGCTTGGCGCACCGCATGGAGCAGGTCGGCCGCCGCGGCAACGTGCTGTTCGTCAACGACTCCAAGGGCACCAACGCGGATGCGGCGGCGCATGCGCTATCATCCTTCGCCGACATCTACTGGATCGCCGGCGGCAAGCCGAAGGCCGGCGGCATCACGGGCCTGACCGAGTATTTCCCGCGCATCCGCAAGGCCTATCTGATCGGCGAGGCGGCGGCCGAATTCTCCGGTACGCTCGGCGAGCGCGTCCCGCACGAGATGTCCGGCACGCTCGACGTCGCGGTATCGAGCGCCGCGCGCGATGCTGAGGCGTCTGGGTTGAGTGAAGCCGTCGTGCTGCTGTCGCCGGCCTGCGCCTCGTTCGACCAGTACCGCAATTTCGAAATCCGCGGCACCGCCTTCCGCGACATTGTCCAGGCGCTGCCCGGCGTCAAGCCGGTGGTGTGAGCACTATTTCGCCGTCATTCCCCGATGCGCAAATGCGCATCTGACGACGCGCGAAGCGCGAGCCCGGAATCCATCGGGCCGCATCCCCATCTGTCATCGCCCGGCTCGACCGGGCGATCCAGTACGCCGCGGGCCCTCGGCTCAAGCACGACCGTCTCTGGAATACTGGACCACCCGCTTTCGCGGGTGATGACACCAGTTGTTTGACATCTTGAATCGCGAACCATCCCCACCGCCGTCCCGGCGAAAGCCGGGACCCATTACCCCAAATGAGAATTGTTGCGCGAGGCTGGGGCCACAATCCCGTTCATCATCGAATGCTGTGGTTATGGGTCCTGGCTTTCGCCGGGACGACGGTGTGCTTGGGACGACAAATCCACCTCCCTCAAAAGTTACCCGACCTGTTAACCCCTTGGAAACCATCCTGCGCCACGAATGGACGTTATCTCTGCCATCTGGGGACGCCCATGCTCGCCCGTGACCAACGCACCCCGTTCTCGGACTGGTGGTGGACCGTCGACAAGTTGCTGCTTGTCGCGATCGCCGCGTTGATGCTGGCCGGCGTCATCCTGTCGCTGGCGGCGAGCCCGCCGGTCGCGACCCGGATCGGGCTCGATCCGTTCCATTTCTTCAACCGCCACGTCATGTTCCTGGTGCCGTCGCTGATCGTGCTGATCGGGGTGTCGTTCATGACGCCGCGGCAGATCCGGCGCACCGCGCTGATCGTGTTCGTGGTCTCGATCGCGCTGATCGTGCTGACGCTCTTGGTCGGACCGGAGGTCAAGGGCTCGCGGCGCTGGATCACGCTGCTCGGCGTCAACATCCAGGCCTCCGAAGCCGCCAAGCCCGCCTTCGTGATCGTCGCAGCCTGGCTGTTTGCGGAATCCACCAAGCGGCCGGAGATGCCGGCGACCTCGATGGCGCTGGTGCTACTGCTGATGCTGGTTACGCTCTTGGTGATGGAGCCCGACTTCGGCCAGACCATGCTGATCCTCACCGTGTGGGGCGCGCTGTTCTTCATCGCGGGCATGCGGATGATCTGGGTGTTCGGACTGGCCGGCGCGGCCGGAGCGGGCCTGTTCGGCGCCTATCTGCTGGTGCCGCACGTCGCCGGGCGCATCAAGCGCTTCATGAATCCGGCCTCCGGCGACACCTTCCAGGTCGACACCGCGATGGAGGCGTTCTGGAACGGCGGCTGGTTCGGGCTCGGTCCGGGCGAGGGCATCGCCAAGCGCAGCCTGCCGGACAGCCACACCGACTTCGTGTTCGCGGTGGCGGCGGAGGAGTTCGGCATCATCCTCTGTTTGATGCTGGTCGCGCTGTTCGGCTTCATCGTGATCCGCACGCTGACCCGCGCCTATGCCACCGAGGACATGTTCTCGCGCTTTGCGGCCTCCGGGCTCGCGATCCTGTTCGGCGTGCAGGCGACGATCAACATGGCGGTCAATCTGCAACTGATCCCGGCCAAGGGCATGACGCTGCCGTTCATCTCCTATGGCGGTTCCTCGTTCGTCTCGCTCGCCTATGGCGTCGGCATGATGCTGGCGCTGACCCGGCAGCGGCCGCGGACCGAGATCGAATCGATGGAGGGCGCCAGCGCGCAGCGCGCCTACGCGTAGGTGACTGTGACTGCGGCGTCGGTTATCTGGAAACCATGGACAACCCGCCCCTGATTCTGCTGGCGGCCGGCGGCACCGGCGGCCACCTGTTCCCGGCCGAAGCGCTCGCCGTGGAATTGATCAGGCGTGGCCTGCGGGTGCGGCTTGCAACCGACGGCCGCGCGCTGCGCTACTCCGGCCTGTTCGGCAAAGAGAGCATCGAGCTGGTGCCGAGCGCGACCGTGCGCAGCCGCAACCCGATCTCGCTGGCGCGGACCGTGCTGATGCTCGGCTACGGCACGCTGGTCGCCGTCAATGTGGTGCGCCGGCTGAAGCCTGCGGCCGTGGTCGGCTTCGGTGGTTACCCGACCTTGCCGCCGCTGGTGGCGGCGCGGCTGCTCGGCGTTCCCGGCATCATTCACGATGCCAATGCGGTGCTCGGCCGTGCCAACCGTTTCCTCTCCAGCCGCGTCAACGCGATCGCGACCTCGCTGCCCGGCGTGCTCGATCGCGATCCCGCGCTCGCCGGCAAGGCCACCACCGTCGGCACGCCGATGCGCCCCGCCATCCTTGCAGCAGCCGCGGTGAAATACACGCCGCCCGAGGTAAACGGGCCGCTGCGCCTGCTGGTCGTCGGCGGCAGCCAGGGCGCGCGGGTGATGAGCGACATCGTGCCGCCGGCGATCGAGAAGCTCGATCCCGCGCTGTGGAGCCGTCTGATCATCACCCAGCAGGTGCGTGAAGAGGACATGGCGCGGGTGCGCGCGGTGTACGACCGGCTCAAAATCAACGCCGAGCTGGCGCCGTTCTTCGCCGACCTGCCGGCTCGCCTGGCCTCGAGCCAGCTCGTGATCTCGCGTTCCGGCGCCGGCACCGTGGCCGAGCTCGCGGCGATCGGCCGGCCCTCGATCCTGGTGCCGCTGCCGGGCGCGATCGATCAGGACCAGTTCGCCAATGCTGGCGTGTTGTCGCAGGCGGGCGGCGCGCTGCGCATCACGCAAAGCGACTTCAAGCCGGAGCGGCTCGCGGCCGAAATCTCGGCCTTCGCCGCCGAGCCCCAAAAATTGACTGCGATGGCGGACGCCGCGCGCAGTGTCGGGCGGCTCGATGCCGCCGAGCGGCTTGCCGATCTGGTTGCCAAGGTGGCAGGGATTTGATGCGCCAATCCGGCAGCAGGCCGGGGGAGACTTGAGCATGACGGGTCTTTTGATTCACTCCGTCTCGGAATTCTCGGACCTGATCCTCGAAGCACTGCGCCTGGCGGATGCGCAAAATATCGTCGAGGTCGGCGCGGAGTATGGCGGCATGTCGGCGCTCCTCGCCGATCACTGCCGGGCCCGCGGCGGCCAGCTCACCAGCGTCGATCCCGCGCCGAAGCGCGAATTCCTTGATTGGGTGGCTGGCAATCAGGACGTGCGCCATGTGGCAAAGCCGAGCCTCGATGCGTTCGGCGAACTCGATGCCGCCGATGCCTGGATCGTCGACGGCGACCACAATTGGTACACGGTCTATCACGAGCTCCGGCAGATCGAGGCCATCAGCCGCCGCGCCGGCAAGCCCGTGCTCGTCTTCCTCCACGATGTCGGCTGGCCCTGCGGGCGACGCGACGCATACTACGCGCCCGAGCAAATTCCCGCCGAGCATCGCCATCCGCACAGTTACGACGCGGGCGCCACGCTGGATCGCGAAAGTCTGGTGCAGGGTCGAGGATTTCGCGGCATGGGGCAGTTCGCGTTTGCAACTCAGGCCGGCGGCGCGCGCAACGGCGTCATGACCGCGATCGACGACTTCCTGGCGGAGGAGCTGGCGCAGGGCAGGGAGTTCGGCTTCGCCGAGATCCCGGCCGTGTTCGGCCTTGGCGTGCTGTTCGACATGAACGCCGCCTGGAGCGCCCGGCTCGCCGAGCTCGTACTGCCCTATCACCAGAACAAGCTGCTGCGCGCGCTCGAGACCAACCGCCTGCGCAATTATCTCCGCGTGATCGACATCCAGGATGAAATTGCCGCGCGCGCTGCGCGATC
Source organism: Bradyrhizobium sp. UFLA03-84 (assembly GCF_002289535.1). Classification (NCBI taxonomy): domain Bacteria; kingdom Pseudomonadati; phylum Pseudomonadota; class Alphaproteobacteria; order Hyphomicrobiales; family Nitrobacteraceae; genus Bradyrhizobium; species Bradyrhizobium sp. UFLA03-84. Next base: position 174,653 of record NZ_NSJY01000018.1, on the reverse strand, counting down.
GGGAGCGGCGTAGCCGCCGGGGTCGACATGGAGACATCCGTGACCTCAGGTCACCAGCACCGGCCGGTAGCTGACAACAGCGACATTTCCACGGCCGCGGGATGGAAAAAGCCCTTGTCACGCGGGGGAAAAGCGGGGCATCCAGTGGTCTGCGCCAGCCATGCGAGGCGTACAGCGAAGCTAAATCAGCCGCCCTGCAGCGCAGTTCGCACAGGGCGGATGACGATATCAGGAACCGGATCATGAGACTGCCGCGCGAGATCGGACCCATTCACTTCGTCGGGATCGGCGGCATCGGCATGAGCGGCATCGCCGAGGTGCTGATCAATCTCGGTTACACCGTGCAGGGCTCCGACGCCTCGGATAATTACAACCTCGATCGCTTGCGCAAGAAGGGTGCGAAAGTCTCGGTCGGCCACGCCGCCGAGAATGTCGACGGCGCCGACGTCGTCGTGGTTTCGACTGCGATCAAGCGCGACAATCCCGAGCTGATGGCGGCGCGTGAGCGGCGCATTCCGGTGGTGCGGCGCGCCGAGATGCTGGCGGAATTGATGCGGCTGAAGAGCTGCGTCGCGATCGCCGGCACCCATGGCAAGACCACCACGACCACGATGGTGGCGACATTGCTCGATGCCGGCGGGCTCGATCCGACCGTGATCAATGGCGGCATCATCAATGCCTACGGCTCCAACGCGCGGCTCGGGGCCGGCGACTGGATGGTGGTCGAGGCCGACGAGAGCGACGGCACCTTCCTGAAGCTGCCGTCCGACGTCGTCATCATCACCAACATCGACCCCGAGCATCTCGATCACTTCAAGACCTTCGAGGCGATCCAGGATGCGTTCCGCAATTTCGTCGAGAACGTTCCGTTCTACGGCTTTGCCGTGATGTGCACCGATCATCCGGTGGTGCAGAGCCTGGTCGGCAAGATCGAGGATCGCCGCATCATCACCTATGGTCAGAATCCGCAGGCCAATGCGCAGCTGCTGGACCTGACGCCGATGGGCGGCGGCTCGAAATTCAAGGTTGCGATCCGCGATCGCAAGACCGGCGCGACGCATGAGATCGCCGACATCACGCTGCCGATGCCGGGACGCCACAACGCGTCCAACGCGACGGCGGCGATCGCGGTTGCGCATCAGCTCGGCGTGTCCGACGACGTGATCCGCCAGGCGATGGCCGGCTTCGGTGGCGTCAAGCGGCGCTTCACCAAGACCGGCGAGACCAATGGCATCACCGTGATCGACGACTACGGTCATCATCCGGTCGAGATCGCAGCCGTGCTGAAGGCCGCGCGGGAATCCACCAACGGCAAGATCGTCGCCGTGGTGCAGCCGCATCGCTACACCCGCCTGCAATCGCTATTCGAGGAATTCTGTACCTGCTTCAACGACGCCGATGCGGTGGTGGTCGCCGAGGTCTATCCGGCCGGCGAGGCGCCGATTGCCGGCATCGACCGCGATCATTTCGCCGCCGGCCTGCGCGCCCACGGCCATCGCAACGTGGTCCCGCTGCCGAGCGCGGATGAGCTCGCCAAGATCGTTCACGGCCTTGCCAAGTCCGGCGACCTCGTGGTCTGCCTCGGTGCCGGCAACATCACGCAATGGGCCTACGCGCTGCCCGGCGAATTGAAGGCGTTGGGGTGATCGTGAGCTTCCCTGACATCACGCCCGACCTGAAAGCCGCGATGCCGGAGCTGCGCGGGCGGCTCCTCGCCAACCAGTCGCTGGCCGAGCTGACCTGGTTTCGTGTCGGCGGCCCGGCGCAGGTGCTGTTCACGCCGGCCGATGAAGACGATCTCGCTTACTTCCTGAAACGCCTGCCGCAGGAGCTGCCGGTCTATGTCGTCGGCGTCGGCTCCAATCTGATCGTGCGCGACGGCGGCATGCCGGGTGTGGTGATCCGGCTGGCGCCGCGTGCGTTCGGCGAGACCAGTGCTGACGGTGATGTCGTCACCGCCGGCGCCGCCGCACTCGACAAGCGCGTCGCGGAGACGGCGGCGGCAGCTGGTATCGGGGGCATGGAATTCTTCTTCGGCATCCCCGGTACGGTCGGCGGCGCGCTGCGCATGAATGCCGGCGCCAATGGCGGCGAGACCAAGGATGTGCTGATGGAGGCGACCGGCGTCAGTCGCGACGGCACCAAGCACACGTTCGGCAATGCCGACATGAAGTTCGTCTATCGCAACAGCGGCGTCGATCCGTCCGTTATCTTCACCTCGGCGCGCTTCCGCGGCCGGATCACCAATGCGGATGCGATCCGCGCTCGCATGAACGAGGTGCAGACCCATCGCGAGACCGCGCAGCCGATCCGCGAAAAGACCGGCGGCTCGACCTTCAAGAATCCGCCCGGCAACAGCGCCTGGAAGCTGATCGACGCGGCAGGTTGCCGCGGCCTCAAGGTCGGCGGCGCGCAGGTGTCGGAGATGCACTGCAATTTCCTGATCAACACCGGCAACGCCACCGGGCACGATATCGAGACGCTCGGCGAGACGGTGCGTGAACGGGTCAAGCAGAGCAGCGGAATCGAGCTGCACTGGGAAATCAAGCGGATCGGAAACAGCTGATGCAGGTGACCATTCTGTTCGGCGGCACCAACAAGGAGCGGCTGGTTTCGGTGGCGAGCGCGCAGGCGCTGCACCGTGCGCTGCCGGGCGCGGAGCTCTGGTTCTGGGACGTCGACGACACCGTGCATGCGGTGACATCCGAACAGTTGCTCGGCCACGCGCGGCCGTTCGAGGTTGATTTCAAGCCGCCCGGTCATGGCATCGCGCTCGACCAGGCGCTCGACAAAGCAAGCGCCGAGCAGCGCGTGCTGGTGCTCGGCCTGCACGGCGGCCGCGCCGAGAATGGCGAATTGCAGGCGATGTGCGAGATGCGCGGCGTCGCGTTCACCGGCTCCGGCTCGGCGTCGTCGCACCTGGCGTTCGACAAGCCGTCGGCGAAGCGCTTTGCTGCGATCGCAGGCATCAACGCGCCGCAGGGGATCGCCGTCGAACAGATCGACGAGGCATTCGCGAAATACGGCAAGCTGATCGCAAAGCCCGCCAAGGACGGATCGAGTTACGGGCTGATCTTCGTCAACGCCAGGCAGGATCTCGACGCGGTCCGCAATGCGGCCAAGCATGAAGACTATCTGATCGAGCCGTTCGTCTCGGGTGTCGAGGCGACCTGCGGCGTGCTGGAGCAATCCGACGGCTCAGTGTTCGCGCTGCCGCCGATCGAGATCGTGCCGGCGGAGGGCGGCTTCGACTACACAGCCAAATACCTCCTGAAATCGACCCAGGAGATTTGCCCCGGCCGTTTCGCGCCCGAAATCAGCGCCGCGATCATGGATCATGCATTGCGGGCGCACCGCGCATTGTCCTGCACCGGCTACTCGCGCAGCGATTTCATCGTGTCGGCCAATGGCCCGGTCTACCTCGAAACCAACACGTTGCCCGGGCTGACCGCGGCATCACTTTACCCTAAGGCCTTGAAAGCACAGGGCATCGCCTTTGCCGACTTCCTGCAGGACCAGATCGAGCTCGGCCGCCGCCGCGCCAAGCGTTAAGGCCGTCCAGGTAGGGAACCCGCACGGCTCGACCGGATGGAACCCGGCGCTGTTGCTAAAATGCTAATGGGTTCGCGGCAAAGTACTCAAAGCGTTGATCAAAATACACTCCAGGCCGAACTCATTTACCGTTTGTTTACCAGGAAGCCCGAAGGTTAACGCTGGCGGCGCATGTAGCGCTTGGCTGCCGGGGCGTGAGCTGTCGCGGATTACCGCTTCGAGGATCGCAACCAGGGAACAGGGGGCCACTCTAATCCCACCGGTCTAGCCGAGACGTGATTTGTGCCGGGACCCGCGGGGTTTGCGGGCACAACATGTGACGAGCTCGTGCAATGGATGGTGCAGGACGCCTCACTCGATCGGTGCGATCGCTGGGGCCTCAAGCTGACCTGAGAGCAGCCGCTATTGGAGCGGCGGTGCTGTTGCGCGAGTATGTCGGCGCCCATCTCGCTCGCCGCCGGCAGCGTCCCGCCAAGCGGCCGCAGGTAATCGATCGCGAGCCGCCGAACCGCTACATCCAGATGGTCGAGCGCTATCTGCCGCGCCGCATCGGGCTGGTCGCGACACTCGCGATCCTGTTCGGCAGCCTCGGCTTCGGCATCGTCCGGGGCGGCCATGTCGAGGAGTTCACCACCGCGCTCAGCGACACCCGCAACGCGCTCGCCAATTCCGCAGGCTTCCGCATCACCACCGTCGGCATCAACGGCCGCAAGCAGCTGAGCCAGGACGAGGTGCTCGCGATCGGCGGCGTCAATGGCCGCTCCTCGCTGCTGTTCCTCGATGCCGATACCGTGCGCGCCAAGCTCAAGGCCAATCCCTGGATCGCGGATGCCACGATCCTGAAACTCTATCCGGGCCGGCTGCAGATCGACATCGTCGAGCGCACCGCCTTCGCGCTGTGGCAACAGAACGGCCGCCTGTCGGTGATCGCCTCCGACGGCGCGGTGCTGGAGCCTTACGTCACGCGCCGCTTCCTCAATCTGCCGCTGGTGGTGGGCAAGGGCGCCGACACACGCGCTCAGGACTTCCTGGCGCTGCTCGACCGCTATCCGCAGGTGCGTTCGGTGACCAAGGCCGCGATCTTCGTCGGTGAGCGGCGCTGGAACCTGCGCCTCAAGGACGGCCTCGACGTTCGCCTGCCGGAGAACGATGTCGGCAATGCGCTGGCCGCGCTCTCCAAGCTCGACAAGGACGAGAAGCTGTTCTCGCGCGACATCGTTGCCGTCGACATGCGGCTGCCCGATCGGCTGATCGTGCAATTGTCGGAGGAAGCCGGCAAGGCGCGCGACGAGCTGTTCAAGGACAAGAAGTCCAAGAAGAAGGCCGGTGACTCCGCATGACCGGCCTCGATCGCAATTTGACCCCGAAGACCCGCCCGATGCAGAAGCGCACCGCGATGGTGGCTTCGCTCGACGTGGGCTCCAGCAAGATCGCCTGCATGATCGCGCGGCTCAAGCCGTCGCCGCCGAACGAGGCGCTGCGCGGGCGCACCCATGCGGTCGAACTGATCGGCTACAGCCAGATCCAGTCGCGCGGCGTCAAGGCCGGCTCCGTCGTCGATCTCGCCGAATGCGAGAAGGCGGTGCGCCATGCCGTGGCGCTGGCCGAGCGCATGGCCAAGGTCCGTGTCGAATCCGTCCTGCTGTCGGTCTCCGGCGGCAGGCAGCATGGCCAGCTGGTCGAGGCCGCGGCCGATATCCGCGGCGGCTCGGTGACCGCGGACGACATCAGCCGCGTCACCTCCGCCGGCATGCGTCATGCCGCCGGCGCCGGCCGCACCGTGCTGCACGCGCTCCCGGTCGGTTACGCGCTCGACGGCGTCAAGGGTATCCGCGATCCCAAGGGCATGGTGGCGCGCCAGTTCGGCGTCGACATGAACGTGGTGACGTCGGACGCGACCGTCGCCAAGAACCTGATGCTGGTGGTCGAGCGCTGCCATCTCAACGTCGAAGCCATGGCGTCGAGTCCCTATGTCGCGGGCCTGTCGGTGCTGACCGATGACGAAGCCGACCTCGGCGCTGCCGTCGTCGAGATGGGCGCGGGCTCGACCACGATCGCGACCTATTCCGGCGGCCGCCTCGTGCACGCATCCGGATTTGCGCTCGGCGGGCAACACATCACGATGGATCTTGCGCGCGGCATCGGCGCGTGCATTGCGGATGCCGAGCGAATCAAGACTTTATACGGCACGGTGCTGACCGGCGGTTCGGACTCGCGCGAGCTGATGTCCGTTCCCACTGCAGGCGATGATCGGGAGACCCCGCAAATCGTATCTCGCGCCACGATTGCGAACATTGTCCGGCATCGCGCCGAGGAGATTTTCGAAATGGTCCGTGACCGGCTCGCGGATTCCCCCTTTGCGGCAGAGCCGAGGGCGCGCGTCGTGCTCAGCGGCGGCGCGTCGCAGCTGACCGGGACCGTCGAACTTGCCACCCGCATCCTGAACCGCCAGGTCCGCATCGGCCGACCGCTCGGCTTCGGCCGGCTGCCGAACGAGGCGAAGGGCGCCTCGTTCTCGGTGCCGACGGGCCTGCTCGTCTATCCGCAATACGCTCACCTTGAACATGTCGAACCGCGGCGCACGCGGCAGCTCAGGACAGGGACAGACGGTTACTTCGGAAAGGTCGGACGATGGCTTCGCGAGGGCTTCTGATGACCGCACCCCGGCTCATTGCATTTTCACCAGCTCCTGCGGCCAGCGGCCGGGACGAACCAACGCGCGCATAATCGAGAGAGGCAACCATGGCACTCAATCTGACACCCCCTGACATCAGCGAGCTGAAACCGCGGATCACCGTCTTTGGCGTCGGCGGCGCGGGTGGTAATGCCGTCAACAACATGATCACCGCCGGGTTGCAGGGCGTCGACTTCGTCGTCGCCAACACCGACGCACAGGCGCTGACGATGTCGAAGGCGCAGCGCATCATCCAGATGGGCACCCAGGTCACCCAGGGCCTCGGCGCCGGTTCGCAGCCCGATGTCGGTGCTGCGGCCGCGCAGGAAGTCATGGACGAGCTTCGCGACCATCTCACCGGTGCCAACATGGTGTTCGTCACCGCAGGCATGGGCGGCGGCACCGGCACGGGCGCTGCGCCCGTGATCGCCAAGGCCGCGCGTGAAATGGGAATCCTCACCGTCGGCGTGGTGACGAAGCCGTTCCACTTCGAAGGTCAGCGCCGTATGCGCACCGCCGAGCACGGCATCTCCGAGCTCCACAAGGTGGTCGACACGCTGCTGATCATCCCGAACCAGAACCTGTTCCGGGTCGCCAACGAGAAGACCACCTTCGCCGACGCGTTCGCGATGGCCGACCAGGTGCTGTACTCGGGCGTCGCCTGCATCACCGACCTGATGGTCAAGGAAGGCCTGATCAACCTCGACTTCGCCGACGTCCGCGCCGTGATGCGCGAGATGGGCAAGGCGATGATGGGCACCGGCGAGGCGACCGGCGAGAAGCGCGCGCTGACCGCCGCCGAAGCTGCGATCGCCAACCCGCTGATCGACGACTCGTCGATGAAGGGCGCCCGCGGCCTGCTGATCTCGATCACGGGCGGCAAGGACCTGACCCTGTTTGAGGTCGACGAAGCCGCAACCCGCATCCGCGAAGAGGTCGACGCCGACGCCAACATCATCGTCGGCGCCACCTTCGACGAATCGCTCGACGGCATCATCCGCGTCTCGGTGGTCGCGACCGGCATCGAGCAGGCCGCGATCGCTTCGCGTGCCCAGGCGCCCGCGCAGCAGCAGGGCGGTTCGCCGGAGAGCCGGCTGGCCGACCTGACCGCCCGCCTGCGTGCCGACAATCAGCGCATGGCCGAGCGTGCCCAGAAGCTGGAGCCGTCGACCGGCGTGACGGTTGCGCCGGTTGCGCCGCAGGCCGCGGCGCCGCAGCAGCGTCCGGCGGTCGAGCGCGCCGCACTTGCGGCGATTGCCGCCGCGGTTGCCCCGGACAGCATGCCGGCCGCTCAGGCGCCGATGCAGCCGGCTTCCTACGGTGACGTCACCGTGCGGCCGATCGCCCAGAAGCCGACATTGTTCCCGGACCACGAAGCGGCCCGGGCCGAGCAGCACGAGCCGATGCCGCCCGAGACCTTCATCCCGCAGGCCGCGGAGCGGTCGCCGGTCCGTGCCCCGCGGATGCCGAAGTTCGAGGATCTGCCGATGCCGGCGCAGGCCGAGATTCGCCAGGCCAGCGGCGACGGTGAGGCGGAACATCCGCAGAAGACCCGGCTGTCGCTGCTGCAGCGGCTCGCCAATGTCGGCCTCGGCCGCCGCGACGAAGAGACCGAGCCGCCGATCGCGGCCCGTGCCTCCGGTCCGGCGATGCCGACGATGCCTCCGCTGCCCGAGCGCAAGCCGGCCCGTAGCGTCGCCCAGCAGATCTCGGCGAATGAGCCGCCGGTATCGGAATATGCGAAGCGCCCGGCGCCGCAGGGCTTGGACGCCCATGGCCGTCAGGCGCCTGTTGCCCCGGCGCCACAGGGCGACGACCATCTTGATATCCCGGCCTTCCTGCGCCGGCAGGCAAACTGAAGTTTGTTACAACCTTGGCGATGAAGAAGGCCTCGGCGGGGAACCGCCGGGGCCTTCTGCCTTAGACGGGCATGGAATTCTGCTCGGTGAACAAGCAACTGATTTTAAATGATTAATTATTCTTTCGGTGGTCAGATGGCCACTCGCCGTTGGCCGTTTTCGCTGCCGCAATTTGGTTAACCTTGGGCGTGAATGCGGCAGAGATGGGGTAACAATCGGTAAAGAAGCGTGAGTTGGCGCGGATTAGGAAATCACTATGGTCTGCCGTGACTTGGGGAGCTCAAGCGAGTCGGCCTTGGGGAAGTTTGGCCACTTGAATTGAGCGAAGTCGGGTAGTGGGCATTATCGAATGAAGTTCAGCCGTCAAACAACGCTTCGGTCGCAAGCCACCGTGACTGGCGTAGGCGTTCATTCCGGTCTTCCTGTTAGTCTCACGCTGGGACCTGCACCTGTTGATGCGGGTTTTATTTTTGTCCGCACCGGTCTCGATGGTGCTGACCGCGAAGTCACCGCCACCGCTGATGCCGTGATCGCGACCGAATTCGCGACGGTGCTCGGTGACCGCGAAGGGCCGCTGGTTTCGACCGCGGAACATGTTCTCGCCGCGCTGCGCGGGATGGGCGTCGACAACGCCACGATCGAAATTGACGGATCGGAAGTGCCGATCATGGACGGCAGCGCTGCGGCGTTCGTCGCAGCCATCGACCAGGCCGGCATTGTGACCCAGCCCGCCGTCCGCCGTTTCATCCAGGTGCTGAAGCCGGTGCAGGTCAAGATCGGCGATGCGATGGGCGAGCTTCGTCCGTTCGCCGGCGGGTTCCGCGCCGAGGTCGAGATCGACTTCGCCAACCAGGTGATCGGCCACCAGACCTTCTCCTTCGACCTTTCGCCGGAAGGCTTCCGCCGCGACGTCGCGCGCGCACGGACCTTCGGCTGCATGAATGACGTGGCGCGGCTGTGGGGCGCTGGCTTCGCGCTCGGCGCCAGCTTCGACAACACCGTGGTGTTCGACGAAGCCCGCCTGCTCAACGTCGAAGGCCTGCGCTACGCCAACGAGTGCGCCCGCCACAAGGTGCTCGACGTGATCGGTGATCTCGCGCTGGCCGGCCTGCCGCTGCTCGGCAGCTACCGCTCGGTGCGCGGCGGCCACAAGCTCAACAACGCGGTGCTGAAGGCGCTGCTCGCCGACCGCAGCGCCTGGCGCGTGGTCGAATCGGAGGCGGCCCGGCGGCCGGTCCGCGGTCATGTCGAAGCCGGTGCGGGCACCGTGGGTGGCCTCGTCGCCCCGGCCTACGGTCCGGACGTGTCCTGATCGCCGCAGGCGGTCAGCCCCAATTTCCGTAATAACCACAGCAGGCTGTGCGCTTCGCCGGGTCGCCTTATTCCCGGCGGATTGGCTCCGTATTCGGTTGGTCCACGGTCATTTTTCGGTTAAACAGGCCCGCGGTTGCCTTGATCCGGCGCCAACGGCACGAGAGATATTGCATCCATGATCGCGGTTCATGGGTGGAGTGGGGTCTCCGTTAACCGCATCAAAGGCGTCAGGTTTTACAATTCATGTCGGCAATGCGTATGGCGCTCGAACCACGCTCCTCTTCTGACGTCTCCGGCCTGACCAAGGCCGCGCGCACGCTGCGTTTTGCGGCGGGCCTGATCGTGCTCGCACTGCCGCTCTCAGGCTGCGGCACCGGCGCGCTGTGGGACAAGTTCATGTCCAAGGACGATACGTTCGTCGATGAGCCCGCGGACAAGCTCTACAATGAGGGCTTGTACATGATGAACGAGAAGAAGGACCTGAAGGCCGCCTCGAAGAAGTTCGAGGAAGTCGACCGTCAGCACCCCTATTCGGACTGGGCGCGCAAGTCGCTGCTGATGTCGGCCTATTCGTATTATCAAGCCGGCGACTACGACAGCTGCATCGGCTCCGCCACCCGCTACGTCACGCTGCATCCCGGCAGCCCGGACGCTGCCTACGCCCAATACCTGATCGCGGCATCGCATTTCGACCAGATCCCGGACATCTCGCGCGACCAGGGTCGGACCGAGAAGGCGATCGCGGCGCTCGAAGAGGTGGTGCGGAAATATCCGACTTCGGAATACGCCACCCAGGCCAAGAACAAGATCCAGGCGGCGCGCGACCAACTCGCCGGCAAGGAAATGGCGGTCGGCCGCTACTACATCGAGAAGCGCGACTTCACCGCCGCGATCAATCGCTTCAAGACCGTGGTCACGCAGTACCAGACCACCCGCCACGTCGAAGAGGCGCTCTACCGGCTCACCGAGGCCTATATGGCGATCGGCATCGTCGGCGAGGCGCAGACCGCAGCCGCGGTGCTCGGCCACAATTTTCCGGACAGCCGCTGGTACAAGGACGCGTATAATCTAGTAAAGTCCGGCGGTCTCGAGCCGAGCGAGAATCAGGGATCCTGGATCAGCAGGACCTTCAAGAAGATAGGTCTCGGCTAGGAATTGTCCTCGCATGCTGGCCCGTCTGTCGATCCGTGACATCGTCCTGATCGAACGGCTTGATATCGAATTTTCCCGTGGCCTGGCGGTGCTGACCGGCGAAACCGGCGCCGGCAAATCGATCCTGCTCGATGCCTTTGCGCTGGCGCTCGGCGGCCGCGGCGATGCCGGCCTCGTGCGCCATGGCGCCGAGCAGGGGCAGGTCACCGCGATGTTCGATGTCCCGAAGGGGCATCCGGCGGCGAGGATCCTCGCCGAGAACGGCCTCGACGACACCGGAGAGATGATCCTGCGCCGGGTGCAACTCGCCGACGGGCGAACCCGCGCCTTCATCAACGATCAGGCGATCAGCGTGCAGACCCTGAAGGCGGTCGGCGCGGTCCTGGTCGAGATCCACGGCCAGCACGACGAGCGCGCGCTGGTCGATGCCTCCACCCATCGCCAGCTGCTCGACGCCTTCGCCGGCCACGAGAAGGACGTCGTGGCGCTGGAAGCGCTGTGGGAAATCAGGCGGACCGCTGGCACCGCGCTCGACGAGCACCGCGCCGGCATGGAGCGCGCCGCGCGCGAGGCCGATTATCTGCGTCACGCCTCCCAGGAATTGAAGGCCTTGGCGCCGAAGGAGGGCGAGGAGACCGAGCTCGCCAACCGCCGCACCACCATGATGCAGGGCGAGAAGGTCGCGACCGATCTGCGCGAGGCGCAGGAGGCGATCGGTGGTCCGCATTCGCCGGTGTCGGCGCTGTCGGCCGCGGTGCGCCGGCTGGAGCGGCGTGCCGCCAATGCGCCCGGACTGATCGAGCCGGCCGTGAAAGCAATCGACACCGCGATCAATGCGCTGGAGGAAGCCGATCAGCATCTGCATGCAGCACTGGCGGCGACCGATTTCGATCCGGCCGAGCTCGAGCGGATCGAGGAGCGGCTGTTCGCGCTGCGCGCCGCTTCGCGCAAATACTCGACGCCGGTGGATTTGCTGGCCGCGCTGGCGGCGCAATACGCCGGCGACGTTGCGCTGATCGATGCCGGCGCCGACCAGCTGAAGAAGCTGGAGGCGGCCGCCGCCGAAGCCGACAAGCGCTATGCTGCTGCGGCCGCAAAACTGTCGGCGGCGCGCAGCAAGGCCGCCGAGAAGCTCAACAAGGCGGTCAATGCCGAGCTCGCGCCGCTCAAGCTTGAGCGCGCGAAATTCATGACCCAGGTCGAGGCCAATGCCGCCGCGCCTGGGCCCGAGGGTATCGACCGCGTCGAGTTCTGGGTCCAGACCAATCCGGGCACCAAGCCGGGGCCGATGATGAAGGTCGCCTCCGGCGGCGAGTTGTCGCGCTTCCTGCTGGCGCTGAAGGTCGTGCTGGCCGATCGCGGCTCGGCCCCGACCCTGGTGTTCGACGAAATCGACACCGGCGTCGGCGGCGCGGTCGCGGACGCGATCGGCTCGCGGCTGGCGCGCCTTGCGGGCAAGGTGCAGGTGATGGCGGTGACCCATGCGCCGCAGGTCGCGGCCCGCGCCAGCCAGCATCTGTTGATCTCCAAGGACGCGCTCGACAAGGGCAAGCGGGTCGCGACCCGCGTCAACGCGCTCGCCGCCGACCATCGCCGCGAGGAGATCGCGCGCATGCTGGCCGGCGCCGAGATCACCGCCGAGGCAAGGGCCGCCGCGGAACGGCTGCTCCGGGCGGCGAGTTAGTTCGCCGATGGCCACCAAAGCGAAGAAAGCGCCGGTCAACGTCGACAAGCTCACCAAGGCCCAGGCCAAGGTCGAGTTGATGCGGCTTGCGCTCGAGCTCGAAGGCCACGACAAGCGCTATTACCAGGACGACGCGCCCAGCGTCACCGATGCCGAGTACGACGCGCTGCGGCAGCGTTACAACGCGATCGAGAAGCGCTTTCCTGAATTCGTCACCGCGGAATCGCCGTCGCAGAAGGTCGGCGCCGCGCCATCGGGGCGCTTCAAAAAGGTCCGCCATTCCGTTCCGATGCTGTCGCTCGACAACGCGTTTGCGGAAGCCGACGTGGTCGACTTCGTTGGACGCATTACGCGTTTCCTGAAGCTGCCGGACGACAAGATCGATTTCTCCGCCGAGCCGAAGATCGACGGCCTCTCGATGTCGCTGCGCTACGAGGGCGGCGAGCTCATCACCGCGGCCACCCGCGGCGACGGCGCCGAGGGCGAGGACGTTACCGCCAACATTCGTACGCTCGAGGACGTGCCGCAGAAGCTCAAGGGCCGCAATGTGCCCGAGATCTGCGAGGTGCGTGGCGAAGTCTACATGACCAAGAAGGCGTTCCTGGCGCTCAACGAGCGGCAGAAAGCCGCCGGCGACACTATCTTCGCCAATCCGCGCAATTCGGCGGCCGGCTCGTTGCGACAGAAGGATCCAACCATCACCGCCTCGCGTCCGCTCGGGTTCTTCGCCTATGCCTGGGGCGAGATGAGCGCGATGCCGGAGGATACTCAGACCGGCATGATCCAGTGGTTCGAGCGGTGTGGCTTCAAGACGAATCCGCTGACCAAACTGTGCCACTCGGTCGAGCAACTGATCGCATTCCATCGCAAGATCGAGGAGCAGCGCGCCGAGCTCGACTACGACATCGACGGCGTCGTCTACAAGGTCGATCGCATCGACTGGCAGGAGCGGCTCGGCTTCGTGTCACGCACGCCGCGCTGGGCGATCGCGCACAAATTCCCGGCCGAGCGCGCCATGACCGTCTTGCGCGATATCGAGATTCAGGTCGGGCGCACCGGCTCGTTCACGCCGGTCGGCAAGCTCGAGCCGGTCGGGGTCGGCGGCGTGATCGTGCAGAACGTAACGCTGCACAACGAGGATTACATCAAGGGCATCGGCAACAAGGGCGAGGTGCTGCGCGAGGGGCGCGACATCCGGATCGGCGATACCGTGGTGATCCAGCGGGCCGGCGACGTGATCCCGCAGGTCGTTGACGTCGTGATCGACAAGCGGCCGAAGAGCGCCAAGGAATTCCACTTCCCGAAGAAGTGCCCGTGCCCGCTGCACACCGACGTTGTGCGCGAGGAGACCGCGACCGGCGAGGAGGGCTCGCGGCTGCGCTGCAGCGGCGAGTTCGCCTGTCCGTTCCAGAAGGTCGAGCACCTCATTCTGTTCGTGTCGCGCCGCGCCTTCGACATCGACGGCCTGGGCGTGAAGCAGCTGCAATATTTCTTCGACGAAGGCTGGGTCAAGGAGCCCGCCGACATCTTCACGCTGCCGAAGCGCAACGCCAAGCTGAAGCTCGAGGACATCGAAGGCTATGGCGAGACCTCGGTGCGCAATCTGTTCGCCGCGATCGACAGCCGCCGCCGAATCGGGCTGGAGCGCTTCATCTATGCGCTCGGCATGCGTCATGTCGGCGAGACCACCGCGCTGGCGCTGGCGCGCGGCTACGGCTCGTGGGACGCATTCCACGAGGCCTGCCTGAAGGTCGCCAAGGGCGACGAGGAAGCGATCGCCGAGATGGACGCGCTCGACCAGATCGGCGACACCGTGATCAAGAGCATCGCGGATTATTTCGGTGAGAGCCACAATCGCGGCATCGTCGAACGGCTGACCGGGGAACTCGACGAGATCATCGACGCCGAGAAGCCGAAGAGCAATTCGGCGGTGGCGGGCAAGACCGTGGTGTTCACCGGCTCGCTGGAAAAGATGACGCGCGATGAGGCCAAGGCGACGGCCGAGCGGCTTGGCGCGAAGGCGGCCGGTTCGGTGTCGAAGAAGACCGACTATGTCGTCGCGGGACCGGGCGCCGGCTCGAAGCTTGCCGAAGCCCAGAAGCACGGCGTCACCGTGCTGACCGAAGACGAGTGGCTGAAGCTGATCGGAGAGTAAGGCGCGGCGCCGCGCCTCACATCATGCCCTGCTCATCCTCCTCTGCCTGCGCGATCAGCTGTTCGCTCACCACCACATTCCGCCTCGGCACGATGAAGATCATGGTGCAGGCGCAGGCGATCGAGATTGCGAAGATTGCCGAGGTCAGCGGCAGCGTGGTGGTGGAGTGGCCGCCGAGATAGGCGCCGAATTGCGAGATCAGTGAGCCGATACCCTGTTGCAGGAAGCCCATCGCGCCTGAAGCAGTGCCGGCGGCCTCGGGGCGAATGCTGATGGCGCCGGCGGCGGAGTTCGCCATGACAAAGGCATTGGCGACCATCACGATCATCTGGGTGCCGAACAGCCAGAGCGGGGCCTGGTTCAGCCCGGCGAAACTCCAGATCAGGTTGAGCAGGCTGCCGCCGAGCTGCAGCGCGAGGCCGAACCAGATCAGCTTTTCGAGGGAATGCCGCGGCGCGAAGCGCACGCACAGCAGATTGCCGATGAAGTAGCCGAACCCCGTCATCGCGAACCACGCGCCATACTCGGCGCTGCTGCGGCCCATCTGGGTCACCACGATATAGGGGCCGCCGCCGGCGAAGGCGAAGATGATCTGGGAGGCCAGCACCTGGCACAAGAGATAGCCGACGAAGGCGCGGCTTCGCATCAACTTGCCGAGGTCGCCGCGGAAGCTGGAGCTGTCGGTGCGGTCGCGGCGGGTTTCGGGCAGCGCCAGCGCGATGAAGATCGTGGTGATCAGCGACGCCGCGGTGATGAAATAGAGGATCGCGCGCCAGCCGAACGTGGTCTCCAGCAGGCCGCCGGTCAGCGGGCTCACCATCTGCGCGATCATCAGCGCGGCCACGACCAGGCTGATCATGGCGCCGACCCGCTCGCGCGGATAGAGGTCGCGGATGATGGCGCGGCTGATCACCATGCCGCTGGCGCCGCCGAGCGCCTGGAAGAAGCGCGCGGCGATCAGCTGCGGCAGGGTCTCGGCGAAGTCAGAGCCGATGCCTGCAACGACCATCAGGCCGAGGCCCGCGAGCAGCACCGGGCGGCGGCCGAACTTGTCGGACAGCGGTCCCATGATGAGCTGCGACAGCGCGATGCCGACCATGTAGAGCGACACGGTCATCTGCGCGATCGAGATGTCGCGGCCGAAATCGGTCGCCAGCACCGGCAGCGCCGGGACCAGCATGTAGAGCGAGATCGGCGCAACGCCCGTCATCACGACGAGCATCAGCAGCATGATCCTCGATGTCGCGATGTTGTTGTCTTTGGTGTTGTCTTGGGCCGCGCCGGGCGGCTTGCCCATCACGCCGTGCATTCAGGTCCGATCCAGCATTGTGCAAAGACTGTAGCGCGCTCCCTCGCGTGGAATACGGGAGTTTCGGCATACGCCCATGCGGTTCGGGAAGAGGCGGCGGTTATGTTTCGCCTCGCGCAATAACCTCACCGTCGTCCCGGCGAAAGCCGGGACCCATAACCACAGGCGCGCATCGTTGAAGCGCGCTGTGGCCCAGCGTCATGCAACAGCAGACCGTGGTGGCCATGGGTCCCGGCCTTCGCCGGGACGACGTCGAGTGTGTGGATACAGCGTGCCGCTACTTCAGCGCCGCCGTGGCCTCGTCGAGCCACAGCTTGGTGGCATTGTCGTCGAGGTGCGGGCGCACCGTGCGCGCGACGCGGGCATGGTAGTCGTTGAGCCAGGTCAGTTCGGCCTCGCTCAGCATGCTCACGTCGATCAGGCGGCGATCGATCGGCGCCAGGGTCAGCGTCTCGAACGCGTTGACCGGCTTCTCGGCGCCGGCAATGTCGGTGCCGATCACGAGCTCGAGGTTCTCGATCCGGATGCCGTAGGCGTCGGTCTTGTAGTAGCCGGGCTCGTTGGACAGGATCATGCCGCGCTTCAGTGGTGTAGTGCCGAGCTTGGAAATGCGCGCCGGCCCTTCATGGACGCTGAGATAGCTGCCGACGCCGTGGCCGGTGCCGTGCTCGAAATCGATCCCGGCCTGCCAGAGATATTGCCGCGCGAAGCTGTCGAGCTGCGCGCCGGTGGTGCCGTCGGGGAAGATCGCGCGGGCGATCGCGATATGGCCGCGCAGTACGCGGGTGAAGCGGTCGCGCATCTCGTCGGTCGGCTTGCCGATCGCGATGGTGCGGGTGACGTCGGTGGTGCCGTCTTCATATTGCGCGCCGGAATCGATCAACAGGAGGTCGCCGGGCGCGATCCGGCGGTTGCTCTTGCGTGTCACGCGGTAATGCACGATGGCGCCGTTCGGCCCGGTGCCGGCGATGGTCGGGAACGAAACGTCCTTCAGCGCGCCGGTCTGGCGGCGGAACGTCTCCAGCGCTTCGACGGTGTCGATCTCGGTGAGGTGGCCGGAGGGCGCCTCGCGGTCGATCCAGGCGAGGAAGCGCGTCAGCGCCACCGCGTCGCGCTGATGCGCGGTGCGGGTGCCCTCGATCTCGGTGAGGTTCTTGACCGCCTTGAGCAGGCTGACCGGATCGTTGCCGCGCACCGGCTTGCCGCCGGCGCCGGCGATCAGGCGGCTGAGGGCGTCCGCCGCGGTCGCGCTGTCCAGCGCAATCGAGGCGCCGCGCTTGGCGAGTTCGGTGAGCTTGCCGGTCAGCGCGGCCGGTTCCTCGACATCGGCGGATTGCTCGAGATGGTCGCGCGCAGAGTTGGACAGCTTGCGGTGATCGATGAACACCAGCGGCCGGCCTTCCTTCGGCACCAGCGCGTAGGACAGCGGCAGCGGCGTATGCGAGACGTCGGCGCCGCGGATGTTGAAGGTCCAGGCCACCGCGTGGCTGTCGGAGAGCACCAGCGCATCGACGCCGAGCTTGTTGATCTCGAGCCGGACGCGCTTCAGCTTCTCGGCCTCGATCTCGCCGGAGAATTGCGTGCCATGGATGGCGACCGGACCGAGCGGCGGTGTCGGCCGCTCGTGCCAGATCGTATCGATCGGGTTGCCGTCGACGGCGACCAGTTCGGCGCCGGCCTTGGTGCAGGCCGCGGCCAGCCGTTCGGCTGCCGCAAAAGTGTGCAGCCATGGGTCAAATCCTAGGCGGTCGCCGGCTGCCAGGTGCCGGGTCAGCCAGTGCTCCGGCGGCGGCTCGACCAGCGGCTCGACCTGCCAGGCCTTGGCGTCGACCTGCTTGCCGGCCTGCAACGTGTAGCGCCCGTCGACGAACAGGGCGGCTTCCTTGGCGAGCACGATCGCCAGCCCGGCCGATCCGGTGAAGCCGGTCAGCCAGGCAAGCCGCTCCTCGGACGCCGCAACATATTCATTCTGCTGCTGGTC
Organism: Bradyrhizobium sp. UFLA03-84; assembly: GCF_002289535.1. Lineage (NCBI taxonomy): Bacteria > Pseudomonadati > Pseudomonadota > Alphaproteobacteria > Hyphomicrobiales > Nitrobacteraceae > Bradyrhizobium > Bradyrhizobium sp. UFLA03-84. The sequence continues at coordinate 156,973 of NZ_NSJY01000018.1, read as the reverse complement.
GGCGCGCGGGACCACAAACCCGGTCAGCTTGCGCCGCGCCAGTTCCTCGCGCAGCGCACTCAGCCGTGCAGTCAGCGCCACGCCGCCTTCGGGTTCTTCGAACGTCTGGAAATGGGCTTCGAGCATCGCTGTCGCACTCTCTGTCGGATGCAGCATGAGCTTCGCGCAAGCGCAGTCAAGCTGACCATATTTTTGGCATAACTTATGCTTGAATCATGGCATAGTAGAACTGACCGGACGATGTCCACTGCACGTCGATGGTCAAGCGTACGGGGGGTGTCCAGGAGTGTCTCAACTCAACGGTGAGGAGATGCACGATGCCTGCATTCACGTTTGAGAAGATCTCGCCGCCGGTCCGCCGTGGCCCGATCGCGCCGATCGAGCAGAAGCAACGTGGCGTCATCGTCCAGATGCTCGACCGCTTTGTCGAGGCACGTGCGCGGCGCGCAGCCGGTCAGGACAAGGTCGAGACCGACGGCCGCGATTCCACAGCGCCGAAATAACCAACCCGCAGATCGCGTTTACTGTTCGAGATCGGACGCCTTGACCACGGTCGCGTTGACGACCCTCGTGCCGTCGAGTTCGCGCACGATCCGCTCGTCGGGCCCGACAATACCGAGATCGAATTCGCGCTCCGGCGTCAGCAGCGTCATGCGCTGGCCGACGATGACGACGACGGTCATGTCGAGGGTCTCGCCGGATATCGCCCATTTCCCGAGGCCGCTGCGAAACGGCTCCTTGCGCCAGGCGTCGGGGAAGCCCGGATCGCAGCGGACCTCGAGGCCGTCTTCGGATGTCGTGAGCACAAGCTTCGATCGCGAGGGCTTCCAGTGCTCCTCCAGCAGCTCATTGACCAGCCAGACGCAGCTGAACGCGCTGCATTCCGCCGGCCGGCCCGGATAGATCCGGCAGCCGCGCCGGGGCGCGCAGTGCGGACACCATGCGTTGGCGGGCTTTGCCAGTTCCTCGATCGCCATCACCTTGCAGCAGAGCGAGCAGTCGCCGCACTGTCTGCCGGTCGCGGTCACTTCACGGAGCGCAGCAGCAGGCTGCTCCAGCCCTCGATCTTCAGATGCCGCAGCGGCACCAGCCCGCGGGCGCGATAGGCGGCGATCACCGCTGGCGCCTGGTGGGTCAGCAGGCCCGAAAGAATGACCTGCGCGGATGATGCCAGGTGCCGTGCCATCGGGCCCGCCAGCTGGCGCAGCGGATTGGCGAGGATGTTGGCGAGCACCAGATCGAACGGCCCGTCCGCGGCAAAGCGCGGCGCGGCAAAGCCTGTGGCACGGATCACGTCCACCAGATGTCCTGCGCCGTTCAGCCAGGCGTCCTCCTCGGCGACCCGCACCGAGGGGAGGTCGATGTCGCTCGCCAGCACCTTGCCATGCAGTGCCTTGGCGGCGGCAATCCCGAGCACGCCGGTCCCGGTGCCGAGATCGAGCACCCGGCGGGGCTGATACGCCTTCAGGACGTGGTCGAGGAGCAAGAGGCAGCCGCGCGTGGTGCCGTGATGGCCGGTGCCGAAGGCGAGCGCCGCCTCGATCTCGATGCCGAGCTTGTTGGGCGGTATCTTGTGCCGGTCATGCTGGCCGTGGACGACAAAGCGGCCGGCCGCCACCGGGACCAGGTCCTCCAGGCTGGCCTTGACCCAGTCCTTGGCCTCGATGGTGTCAAATACCAAAGTCGATGCGACATCCTGCCGCACCACCTGTCCGACCAGCTCGCGCAGCAAGGCCTGGTCGGGTGGCTCGGCAAAATGGACGGTGACGTCCCAGCGGCCGTCCGGCCGCTCAAAGGCCGCAAAAGCCGCCTGATCCTCGAAGAACAGCTCGGAAAGCGCGTCGACCACGCGCTTTGCGGTCGTTTCGTCTGTGAGGGTGACGCTGGCGCGGTGCGTGGACGGGGTCATCGGAGGCCGTTAGCGCGGTTTTTGTTAAAATTCCAACCCAGATTCAATCGAATATCGCGAGAATTGAGAGGTTCCCGATTCAGACAACCTTAGATGTCGCCGTACTATTACGGTGGCGGAACTCGGGAACTCCCCTCGTTCCAAGGCATCACAACCAAGGGCAGGGCTGCAATGAAGGCTATTTTTGTTAGGTTCTTGCGCAATGAATCCGGCGCAACCGCCATCGAATACGGACTGATCGCGACCGGCATCGCCATCGCCATCATCGCTGCGGTGAACGGCGTCGGCACCAACCTGAGCGGGACGTTCAGCACGATCGCCGGCTCCCTCAAGTAATTTCGCCGACTGTGTTCTCAGGCAAGCACCGGGCAACGACGCCCGGTGTTTTTCTTTTTGACCGGATGTCCACAGAGTTCCGCGCCCTTGTCCACCAGCGATCAAGCGCGTTGTCCCCCCGGTTGTCGGCCTCGGTTCCACAGGCGATCCACCGGGATGTTCACCGGCTTTTCCCGTGATGGGACACCAGGTCTGACCACGTTCGACCCACAGTTTCTCAACAGATCTTTCCACAGCTTGCCGCGCCCTGGCCGTGGCGTCTGATGCGCGCTCCGCGTCAGGTGAACAACGCGCGATGGTCGGCGAGGATGGCCCGCGCGGCGTTGTGGCCGGGCGCGCCGGTGACGCCGCCGCCGGGATGGGCCCCGGAACCGCAATGGTAGAGACCGCGGAGCGGTCCGCGGTAGTCGGCATGGCCGAGCATGGGGCGCGCCGAGAACAACTGGTTCAGCGTCAGCGCGCCGTGGAAGATGTCGCCGCCGAGAAGGCCGAACTGCCGTTCGAGATCGAGCGGCGACAGGATCTGGCGGCCGATCACGGAGCCGGCAAAGCCGGGCGCGTACCGGTCGACGGTTGCGATCATCAGGTCGGCGACCTCGTCACGATGCTCATCCCACGATTTGCCGCCGGGCAGTTGCGGCGCGACGTGCTGGCAGAACAGGCTCGCGACATGCTGTCCTGGTGGGCTCAGGCTGTCGTCGAGTGTCGAGGGGATCAGCAGCTCGACGACCGGCGCGCGGCTCCAGCCGAACTCGCGCGCATCGTGCCAGGCGCGATCCATGTAGCCGAGGCTGGGCGCGATGATGATGCCCGCGGTGAGGTGATCGCCGGGGCCGGGGAGCGCGGTGAACGAGGGCAGGGCGCTCAGTGCCACGTTCATCCTGAAGGTGCCGGACCCGTTCTGCCATCGCGAGATGCGCGTGCGGAATTCGCCCGCCAATGCACCCTCCGGCACCAGGCGCGTGTAGAGCAGCTTCGGATTGACGTTGGAGACGACGTATTTGCCGCGGACCGTCTCGCCGTTGTCGAGGATGACACCCGTGGCGCGATCCTTCTCGACGATCACCTCGCGGACGGGCGCATCGGTTTCGATCTCGACGCCATGGCTGCGCGCGGCACGCGCCATCGCCTGGGTGATCGCGCCCATGCCGCCGATCGCGTGGCCCCAGACCCCCTTCTTGCCGTTCACCTCGCCGAACGCATGATGCAGCATCACATAGGCCGAGCCGGCCGCGTAGGGGCTCGCATAATTGCCGACGATGGCATCGAAGCCGAACAGCGCCTTGACGAGGTCGTTCTCGAAGCGCTCGTCGAGCATCTCGCCGGCCGAGCGCGTGAACAGATCGAGCAGATTGCGCTGTTGCTCGAGCGACAGCCGCCGCAGGATGTTGGCGGTGCCGAGCGCGTTGAACGCCTCGCTCATTGCGCCGATGCCAAAGCCATCGACGAGGTTCGGCGGCGCGCGCAGCACGAATTGCCGCAGCACGTCGGCGATCGCTTCGAGTTCCCCCGAGAACGCGCCGATGGTGGCCGCGTCCTGCGGGCTGAGCTTTTCGACCGACTGCCGGGTGCGGCCTTCGCCGGTCAACAGGTAGCTGCCGTCGGGCGCGGGAAGGAAGTTCTGCGCGCGGCGCTCGACGATCCTGAGGCCGTGATCGGCAAGCTTCAGGTCCGCGATGATCTGCGGGTTGAGCAGGCTCACCGTGTAGGCGGCGACCGAATTGCGGAAGCCCGGACAAAACTCCTCGGTGACGGCGGCACCGCCGACCACCTTGCGGCGCTCGACGACCCTGACCCTGAGCCCGGCCATCGCGAGATAGGCCGCGCAAGTGAGGCCGTTGTGCCCCGCACCGATGATGACGGCATCAACTTCATGATTGGACATGGCGCCTCTATAGGCCGAATGCTCGCATCTCACCACTGCCGGCCGCCGCGGGTCACAAAACCGTACCGATCCGGATACGATAGTCCGGCTGCGATTGTGCCGGCCATGGGCCGCCAGCAGGACGAGCACAGCGTCTCGTTCACTGAGAGCGCCGAGCAGTGGAGTGCCAATGCCGTTTGTCTTTGATCAAACTGAAATCGAGTGGCCCGACGACGAATCCGATCCGCCGCCGCCGCGCGCCGACCAGTTCGTCTACCTGCCGGCGCCGGAATATGGCGGACAACACGAGCCCGTTCGTTTTTCGCTGGACGTCCCGCCCGAACCGCCGGCTCCCGAGAGCGTGCCGTTTCCGCGGCCGAGCCTGTGGAATCGCCTGCGCGGCCGAAAGCCCTCGGCTGCGCAACGGGCACCGGCAGTCGCAGCCCTGCATGACGCGCGCGCCGCGCACGCCGCCTTTGTCCGGCAGCGTCTGCTCGCGGCGGCAGTGCCGGCACTCGGCGAGCTCGGCGTCCGCCAGATCTACTGCCGTTATGACGGTGGCAATGACGAGGGATTTGCCTGGCTCGACAGTGCCACGCTTCGCGACGGTACGCGCATCGATCGCGAGGTGCTGGTCGAGCAACTCGTCGCGCACAAGCTGCTCGATCGACTGATCGCCCGCGGCGTGACGCGCCGGTACGACGCCATGAGCGAGCACAAGCAGGTCGCCTCCTTCATGCACGACTGGCTGTGCACCGAGTTTGCGGTCATGCTGCTCGGTAGCGGCTACGGCACTGGCGAACATGTGCTCTACGGCGCGTTCACGGTCGATTTCGATGCTGGCACCGTGGTTGACGACCCCGGCGCCGATCCGGTGACCCGAAACAGAGAGATCGCGAGGTAGCCAGACGATGGCGCATCCCTATCATCATGCGGTCCGCTCCGCGCGCCTGTTCGGCGGAACGCCCGAGGACTATCTCGCGATCCACGACTGGTTCGACGAGAGCAAGGCGCATCTCGCCGACGTGCGTCACCGTGCGCTACGCCACCACAGCGAAGGTATCTTCCTGTGCGAAGCGATCTTCGGCGCGACGCTGACCAACAGCGCCGGCAAGCAGGTGCCGGTGCGCACGGTCGGCGAGCAGCACGTCAAGGACGATCTCGGCTGGATTCCGTCGGTCAAGGATTGGTTGCAGCACATCGAGCTGCAGCCATGGATGGGCCGGACGCCGTTCCGGCCACAAATGGAAACATCCGCACCGGCCGCGGTTGCGGAACACGAGGCCGGTGACATCAGGATGACGTGAACGGCCCAAGCAATCCGGGGCCCGTGTTGCCCGCTGCGTGGCGCTATGATTCAATGCAATGCATGTGCCCGGTGTTGATCTGCCGGATCGTGACCGGGAGTATCCATGACGTCTGAGCCGTCCGCTTCGCGAAACCGGCTGGTGCTGGTTGTCTACACCGCGGCGATCTTCGTCAGCGCCCTGTTGCTGTTCTCGGTGCAGCCGCTGTTCACCAAGATGGTGCTGCCGCGGCTCGGCGGCTCGCCGGCGGTGTGGTCGGTGGCGATGGTGTTCTTCCAGTCGCTGCTGCTCGGCGGCTATGCTTATGCGCATCTGTTGATGAAGCTGAAGCGCCGTGTCGTGCCAGTTGCGGTGCATCTCGTGCTGCTCGTCGTCGCGCTGCTGACTTTGCCGCTCGCGATCAGGAGCGGCTGGGGCGAGCCACCGACCTCCGGCTATGCGGTCTGGCTGCTCGGCCTGTTCGCGGTCTCGATCGGGCTGCCGTTCTTCGCGCTCGCCGCCAACAACCCGCTGCTGCAGGCCTGGTTCGTGCGCACCGGGCACCCGAACGGGCCCGATCCGTATTTTCTCTATGCGTCGTCGAACATCGGCAGCTTCCTGGCGCTGCTGTCCTATCCGGTGCTGCTCGAGCCGATGTTCACATTGCGCACCCAGAACCTGATCTGGACCGGCGGCTATGGCCTGCTGATCGCTCTGATCGCCGCCTGCGGCGTGCTGCTGTTGCGTTCACCGGCCTATGCCGCCGCACGCGACTCGCAAGCGGATGATGCCAAAGCGCTGGCGCCGTCCTGGCCGCGGCGGGCGCGCTGGATCTTCCTGGCCGCGGTGCCGTCCGGCCTCCTGATCGCGGTGACGGCGCATATCTCGACCGACGTCGCGGCGGCTCCCTTGCTGTGGGTGCTGCCGCTGTCGCTGTATCTGCTGACCTGGGTGCTGGTGTTCCAGTCGCGGCCGCTGTTGCCGCACAAATGGATGTTGCTGGCGCAGCCGCTGGCGATTGCCGGCGTCGTGATCCTGCTCGCGGTCGGCGGCGAGCAGAACCTGCTGCTGACGCTCGGCGGCCATCAACTCTGCTTCTTCATCATCGCGATGGCCTGCCACGGCGAGCTCGCGCGCACCCGCCCCGCGGCGAAATACCTCACCGGCTTCTACGTCGCGCTGTCGTTCGGCGGCATGGTCGGCGGCCTGTTCGCCGGGCTGATCGCGCCGTTCACCTTTTCATGGATCGCCGAATATCCGATCCTGCTGGCGCTGGCGGCACTGTGCCGTCCGACCGGCGGCGCGGAGCGGCTGCCGCGCTGGGGCGCCTGGTACTGGCCGTTCCTCGCTGTGCTGGCTGTGGCGCTGATCGCGCCGAGCTATTCGGACGGCGACATCTTCAACTGGTTCGACGACCACCGGGTCTGGGTGATCGGCGCGGTCGGCGTGCTCTCGGCGCTGCTCGCGCTCGCGCTGAACGCCAATCGCTGGAAGATCTTCGTAACCGTCGTCGTCGCTCTGGTCGTGCTGCGCACCTATCCGTCCGACGACGGCCGCGTCGAGACCGTGCGCAGCTTCTTCGGCGTGCACAAGATCGTGGTGACGCCGAACGGGCAGTATCATGTGCTGATGCACGGCACCACGATCCACGGCGCCGAGAAGTTCAAGAATGACGACGGCACGCCGGTCACCGGGCGGCCCGAGCCGATCAGCTACTATCACAAGGATGGCGGTATCGGGCGGGCGATCACGGCGATCCGCGAGCGCAAGGGGGCGCCGCTGAAAGTGGCGGTGATCGGTCTCGGCTCGGGCACGCTGACCTGCGCGTCGGAGCCGGGAGAAGACTGGAAGTTCTTCGAGATCGACCAGTCGATGGTCGACACCGCGCGCGATCCGAAATACTTCACCTACATCCAGAACTGCGAACCGAACCTGAAGCCTGTGATCGGCGACGCGCGGCTGACCTTCGCCAAGGAGCCGGACGGTGTCTACGATCTCATCATCGTCGATGCCTATTCGTCGGACGCGATCCCGATCCATCTCGCGACCGAAGAGGCGATGGCGATCTACAAGGAGAAGCTGGCGCCGCAGGGCGCGGTCGTGATGCACGTTTCCAACCGCCATCTCGAACTTGCCAGCGTCGTGGTCGGTATCGCGGACGCCAACGACATGAAGAGCTGGGTCTACAGCGAGGACTCCGGCCGCGACAACGAGTATATCTTCTCGACCTCGGTCGTAGTCTCCGCGCGCGAGGACGCCGATGTCGGCAAGCTCACATCATCAGATGTCTGGACCGAGACCGATGCCAACGAGAAGCAGCGGGTCTGGACCGATGATTATTCCAACGTGCTGGGGGCGGTCTACCGGCGCCTGCGCGACGGCGAGCAATGAGTCCGATCGGTCTCTAGAGCGTTTTCGAGCGAAGTGGACACCGGTTCGCGTGAAGAAAACGCGAATCCACGCCGGTAGGGAATTTCTCCTCGTGCGTCACCGGATGTATCCTCGTCACGTAACCGGAGTTCCGCTCGAACGGCCGGGTCGGCTTTGGAGGAGTGTAGGGAACAATGTCAAGGCTCCCCGGAGATTGCAGATTTGATTGGTCTCTAGCTTTCCGATACTAGCAGCTTGGCGACCTGCGGCGTGATGATTGCTGCGAACAGCCCCGGATCGTTGAACGCCCTCGCGGAGAGCATCGCTCCATGGACCGATGCCATCAGCATCTGGGCCTCCTCTTCCGGCCGCTTTTCCAGCCGGAGCAGCCGCTGCTCCGCGCCGGCGCGCAGCACCGAGGTGAGCCATGCCGCGAGATGATGGAAATGCGCGCGCACGCGTGATGCGACCTGTTCCGGCAAGATCGGCATCTCGCCGGCAAGCATCGCGCAAACGCAGAACGGCAGCGTCGCATCTCGAATGCACGCCTGCCAGAAGTTCACGTAAGCCTGCAGTTGATCGGCTGGGCTTGCGGACGGCTCCCGAAGCGCCGTCAGGCCCAGTTGGGTCTGCTGCCTGTAGCGATCGACCAGCGCCGAAACCAGCTCGGCCTTGGTCGGAAAGTGATGGTGGATGCTCGCCTTCCTGATGCCGATCGCAGCCGAGATATCGGCATAGCTGAAGCCGTTGTAGCCCCCCGCAACGATGAGAGACTGCGCGACATCGAGAATTTTTTCGGACGTCGAAATCATCGCATTCATGTCAGACCTACCTTCCAGTAGGTAAATTACCAAGACATATCAAGGCTTTCCTCGTCTCACACAGAGACGTGTCCAGGCGCCAGATTGACTTGAATTGGCCGGCTACCTACTAGTAGGAAGATGGAGGGAGTCTGTCAATGCAAAGCCACCTTTCGACCCAGTCCGCCTGGCTGCGATCCTACTATCTTGGGCGCGCTATCTTCTCGATCGCCTGGGTTGCCGCTGCCGTTCTGTTCAGCAGGCAAGCCGGCGCGGCTGCGTTTCTACTCGTGATCTACCCGGCATGGGACGCCGTCGCCAATCTGGCTGACGCTCGGGTCAATGGCGGGCTGATCGCCAATCCATCCCAGACCTTGAATGTCGCGGTTAGCGCGATCACCACGGTCGCCGTCATCGTGGCGATCGGCCACAGCAGCTACGCCGTTCTCGCCGTGTTCGGGGTTTGGGCGATCCTTGCGGGCGTGCTGCAGTTGGTCACCGGCGCCAGGCGCTGGCGCGATTATGGCGCGCAATGGGCGATGATCCTGAGCGGCGCGCAGTCGGCGCTCGCCGGCGGCTACATGATCAGCCGATCGATCGGCACCGCAGCGCCGACGATTCTCGACGTCGCTCCCTATGCGGGCTTCGGCGCGTTCTATTTCATGCTGTCCGCAATCTGGCTCGTTGCCAGGGCGCAACGCAGCGCGCGTGCGTAGGCGCGGCCTGGCGGCACCGGCGAGCGCGCGTCGACGTCAGCGCGATCGCTATTTCTTCTCCGGTGCCGTCGCCGCTGCTGCGGGCGTCGAAGCGGCGAGCAGCGGCATCGTCGGTGTGGTCTCGCCGGCATCCTCGTCGAGGAATTGCTCGACGCCTGCCTGGATCGACGACTTCGCGCTCTCAGGGCCGCGGTCGCTGAGGTCGTTGTGATGGAATTCGGTCCGGACCACCTTGATGCCGAGCCTGGCGCAGGTCTCCTCGTCAGGCACGACACCCGGATCGGCCTTGAACACCGGGTCCCTGGAACGGAACGACAGGATCTTGATCTTGCTGTCGGTGATGAAGGGGACGCGCAGATTGTCCAGCGTCACGACCTTCTTGACGAGGTCGGGATGCTGCTTGGCGAAGAACATCGAGATGTCGCCGCCGTTGGAGTGACCGATCAGCGTCAGCGCGCGATAGTTTGCGTTCGGATAAAGCTTCTTGAGCTCGTCGATCGCATACATGATGTTGAAGACACCGCGATTATATTGCATGCGGCGGCCGACATATTCCTCGCCGACCTTGGTGACCATCGGCGCATCAGTGTCGAGATCGTGCTGGATGCTGACCACGAGGTAGCCGCGCGATGCGAACACGTTGGTGAGGAACGAGTACTCGGTGTTCCTGACCGTGTTGCCGTGGCTCAGGATCGCGACCGGCAGCTCGATCATCTCGGCCATGGCCTGCATTTGCCGGTCGCGGCGGACCGCCACCTCGACGGTGACGTTGCGGTCGTCGCGCATCACGTCGTGGAACGTCATGGTCGTGTGGCTGATGGCCCATCTGTCCGTGGTGAAGTAGCCGGCCATCGTGACGACGCACAGGCAAAGGACGATGATGCCCCGTTTCATTTCGACCTCTGATCTTGCCTAACTGACCCGCGCTCTGGCCCTGTTCTCATGGGGCATTCCGCGTGAATCGGCCTCCGGAGGCCAGGCGGGCGCTTTTGCCGCCGAATATCGGGCTAATTTTACAATCAGATGACGACGCGACGACGGGCCCTGGCGCACGACGTCGCGTGCCGTTCAAGACGGTCACAAGCGGGTGAGGAGGCTTCGGGACCGGTGGCGCGCGATCACGGCGCCGCCGGCGGGCTCAGGCGCCCGTCTCAGTCCTGATAGTTGTTGCCGTAGAAGTCGCGCTGCCGCGGGTAGTACGGCCGCGGCTGATAATAGCCTTGCGGCGCCGCCGCGTAGCCCTGGTTGCCGTAATACTGCTGCTGGCCATAGGCCTGTGCGTCGTAGACGCGGCGGCTTGACGGCGGCGCCGGGTAGCGCTGCGCGGTCGAGCTGCCGTCGGCCGGATAGATGTAGCCGTCGTCGACGCGGGCCTGCGCCGGATATTCACGCGGCTGCGGGGTCAGGACGACGGGGTCGCCGGCGGCGGCGGTGCCATACTGCTCGTCTTGCTGCGGCGCGCGGCGGGCGACCGCGGTGCCGTTGCGCCCGCGGGGATTACGCGCCAGCGCGACTTGCGCCGAGCCGGTCAGCGTCACGGTGGTGTTGAGCACACCTTCCTTCTGGACCAGTGCGTAGAGCGTCGAGGCGTTGTCGCGCGACAGCCGCACGCAACCATGCGAGGCCGGGGTGCCGAGGCGGCTCACCGAGTCGGTGCCGTGAATCGCGTGGCCGATCTTGGTGAAGAAGATCGAATGCGGCATCGGCGCGTCGTCGAATTCCTTGGAGTAGTGATCCTCTTCCATGCGGAAGGCGCGGAAGGTGCCGTTCGGCGTCTCGCGCGAGGGAATGCCACTCGATACCGGCCAGTGGTAACGGGCGACGCCGTCGACCGCGACGGTCATCTGCTGGTTGTCCTTGTCGATGGTGATATCGACCTTGGCCTGCGCGGCGCCGGCGGTGAAAAGCATTACGGACGTGAACGCAATGAGGAACGAACGCATTTTATTACCCTTGGCCTCCAGGCCTGTCGCAGCAGCGGCTCTCCGTCCCCGCAACCAATATGCACGGAATCCGAATTTGGTTCCAGTCGCGGACCCGGTGCATCGTTAATCCCGCGCGCGGCGCAAACAAGGCCGAAGCCGGGCGGGCCCGTCACGACGTGCTGACTTTTTCGCGAGCAGGGCGCGACAACAGCCCCGATGAACCGCCAACGCAACCATTTGGCCGCATGGGCGTTTCACAATCCCGCCCCGACGACGCATTCGCGTCGCACTTTAAGGAACTCAGATGAACAACAGCAAGGTTAAGACCGCGGCCGTCCACCCAGCCGGCCTCTCCGCGCGGCTCCTGCTTGCGGCCGCTGGCCTCGCTTTGACACTGGCCGCTGTCCCCCATGCCGGCCATGCCCAGGGCATCGTCCGCGGAGCCCACGAGGGTGCCTATGAGGGCAACCGGATCGGCGGGCCCGTAGGTGGCGTGGTCGGCGGAGCTGTCGGTGCCGGCGTGGGCGGCGCGATGGGCGCGGTCAAGGGCGTGTTCGGTATCCCGGATCGCGGCTACCGTCGCGGCCACCGCTGCCGCGGCTATTACCGCCACGGCCATTTCCATTGCTACTGATCGGGATCGTCATTCCGGGTTCGCGGCAAAGCGCGGGCCGGAATGACTTGGTTTCGCGAGTCAGTTCTTCAGCCGGTATCCGGTCCTGAAGATCCACGCCACGATCACCATGCAGGCGATCAGGAACGCCGCGGTCATGCCGAGGCTGAGCCCGACGCTGACGTCGGCGATCTCGTAGAAGCTCCAGCGGAAACCCGAGATCAGGTAGACCACCGGGTTGAACAGGGTGATGGTGCGCCAGCCCGACGGCAGCATGTTCACCGAGTAGAAGCTGCCGCCGAGGAAGGTCAGCGGCGTCACCACCAGCATCGGGATCATCTGCAGCTTCTCGAAGCCGTCGGCCCAGATGCCGATGATGAAGCCGAACAGGCTGAAGGTGACGGCGGTCAGCACCAGGAAGGTCAGCATCCAGACCGGATGCTGGATATGCAGGGGTACGAACAGTCCGGCGGTCGCCAAGATGATCAGGCCGAGGATGATCGACTTGGTCGCAGCCGCGCCGACATAGCCGATCACGATCTCCAAATAGGAGATCGGCGCCGACAGGATCTCGTAGATCGTGCCGGCGAATTTCGGGAAGTAGATGCCGAACGAGGCGTTGGAGATGCTCTGCGTCAGCACCGACAGCATCACGAGGCCCGGCACGATGAAGGTGCCGTAACTGACGCCCTCGACCTCGGTGATGCGCGAGCCGATCGCCGCACCGAACACCACGAAATACAGCGAGGTCGACACCACGGGCGAGACGATGCTCTGCAGCAACGTGCGCCAGGTGCGCGCCATTTCGAACAGATAGATCGCCCGGATTGCGCGATAGTTCATGGCGCCCTCACGATGCTGACGAAGATGTCTTCGAGGGAGCTCTGCCTGGTGTCGAGGTCGGAGATGCGGATGCCGGCATTGCGCAGATCGTTGAGCAGGCTGGTGATCCCGGTGCGATCGCCCTTGGTGTCGTAGTCATAAGTCACTGCGTGGCCGTCGTCGGACAGTTCGAGATTGTAGGCGGCGAGTGCAGGCGGGATGGCGTCGAGCTTGTTCTGCAATTGCAGCGTCAGCTCCTTCTTGCCGAGCTTCTGCATCAAGGTCGCCTTGTCCTCGATCAGGATGATCTCGCCCTTGTTGATGACGCCGATGCGGTCGGCCATCTCCTCGGCTTCTTCGATGTAATGCGTGGTCAGGATGATGGTGACGCCGGACGCCTGCAGCGTGCGGACCACCTCCCACATGCCCTTGCGCAACTCGACGTCGACGCCGGCGGTGGGCTCGTCGAGGAACAGGATCTGCGGCTCGTGCGACAGCGCTTTCGCGATCATGACGCGGCGCTTCATGCCGCCGGACAGGGTGATGATCTTGTTGTCCTTCTTGTCCCACAGCGACAGGTCGCGCAGCACCTTCTCGATATGAGCCGGGTTCTTCGGCTTGCCGAACAGGCCGCGGCTGAAGCTGACGGTCGCCCACACCGACTCGAAGGCGTCGGTGTGCAGTTCCTGCGGAACCAGCCCGATCATCGACCGCGCCGCGCGATAATCCCTGATGATGTCGTGGCCGCCGATCTTGATCGTGCCCTGGCTCGGATTGGCGATGCCGCAGATGATGCTGATCAGCGTGGTCTTGCCGGCACCGTTCGGTCCGAGCAACGCGAAAATCTCGCCTTTGGCGATATCGAGATTGATGCCCTTCAGCGCCTTGAAGCCGGAGCCATAGGTCTTCGAAAGATTGGATACGGAAATGATCGGCGACATGGAGGATCGGAAGCGTGAGAAAGGGAGCACGCGCGCGGATTGCGGTCCGGGCGGCGGCGAGATGCGGGGTCAACCGCAGATAGGGACGCATAATCCGTTCTGCAATCACCCGGCAGGGCGGAAAATTCGTTCTGCGGTGTGGCTGAGAGCCGCCCTCAGCGCTTCTTCATTGATTTCGGCGGCTTCTTGGCCGCAGCCGGGGCAGGGTGCGCGGGCGGCGCGGTGTCGGCGAGCTTGCCGACCAGCATGATCTGCACCTGGTTGTTGACAGGCGCGTTGGGACGGGCGGGGTCGAGCAATTGTTCCTCGCCGAGCCCGACCGACTGCAAGCGCTTCGGCGTGATCTTGAAGGTGTTGACCAGGATGTCGCGGATCGCGTCGGCGCGCCGCTGGCTCAGGATCACGTTGTTCTCGCGCCGGCCGGTCGATTCGATGTGACCGACGATCAGGAAGGTGTACGGCAGCAGCGAGGAGTGGGTCAGCGCATCGGCGATGCGCCCGACGGTCTGGTAGGAATCCGGCAGCACGATCGGCGTGTCGACGTCGAACTGGATATCGGCATTGAACGCCGGCAGGTTGTTCAGGTCGGGCGCGATCGGCGGCCGCTTCTGCGGCGGGGGCTCGTTCTTCGATCGCGACTTCGATCGTTCGGCCGCCTGCTGGCGCAGCGCGGCGACGTCGATCTCGGCGTCCGTCTGGTAGTGATTCAGCTTGCCGATGATGTCGTCGCGCGTGACGGCGGTTTGCGCGTGTGCGGGCGGCGTCGCCAGCAAAGCGAGCGTGCCGAGCAGGCCCAACAGGCTAACATCACGCAGGCCTCGCCTCGACGCGCGCATCATTGATACCCCGCGTCATTGATCGCCTGTGCGCAATTGCGGCTGAGGCCCTTGGCGGCGACCAGGCAGGGCACCGATTTGCTGGTCTCCTTGGTCGAGCCGCCGCACACCTTGACGATCTCGCGGGTGCAGGCATTGGCAACCGTCACGCGCGCCGCGATCCGCTTCTGGATCGCATCGAGGGTGGAGAAGTAGCTTTCCTTGCACGTCGGCGAGATCACGTCGCGGTTGCGCGACAGGCACTCCTTGAGACGGTTGGAGTCCAGATTGACGCCGCGGCAGTTGGCGGTGATGTCGGCGCCGCAGGCCTTGGCGAGCTGCGCTGCGGAATCACCAAAGCTGATCGTCTCCGCGACCGCCAGCGACGGCGCAGTGAGCGCGACGACAAAAAGGAAAAACCCACCCCGGACCATGCGGCCATCTCAACCCATGAATTCAACTGGGGTCAAGAGCTACGAACAGAGAAGGCGCCGTTCTGTCACGCCCGCTCCACAAAGCTGTCGACCACCTTCTTCTCGCCGGCCTTCTCGAAGGCGATGGTCAGCTTGTTGCCGTCGATCTTCACCACATGGCCGTAGCCGAATTTCTGGTGAAACACCCGATCGTCCAGCGAAAATTCCGACGTCGTGCCGGTGGACTTCGCCACCAGCTCGCCCTCGATCACCATGGGACCGCGCTTGGTGCGACTGAAGCCTTCCGAGGAAAACGAGGATTGCCGCTCATCGAATCCGCCGCCGCCGCTGCGGCCCCCGCCACCGCGGCCGCGGTTGGCCTGGGCGCGCTGCCAGCCCGGGGTCGAATAGCTCGAGCCGAATGATTCGAGGTTGTCGAAGCGCGAGGCGCCGTAGCCGCCGCTGCCGCCCCAGCCCGACCCGCCCTTCGATTCGGTGATCTCGACATTGTGCGCCGGCAGCTCGTCGAGGAAGCGCGAGGGAATCGTGGTCGACCAGGTGCCATGGATGCGGCGGTTGGTGGCGAAGTAGATCTTGGCGCGGCGGCGGGCGCGGGTCAGCCCGACATGGGCGAGGCGGCGCTCTTCCTCGAGCCCGGCGCGGCCCTGCTCGTCCAGCGTGCGCTGGCTCGGAAACAGGCCTTCCTCCCAGCCCGGCAGGAACACGTTGTCGAATTCGAGGCCCTTCGCCGAATGCAGTGTCATCAGCGACACCGCTTCGTCGCCGGCCTCGCCGTCGCGGTCCATCACCAGCGAGATATGTTCGAGAAACCCTTGCAGGTTCTCGAATTCCTCCATCGACCGGATCAGTTCCTTGAGGTTGTCGAGCCGGCCGGCGGCGTCGGCCGAGCGGTCCTTCTGCCACATCTCGGTGTAGCCGCTCTCGTCCAGCACGATCTCGGCAAGCTCGGTATGCGAGGTCACTTCGCGCTGGGCGCGCCAGCGGTCGAACTGCATGACGAGGTCGCGCAACGAGCCGCGCGCCTTCGGCTTCAGCTCGTCGGTCTCGACCACCGCGCGCGCCGCCTCGAACAGCGGAATCCGGCGCTTGCGGGCGTGGTCGTGCAGCAGCTGCACGGTGGCGTCGCCGAGTCCCCGTTTGGGCACGTTGACGATACGTTCGAAGGCGAGATCGTCGGCCGGTGAATTGATGGTGCGCAAATAGGCCAGCGCGTCGCGGATTTCGGCGCGCTCGTAGAACCGGGGACCACCGATCACGCGGTAGGGCAGGCCGAGCGTGACGAAGCGATCCTCGAACTCGCGCATCTGGAACGAGGCGCGGACCAGGATGGCGACGTCATTGAGGTTCTCGCCGGCGCGCTGCAGCTCCTCGAGTTCCTCGCCGATCGCGCGCGCTTCCTCTTCCGAATCCCAGGAGCCGGTGACGGTGACCTTCTCGCCGTCGACATCCTCGGTGCGCAGCGTCTTGCCGAGCCGGCCTTCATTGTGCGCGATCAGATGCGAGGCCGCGGCCAGGATGTGGCCGGTGGAGCGGTAGTTGCGCTCGAGCCGGATCACCTTGGCGCCGGGGAAATCGTGCTCGAAGCGCAGGATGTTGTCGACCTCGGCGCCGCGCCAGCCATAGATCGACTGATCGTCGTCGCCGACGCAGCAGATGTTTCGCGGCGGTGCGGACGGCGGCGCCAGCGCCGGTTGCGCGGTGGCGTCTTCCTTCGCCGGATCGGCGTCGGTCGCTCCGGGAATGATCGCCGAGATCGGAAGACCCTGCCGCGCCGGCGCCTGCGACAGCAGGCGCAGCCACAGATATTGCGCGACGTTGGTGTCCTGATATTCGTCGACCAGGATGAACTTGAAGCGGCTCTGGTACTGCCGCAGCACGTCAGGATTTTCGCGGAACAGCCTGATGTTCTCGAGCAGCAGGTCGCCGAAATCGGCGGCGTTGAGGATCTTCAGCCGTTCCTGATAGGTCGCGTAGATCTTGCCGCCCTTGCCGTTGCCGAATGAGGCGGCTTCGCCCGCCGGCACCTGCGACGGCGACAGCCCGCGGTTCTTCCAGCTGTCGATCAGCCCGGCCAGCATCCGCGCCGGCCAGCGCTTGTCGTCGATGTTCTCGGCCTGCAACAGCTGCTTCAAGAGCCGCACCTGGTCGTCGACGTCGAGCACCGTGAAGTTGGATTTGAGCTGCACCAGCTCGGCGTGGATGCGCAGGATGCGGCCGCCGATCGAGTGGAAGGTGCCGAGCCACGGCATGCCCTCGACCGCCTGGCCGAGCATCTGGCCGAGCCGCAGCTTCATCTCGCGCGCCGCCTTGTTGGTGAAGGTCACCGACAGGATTTCCTGCGGGCGTGCACGGCCCTGGCTCAGGATGTGCGCGATGCGCGTGGTCAACACCCGCGTCTTGCCGGTGCCGGCGCCGGCGAGCACCAATACGGGACCGTCGAGCGTCTCGACCGCTTCGCGTTGTTCGGGGTTGAGGCCGTTGAGATATTGCGGACCGGCGGCCGCCCGCGCACGCGCGGCGATGCCGCCAGCCGCCGGCTGGTGCTCGGGAACGCCGTGATGGGGCAATTTGCTCGGCTCGGTCATTGGCGAATCGTCTCAGCCCCACGATGGCACCGTGGGACGGTGAAGGGGAGCCTTCTTAACAGGGATTGAAGGCCATATAGGACCTGATCGGCCGTTTTGACAGGTTTTATCGTGCGCGGCGGGAACGGTTTTGGCAGCAGTCTGCCGTGATCTTGGTTCCTGAAATCGGCGAAAATATCGCGGTTTCGGGCTCAGGAACCAGCGTTCCGCTGCCGGTTTGTTTCCTCAAGCTATGGCGCCGGGCGAGAGGCGGCGCGAGGAAACCGAGCAGAGGTTCGATCATGCTGAGCTGGGTCGTCACATTCCTGGTCATCGCCCTGATCGCGGGCATTTTGGGTTTCGGCGGCATCGCCGGCGCCTCGATCGAAATCGCCAAGGCGATCTTCTTCATCGCCATCATCCTGTTCCTGGTGTCGGCGGTGGTCGGATTGGCGCGCGGCCGCACGAGGGTTTAGCCAACGGCTGGCTATTTTTTCGACGGCATCGCCACGTTGCGGCCGATGCCCTCGGGACGCGGCACGCCCGCATAGCTGTCCACAATGGCTTGAGTGCGGGCGCGGATGTCAGGCGGAAATGCCGCCACCTTGCGCGCCTCCATGTCGATGTGCAGCGTGAGGTTTTCCGAGGTCGCGGACAGCCAGCCCTCGGTGGCATGGCGCAGCTCCTCGAACGTGTGCAGCCGCTTTTCGTCGGCGCCGAGCAGGAAGACCGAAACCTGCACGGGATCGCCGAGATGGATTTCCCGCAAGTAGCGCACGTGGCATTCGGCCGTGAAGGTCGAGCAGTGCCGCGCCTTCATGTAGGCCGGCCCGATGCCGAGCTGCAGCCACATCTCGTCGATGGCGCGGTCGAACATCACATTGTAGTAGGCCATGTTGAGATGGCCGTTATAGTCGATCCATTGCGGGTCGATCTGCATCACGGACGATTTGAACGGGGCTGACGGAAGCGGCATCTCGCTCGTGGCAGTCTCTGACGTCATCTTCCATCCCCGGTTCGTTGGCGTGCGAGCATGAACTTTTCTGTGACTCCCGCGACCACTTTTTCAAGTCAGGCTCTCTTGACCCCTTATACAAGCTTTGCCACGGTCGGCTAAAGCCGGGAGGAAAATTGACGTGGCGACAACGATTTCGAGCAATGTGACGCGACCTGAACCGCAGGCCCTGAAGCGCGCGATCGACGCGCTGGCGGCGCGGTTCGGCAACCGGCTCGTCACGTCGCAGGCGGTGCGCGAACAGCACGCCCATACCACCACATGGCTGCCGAACCAGCCGCCGGACGCGGTCGTGATGGCGCAGGAAACCGCCGACATCCAGGACGTGGTCCGGATCTGTGCCGCAAACCGCGTACCCGTCATCGCCTTCGGCACCGGAACCTCGCTGGAGGGCCAGGTCAACGCGCCGGCGGGCGGCGTCTGCATCGATCTGCGCGACATGAACAAGGTGCTGGAGGTGCATGCCGAGGACCTCGACTGCGTGATCCAGCCCGGCGTGACGCGGAAGGCGCTGAACGAGCACCTGCGCGACCAAGGCCTGTTCTTCCCGATCGATCCCGGCGCCGATGCCTCGCTCGGCGGCATGACCTCGACCCGCGCCTCCGGCACCAACGCGGTGCGTTACGGCACCATGCGCGAGAACGTGCTGGCGCTGAAGGTGGTGCGCGGCGACGGTGAGATCATCACGACAGGCACGCGCGCCAAGAAGTCGTCGGCCGGCTACGATTTGACGCATCTGTTCGTCGGCGCCGAGGGCACGCTCGGCATCATCTCGGAACTGACCATCCGCCTGCGCGGCATTCCCGACACGATCGCCGCCGCCGCCTGTTCGTTCGAGACCGTGCGCGGCGCCTGCCAGGCGACGATCCTCGCGATCCAGACCGGCATCCCGGTCGCCCGGATCGAGTTGCTCAACGCCGCGCAGGTGAAGGCCTGCAACAGTTATTCCAAGCTGTCGCTGCCCGAGACGCCGCTGCTGCTGCTCGAATTCCACGGCAGCGAGGTCGAGGTCGCCGAGCAGTCGAAGAATTTCCGCGACATCGCCGCTGAATGCGGCGGCGGCGACTTCACCTGGACCACCAAGCCGGAGGACCGCACCAAGCTGTGGCAGGCCCGGCATGACGCCTACTGGTCGGTCAAGGCGCTGCGCCCCGGCGACAGCATCGGCGTCGTCGCCACCGACGTCTGCGTGCCGATCTCGCGGCTGGCCGACTGTGTCACCGAGACCGAAGAGGATCTGAAACGGCTCAATCTGCTGTCGCCGATCGTCGGCCATGTCGGCGACGGCAATTTCCACTGCTCGCTGCTCTGCGACGTCAACGACAAGGACGAGATGGCGCGCGGCGAGGAGTTCATGCACCGGCTGGTCGAGCGTGCGCAATCAATGGACGGCACTTGCACCGGCGAGCATGGCATCGGCCAGGGCAAGCAGAAATATTTGATGGCCGAGCTCGGCCCCGAGGCGCTCGATGCGATGCGGGCGCTGAAGCAGGCGCTCGATCCGCAGAACATTTTCAATCCCGGAAAGATCGTTCCTGCCGTCTAACCAGTCGGATATTCCTGCCACGGACATTGCGATGTGGTTGTTCAACAAGACCAGGCGAAAGGATATCTGGGACGATCCGCTCGAGCAGCCGCTCGGCGACATCGAAGCTGCGCACAGGATCCGTGAGATCTGCCGCGACGCCGCCGGCTGCGCCGAGGCGGTCGGTTCGCCCGCCAAGCGTTCGCCGAAGAACCAGCAGGTCGAACGCGATCGCTACGAGCGCGCCGCCAAGGCCGCGATGGAGACCGCGATGAAGATCTCCGACGAGCTGGTGCGCGATTCCGCGGTGCGCGAGATCATTGGTCTGTGCATGAAGGCCAACAACATCAAGACGGGGCGGGCGCTGTTTCGTGCCATCCACGCCGGCTCGATCAAGGCCGAGGTCTTGATCGAGCATCCGTCGCTGGATGGCGAGCAGGCTTGAGCCGCTTGACCCGAGCTGCTTGAAATCAGGCTCGATCGGTTTCGCAACGCGCTGCCAAAATATCGAAAACAACCCCATGCAAAGCAGCCGGCCGTGGGCCGGCGTTCGACCAGGCCGCTCGACGCGTCGGGCAACTCACGGATATTCTTCCAGTATTCCGAAATCACCCGGGTGCACGCCCGCCCCGCGGTGCATATGGCAGTTGCGTGGTTCCCGCGTCGTCATGGCCGCTCTCAGCGGCAATCAAGCCGATCCCTGGTCTCCGCCCAGCGCGCGCACCGCCTCATCGACGCTATGAAAGACGTGGTCCCGGCTGAGGACATCGTAAAGGTTGAAGCGCTCGAATGCGTCCTGCGCGCGGGTGGATTCCAGCCGCGCCACGGCCACCGTCAGGCCGTCATCGCGGCATTCGCGGAACAGGTCGCGTAGCGCCTGAGCCGCGGTGAAATCGATCTCGATCATGCCGCTGGCCTCGATCACCAGCAGCCGCGGCTTGGGCGTCGCGGCGCCGACGGTCTTGAGCACGCT
Source organism: Bradyrhizobium sp. UFLA03-84 (assembly GCF_002289535.1). NCBI lineage: Bacteria > Pseudomonadati > Pseudomonadota > Alphaproteobacteria > Hyphomicrobiales > Nitrobacteraceae > Bradyrhizobium > Bradyrhizobium sp. UFLA03-84. Next base: position 136,065 of record NZ_NSJY01000018.1, on the reverse strand, counting down.
GCCGTGGAAGCCTTCTGCGTTGAGGAACGACAGCGGTGCCTGCAGGCCGACGACGGCAATGCCCGGCTTGCGCTCGCCGGTCACGTGCGGGCCCGTCGGCCACCAGATCGTGGTGCCGGGGACGTGGACGAATTCGACCAGCTGGCCGCGCGTCGTGGTCCAGATGCCGTGCAGTAGCGACAGCGCGATGCCGACGGCAACACCTTGCTCGATCGGCAACACGATGATCGCGGCTGCCGTCGCCACCACCAGCAGGAATTCATAGAACGACTGGCGGAAGATCGTGACGATCTGCTTGACGCGGATGATGCGCAGCGCCACGAACAACAGGACGCCGCCGAGCGCAGCGTCAGGCACGTGCTGCAGCAAAGTCGCGCCGAACGCCAGCAGCGCGAGCACGATGGCGGCGGCAAACAGCCCCGCGACCTGTGTGCGTCCGCCGGTCTCCGAGACGATGCCTGTGCGCGGCGGACTGGCGTTGACGGGGAAGGCGCCGAACAGCCCCGACAGAACACTGCCGGCGCCGGCGCCGAGGAAGTCGCGATCGACGTCGGCCGGCTTGTCCGGATCTGACAGGAACGAGCGCGTCGTCGCGGCGGTCTGCACCATCACGACGACGGCGATCAGGATCGCGAGCGACATCAGCTTGATCCATCGCTCCGGCGCGATGTCCGGGAATGCCGGCTTGGGCAGCGTGGCCGGCACGGTGCCGACCACCTTGACGCCCTTGCTCTCGAGATGGCCGGCGATCACGGCGATGGTGGCGACGACGAGTCCGATCAGCGCGCCCGGAATCCGCGCGCTGATCTTCTCCGATCCGGCGACGAGGGCCAGCACGCCGAGGCCGATCACCAGCGTATAGACGTTGGTCTGGTCGATCTTGTCGACGAGAACGCCGAGCTTGTAGAGCGTCGGCCCGTCCGGTGTGGTCAGGCCGAGCACACCCGGCAGCTGCGAGACAAGGATGTGCACGGAGATGCCGGCGAGGAAGCCGACCGTGACCGGCGTCGAGAGCAGATTGGCGATCCAGCCGAGCTTGAACAGGCCACCGGCGATCATGATCGCGCCGACCATCAGCGCCAGCGCCATCGCGAACGCCTGATAGTCCGGCGAGCCTGCCGTCGCCATCAGCGCCAGCCCGCCGGCGAAGATCGGCGTGATCGTGGAATCGGCGCCGCAGGACAGGAAGCGGTTGGCGCCGAACACCGCAAAGCCGAGCGAGCCGGCCATGAAGGCGAAGAAGCCGATCTGCGGCGAGAAGCCGCCGAGCCGCGCGGTCGCCATCTGTTCCGGGATTGCGATCGCGGCGAGCGTCAGCCCGGCGATCAGATCACCCGGCAGGTCGCTCGGCCGGAACGCCCTGAGTGAACGGAAGATCGGCCAGTTGGCTGACGTCGCAGGGGTTGGGGCCATCGGTCTCCGACTCAGCTGGCGGCGAAGGAGCGGCAATAGTCCGCCATCGCGTGGCCAAAAGCCAGCGAACGCGCGCGTGCAGGCGCGAAGGGCTAGCCGATATTCTGCAGCGCCGGGAAGGTCTCCAGCAGCCAGACGCTGACGCTGGAGACCGCGCCGGTCAGGAAGCCGATGCCGGTGACCACCATCAGCACGCCCATCACGCGCTCGACGGTGTCGAGATGACGCTTCATCCGTGCGAACAGCGAAGAGAACTGCTCGACCAGGAAGGCTGCGAGCAGGAACGGGATGCCGAGCCCGGCGGAATAGACTGCGAGTAAGCCGGCGCCTTTGGTCACCGTGGCCTGGGAAGCTGCGATCGAGAGGATCGCCGCGAGGATCGGTCCGATGCACGGCGTCCAGCCGAAAGCGAACGCAAGGCCCATGACATAGGCGCCCCACAACCCGACCGGCTTGGGCGCGGTCAGCCGCCCCTCGCGCATCAGCAGGCCGATCCGCGTGACGCCGAGGAAATGCAGGCCCATGATGATGATGACGATGCCGGCCAGGATCGAGAGCTCGGCCGACCACGCGCGCACCAACCCGCCGACGATGGACGCGCTGGCGCCGAGTGCGACGAACACGGTGGAGAAGCCGAGCACGAACATCAGCGCCGCCATCATGACCGCGCGCTTGGAGGCGGCGGTGTCGCCGTCCTGGTTGACCTGCTCGATGGTCGCGCCGGTCAAATAGATCAGATAGGGCGGCACCAGCGGCAGCACGCAGGGCGACAGGAAGCTGACTAGGCCGGCGATCAGGGCTGCCGGGATCGAGACGTCGTGCATCAAAGGACCTTCGCGGAATAACCGTTCTGTCTTGGCGTCTACGCAGCCAACAATCCAGAAGTTTCGTCGCTAAGGCCTTCAACTATGGTCACAGGCCCGTGTCCGGCGCGCTGCCAGGAACGGCACGACGGCGCCGCGCGCGAAATGCGGCCAGGTTTGCCAGCTCGCGGAAAATGGCGCTATCGTTCGCCGATTGCGCGGCCGATCCACGGGAGAGCGGCATGAACGAGCACGATTTCGAAAGGCAATTGAAGGCCGACGGTTTCCAGGAAATCGAGTTTCAGAAGCTCGATCCTCGCCCCGGCAAGGGACGGCACCGGCATCATTTCGAGATCCGCGGCCTGGTGATCTCCGGAACTTTTGTCGTCAGGCAAACCGGTGAACCCGTCGTCTATCGTTCCGGGCAGATATTTTCGGTCGCCGAAGGCGAATTGCACGACGAGTGGATCGAGGCCGAGGGCGCGTACGTCCTGGTCGGCAGGAAGTTCTCCGAGGGCGGGTCGTAACGCGAGAATGCGGACGTCTTAGTCATAGCTCGTGCAACACACTCGGTGTCGTCCCTGCGAAAGCAGGGACCCATAGCCACCGATGGTCATTGTGTTTTGCGCGGCGCGCCTCAACAACGCAACCCTGTGGTTATGGGTCCCTGCTTTCGCAGGGACGACGTGGGTGAGAGCGGTGTCCCCAGTCTCATACCACTACCGCTTGCGCGGACCCCGCGCCGACGGCGTCTCGAACTCCCGGCCGCGAATTCGCACCAGATCGTCGGCGGAATGCGCGAGCAGCACCACAGTGGCCGCGCGCGCCGCCTCCGCGTCGCCGGCCACGATCGCGTCGAGCACCGCGCGATGCTCGATCAGCGCGCGTGGACGGTGCGAGCCGGTTGCCGCAATCGTGAAGCTCTGGCGCAGCGTGATTTCGAACATCTGGGCGATCGGCCAGAAAAACTCGTTGCGGGTCGCGAAATAGATTGCCTGGTGGAACTTGATGTCGGCAGCGACGAACGCCTCGTTGGTTTGCGCCGCGTCCATCCCGTCGCATCCGGCGCGGATCCGCGCGAAGTCGTCTTCGTGGGCATGGCTGGCTGCAAGCGCCGCGGCGGCCGGTTCAACCGCGGAGCGTAGCTGGAACAGTTTTGCCAGATAGCGATCGATCTCCGCGGTCTCGAGGTGCCAGCGCAGCACGTCGGGATCGAGCTGATTCCATTGCTCGGGCGGCCGCACTCGTGTGCCGCTCTTGGGCCGCGACTCGATCAGGCCCTTGCCGGTGAGGGTGCGGATCGCCTCGCGCACCACCGTGCGGCTGACGTCCATCATCTCGCAGATCCGCATCTCCGGGGGGAGCGCCTCGCCGACGCCGATCTCACCGCGCACGATGCTGCTGCCGACCCGGTCGGTGACCTGACTGTGCACGCTCCGACGCAACGCGTTGGATGTCTGGAACATCGAAAGCCTCGCTGCGGTTGAACCTTGCGCCGCCGCGCCGCGCTCTTGCGCAACCGTACTGCTTTTGTCATACATTATGACAAAAGTGCTGCCAAGCTCGGGCCAACCGGCGGGCAGCCGATAACGATCCGTTCCTGGGGAGGAGCACCATCATGACGTCGATGCGCGTGAGCCGCCGTATTTTGTTGCGGTCATCGGCCGCTGCCGCAGCGTGGCTCGCCGCCGCGCCCGCCATCATCGGCCGCGCCGAGGCCGCGACGATGAAGATGCGGTGCTCGTCGTCGCTTCCGAACGACCCCAAATACGCCAACGGCCGCGTCTATTACGACAACCTCGTCAAGAGCCTGAAGGCGAACGGGCTCGGCGAGCAGATCGAGGTCACCTTCTTCCCCGACAACCAGCTCGGCCAGGAGATCGACGTCATCAACTCGGTGAAGCTCGGGGTGATCGACCTGATGGTCTCGGGCTCGTCGATCTCGGCGAACCTGGTGCCGCTGGTCGGCACGTTCGACCTCGGTTACCTCTTCACCAGCTATCAGCAGCAGACCAAGGCGTTCGATGCCGGTGCGGCGAAGCCGATCGAGGATGCGTTGCTCAAGGGCGCCGGCATCCACATCATCGCCTGGGCCTACAATTTCGGCGCACGCAGCGTGCTGGCGAAGAAGCCGGTGAAGACGCCGGAGGATCTCGCCGGCCTGAAGATCCGCACGCTGCCAAACCCGATCATCACCGAATGCCTGCGGTTGATGGGGGCCGCCGCGACGCCGCTGGCGTTCGGCGAGATCTACACCGCACTGCAGGCCGGCGTGCTCGATGGCCTGGAGCACGATCCGCCGACCATCCTGGCCAGCAAATTCTACGAAACCGCGAAACATTACGCGCTGACCCAGCACATCTTCTCGCCGCTCGCGGTCTATTTCAGCGACACCACCTTCAACCGCATGGCCCCCAAGCTGCGCGAAGGTTTCCTTGATGCCGCAAAGTCGGCCGCGGCCGACACCCGCGTGCACGGGCTCGCGGTGGAGAAGGAGGCGTTGGCGAGCCTGGTGGAGAAGGGCGTCACGGTGGTCGAATGCGACAAGGAGGCGTTCCGCAAGCGCGTGCTGCCGCAGACCGACAATTTCATCAAGGCGCGGCCCGAGGCGAAGGCCGTCGTCGATCTGATCCGCGCCACCCAGGCCTGAGGTCGACGCATGTCGATCGCCGCGATTGCGACGAGAAGCAGCATGGATCGGATCACGGCGCCGCTGCTCGCCATCAGCGACGCGATCGCCGCGATCCTGCTCGCCGCCGATCTCCTGGTGGTCTGCGTCTCGGTGCTGGCCCGCTTCCTGTTCAACGCACCGGTCGAATGGTCCGACGACGTCGCCCGCGGCCTGATGGTCGGGTCGAGTTTCTTCGGCGCGGCCAGTGCGCTGGCGCGCAGCGAGAATCTCGGCGTCGCCTTCTTCGTCAACATGCTGCCTCCAGGCGTGCGGCGGGTCGTCGACGCGGTCGGTGCGCTGCTCGTCACCGTCATTGCCGCCTATGTCGCATTCAACGCCATCAAGATGGGCTGGCTGACCACCGGGCAAACGTCGGGCTCCGGACTGCCGCTGGAGTGGACGTTCTATCCGATGGGCGTCGGTGCCGCGTTCATGACGATCTTCGCCGTCGAGACGTTCTGCGGCCGGCCGTTGCGCGACATGCTGGCCGGGATCGTCGCCACCGCCGTGATCGTCGGGCTCTATCTGGCCTGGGATGCGTTTGCGCCGTCATCGGTGCCGTCGTCACAGACGCTGATGCTGATCGGCTTCTTCCTCACCCTGTTCGGCGGACTGCCGATCGGCTTTGCGCTGGCGCTCGCGGCGCTGATCTTCATCTGGGTCGAAGGCACGCTGCCCGGTGTGATCTTCGCCCAGCAGATGGCGCGCGGCATCGACAATTTCGTGCTGCTGGCGATCCCGTTCTTCATCCTGGTCGGCTATCTGATGGAAGCCAACGGCATGTCGGTGCGGCTGATCGAACTGCTGCAGCGCGCGGTCGGACGGATGCGCGGCGGGCTTAACGTCGTGATGGTGATGTCGATGGTGCTGTTCTCCGGCATCTCCGGCTCCAAGATGGCCGATGTCGCCGCGGTCGGCTCGGTGCTTATTCCGGCGGCGCGCCGCTCGCGGCAGAATCCGGGCGGCGCCGTGGCGCTGCTCGCGGCCTCCGCGGTGATGGCTGAAACCATTCCGCCCTGCATCAACCTGATCATTCTCGGCTTCGTCGCCAATCTGTCGATCGGCGGCCTGTTCGTCGCCGGCATGCTGCCGGCCGCGCTGATGGCGCTGGCGCTGATCGCGGTGTCGATCATCTTCGGCAAGCGCCCGGAGGCAGGCGCCGAAGCCGAGCCGCGCGCCGCGGTCTCCGGCTTATGGACCGGCGCGATCGCCTCGTTCGGGCTGATCTTCATGATCTTCTTCGGCTTCAAGAGCGGCTTCGCCACGGCGACCGAGATCTCGGCCTTTGCCGCGGTGTACGCGATTGCGGTCGGCAGCCTCCTGTTCCGCGAACTCGGCGCGAGGAGCCTCGCGCACTGCTTCGTGCAATCGGCTGTCCGCTCGGGGCTGGTCCTGTTCATCGTTGCGGCCGCGCAGTCGCTCGCGTTCATCCTGACGCTGCAGCAGGTGCCGCACGCGGTCGGCGATCTCATGCTGGCGATCTCGGGCAGCCATGGCGTGTGGCTGTTCATGCTGCTGTCGATCCTTGTGCTGGTGGTGATGGGCTCGGTGCTCGAGGGCGCCGCGGCGCTGATCATCTTCGGGCCGCTGCTGCTGCCGGTCGCGGTCAAGCTCGGCATCGATCCCTTGCATTTCGGCGTCGTGCTGGTCATTGCGATGGGGCTCGGGCTGTTTGCGCCGCCGCTTGGTCTTGGGCTCTACGGCGCCTGCCTGATCGGCAACGTACCGATCGAGCAAACCATCAAGCCGATCGCGGGCTATCTCGGCCTGCTGTTGCTGTGCCTGCTGGTGATCGCGTTCGTGCCTGTCATCAGCACGGCGCTGCCGCATGCGTTGGGCTATTAGGGAGACGATCGTGAAGGTGCTTCTCGCCCATACCCCGCAGATGCGCCGCGACTATTACGGCGAGCGCAGCCTGAGTGCCTTGCGCGCGATTGCCAACGTCAGGCTGCACGACGGGGACGAGGCGCTCGACGCGGCGGCATTGGTCGAGGCTGCGGCCGATGTCGACATCATCGTCACCGATCGCATGACCCAGGGACCCGGCGAGATCTTCTCGCAGCTGCCAAAGCTGCGCGCCTTCGTGCGCTGTGCGGTCGATATCCGCAACATCGACGTGGCCGCGGCGTCCGCGGCCGGCGTGCTGGTGACACAGGCGAGCGCCGGCTTCATTCAGTCGGTCGCCGAGCTCGCGCTTGGCTTCATGGTCGATCTGTCGCGCGGCGTCTCGCGGGCCACTGCGGACTATCACGCGGGCAGGGCGCCTGAGGTCATGATGGGCCGCCAGCTTGCGGGCAGCACGGTCGGCATCATCGGCTATGGCAGCATCGGGCGTTATCTCGCCGGGATCGCCAAGCTGCTCGGCATGAACGTGCTGGTCGCCGATCCCTTCGCGACGTCAGATGACCCCGCGATCGCGCATCTGCCGCTCGACGAACTGCTGGCGCGTGCCGACTATGTCGTCTGCCTCGCGATCGCCAACGCGCAGACCGAGAACCTGATCGGGCAGGCCGCGTTGGCACGGATGCAGAAACACGCATTCTTCATCAACCTCTCGCGCGGCAATCTCGTCGACGAGGCGGCGCTGGCGGCTGCGCTGCGCGCCGGCGGCATCGCCGGCGCCGCATTGGATGTCGGCCGCGCGTCCGACCAGATGCCGACGCCGGAACTCGCGAGGCTGCGCAATGTGATCGCAACGCCGCATGTCGGCGGCCTGACGCCACAGGCGATCGAGCATCAGTCGTCGGAGACCGTGCGCCAGGTGGCGAAGATCGTCGCGGGCGAGGTGCCCGTCGGCGCCGTCAATGCCGAGCACTGGACGCGGCGGCCGCGGCTATGAAAGTTCAACAAGGCGCAATGCCGTCCGCGGGGCTGGACAAGAGCTTCGCATCCAGCCCAAACTTGGGCTTGCGATAACCGCGGCCATGAGCGCGCGGACAATCAATCAACGGACGTCCCGCAACAAACGACGGGCGCCGAGAGGGAAACAGGGAGTGCATCACATGGCCATGTCACGCCGTGACGTCTTGTTGGGCAGCGCCGGCGCATTGGGCGCCGCATCATTTTCCTTCCCGGCTCCGGCCATCGCACAATCGGAACCGATCAAGATCGGCTGCCTTGCGGCGATCACCGGCCCGAGCTCGGCGCCGACCGTCGGCTTCAACCGCGGCGTCAACTTCGCGGTCGATGCCATCAACGGCGCCGGCGGCGTGAAGGGCCGCAAGATCGAGCTCGTGATGCGCGACACCCAGGGCGACCCGACCAAGGCGGTGAACGCCACCCAGGAGCTGATCAGCCAGGCCAAGGTTCACGCGATCTGGGGGCCGCTGAACTCCGGCGAGGCGCTGGCGACGACGCCGATCATGGCGCGTGCCAAGATGCCGGACCTGCACCCCTGCGTGGTCGAGACCCTGATCGATCCGGTCAAGTACCCCAACGCGTTCCGCATCGCACCGTCGAACAATCAGTGGGACGATGCCGTGCGCAATTATTGCCTCAAGATCCTCAAGGTGAAGAAGGTCGCGGTGATCGGCGACACCACCGGGTACGGCGTCACGGCGGTCGGCGCGTCGGTCGCGGCGTTCAAGAAGGACGGCGCCGAGGTGGTCTATCAGGCCAATATCGACGCCACCCAGCCCGACATGACGCCGGACATGCTGCGCGCCAAGAATGCCGGCGCCGAGGCGATCGTGGTGTGGAGCGTCTCGACCGGCATGGAGGCGCGCATGTTCAACACCCGCGCCGCGATGAACTGGGACGTTCCTTTCGTCGGCCACCCATCGATGGCGTCGGGTGAGCTTGCGAGCCTGGTCGCCAAGCCGGAGAACTGGAAGAAGGTCTATGCGATCGGCTACAAGAGCTGCAGCTACGACAGCGCCGGCAAGCTGCCGCCGAAGAGCGAGGACCTGGTCGCGCGGCTGACCAAGGCCAATGTCGCGCTGAACGATACGCTGCTATGGTGGGTCGCGGGCGGCATCGACTGCATCGAGCTGATCGCGAAGGCCGTCGCGGAAAGCGGCTCGACCGACAGCGCCGGGATCATCAAGTACTGGAACTCGCTGTCGACCTATCCCGGCTATTTCGGCAATTATCGCTTCTCGCCCACCGAGCATAATGGCTATCTGACCGAAGAGATCGTGATGTCGGAATCGAGCACCGCGAAGAACGGCACCTTCGCGCTGGCGCCGGGGTACACATAGACGGGCGAGGGCGTAGCCGATGCTTGCCTCGATCCTCGCATCCGGTCTCGCGGCGGGCGCGATCTACGCGCTGGTCGGCGTCACCTACAACACGATGTTCTCGACCTCGCGGGTGATGAGCTTCACCGCCGGCCAGCTCGCGATGCTGGGCGGCGTGTTCGGCTCGATGTTCACGCTGAAGCTCGGCCTGCCGATCGCCGCAGGCTTCGTGCTGACGCTGCTCTGCTGCGCGATCATCGGGATCGTCACCGAATTCGTCGCGGTGCGGCCGGTGCTCAAGAGCCTCGACCAGCATCTCTACGTGCTCTCGACCTTGGCCGTTGCGCTGATGATCCAGCAGGTCACGGCGATCAAATGGGGCACCGAGCCGCAGCCGTTCCCGCGCATCGCGGGATTCGGCGAGGGCGTGCTGGATGAAAAATTCTGGCTGCCGGTGGTGGCCTGCGCGATCACCATCATCGGCCTCGAATATCTCTACCGCCGCACCCTGGTCGGCCGCGCCTTCCTCGCGATCGCTGAGGACAATTTCGCGGCGCGGGCGCTCGGCCTGCCGGAGCGCAATCTGCGTGTCGCAAGCTACGCGCTCGCCGGTGTGGTCGGCGGCATCGCCGGATTTTCCGGCGGGCAGTTGCTGCTCGCCTTCTTCGCCAATGGCGCGCTGCTCAACTTCTACGGCTTCGTGCCGGTGGCGCTCGGCGGGCTCGGCAACAACCGGGGCGCGATCATCGGCGGGCTGGCGCTCGGCCTGTTCCAGCAGGCGGCGAACTTCCTGGTCGGCGGCATCTTCTCCTCGGTCGCGGTGTTCACGCTGTTCATCGTGGTGCTGCTCGCCGCGCCGCAAGGGTTGTTCGGCGCCTCGACCGCGCGGAGGGTGTGATGACGGCGGTCGCCACCACTCAGCCGCAGACGGGAAGCGGCGCATGGCGCACGACGCTGCCGCACGTTCTGCCCTTCGTCGGCATTTTGCTGGCCGCCGTGCTGCTGCCCTTCGTCAGCAATGATTACTGGGTGCTGATCGGCACCCGGATGGCGATCTACTGGGTGCTGGTGTCCGGCCTCAATCTGGTGGTCGGCTTTGCCGGCCACCTCGCGATCGGCTATGTCGCATTGCTGACGCTCGGGGCCTACACCACCAGCGTGCTGGTCGCCGGCAATGTGATGCCCGCGCTTCCGGTGTTTGCGGCGCTGCCGATCGCCGGCCTGATCGGCGCGGTGTTCGGCGTGATCGTCGGCCTGCCGGCCTTGCGCCTGCGCACCTTCTACTTCGCGATGTCGACCTTGGGCTTCGCGACCATCGTGACCCAGATCGCGCTGGCCTGGCAGAGCGTGACCGGCGGCGGCATCGGTATATCAGGCCCGGAATTCCCGGCGCCGTTCAACACGCCGTGGGGATTCTACGCGCTGTGCATCGGCTTTGCGGTCGTCACCACCTGGATGAGCGCCAATGTCGCGCGCAGCCGGTTCGGCCGCGCGCTGATCGCGGTGCGCGACGCCGAGGTCGCTGCCGAGGCCAGCGGCATCTCCAAGCCGAACATGCTGATCGCGATCTTCCTGTTCGCGGGTGCGCTAGCGGCGATCGCCGGCGGCCTGTTCGCGACCCTGCAGACCTACATCACGCCCGACGCGTTCACCTTCGATCTGTCGGTGCTGTTCTTCATCGCGATCCTGATCGGCGGCCGCGGCTCGATCCTCGGGCCGATGCTCGGCACCATCATCCTGACCATCCTGCCCGAGATCGCCGCGCCGCTGGCGGCCTGGTCGACCTTCCTCTACGCGGTGCTGCTGCTCCTGATCGTGCTGGTGATGCCCGGCGGCATCGCGGCGTTGCTCGACTTCCGCAACCGCCGTCCGCTCGCCAGCAACCGCGCCATCGTGCCGCGCCCGGCCGCGCTCGCCGACATCGTGCGGCGGCGCGACGGCGGCAAGACGCTGCAGCTGCGCGGCATCGCGCTGAGCTTCGGCAATGTGAAGGCGATCGACGGCCTCGACCTCGACGTCGCGCCGGGCCAGATCCACGGCCTGATCGGCCCCAACGGCAGCGGCAAGACCACCACGCTGAACGTGATCTCGGGCTATTACGCCGCGAAGGCCGGCACCATGACGCTCGGCGACGAGATGTTGCCCCCGGGCGAGCCGGTCAGGCGCGCGGCCCGCGGCATCGCGCGCACCTTCCAGACGCCGCGCGTGATCGGCGAAGCCTCGGTGCTGGAGAACGTCATGATCGGCGGCTCGATCGAGGGCAGGGCCAGTTTCGTCGAGGCGACGCTGGCGCTGCCGCGCAACGGCGCCGACGAGCGAATGCTGGCCGCCAAGGCGCGCGCGCTGCTCGGCGTCGTCGGGCTCGAGGCGCTCAGCGATGTGCGCGCCGACCGCCTGCAGCACAGCGAGCTGCGCTTCATCGAGATCGCTCGCGCGCTGATGCTCGATCCGGACTTCCTGCTGCTCGACGAGCCCGCGGCCGGCCTCTCCAACGACGAGATCGAGCGGCTCGCCAGTCTGATCAAGGCGGTCTGCGGCCGCGGCACCGGCGTGCTGCTGGTCGAGCATCATGCCGATCTGATCTTCGATATCTGCCACCAGGTCACCGTGCTCAACCTCGGCCGCACGCTGGCGGCGGGAACGCCGGCGGAGATCCGCGTCCACAAGGAGGTCGTCAGTGCTTACCTCGGCGGCTGAACCTCTGCTCGCGGTGCGCGCGCTGGAATCCGGCTACGGCAAGATCCGCGTGCTGCACGGCATCGACATGACGATCGCCGCCGGCGAGGTCGTCGCGCTGCTCGGTCCCAACGGCGCCGGCAAGACCACGCTGCTGCGCGCGATGTCGGGTCTGTTGCCCGTCACCGCCGGGCAGGTCCGGTTCGGCGGTCGCGACATGACCAACGCCACGCCGCGCGATGCCGCGCGTGCCGGGCTCGTGCATGTGATCGAGGGGCATCGCGTGTTCACGCAGATCTCCGTCACCGACAATCTGCTGCTCGCCGGCTACGACCTGCCGCGCGCCGAGCGCGCCGCACGCGTCGAGGAAGCCCTGTCGTTCTTCCCCGAGATCGCCGAGAAACGGCATGAGCGCGGCGGGGCGCTCTCGGGCGGGCAACAGCAGATGTTGACGGTGGCGCAGGGGCTGGTCCGGCGGCCGCGACTGCTGATGCTCGACGAGCCCTCCGCGGGGCTGTCGCCGGTGCTGGTCGATCGTGTCCTCAACGTCATCGGCCGGCTGCGCGCGCAGGGCACCTCCGTGCTGCTGGTCGAACAATTGCTCGAGAAGGCGCTGGCCTGTGCCGACCGGGTCTACGCGCTGGTGCAGGGGACGATCGCACTGGAGGCGCCGACCGGGGAAGGCGACCTCGCGCGCCGGCTCGAGCGTGCCTATTTCGGCCATGAAAGCCATGCGCTGGGGGCCTGAGGCCGGCTTCCCCGCCCGCTCAAAACTCGGGCTTGGCGCGCGGCGCCGTTTCTGGCTTGATTGCCCGGTGGGTCTGGCCTCATGGTCGTGTTAGAGTGCACCGGAATCCGCAAGCGGACAGTGTATCGGGAGGGTAGTGTTCATGCTGTGCCCGGCCTGTCGATCCGAGACCCTGGCAGAGGACGGTGTCTGCCGGTCGTGCGGGCTGAGCTTCTCCGCCGTCTGTCCGAACTGCCAGCATCCAAATCTCGAGACCGCGCGGTTCTGCGGCGCCTGCGGCGAACGTCTGGACCAGGTCCAGCCGCTCGGGGAGCGCAAGGTCGTCACCGTGATGTTCGCCGATATCGTCGGCTCAACGGAGCTCATCGGCGACAATGATCCCGAACTTGCGCTCGACCGCCTTCCGCCCGCGCTGGCGCGGATGGGCAGTGCGGTCCAGCAGTATCACGGCACGATCATGCGCAACATGGGCGACGGGCTGATGGTGATCTTCGGCGTCCCCCACGCCCAGGAGGATCACGCGCTGCGTGCCTGTCAGGCCGCACTCGCCATGGTCCAGTCCTCGCGCGACAACGGCATCGGGTTGCGGGTCGGCATCCACTCCGGAGAGATCGTCGCCGGCGTGCCGGACAAGTTCACGAAAGAGCAGGGCGTCTACGGCGCTGCCGTTCACCTTGCGAGCCGGCTCGAGCACATGGCGCAGCCGGGCGACATCTGCGTCACGGAATCGACGTTCAAGCTCGTGCAGGGATCCTGCGATGGGCGCGCGCTCGGCCATCAGGACGTCAAGGGATTTCCGCGGCCGGTCGCGGTCTACCGCCTGATCGGAATGAAGCCGGCGCGCGCGCCATTCCGCGATGCCGTCATCGGCGCCTATCGCGGCCGCGATGCCGAGCTGGCCGTCCTGCACGACGCCTTTGCGGGCGCCGAGCGTGGGGAGGGCAAGGCGATCGGCATCTCGGCGGCACCCGGCCTCGGCAAGAGCCGGTTGTGCTTCGAATTTGCGCGGGTCGCCAGGGAGCGCCTGGTGCCGGTGCAGGAGGCTCGGGCTTCGCCCTACGATCACTCCGGTCCGTTGCAGCCGCTGCTGGAATTCTTCCGCAACTTCTTCCGGATCGCGTCCACCGACGATGCGGAAACCGCGCGCGCCAAGATCGCGACGCGGATCGAATCCTCGGTCCCGCATCTGATGGACGACGTTGCGTTGCTCTCCGATTTCCTCGGCATCCGCGACGCGCAGGCGGCGGCGCCCGCGATGGATCCGAAGGTGCGGCACGCACGGCTCGTCAATCTGGTCGCGAGTCTGGTCCGTGACGGCACTCGCACGCCGTCGGTGATCATCATCGAGGACATTCACTGGCTGGACGAAGCGAGCATCGAGTTCGTTTCGGCGCTGGTGAATGTCGTGCATATCAGCCGCGCCCTGATCATCCTGACCTATCGCCCGACCTACCAGGCCCCCTGGACCGACGGCCCCGGATTCCGCGAGCTGCGGCTCGACGAACTCCGGGACGAGGACGTGTCCGCCCTGACGCGCGATCTGGTCGGCGACCACCCGTCGACCGCCCCGGTACGCGACCGCATCGTCGAGCGGAGCGGGGGCAATCCGTTCTTTGCCGAGGAGCTCATCCGCTCGCTGGTCGATAGCGGCGAGCTCGACGGCCGGCCGGGTCATTATGAGGCATTCGGCCAATCGCCGACCGAGACCCTGCCGGCGACGGTTCAAACCGTGATCGGCGCGCGCATCGATCGGCTCGCGCCGGCGGACAAGGAGGTCCTGCAGGTTGGCGCCACGATCGGCCGGGAGTTTCCGCTGCCGGTGCTTGCCGAGGTCACGCGGGCCCATGCGCCCAACCTCTCCGACATCCTCGGCCGTCTGCTGGAAGTCGAACTGATTGAGAATGTGCCCGGCGAGACCGGGCAGGAACGCTTCGCCTTCCGCCATCCGCTGATCCAGGAGGTCGCCTACGCCATGCAGCTGCGCAGCCGCCGGGTCGAGCTGCATGCCGCGGTGGCCAGAGCGCTCGAACGCTTCCACCACAACCAGCTCAGCGAATATGCCGACCCGATCGCCCATCATTTCGAGGCTGCCAAGGATTATGGGCCGGCGGCCGCCTACACCGCCCGCGCAGCGGCCTGGATCGGGACCACCAATTCGCGCCTGGCGATGAAGGCATGGGTGAAGGTCCGACTATTGCTGCAATCGCTGCCTCATGCGCCCGAGACCGACCGGCTGCGCATGCACGCGTCGGGGCAGATCGTGAGCCTCGGCTGGCGCGAGGGAATGAGCGCGGAGGAAGCTGTGCCATTCCACACCGAGGCCCTGGATATGGCGCGGCAATTGAAGGACTCGGTTTCGGAAATGCTGATCCTGGCCGGCTATGGCCGGCTCGTGGCCTGTACCGGCTCGGCGGACGAATACGTGGGGCAAGTGCTGCACGCGATCGAGGTCTGCGAAGACCCGAGCATCAGGACCATCTTGCATGTGTTCCTGTGTCAGGCCTACGGCTATGCCGGCAAGCTTCGGGAAGCGCTCGCAGCCGGCGAGACCGCGCTCAAGCAAGTCTCGAGCATCGAGGAATCCCACGAAGCGCAGCTCGGCTTCAAAGTTGAACGATGGGTTGAGAGCCTGTATGCGCGGTTGCTGGTGCGCACGGGCAGTTTCGATCTTGCGCGGGAGAATATCGCCAAACTGGTTGCCAGCGAAAGTGGACATCCCGATCCGGCTGTCCTGTTCATTCCGCATCATGCCGGAGTCGAAATGGCCTGGCTGACGCGGGACGAAAAGCTCGCCGATCTTCACAGCCAGCGTATCGAGGAGATCGCCAGCAGAAACAACACGCCCTATGTTGCAGTGTATGCGAGCGTTTGCCGCGGACTGGCGTCGTCGCTCGCGGGGGACCACGTTGCGGCGATCCAGAAGCTTGAATCGGCGATCCGGCTCGCGCGGGAGGCTTTCGCCGGCCTCGAATATGAAAGCGACATGCTGGCATTCCGCGCCGAAATTCATCTGAGGAGCAACAGTCTGACCGCCGCTTTCGGCGCTGCTGAGCAGGGAATCGCGGTCGCGCGAGAGCGGCAGGCGCGGCTCGCCGAATGTCGCTCGACGCTGGTGCTGGCGCAGATAGTCAGCGCGGATCGCTTGCGTTATCCGCAGTATCAGCTGAGTGAGCTGCTTGCGCGCGCCCGGTATCTCATCGAGGAGACCGGCGCGCAGCCTTACGAGAGCCTGTTCCCGGTCGTGCAGTCGGCGGCGGCGTCTTGCGGACAAGAAGCGTGAATTCCCGCAACCCGTAGCCGGTGATCAATTCGACGCGGCCGAACCGTTCGCAGAACGGCGTCCAGCGCTCGGGCACGGTGCGATACAGTCCCGCCCCGGCAGTGGCGTCATCGCGGGGCAGCATGAAATTGACGGCAAAGCCGATCCGGCTGCTGGCCTCGAGGTCGGTGAGGATCGCCGCGACATAGGCTTCCCATTCCGGGACGGGATGGCCGAGCCGGACATTCAAGGTCCCGCTCACGAGCGAGTAGTCGGCCAGCGCGCCGCATTGCGAACCCACGGCGAACACGGCCCGGCGGTTGTTGGCCCAGCGGACGCGCGCGGCATCGACCATCGCCGGCGAGATGTCGATGCCGCGATAAGTCACGACGGCATCGCCATGCCGCATCGCCAGGAACTCGAGCAGCGCGCCGTAACCGCAGCCGAAATCGTTCAGGCTGAACGGTTGCCCGAAATGACAGAGCTTCAG
The DNA here is from genome assembly GCF_002289535.1 of Bradyrhizobium sp. UFLA03-84. Taxonomy (NCBI): domain Bacteria; kingdom Pseudomonadati; phylum Pseudomonadota; class Alphaproteobacteria; order Hyphomicrobiales; family Nitrobacteraceae; genus Bradyrhizobium; species Bradyrhizobium sp. UFLA03-84. The sequence goes on along the minus strand of NZ_NSJY01000018.1, from coordinate 119,827 downwards.
CAGCTGCACGAAGCGCAGATATTGCGACACCACGTTCGGCCAATCGACCCCGAGCGGGGTCGGGCCGTGACGTTGCAACGTTCCCGAATAATAGTTGCGAACCTTGGTCTGCAGTTCGCGCATCGTGCCGGTGTCGCGCTATTTCTTCTTGCGCTTGCCGGCCTTGGGACGGTGGGCGCTGATCGTCGGGACCGAGATCGTCAGAAAGCCCTTGCTGGAAAAGCTCAGGACGCGATCGCCGTTCGTGATCTGTACGATTCCCTTCGGGTGCTCCCCGGGATGCCAGGTGAAGAACACCGGCATCGCCCTGCCGCTTTCGAGATTGCCCTGCAGTGACGCAACGATCTGGTCGTGTCCGTTCTTCCGCGAGGCCTTGCCGTCGATCGATGCGCCGGTCTTCTTCAGCAGCTTCAAGTACCGGAAAAATCCGTGGCGATCGGCTTCGCCGACCGGCGCGATGTTGAGAAGCCCAAAGGACATCTGCAGCGTGTGCTGCGACGAGAATACCTTGAACTCCTTCTGAAACTGGATCATCTCGTCCAGTGCTTCGCCAATGAATCGGGAATTCAACTGCTCCTGAACGTGCGGGACGTACCCGTCGGCAACCAATCCGCCCATGGAAATTCCTCCTGAAAAGGACATGATAACCCGCTTCGCGGTCTCCGGCCAGTCGCGAAGTCACAAACTGCCAAACCTACAATCATCGGTTGGTACAATTGTCTATGAATTGCTTCACAAATTTGGCCGTGCATTATGCACGACCACGTGTTTCCCCTTTGCTCGGTCGCACCCGTCCCGGTGCGCCACTTCGATAGTCATGCCATGCGGCTTCCATTCTTCTACGGCTGGGTCATCGTCGCGGTGACATTCGTCACCATGGCGATCGGCGTCAACGCGCGGACGGCATTCTCGCTGTTCTATCCGCCGATCATCTCCGAGTTCGGCTGGGAGCGCGGCGTCACGGCCGGCGCATTCTCGTTCGGCTTTGTCGCATCCGCGATCGCAAGCCCGCTGATCGGCCGCCTGATGGACCGCCGCGGGCCACGCGCAGTGATGGAGCTTGGTGTCCTGTTGATGGGTTCAGGCCTGCTGCTGGCGCCGCTGACCACGCAACCCTGGCACCTCTATCTCACCATCGGCGTGCTGGTCGGGTCCGGCAGCGTCTGCCTCGGATATTCCGGCCAATCGCTGTTCGTGCCGAACTGGTTCACCCGCCGCCGCGGGCTCGCGATCGGGCTCGCCTTCGCCGGCGTCGGCATCGGATCGGTGACGCTGCTGCCATGGGTGCAGCACATGATCGAGCACACCGGCTGGCGCACCGCCTGCACCGCGATGGGGATCATGGTGCTGGTCGTGCTGGCGCCGATCAACCTGCTGCTGCACAAGCGGCCCGAGGACATCGGGCTGCAGCCGGACGGCGATGCGGCGCCGACCGCCACGTCAGCGAAACCGGCATCGAACATCGTCGATCCGGTATGGGCTGGCACCGACTGGACGCTGCCGCGCGCGCTGCGCACCGCGCGGTTCTGGTGGATCGCAACCGGCTATTTCTGCGGCCTGTACATCTGGTACGCGGTGCAGGTGCACCAGACCAAATTCCTGCTCGACATCGGCTTCAGCTCCAATGTCGGCGTCTGGGCGCTCGGCGTCGTCAGCCTGCTCGGGATTCCCGGCCAGATCTGGCTCGGGCATCTGTCCGATCGGATCGGCCGCGAATGGGTGTGGGCGATCTCGTGCTTCGGCTTCGTGATCTGCTTCGCCGCGCTCGCGGCGCTGAAGTATTGGCCGAGCATGACATTGATATATCTCATGGTCTTCAGCCAGGGCGCGCTCGGCTATGGCCTGACTTCCGTGATGGGACCGGTGGTGCTCGAGATATTCCAGGGCAAGCATTACGGCAGCATCTTCGGCACGGTGATGCTGGCAGCGCTCGCCGGCGGGGCCGCAGGCCCGTGGATCACGGGACAGCTCTATGATCTCTCCGGCAGCTACACCAGCGCGTTCCTGCTCGGCATTGCCGTCAGCCTGCTGTCGGCGCTCGCGATCTGGCAGGCTTCGCCGCGCAAGGTCCGCGCTGTCGCCGGACAGATGCACAAGGTCGCAAGCGCGGCCTAAAGCATGATCCGGAAAAGTGCGAAGCGGTTTTCCGAAAAGATCATGCTTAGACAACGAGCCAAAGCGCGATGATGATCAATCCAATCTCATCGCGCTTTAAGAGATCAGGCGGATGACACGCCGATCGCGCGTTGCAGGTCGGTGATCGCGCGCAGGCAACTGTCGGCGGGCGTGGTCTCCGGATCGATCAGCCGGTGCAGGCGGAAACCGTCTTCCAGCGCCAGCACGATTGCGCCGGTCCAATCCGGGTCGAGCCTGGCGTTCCGGCCGCTGTTCCTTTGCGCGGTCTCGACGATGTCGGCGATCAGCTTGCGCCGCGCGCGCAGGCGCTTGGCGAGTTCGGGACGGCGCTTCTCGGCGCGCGCCACGAACAGGATCATCTCCATGTGCAGGAGAGGCGAGCGGCCGAGCGGATCCTGTTGGCTGCGATCAACCGTCCGCAGCGCCTCAAGGAAGTCGGCGAGGTTGCTGTGCTTTGCAAGCAGATCGAGATTGCGCCGGATCGATTGCTCGACGTGATCCTCGAGCATCGCGAAGATCAGCTCGTCCTTGCTCTTGAAGTTCGAATAAAAGGCGCCGCGCGTGAAGCCCGCCGCGGCGGCGATCGCCTCGATGCTGGCGCCGCCGATGCCCTGTTCCTCGAACACCCGCGCCGCCGCCTCGAACAGCTTCTCGCAGGTGTCGTCCCGTGTCGGTCTGGTTCGAACCCTTGACATCGGCACAGTTTAGGGCACAATGCAACTCGATACAATAGTGTATCCAGTTGCATTCGACGAAACCAGAATGACCGTACCCGTGATGGTGCGGTCTTGAGGATGACACCAAGGCGCGCCAGGGTGCAGGCACCGGGGCCGCGAGCGAACGAGGTCACAATGAACGAGCAAGTTCAGCCGGCGAGCGGCGAGCCGCTTTTCAATCCGCTGGCGCCCGAATTCATTCGCAATCCCTATCCGTATTACGAGCGGCTGCGCCGGCTCGATCCGATGCATGTCAACGCGCACGGCGCCTTCGTCGCCAGCCGCCACGCCGAGGCGAGCCTCGTGCTGCGCGACAAGCGGTTCGGCAAGGATTACGTCGATCGTACGATCCGCCGCTACGGTCCCAAGATCATGGAGGAGCCGGTCTTCCGCAGCATGAGTCACTGGATGCTGCAGCAGGATCCGCCCGACCACACCCGCCTGCGCGGCCTCGTCGTCAAGGCGTTCACTGCACGCCGGGTCGAGGACATGCGCCCGCGCATCCAGCACATCGTCGACGAGACGCTCGACCGCATCATTCCGCAAGGGCGGATGGACCTGATCGAGGACTTCGCGTTCCGCCTGCCGGTGACCATCATCTGCGACATGCTCGGCATCCCCGAGGAGCACCGCGAGGCCTTCTACAACGGCTCACGCGACGGCGGCCGCCTGCTCGAGCCGGTGCCGATGACGGCGGAGGAGATCAAGCAGGGCAACGCCGGCAACGCGATGGCCGCGATGTACTTCCATCAGCTGTTCGAGCTGCGCCGCAAGCAGCCCGGCGACGACCTCACCACGCAACTGGTGCAGGCCGAGGAGGACGGCCAGAAGCTCACCAACGAGGAATTGACCGCCAACATCATCCTGCTGTTCGGCGCCGGTCATGAGACGACCGTCAACCTGATCGGCAACGGCCTGCTCGCGCTGTTCCGCAACCCGGACCAGCTCGCGTTGCTGAAGGCCAATCCCGGCCTGATCACCAACGCGATCGAGGAGTTCCTGCGCTACGATTCCTCGGTGCAGCTGACCGGCCGCGTCGCGCTGGAAGACATCGAGGATCTCGGCGGCAAGCGCATCCCGAAGGGGGAGAGCGTGCTGTGCCTGCTGGGCTCGGCCAACCACGACGAGGCGGTCTATCCGGACCATCCGGAAAAGCTAGACATCCAGCGGCCGAACGTGAAGCCGTTGTCGTTCGGCGGCGGCATCCACTTCTGCCTCGGCGCCCAGCTGGCGCGAATCGAGGCCGAGATCGCGATCTCGACGCTGCTGCGCCGGATCCCCGATCTGCGGCTCGATGACGCGGAAAATCCGGAGTGGCGCCCGACCTTCGTGCTGCGCGGGCTGAAGCGGCTCCCGGCGAGCTGGTGACCGCCTTAATTCGTGGCAGGGCAGCCGCTCCTGCCGCGGCGGCCGGCGTGCACGCACGCTTGAACGGGAATCCGTAGTCCACCCGACGTCGCAGCGGTAAAGCCGCTGTGACTTCGCCATACTTGCCCCTATATTTGGGTTGCTCCGGCCAAGGTTGGCAAAGCGTTCAGCATGAGGAGGCTGCCGCGGAGCGGGCTCAAAGGGAGACACCGTGCAGACGACGCTGCTCGGCCTGGCAATCGCCTTCATTCTGGCACTGGTAGCTGCGCTGGTCGGTCCGTATTTCGTTGACTGGAACCAGTTCAGGCCGCAGTTCGAGGCGGAGGCGTCCAAGATCATCGGCGCGCCGGTTCGGGTCGCCGGCAATCTCGACGCGCGTCTGCTGCCCGCCCCCTCGCTGCGGTTGAAGACCGTCACCGTCGGCGGCGCCAACGACATGGGCAAGGTTCGCGCCGCCAATCTCGACGTCGAGTTCAGCCTCAGCTCGTTGATGCGCGGCGAGGTGCGCGCCAACGAACTCACCATCAATGGCCTGTCGCTCGATCTCGGGCTCGATCCGAAGGGACGGATCGACTGGTCGCCGTCGAGCGGGAGCTTCAACCTGGCTTCGCTGGCGATCGACCGCCTCAACCTGACCGGCCGCGTCGCGCTGCACGATGCCACGAGCCGCAGCACGCTCGAGCTGAACGACATTGCCTTCAGCGGTGATGTCCGCTCGCTGGCCGGCGCGATCCGCGGCGACGGCAATTTCATGTTCGACGGCAACCGCTACCCGTTTCGGATCTCCTCGGGGCAAAGCGTTGACGGCAGCGGCACCCGCCTGCACTTCAACATCGATCCCGGGCAGCGGCCGGTGTCGGCCGATCTCGACGGCATCCTGACCTTCGAGGCCCGCGCGCCGCGGTTCGACGGCACCGTGACGCTGGCAGGTGCGGCGGGCCAGCGCGGCGGCAGCGAGATGCCGTCCTGGCGGATCGCGGCCAAGGTCAAGTCGGATTATTCGGCGGCGCGCCTCGACCAGGTCGAGGTGAGCTATGGCGCCGAGGACCGTGCGCTGAAGCTCGCGGGCAATGGCGACCTCCGGTTCGGTACGTCGCCGCTGCTGCGCGCCTCGCTCACGGCGCGGCAGCTCGATGGCGACAGGTTCGCCGCCAAAGATGGCGCCAAGGACGGCGCGAAGGATGGTGCCAAGGACGGTGCCAAGGACGGCGGCAACGGCAATGTCGAGCCGGTGCGCGTGCTGCCGGCGATGCGTGCGGTGCTGTCGGGTCTTCCGCAAAGCCCGATACCGGCGCAGGTCGAGCTCACATCCGAGCAGGTCATGCTCGGTGGCCGCCCGTTGCAGGACATCTCGGCCGAGCTGCAATCGGATGCGAAATCATGGACTGTGCGCCGGCTGGAGTTTCGCGCGCCGGGATCCACGCGGGTCTCGATGAGCGGCGCCAGCGCGCAAGCCGGGGCCGCGAACAGCTTCAAGACCGCGCTCAACGTCGAATCCTCCGATCCCGATACGCTGATGACCTGGCTACAGGGGCGGAGCGACATCGCCTATCGCAGCCAGAAGCCGCTGCGCCTGCGCGGCGACGTCACGGTGTCGCCATCAGGCTTTTCGATCGACGCGATGAAGGCGGAGATCGAGGGCGGCGCGCTCGAGGGCCGCATCGCGGTCGCGCATCGCGAGGCCGCGAGCGGATCGAAGGTCGAGGCACAGTTGAAGGCAGAGCGGCTCGATCTCGATGCGACCGCAGCCGTCATCCGCTCGCTGGCTGGTCCGCAAGCCGAATGGCCCGATGAGGCGCAGCTGTCGCTCGACGTCGCGCGCGCCATCTCGTCGGGGCAGGAACTGCGCCCGCTGCTGGCGAAGATTGTCTACAACCCGAAGACCATCGTGCTCGAGCGCGTGAAGATCGGTCAGCCCGACAACGTCACGCTGGACGGCAGCGGCAATTTCGACCGTGCCAACTCGACCGGCAAGCTCACGCTCGACGCGACCGCCGCGTCGCTCGCCCGGCTGACTGCCGTCGTTCAGCCGTTCGCGCCGGCGCTTGCCGCGCGGCTCGGCGTGCTCCGCGCGGATGCCGGCCCGGTTCGCGCCAAGCTCGCGCTCGATCTCGCGAAGGGCAAGGCCGCCGATCGCGTCGGCGCGCGCGCGACGCTCGATCTCGACACGCCGCAGCTCAAGGGCAATACGGTGATCTCGGCGACGCCGACCGTCACCGCGATCCGTGCGCTGGATTTCGATGCGCTTCGCGCCAGCGAGGTCACAGCCGAGGCGAAAGTCTCCGCCAGCGAGGGCCACGCGCTGCTGGCGCTGCTTGGGCTCGACCATGCGGTCGCAGCGGGCGCGGGCTCGACCCAGTTCGAGGGCACCGTGAGCGGCGCGTGGCGCGCGCCACTCAGGCTGAAGGCGAGGCTCTGGGGCGCCGGGCTCGACGCCGATGCGGAGGGAACTGCCGAGCCGTGGAGCAGGGACGGCGCCAGCGATAGCAAATCGAACGTCAGCCTCCGTGTCCGCAGCGCCGACATCAGTCCACTGCTCAATCTGAAATCATCCGATCCCGCCGCGAACATCCGCCTGTCGTCGAAGCTCACGCTCGGGGGCGACAAACTGACCTTCGACGATCTCGACAGCATCGTTGCCGGTTCGCGGCTGCGCGGCCGTCTGGCGCTGACGCTCGGCGATCAGAAGAGCGTCGACGGCGAAGTCGGCCTCGATCAGATCTCGCTGGCGCCGGTTTTCGCGGCTGCGATCGGCGCCGCCGGGCATGATGCGGCGGAGCCGCTCGGCCAGGGGCTGACCAGCGCCTGGCGCGGCAAGGTCACGTTCGAAGCGCTGCACGGTCTGCTGCCCGGCGGCGCCGAGCTGCAGCCGGTCAGCGGCACCATCAGGTCGGACGGGCAGGCGCTAACCTTCGACGGCATCAAGGGCAAGATCGGCGGCGGCGAGGCGACCGCCTCCATCGACGCGCGACAGGGCGTCAACGGGCTCGCGCTGAACGCCAATGTGCAGCTGTCGGGCGTCGACGCCTCGGCCTTGCGCTATCGCAGTCTGGCGATGCCCAAGGGGCGCGCCTCGATGCAGATGACGTTGTTGACGCAGGGCCGCAGCGCCTCGGCGCTGATCGGCGCGTTGTCCGGCAGCGGCGCCGTGACGCTCGAGGGGCTGAACCTTCCAGGCCTCGATCCGCGCGCGTTCGACGTCGCGATCCGCGCCAGCGATTCCGGGCAGGCGACCGATGATACGCGGTTGAAACAGATCGTCGAACCGGCGCTCGCGGCAGGTCCGCTGCCGGTCGCTTCGGCGCAGATTCCCTTCAACATCCGCGACGGCCGCATCCGGGTCGGTGCCACCACGCTGGCGGCGAGCGGCGCCAACGTCATCCTGTCCGGCGGCTACGACATTCCGGCCGACCAGGCCGACATCCGTGCCGCACTGGCATCGACGCAGGTCGGCACCACCAACAGCCGCCCGGAAATCCAGCTGCTCGCCGTGGGCACGCCCGACGGATTGTCGCGCAGCATCGACATTGCGGCGTTGTCGTCGTGGCTCGCGGTGCGCGCGATCGACCGGGAGACCAAGCGCCTCGATGCGATCGAACGCGGCGAACCGGCGCCGCCGCCGACCCCGGCGGTGCTTCCGCCGGCCGCCGCGCCGGCGCCCGATGCGTCCAACCCGAATTCGGCGGGAGTGCCTTCCGCCAACTTGCCGGCGCCCGGTCCCGATCCGCGCCGCGTGCCGCCGAAGCCGAAGATCGTTGCGCCGCGGCCGCCGGCTGTCCCGCCGGTCGCCACCGTGCCCGCGATCGTACCGCCTGCGCCGCTTGCGAGCCAGCCCCAGCTGGCGCCGCTGCCGCCGCCGATCGAGGTCAAGCCGGTGCCCGGAGCGGCGAGGTCGAGGCCGCTGCGGCCGCCATTGTCGCTGACGCCGCAGGTCGCCAATCCGCCGCCGCGGCCACCGATACAGAACTAGAACACGTTCTCGAGCGACGTGGGCACCGGTTCGCGCGAGGAAAACGCGTCAAACGACGCGCTCGATCAAGGCTGGTGCTGCAGAATATTGATCAGCCGGCCGAAGGGATCGCGGACGAAGAAGCGTCGCACGCCCCACGGCTCATCCGCCGGTCCGTATTCGATCGGGATCCGGGCTGCCTTCATCCGGCGCAGGGCCTCGTCGAGGTCGTCGACCTCGATCGAGAGATCAGGCACCGGCGTGCCGGAGCCACCTTCGGAAGCGAAGCTGATTTGAACCTGCATCGTTTCGGATGAGCCGTAAGTCGCAACCCAACCGAAATCCATCAGCGGCGCGAGGCCGAGGATGTCGCGATAGAATGACCTCGCCGCCGCGATGTCGGATGCGGCAACGTTCGCGACGATGCGATTGACCTTCATGCTGAAGTCCGCGCGGCGGAACGACCGTCTGTTGATGCGACGGCCGGTGAGGGCCGTCAGGCCTGCTGGCGCGTGTCGACCTGCTGCGGCCTGACATCCGTCGGCACCGCCGGGGTGGCGCGCGAGCGGAAATAGTCGAGCACGAAAAGCCGGATCGCGGAGGACAGATTGCCTTGCTGACGGTTGCTGTCGATCTCGCCGACCAGCTCAGACAGCGTCATGTTCCGCAGACCGGAAATTTCCTTCATGCCGTTCCAGAAGGCTTCTTCGAGGCTGACGCTGGTCTTGTGACCGGCGACGACGATCGAGCGCTTGACGACGGGAGACTTCATGATGCGTCTCCACTTTCGATACGCTTCGGGTCCAGGAGGTGCTGATCGAGTTGCCGCGCATTGCGCTCGCCGAGAAATTCGTCACGCGCGCGTTCGGACTTGGTGCGACCGAATAGCGCACGATTGGCTTCGGCATGCTTCGCCGCTTGTTCGCGCTCACCGCGCTTCTTGAATCGTTTCAGGTTGACCACGTCGCCCATGCTCGTCGTCCTTATCGTCCCCAAAGCGGAATTGGTGATGCATCGTGACGAAAGCAAGAGCGATCGCGCTGCGCGCCCGGCTCGATACCCATCCCGAATCCCCGTTTGATGCTTCTGATAGCATCAAAGAATCCGTTTCGCTCTGCGAAAACTAGACGTCTGTACCATGCGCCAACGCAGAGCTGATAGGCAAACAGCCTTAGTCTTTAGGCGTTATGATCGATAATTATATCACGCGCGCTGACCGTAATTATCCGGACATTGCGCGCGCGTGGCTCAGCCTGGGTGTGTCATTTTGTCCGGCTGCACGAGGCGGTCAAATTCGTCGGCCGTTACGAATCCGAGCCGCAAAGCCTCTTCCTTCAACGTCGTTCCGTGCGCGTGCGCCGACTTCGCGACCTTGGCTGCGTTGTCGTAACCGATCTTCGGCGCGAGCGCCGTCACCAGCATCAGCGAGCGCTGCATCAGCTCGTTGATGCGCTTTTCGTCGGCGCGTATGCCGACAACGCAATGCTCAGTAAATGAGCGGACAACATCAGACAGCAACTGAATGGAATTTATCATACAATATGCCAACATGGGCTTGTACACGTTCAGCTCGAAATGGCCCTGGCTGCCGGCGACGGTGATCGTGGTCTGATTGCCGAACACCTGGCAGCAGACCATCGTCATGGCCTCGCACTGGGTCGGATTGACCTTGCCCGGCATGATCGACGAGCCCGGCTCGTTCTCGGGCAGGATCAATTCGCCGAGGCCAGAGCGCGGGCCCGAGCCGAGGAAGCGGATGTCGTTGGCGATCTTGAACAGGCCGGTCGCCACCGAATTGATCGCGCCGTGCACCAACACATAGGCGTCGTTCGAAGCCAGCGCTTCGAACTTGTTCGCAGCGCTGGTGAACGGCAGCCTGGTGAGCTCGGCGACATGCTTGGCGAAGAGGTTGGCGAATTCCGGCTTCGAGTTGAGGCCGGTGCCGACGGCGGTGCCGCCCTGCGCCAGCGGGAACAGCTCCTTCACCGCGACGCGCAGCCGCGCGACGCCGCTCTCGACCTGCGCGGCGTAGCCGGAGAATTCCTGGCCGAGCGTCAGCGGTGTCGCGTCCTGGGTGTGCGTGCGTCCGATCTTCACGATCTTGGCGAACGCCTCCTGCTTCTGGTGCAACGCCTGATGCAACTCGGTGAGGGCAGGGATCAGGTCGGCGATGATGCGGCCCGCCGCCGCGATGTGCATCGCGGTCGGAAACGAGTCGTTCGACGATTGGCTCATGTTGACGTGGTCATTCGGATGGATCGGCTGCTTGGCGCCGAGTTCGCCGCCGAGCATCTGGTTGGCGCGGTTGGCGATCACCTCGTTGACGTTCATGTTGGTCTGCGTGCCCGAGCCGGTCTGAAACACGACCAGCGGGAAATGATCGTCGAGCTTGCCTTCGATCACTTCCCTCGCGGCGCTGACGATGGCGTCGGCGCGGCGTGCATCGAGCTGGCCGAGTTCGCGATTGGTCTCGGCCGCCGCGAGCTTGACCATGGCGAGCGCGTGGATGATCGCAATCGGCATCCGGTCGTGGCCGATCTTGAAATTCTGCCGCGAGCGTTCGGTCTGCGCGCCCCAGTAGCGGTCGGCGGCAACTTCGATCGGACCGAAGCTGTCGGTCTCGCTGCGGGTAGCGGCGCTGGATGGTGTGGTCGATTGAGCCATGGATGCTCTCCGTTGCGTCATCAGCACGTGATCCGGCATGGCGCCGGGCTCTCCGCCGCGGCAACGCGAAAGCGGCCGCGCGAAGACACGTTCATGCAGAAGATAGTCCGGGATGACGATCTGTCATCCCGACCCTCGCATGCATCCTACAAGGTCGAGGAGTGATCCGTGTTTAGATTATTTCTTGCGGAAGCGATCCAGCCGCACGACCTCGGCGCCCTCGCTGGGCTTCGCCGGTTCTTGGTCGGTCTCGGCCGTCTCGGTCTCGACCGCCGCGCGGGCGGCGGGAGCGGGAACGGGAGCCGCCGGTGCCGTCGCGGGAGGAGCTTCCTCGGACAGCGCGTCCGAGACGTCGAACCGCAGGTCGAACGGTGCGGAGGGATCGAGGAAACGCGTCACCGCGGCAAACGGCACGTGGAGCCGCTCGGGAATCCCGCCGAACGACAGGCCGACCTCGAAGTGATCCTCGGTCACCACCAGATCCCAGAACTGGTGCTGCAGGATGATGGTCATCTCCTCCGGATACTGCGCGAGCAGTCGCGGCGACAGCTTCACGCCGTCGCCGTGCGAGAGGAAGGTGATGTAGAAATGGTGCTCACCCGGCAGGCCATGCTCGGCGGCGTCGGACAACACCCGGCGCAGCACCCCGCGCAGCGCATCGCGCGCCAGCACGTCATATCGGATGTGATCGGTCGCCATGGTGATCCTGTCGCTTCGAAAATAGCCGGTGAGGCTCGCCGGATGATCCGACTCGCCCGCTTTGGCCCCATGCTACCTCGCCGGGAGCCGGAAATCAGCAGGGCCGATGGCTGAAATGCGGGCGGACGCCCGATCGATGAATAAAGTGGAGGCTTCTGTTGCCAGGTGCCTCCGAACCCCGCCTAGCGGAGCTTAACCCGCTAGGACTTTAAGATGGTCTTTCAAACTGCGTTACGCAGCCTGAGCAACCGGAGCAAAGTTGTCGTTGGCAACTATTGCATTAGCCCGATAACGGCGGAACCATACCGAGAAAAAACACGCCCTTTACGCCCTCGTCGATCCTATTTCGCCCCCGCCAAAAGCCACCGAAGCACGGGCTGGATGGGTTTTGGTGGAGGCGCCGGGTACCGCCCCCGGGTCCGAATGGTTTATTGCGACGGCCATTTATTTCCATAGCCGGCGAACCGGCACCCCCAATATAGCGGCAAAGCCGTAGAAAAACAGAGCCGATTCAGGCCCTTTCGGTTGTGAAAACACACCAATTTGGCTTGGCTGGCGTCCTGACGCCGTTCTAGATTTTGGCCATGCCCCCGGAATCCCCGCCGGTAGCCGCCCCGGCGCCGGATGCCTCCGCACCGTCTCCGCCCCACCAGCCCGGGCTGCTCGAGCTGTTCCTGGCCTTTGCCAAGATGTCGCTGGCCGGCTTTGGCGGGGTCCTGGTCTGGGCCCGGCGGGCGATCGTCGAGCAGCACCGCTGGATGACGGCGGAGGAGTTCAACGAGACCTTCGCGCTGTGCCATTTCCTGCCAGGTCCGAACATAGTCAACCTGTCGGTCGTATTCGGTTCGCGCTTTCGCGGCATCGCCGGCGGGTTCGCGGCCTTCGCCGGGCTGGTCGGGCCGCCGATGGTGATCGCGACCATTCTTGCCGCGCTCTACGCCCGCTACGGCGATGTCGACGTGCTGCGCCGGACCCTTGCCGGCGTGGCCTGTGCCGCGGTCGGGCTGCTGTTCGCCGTCGTCTTCAAGATGATGCTGCCGCTGTTGAAGCGGCGTGATGTCACAGGCCTCGTCATCCTCGCCGCGGTTTTCGTCGCGATCGGACTGATCCGCTGGCCGCTGCAGATCGTGCTGCTGGTGGCGATCCCGCTCAGCCTCGCGATCACGATCCTGACCCGCCGCATGGTGAAGGCATGAATTCGGAGTCCAACCCGATCGCGGCGCTGGTCTGGACCTTCGGCCTGATGTCACTGTTTGCAGTCGGCGGGGCCAATTCGGCGATCCCCGAAATCCACCGCGCCGCCGTCGACGTGCACCACTGGTTGACCGACAAGCAGTTCGCCGACGTGTTCGCGATTTCGCAGCTCTCGCCGGGACCGAACGTACTGATCGTGACCCTGATAGGCTATTCTGTCGCAGGCGTCGCCGGGGCGTTGGCCGCGACGGTTGCGATGTGCGGACCGACCGCGCTGCTTGCCTATTATGTCAGCCGTTTCCTCGATCGCTCGCGCGGTGCGCGCTGGCCGGCGATCATTCAGGCGGCATTGGTTCCGCTGTCGATCGGCCTGATGGCTGCCTCCGGCCTGATCGTGGCGCAGACATCAGACCAAAGTTGGATCGCGGTCCTGATCACCATTGTCGCGGCCGCGCTTGCTTTTGCGACGCGGATCAATCCCTTGTGGATGTTGCTTGCCGGAGGTCTCTTGGGTTTTGCTGGCGTTGTCTGACGAAAATCGCTAGCAAGGCTTTCGGTCAACGCACCACAAGCCATTCAATCAATACGGGCGGGACAGCCCTGACGGGGGAAGCGAAGTCATGAGCGATACGCCGAGCGACGCGCCGGTCAAATCGAACTTGCCGAAATGGGTGCGCGGCCCGCAGGACTTTGTCGGCGGGCTCGCCATGATGGCGGTTGCGCTGTTTGCGTTGTGGGCCTCCAGCGATTTGCAGGGCATGCACGGATTTTCGTTCGGCGCCGGAACCGCGCCGCGGATGTTCGCCGTGCTGCTGCTGTTGCTCGGCGCCGCCGTGGCGCTGGTGGGAATTCTGAAGGACGGCCCGCAGATCGCGGCCTATTCCTGGCGCGGACCGTTGTTCGTGTCGGCGGCGATCTTGTTCTTTGCGGTCGCGATCCGTCCGCTCGGGCTCGTCGTCTCCGCCTTTGCCGCCTTCATGATCGCGGCGCTCGGCTCGCATGAGACGAGGTGGCTCGAAGCCGTTATCGTCGGTGCCTGCCTGACGCTCGGCTGCGCGCTGTTGTTTCCTTATGTGCTGGGACTTCCGATGCCGATGTTCCCGCGTTTCCTGATCCAGTGAGGGCGTGATGGAACTGTTTGCCAATCTCGCCCACGGTTTCGCAGTCGCATTCTCGCCGATCAACCTTCTGATGTGCCTGATCGGTGCGCTGGTCGGCACGCTGGTCGGCGTGCTGCCGGGCATCGGCACCATTGCTACCGTCGCGATGCTGCTGCCAATCACCTTCGGCCTGCCGCCGGTCGGCGCGCTGATCATGCTCGCCGGCATCTATTACGGTGCGCAGTACGGCGGCTCGACCACCTCAATCCTGGTCAATATCCCGGGTGAGGCGACGTCTGTCGTCACCGCGCTCGACGGCCACCAGATGGCCAAGCAGGGCCGCGCCGGTCCGGCGCTCGCGATTGCCGCGATCGGCTCGTTCTTTGCCGGCTGCGTCGCCACCGTGCTGATCGCGGTGCTCGGCGCGCCGCTGACCAAGCTCGCCCTGGCGTTCGGTCCGGCAGAGTATTTCTCGTTGATGGTGCTTGGCCTGATCTTCGCGGTGGTGCTCGCCAAAGGCTCGGTGCTGAAGGCGATCGCGATGATCGTGTTCGGCCTGTTGCTGTCGATGGTCGGCTCCGACATCGAGACCGGGGCCTCGCGCATGGCCTTCAACATCCCCGAGCTTGCCGACGGCCTCGGCTTTGCCACCGTCGCGATGGGCGTGTTCGGCTTCGCCGAGATCATCCGCAACCTCGACCATGGCGCGGAGATGGACCGCAACCTGGTGCAGCAGAAGATCACCGGCCTGATGCCGACCAGGAAGGACCTGGTGGACTCCACGCCGGCGATCCTGCGCGGCACCGTGCTCGGCTCGATCCTCGGCATCCTGCCCGGCGGCGGCGCGGTGATCGCCTCGTTCGCGGCCTATACGCTGGAGAAGAAGCTGGCGAAGGATCCGTCGCGGTTCGGCCGCGGCGCGATCGAGGGCGTGGCGTCGCCGGAAAGCGCCAACAACGCCGCGGCGCAGACCTCGTTCATCCCGTTGCTGACGCTCGGCATCCCGCCGAATGCGGTGATGGCGCTGATGGTCGGCGCGATGACCATTCACGGCATCGTGCCGGGCCCGCAGGTGATGCAGAAGCAGCCCGACCTGGTCTGGGGCATGATCGCCTCGATGTGGATCGGCAATCTCATGCTGATCATCATCAACCTGCCGCTGGTCGGCATCTGGGTCCGTCTGCTGCGTGTGCCGTACCGGCTGATGTTCCCCTCGATCGTGGTGTTCTGCGCGATCGGCATCTACTCGGTGAACAACGCACCG
This sequence comes from Bradyrhizobium sp. UFLA03-84, assembly GCF_002289535.1. NCBI lineage: Bacteria > Pseudomonadati > Pseudomonadota > Alphaproteobacteria > Hyphomicrobiales > Nitrobacteraceae > Bradyrhizobium > Bradyrhizobium sp. UFLA03-84. The sequence goes on along the minus strand of NZ_NSJY01000018.1, from coordinate 104,737 downwards.
GTCGATGTCGTGCTCGCAGGCGTGTTTGGCCTCGTCGGCTACTGGCTGATCAAGCACGATTTCGAGCCGGCGCCGCTGCTGCTCGGCATGGTGCTCGGCCCGCTGATGGAAGAGAACCTGCGTCGTGCACTCTTGATCTCGCGCGGCGACTGGAGCGTGTTCGTCTCGCGGCCGCTGTCGGCGGTGCTGCTGGCGATCGCGGCCGGTCTGCTGGTGCTTGCCGTGCTGCCGACCTTGCGGGCGAAGCGCGACGAAGTGTTCGTGGAGTCGGAGGGCTGATCACTCCTGAGCGCCTGCGTCGGCGCGCCGCAGGCGGAAGTCGAATCGACTCGTGCTGTCGTCTCATGAAATGAAAATGCCGGCCGATTTGGCCGGCATTTTTACTTGGTCAAAACGTTCCCGGGAGGAATTGAGATGATGTCCATTCGCTCGCTTGCGAGCGCATGCCTTTCGGCATGTGTCGCGTTCGGCGCATTCGCCGTGCCGGCGTCGGCGCAAACCTATCCGACCCGCACCATCACCATGATTGTGCCGTTCGCAGCCGGTGGTCCGACCGACGTCATCTCGCGCATCGTCACCGCGCATATGGCGCAGACGCTGGGCCAGAGCATCGTCATCGAGAACGTGGTCGGCGCCGGCGGCACGACAGCGACGACGCGCGCGGCACGCGCCGCCAATGACGGCTACACGCTGATCACCGGACACATGGGCACGCACGCTGCGTCCGTGCCGCTCTATCCGAAGCTTGCCTATCATCCGGAAAAGGATTTCGAACCGGTGGCGCTGCTCGCGGGCACGCCGATCCTGATCCTGGCCCGCAAGGATTTCCCGCCGAAGGATCTGAAGGAGTTCGTCGCCTACGTGAAGGCCAATGCCGAGAAGGTCAACGCCGCCCATGCCGGCATCGGCTCGGTTTCGCACGCCTCCTGCGAGTTGTTGAACTCCATCCTCGACATCAAGCCGGTCGGCGTTCCCTTCAACGGCACCGGCCCCGCCATGAACGCGCTGGTCGCCGGCCAGGTCGACTACATGTGCGACCAGATCGTCAACGCGGTGCCGCAGATCAAGGCCGGCACCATCAAGGCCTATGCAGTCGCGACCCCCGAGCGCAATCCGTCGCTGCCCGAGGTGCCGACCACGACCGAGGCCGGCCTGCCGGCGTTCCAGGCCCAGGCCTGGAACGCGATCTTCGCGCCGAAGGGAACTTCGCCCGCCATCATCGCCACGCTGAACGCTGCCGCGAACAAGGCGCTGGACGACGAGAACGTCCGCAAGCGCCTGCTCGAGCTTGGCAGCGTGATCCCGGCGCCCGCCAACCGGACGACGGAGGCGCTCGCGACCCTCGTCAAGAATGAGATCGCGAAATGGACCCCGGTGCTCAAGCCGGCAAGTTAATCCAGCGCGATCAAGCGGATAGGCGAGGGGCGGAACGCAAGTTCCGCCTCTTGTCGTTTGCCGGGGGAGTGTTCATTTTTCAGGGTATAATCGGTGCGTTCAGCCGAATCAGCGTGTCGACCGGCGGCCCTGGCCGCTACATTCGCCGTTCTCTCGAAGCTCCGAAAAGACCACCATGAACCAGTATCACGACCTGCTCGAACGCATCCTCGCCGACGGCGCCGAGAAGCATGACCGCACCGGCACCGGCACGCTGTCGACCTTCGGCCATCAGATGCGCTTCAACCTTTCGGCCGGCTTCCCGATGCTGACCACCAAGCGGCTGCCGCTGAAGGCGATCGTGCACGAGCTGCTCTGGTTCCTCGCGGGCGACACCAACATCAAATATCTCAACGACAATGGCGTCACGATCTGGGACGAATGGGCCGACGCCAATGGCGATCTCGGCCCGGTCTATGGTTCGCAGTGGCGCTCCTGGCCCGCGCCGGATGGCCGCAGCATCGACCAGATCAGCAACGTGATCGAGATGATCAAGCGCAATCCGGACTCGCGACGCCTGATCGTCAGCGCCTGGAATCCAGCCGAAGTCGACAAGATGGCGCTGCCGCCGTGCCATTGCCTGTTCCAGTTCTATGTCGCGAACGGCAAATTGTCCTGCCAGCTCTATCAGCGCTCCGGCGACGTCTTCCTCGGCGTGCCCTTCAACATCGCCTCCTACGCGCTGCTGACCATGATGGTCGCGCAGGTGACGGGGTTGAAGCCCGGCGATTTCGTGCACTCGCTCGGCGATGCGCATCTCTACTCGAACCATCTCGAGCAGGCGCGGCTGCAACTGACACGGCCGACGCGGCCGTTGCCGACGATGGCGATCAATCCCGACGTGAAGGACATCTTCGCGTTCCGCTACGAGGATTTCAAACTCGAAGGCTACGACCCGCATCCGCACATCAAGGCCGAAGTCGCGGTCTGATGTCCCTGACGATCCGCCGCGCGCGGCCCGATGAGGCCGGACTGGTGTTCTCGCTGGTCCGCGAGCTCGCCGACTACGAAAAGCTCCTGCACGAGGTCCATGCCAGCGAGGCCGAAATCGCCGAGGCGCTGTTCGGCGAAAGCCCGCGGCTGTTTTGCGACATCGCGGAATGGAACGGCGAGCCGGCCGGCTTCGCGGTCTGGTTCGTCAATTTCTCGACCTTCGCCGGCCGCCACGGCATCTATCTCGAAGACCTCTTCGTGCGCCCGGCGCTGCGCGGCAAGGGGATCGGCAAGGCGCTGCTGGTGCATCTGGCGAAGTACTGCCTCGCCAATGGCTGGTCGCGCCTGCAATGGGCGGTGCTCGACTGGAACGCGCCGTCGATCGCATTCTACAAATCACTGGGTGCTGCGATGATGGACGACTGGACGATCTGCCGCGTTTCCGGCGAGGCGCTGTCGGCGCTCGCGCAAGGAACGCGCTGATGGAGATCGTGCTCCTCGTTGCGGTCGCCGAGAACGGCGTGATCGGAAGCGGCAACGCCATTCCGTGGCGGCTGAAATCCGATCAGCAGCGCCTCAAGGCGATGACGATGAACAAGCCCATCGTGATGGGACGCAAGACGTTCGAGTCGCTGCGCCGGCCGCTGCCGGGGCGTACCAACATCGTGGTGACGCGCGATGCGAACTACCGTGCACGCGGGGCCATCGTCACGACGTCGCTCGAAAACGCCCGCGCAATTGCGCTTGGTGACGCGCTGCGGCGTTTCGCCACTGAAATTGCAATCATCGGTGGCGCCGAGATCTACGCGCAGTGGATGGGCATCGCCGATCGTCTCGAGATTACCGAGGTCCACGCCCGGCCGGACGGCGATACACGGTTCGAAAACATCGATGCGAAGGAGTGGGAGGAGGTCGCGCGCGTGCGAAATCCGGCAGGTCCGGACGACAGCGTCGACTTCTCCTATGTGACATATCGTCGGCGCGGCCAACGTTAACCAATGTTTGCATTGACAATTATGGCCCGGCGCATAGCTCGTCCGCTCAGGAAGCTTGCGTTGTAAGGGCCTTGGCGGTCCCCTATAACCGGGCCGGACATTCGAGCCCGGGCGTCCCGTCCGGACTTGTCGAGGAGATGTTTGATGCCGTGGAAAAATCAAGGCGGGGGGCCGTGGGGCTCGGGTCCGAAAGGACCGTGGGGCACCGGTCCGCAGTCGGCCGGGCCGAGGCCGCCGGATCTTGAGGATCTGCTGCGGCGCGGCCAGGACCGGCTGCAGCAGTGGCTGCCCGGCGGGCATTTCAGCGGCATGGGCATCGCGCTGGTGCTGGTCGCTGCGCTGGCGATCTGGTTTGCGACCGGCATCTTCCGCGTCCAGTCCGAAGAGCTCGGCGTCGTCCTGCGCTTCGGCAAGTATGACCGCGATGCGCAGCCGGGCCTGCGCTATCACCTGCCATATCCGATCGAGACGGTGCTGCTGCCGAAGGCGCTGCGCGTCAACACGATCTCGATCGGCATGACCCTGATCGACGATCCCGCGCGGCGCGGCCGCTCGATGCGCGACGTGCCGGAAGAGAGCCTGATGCTGACCGGCGACGAAAACATCGTCGACGTCGATTTCACCGTGTTGTGGCGCATCAAGCAGGGCGGGGCCGGCGCCTATCTGTTCAACATCCAGAATCCCGAGGGCACCGTGAAGGCGGTTGCCGAAAGCGCGATGCGCGAGGTGATCGGCCGCTCGCAGATCCAGCCGATCCTGACCGGGGCGCGCAACGTCACCGAGCAGAACGTGCAGGAGCTGATGCAGAAGACGCTGGATTCCTACAACGCCGGCATTCAGATCACGCAGGTGCAGATGCAGAAGGTCGATCCGCCGGCGCAGGTGATCGACGCGTTCCGCGACGTGCAGGCGGCGCGCGCCGACCTCGAGCGCAAGCAGAACGAGGCGCAGACCTACGCCAACCGGATCGTGCCGGAAGCACGCGGCCGTGCCGCGCAGATCCAGCAGGCCGCCGAAGGCTACAAGGAGCAGGCGGTCGCCGAAGCCAAGGGCCAGAGCGCCCGCTTCCTGAAAGTCTATGAAGAGTACAAGAAGGCACCCGACGTGACGCGCGAGCGCATCTATCTGGAGACCATGGAACGCGTGCTCGGCGGCTCCGAGAAGCTCGTCTTCGACGGCCAGGGCCAGAACATCGTGCCCTACCTTCCGCTCAGCGAGCTGACGCCGCGGCGTCCGCCGGCGGCAGCGCCGGCCACCACCGGCCAGCAGGGAGCCACCCGATGAGGTCCCCTGTCACCGGCATTCTGGCCCTGATCGTTCTCTTCATCGCTCTCGCCGTCGGCTACAGCTCGGTGTTCACCGTGCAGCAGACCGAGCAGACCATCGTGCTGCGGTTCGGCGAGCCGGTCGACATCGTCACCGACCCCGGCCTGCACTTCAAGGCGCCGTGGAATTCGGTGATCAACGTCGACAAGCGCATCCTCGATCTGGAGAACCCGTCGCAGGAAGTGATCGCCTCCGACCAGAAGCGGCTCGTGGTCGATGCGTTCGCGCGCTATCGCATCAAGAATGCGCTGCGCTATTACACCAGCGTCGGCTCGATCCAGGCGGCCAATCTGCAGCTGACCACGCTGCTCAACGCAGCGCTGCGCCGCGTGCTCGGCGAGGTCAACTTCATCACGGTGGTGCGTGACGAGCGCGAGAAGCTGATGTCGCGGATTCGCGAACAGCTCGACAAGGAAGCCGACGGCTACGGCATCGAGGTCGTCGACGTCCGGATCCGCCGCGCCGACCTGCCGGAGCAGAACAGCCAGGCGGTCTACGACCGGATGAAGACCGAGCGTCAGCGCGAGGCGGCTGAGTTCCGTGCCCAGGGCGACCAGAAGGCGCAGGAAATCCGCTCCAGGGCCGATCGCGAAGCGACCGTGATCGTCGCCGAGGCGAACTCGGCTGCGGATCAGACCCGCGGTGCGGGCGATGCCGAGCGCAACCGCCTGTTCGCCGAGGCCTATGGCAAGGACAAGGACTTCTTCGCGTTCTATCGCTCGATGACGGCCTATGAGAACGGCCTCAAGTCCAGCGACACGCGTTTCCTGTTGCGGCCGGACTCGGAATTCTTCAAATACTTCGGCAGTGCCAGCGGCAAGCCGGCTGAGGCGGCGGCTGCGCCGAAACAGTAAATTCACGACAGAACGGCGGCGCGGACAACGCGCCGCCGTCACTTAAAGAACAACAATCATCGAGCGGGAGGTTGCCATCCGATGAGGTCAATAGCGTTCGGCGACTTCCTCATCGGTCTGGGAATCCTGTTCGTGCTCGAAGGCATCCTGTTCGCGGCAAGCCCCGCCTGGATGCGCCGGGCAATGAAGAGCGCGCTGGCGACGCCCGACAACATCCTGCGCATCGTCGGCATCGGCTCTGCGGTCGCGGGACTGATCCTGATCTGGGTGGTGCGGCGCTGAGCGTTGCCTGTTCCATCGCGCAGATCGCGCCGTAATGAACATAATCGTGAGCCTCACGCGGCCGGTTTTTCGCCGAAATGCCCGGCTGAGATGCTTGCGCCAAATGCCCGTTCGGGCGCACTCTGCGACCTCGGGCGCATACCTGCGACCTCGGGCGCAAGCTGCGACCACGGGCGCACACTGCGACCAGCTAATTTGAACCCGTTTGCCTGGAGAAACTCCGACATGATCGCTGCCAGACCAGCCCTGAGCCGTCGCCTCCGCATGATGGGAGCTGCGATCTCGATCGGTGCTGCGAGCATGCTGAGCTCTGCGCCGGCGTTCGCGCGCGGTCCCGAGGGCATCGCCGACATCGCCGAGAAGGTGATCGACGCCGTCGTCAACATCTCGACCTCGCAGACGATCGAGGCGAACAAGGGCGGCGGCGCCATGCCGCAGCTGCCGCCGGGCTCGCCGTTCGAGGAATTCTTCGACGATTTCTTCAAGAACCGCCGCGGACCGGGCGGCAAGGGCGGCGAGAAGGGCGGCGAGTTCCAGCCACGCAAGACCAACTCGCTCGGCTCGGGCTTCATCGTCGACACCGCGGGTATCGTCGTCACCAACAACCACGTCATCGCCGACGCCGATGAGATCAACGTCATTCTCAACGACGGCACCAAGATCAAGGCCGAGGTGGTCGGCGTCGACAAGAAGACCGATCTCGCGGTCCTGAAGTTCAAGCCGCCGAAGCCGCTCACCGCGGTCAAGTTCGGCGACAGCGACAAGATCCGCCTCGGCGACTGGGTGGTCGCGATCGGCAACCCGTTCAGCCTCGGCGGCACGGTGACCGCGGGCATCGTCTCGGCCAAGAACCGCGACATCAGCCAGGGTCCGTATGACAGCTACATCCAGACCGACGCCGCCATCAATCGCGGCAATTCGGGTGGTCCGCTTTTCAACCTCGATGGCGAGGTGATCGGCGTCAACACGCTGATCATCTCCCCGACCGGCGGCTCGATCGGCCTCGGCTTCGCGGTGCCGTCGAAGACAGTCGCCGGTGTCGTCGACCAGTTGCAGAAGTTCGGCGAGCTGCGTCGCGGCTGGCTCGGCGTGCGCATCCAGCAGGTCACCGACGAGATCGCCGACAGCCTCAACATCAAGCCGGCGCGCGGCGCGCTGGTTGCCGGCGTCGACGACAAGGGCCCGGCCAAGCCGGCCGGCATCGAGCCCGGCGACGTCGTCGTCAAGTTCGACGGCAAGGACGTCAAGGACCCCAAGGATCTGTCCCGCATCGTGGCCGATACCGCGGTCGGCAAGGAAGTCGACGTCGTCATCATCCGCAAGGGCAATGAGGAGACCCGCAAGGTCACGCTCGGCCGGCTCGAGGACAACGACAAGGTTCAGCAGGCCAACGCCAAGCCCAAGGACGACACCGCCGAGAAGCCGGTGACCCAGAAGGCGCTCGGGCTCGACCTCGCGGCGCTCAGCAAGGACCTGCGCACCAAGTACAAGATCAAGGACAGCGTGAAGGGTGTCGTCGTCACCGGCGTCGACAACGCCTCTGATGCCGCCGAGAAGCGGCTGTCGGCCGGCGACGTCATCGTCGAGGTCGCGCAGGAGGCGGTGTCCAGCGCCGCCGACATCAAGAAGCGCGTCGACCAGCTCAAGAAGGACGGCAAGAAGTCCGTGCTGCTGCTGGTCTCCAACGGCGACGGCGAACTGCGCTTCGTGGCGCTCGGCGTGCAGTAGGGCGCGGTGGCGCCTCGCTCATAAACTGTCATCCCCCGCGAAAGCGGGGGATGCCGCCGTGTTGCTTGACGTCTTGAATTGCGAACCATCCTCATCGTCGTCCCTGCGAACGCAGGGACCCATAACCACAGATGGTCATTGTTGCGCGATCGTCGAACGACGAGTCCTCGTGACCACATTCGCCACGGAGTATGGGTCCCCGCTTTCGCGGGGACGACAAGCGAGTTATCCCTCGACGAACTCATCCCGCCGATAGCCCTGCGCATACAGCAGTGCGGTGAGATCGCCGTGGTCGATCCGGACCGCGGCAGCGGCCGCGACCGCCGGCTTGGCGTGATAGGCAAACCCGAGGCCGGCGGCCTGGATCATGCCGAGATCATTGGCGCCGTCGCCCACCACCAGCGTGTCGATATCGTCCAAATCGAAGGATTCGGTGAGCTCGATCAGGGTGGCGAGCTTGGTGGCGCGGCCGAGGATCGGCTCGATCACTTCGCCGGTCAGCTTGCCGTTCTCGATCTGCAGCTGGTTGGCGCGGTTCTCCTGGAAGCCGACCTTCTCCGCGACCACCTTGGTGAACAGCGTGAAGCCTCCGGAGATCAGACAGGTGTAGGCGCCCTGCGCGCGCATGGTCATGACCAGCTCGCGGCCGCCCGGCGTCAACGTGATGCGCTTGTCGAGCACCTCGTCGACCACGCTGACCGGCAGGCCCTTGAGCAGCGCCACCCGCTCGCGCAGCGCGGACTCGAACTCGATTTCGCCGCGCATCGCGCGCTCGGTAATCGCGGCGACGTGAGCTTTCAGCCCGGCAAAATCGGCGAGCTCGTCGATGCATTCCTGCCCGATCATGGTGGAATCCATGTCGGCCAGAAAAAGCTTCTTGCGTCGGCCGATCCGAGGTTGCACGACAATGTCGATCGGCAGGTCGCCGCGGGCCTGGCGCAGCTGCAGCTCGATCGCCTTGATGTCGTCCCGGCTGGGGTTCTCACGCTCGAACGGAATGTCGACGGCGACCTCGTTGAACAGCCACTGCGCCGGGCCGGGCGAGGGCAGCACGGCCCGTGCCCCGTCGACGACGGTGGAGTCGAGCGCGGGGCTTGCAGGATTGCAGATCAGCGTGGCAACGAGGGACATGCAGGCGCATTCGGGATTGTTGGACAAGGCAGTGCTTATCGCAGGGCCGACCGCCAGCGGCAAGTCGGCCCTGGCGCTCGCGCTGGCGCAGCGCACCGGCGGGGTCGTGATCAACACCGACTCGATGCAGGTCTATCGCGATCTCCGGATTATCACGGCGCGGCCGACCGTGAGCGAGGAGGCCCTGGTTCCGCACCGACTCTACGGCCATGTCGACGCCGGCGTGAATTTTTCCGCCGGCGCCTGGGTCGCCGATGCGGCCAAGGTGCTCGGCGAGGCCCGTGAGCAGGGACGGCTGCCGATCTTCATCGGCGGCTCGGGCCTCTATTTTAAGGCGCTGACGCGCGGTCTGTCGGCGGTGCCGCCGATCCCCCCTGATGTGCGCGACGCCGTCCGCGCAAGGCTCGAGCAGCACGGCGTCGAGGCACTGCATGCCGAGCTTGCGGCGCGCGATCCGGTGTCGGCCGAACGGCTGAAGCCGCGCGATCGCACCCGCGTCGCGCGCGCGCTCGAGGTCGTCGAGGCCACCGGCCGCCCGCTGCCGGACTGGCATCGCGACGCCCTGCCGCCGCTGCTACCCCAAAGCGAATTCCATGCGTTGTTTCTCGCGCCTGACCGGGAGAGCCTTTATGCGCGGATCGACGCCCGGTTCGGCGCGATGCTCGAGGCCGGCGCGCTCGAGGAGGTCGCCGCGCTCGCGGCGCGCCGGCTCGATCCGTTGCTGCCGGCGATGAAGGCCCATGGCGTGCCGGCGCTGATCCGGCATCTGAAAGGGGAGATCAGCCTCGGCGAGGCCGCCGAGACCGGCCGGGCCGACACCCGCCACTACGCCAAGCGCCAGTTCACCTGGTTTCGCCACCAGCTTCCGGAATTCGAATGGGTGGCGCCGGAGGCGGCGACGGAGTGGCTGGAGCGCCGGATTCCGTAGCCAGGATCGAGCGCAGCGATGCCCTTGCCGCCGTACGCCCGTCAGCCATGCGCGTTGCGCCGCGCAGAAACACTCGCCGAACGGCAGGAACCCCGTTACAGTTCAAAAATCGCGAAAGTGCTTGCCTTGCCTTGACATTCAGGCTTTGGCCGCTATGTTCGCGCAACCTTTGGGAAGACTGGGTCACCTCGTGCGCAACATTATTATCAAACTCCTTATCGCCGTCGTACCCAGGCACACCGCCGGGGATGGCTAGCGGCCATCCAAATTCGGGCGGTGTGCATGGGGCCTCTGGGGCCCCTTTTTATTGCCCGAAACCGAACTGACGAGAACCGACAAAAGCCGCGCAAAAACAAGCGCATCCGGAGCGAACCATGACCGACAAGAGCCACGATCCCAATCAGATGACCGGCGCCGCGATGATCGTGCGCGCGCTCATCGATCACGGCGTGCAGCATGTCTTCGGCTATCCCGGCGGTGCGGTGCTTCCGATCTATGACGAGATTTTCCAGCAGAGCGAAGTCGAGCACATCCTGGTCCGCCACGAGCAGGGCGCCGGCCATGCCGCGGAAGGCTATGCCCGCTCGACCGGCAAGCCCGGCGTGGTGCTGGTGACCTCGGGCCCGGGCGCCACCAACATGGTGACGCCGCTGACCGACGCGCTGATGGATTCGATCCCGCTGGTCTGCATCACCGGCCAGGTGCCGACCCATCTGATCGGCAACGACGCCTTCCAGGAATGCGACACCGTCGGCATCACGCGGCCCGCCACCAAGCACAACTGGCTGGTCCGCGACGTCAACGACCTCGCCAGGGTGCTGCACGAAGCCTTCTATGTCGCGACCACCGGCCGACCCGGTCCGGTGCTGGTCGACGTGCCGAAGGACGTGCAGTTCGCGACCGGCACCTATCATCCGCCGCGCAAGTCGGACGTTCACATCTCCTACACGCCGCGGGTCAAGGGCGATGCGACCCAGATCCGCAAGGCGGTGGCGATGCTCGCCAATGCCAAACGCCCCGTGATCTATTCCGGCGGCGGCGTGATCAATTCCGGTCCGGAGGCCTCCAAGCTGCTGCGCCAGCTGGTGGAGGCGACCGGCTTCCCGATCACCTCGACCCTGATGGGTCTGGGCGCCTATCCGGCGTCCGGGCCGAACTGGCTCGGCATGCTGGGCATGCACGGCACCTATGAGGCCAACATGACGATGCATGATTGCGACGTCATGCTGTGCGTCGGCGCGCGCTTCGACGATCGCATCACCGGCCGCGTCGATGCGTTCTCGCCGGGCTCGAAGAAGATCCACATCGACATCGACCCGTCCTCGATCAACAAGAACATCCGCGTCGACGTGCCGATCATCGGCGACGCCGGCAACGTGCTCGGCGACCTCTTGCAGGTGTTCAAGGCGGAAGCCAAGAAGCCCGACATCAAGGCGTGGTGGCAGCAGATCGCGCAATGGCGCGCGCGCAACTCGCTGTCCTACCGCAAGAACAACGATATCATCCTGCCGCAATACGCGATCCAGCGCCTGTTCGAGCTGACCCGCGGCAAGGACACCTACATCACGACCGAAGTCGGTCAGCACCAGATGTGGGCCGCGCAGTTCTTCGGCTTCGAGGAACCGCACCGCTGGATGACATCGGGCGGTCTCGGCACCATGGGCTACGGCCTGCCGGCCGCGGTCGGCGTGCAGGTCGCGCATCCGGACAGCCTGGTGATCGACATCGCCGGCGATGCTTCGGTGCAGATGACGATCCAGGAGATGTCGACGGCGGTCCAGTTCGAGCTGCCGATCAAGATCTTCATCCTGAACAACCAGTACATGGGCATGGTGCGGCAGTGGCAGCAGCTGCTGCACGGCAACCGCCTGTCGCATTCGTACTCCGAGGCGCTGCCGGACTTCGTCAAGCTCGCCGCCGCCTATGGCTGCGTCGGCTTGCAGGCGACCAAGCCGTCCGATCTCGACGGCGCGATCAAGGAGATGATCGCGATCAAGCGCCCGGTGCTGTTCGACTGCCGCGTCGCCGCGCTCGAAAACTGCTTCCCGATGATCCCGTCGGGCAAGGCGCACAACGAGATGCTGCTTCCGGAAGAAGCCACCGACGAGGCCACCGCGAAGGCCTTCTCCGGCGGCAAGGCGCTGGTGTGAGGTGAGGGTAGATCATGTTTGATCTCGACGAACTCGAGCGCGCGCACAGGATCGTCGGCACCGCGGTGCCGGCGACGCCGGCGTATGCCTGGCCGTTGCTGGCCGAGCGGCTCGGCACCGAGGTCGTGGTCAAGCATGAGAACCACACCCCGACCGGCGCCTTCAAGGTGCGCGGCGGGCTGGTCTATCTCGAGCGGCTGAAGCGCGAGCGACCCGATGTGCCCGGCATCATCTCGGCGACGCGCGGCAATCACGGCCAGAGTCTCGCCTTCGCCGCGGGGCGTCACGGCGTGCCTGCGGTGATCTACGTGCCATCAGGCAACTCGGTCGAGAAGAACCGCGCCATGCATGCGTTCGGCGCCGAGCTCGTCGAGCACGGCGAAGACTTTCAGGCCGCGCGGGAAGAGGCCGGGCGCCGTGCCCAGTTCGCCGGCCTGCACATGGTGCCCTCGTTCCACACCGACCTGGTGCTGGGCGTTGCGACCTATGCGCTCGAGCTGTTCCGGTCAGCGCCCGACCTCGACATTCTCTATGTGCCGATCGGGCAGGGCTCCGGCATCTCCGGCTGCATCATGGCGCGCGACCTGCTCGGGCTGAAGACCGAGATCGTCGGCGTGCAGTCGACCGAAGCGCCGTCCTACGCGCTGTCGTTTGCCGCCGGAAAGATCGTGACCACCGAGACCAGCAACACCCTGGCCGACGGCATGGCGACGCGGATTCCGGACGCGGAAGCGTTCGCGCTGATCCAGAAGGGCGCATCCCGCATCGTGCAGGTTACCGACGATGAAGTCGGCCAGGCGATCCGCGCCTATTGGACCGACACCCACAATCTCGCCGAGGGCGCGGGGGCTGCGGCGCTCGCGGCCGCGCTGCAGGAAAAGAGCAAGCTCGCCGGCAAGCGTGTCGGCCTGATCCTGAGCGGCGGCAATATCGATTTCGATCTGTTCCGGACCTGGATCGGGACGGATGCTGCGCCGGCCGCCCAGCGGGCGGTGGCGTGAAAAGAATGTAAGGGGACGACCATGAACCAGCCCGCATCCGCCTACTTCCTCGAAGAGCGTCACGATCCCAACGAGACGCACACGCTGTCCGTGCTCGTGCAGAACGAGCCCGGCGTGCTCGCGCGCGTGATCGGACTGTTCTCCGGCCGCGGCTACAATATCGAAAGCCTCACCGTCTCGGAGACCGAGAGCCAGAAACATCTCTCGCGGATCACGATCGTCACCACGGGCACGCCGATGGTGATCCAGCAGATCAAGCATCAGCTCGACCGCATGATCCCGGTCTATCGCGTCGTCGACATGACGCTGACCGGGAGCTCGATCGAGCGCGAGCTTGCGATGGTCAAGGTGAGGGGCGGTGGTGACCACCGCGTCGAGGCGCTGCGGCTGGCGGATGCGTTCCGCGCCCGGGTGATCGACGCCACGACCGAGAGCTTCGTATTCGAGATCACGGGCAATTCGTCCAAGATCAGTCAGTTCATCGACCTGATGCGCCCGTTGGGCCTGGTCGAGGTGTCACGAACCGGGGTGGCCGCGATCACGCGTGGGCCGGAAGGGATGTGAGTCATGTTGGCGCGCGACTGGTACTACACGCAACGGCGGCAGGTCGGTCTCGATACCGCGGTTGCCTCGATCTATGACGTCAGCGAGGACAGCGATGTCCGTGCCCGCCAGGCGCTGACCATGCTCGGCGTCAAGCCGGGCTGGCGGATCGCCGATATCGGCTGCGGCAACGGCGTGCTGGCGACCGAGGCGGCGCTGATGGGCGCCGAGGTCGATGCCATCGACATCTCGCCGGCGATGATCGGGCTTGCCGAGATCTATGCGCGCGACCGCAAGGCCAAGATCCGGACCCAGCCGGCCGGCCTGTTGTCGTTCGCCTACCAGCCGAATTCCTACGATCTGATCGTCAGCGAGTTCACGCTGCATCATCTGCCGGACTTCTGGAAGGCGGTGGCGCTGTCGCGGATCTTCAACGCGCTGAAGCCCGGTGCGAATTTCTATCTGCGCGACATGGTGTTCGTCAGCATGCCCGACGGCGTCGACCGCGATGTCGAGGGCTGGGCCGATTTCTCGATCAAGAACCACGATTTCGAGCGCGAGAGCGTGATGACCCATATGCGCGACGAATACTCGACCTTCGGCTGGGTGATGGAGCGCATGCTGACCGAGACCGGCTTCACCCTGGTCGCCGCCGACTATCACGCGCCGTTGCACGGCACCTATCTGCTGCGCAAACCGAAGCCCGACGAACAGATCTAGAGCATGATCCGGAATGGTGGAAACCGGTTTTCCGAACGGATCATGCTCAGATAAAGATCATCCACCACAGCCAGAACGAAACCAAAGAAGAAGAACAATGAAGCCGGCCGATGTTGGCATCGCCGTCATGGTTGCGGTGATCTGGGGGCTTGCGTTCGTCGCAAGCCGGATCGCGCTCAATGAGTTCTCGCCGGAGCTCATGACGACGCTGCGCTTCGCCATCGCCGCGTTGCCCTGCCTGTTCCTGCGCAAGCCCGATGTCCCCTGGCCGCTGTTGATCGCGATCAGCTCCACGCTGTTCCTTGGCCAGTTCCTCGCCCAGGCCTTTGCGATCGCGCATGGCGTCCCGGTCGGACTTTCCAGCGTGGTGGTGCAGAGCCAGGCGCTGTTCACGATCGCGTTCGCCGCGATCGCCTTCGGCGAGATGCCGACGCGGCCGCAGGCGATCGGCGTCGCGATCGCCGCGCTCGGCCTGTTGATGATCTGCGGCACGGTCGGCTACGACTTCAGCGTCGCCGCGTTTAGCATTCTGATGATCTGTCCGATCAGCTTTGCGATCGGCAATCTCCTGCTGCGGCAGGCGCAGGGCGCGCCGATGTTCGACCTGTTCGCCTGGCTGTGCCTGTCGGCCGCGGTGCCGCTGGCGGTGCTGACCCTGATCAGCAACGGGCCGCAGCCGACCTGGCAGGCGCTGAGCCACATGTCGCTGACCGGGCTCGTCTGCGTGCTCTGCCTCGGCGGCATCTCGACCAGCATCGCCTACTGGCTGTGGGGCCGGCTGCTCCGGGATTACCCGGCCGCGCAGGTGGTGCCGTTCGCGCTGCTGGTGCCGTTCGTCGGCTCCGCCGCCTCCAGCATCGTGTTCGGCGAGACGTTCGGGCCGCTGCGGCTCGCCGGCATGCTCACCGTGATCGGCGGCATCGCGGTGATGCTGCTGTCGAAGCGCCCAAAAGCTCTGCCGAAAGTCGCGTGAGGCACCATGTCGAACTCGCTGCTGTTCGCCTTTGTCGTGTTTGCCGTCGTGATGTTCTTCACCCCGGGCCCCAACAACATCATGCTGCTGTCGTCGGGGCTGACCTACGGCTTCCGCCGCACGGTGCCCCACATCGCCGGCATCACGGTCGGTTTCGCCTTCATGGTCGGCGCGGTCGGCGTCGGGCTCGGGGCCGTCTTCATCGCCTATCCGGTGCTGCAGACCATCCTCAAATATGGCGGCGTCGCCTACCTGGTCTATCTCGCCGCGGTCATCGCCATGGCCGAGCCGCTCTCGGCGGACAAGGATGATGGCCCTGGCCGCGGCCCGATGACCTTCTGGGGCGCGGCCATGTTCCAGTGGATCAATGCCAAGGGTTGGGTGATGGTGATCGGCACCATCACGGCCTATGCGGCGATTGCCGCCTTTCCCTGGAACATCGCGATCCAGGTCGGCCTCAGCCTGATCCTGGGGACGGTGTCCTGCATCGTCTGGGCCCTGTTCGGCACCGCGCTGAGGCCGGTCCTGACCTCGCCCCGGGCGATCCGTGCCTTCAATGTCGTCATGGCCATCCTGCTGCTGGCCTCGCTCTACCCGGTCTTCATGGACGCATGATGCCGCACCGCGCCATGCGAGATGAGGGTTTCCCCTGAGGGGAAAAATGCTCTAGACAACGCCGGAAATTCGCGGGCGCCCGGCGGTTCTGACCTTCCGAAAGCCTGATTCATCGGCCGATTTTGGCCCCCTTCAAACGAGGAAACCACGATGCGAGTTTACTACGATCGCGATGCCGACCTGAACCTGATCAAGGGCAAAAAGGTCGCCATCGTCGGCTACGGCAGCCAGGGCCACGCCCACGCGCTCAACCTGAAGGATTCCGGCGTCAAGGAAGTGGCGATCGCGCTGCGCAAGGGTTCGGCCTCGGCCAAGAAGGCCGAGAACGCCGGCTTCAAGGTGATGGAAGTCGCCGAAGCCGCCAAGTGGGCCGACCTCGTCATGATGCTGACCCCCGACGAGCTGCAGGGCGACATCTATCGCGAGCACCTGCACGACAACATGAAGAAGGGCGCGGCGCTCGTGTTCGCCCACGGCCTCAACGTGCACTTCAACCTGCTCGATCCGCGCGCCGACCTCGACGTGCTGATGATCGCGCCGAAGGGCCCCGGCCACACCGTGCGCTCGGAATATCAGCGCGGCGGCGGCGTGCCCTGCCTGATCGCGATCGCCAAGGATTCGTCGGGCAACGCCCATGACCTCGGCCTCAGCTATGCCTCGGCGATCGGCGGCGGCCGTGCCGGCATCATCGAGACCACCTTCAAGGAAGAGTGTGAGACCGACCTGTTCGGCGAGCAGGTGGTGCTCTGCGGCGGCCTGGTCGAGCTGATCAAGGGCGGCTACGAGACCCTGGTCGAGGCCGGCTACGCGCCGGAGATGGCCTATTTCGAGTGCCTGCACGAAGTGAAGCTGATCGTCGACCTGATCTATGAAGGCGGCATCGCCAACATGAACTACTCGATCTCCAACACCGCCGAATACGGCGAGTACGTCACCGGTCCGCGCATCGTCACGGCCGAGACCAAGGCGGAGATGAAGCGCGTGCTCGCCGACATCCAGGGCGGCAAGTTCGCCCGCGACTGGATGCTCGAGAACAAGGTCAACCAGACCTCGTTCAAGGCGACCCGCGCCAAGCTCGCCCAGCACCCGATCGAGGAAGTCGGCGCCAAGCTGCGCGACATGATGCCCTGGATCAAGAAGGGCGCGCTGGTCGACAAGAGCAAGAACTAAGTGCGGTCTTGCGGGGTGGGTTACGCCTGCGGCTAACCCACGCTGCGCATCGACGATAAAAAAGGGTGGGCAGTCAAACTGCACACCCTTTTTCCTTATCTGCGAATAACGCTGGCGGTCGCTAGCCGGCTGCCATCGGCTGCTTCTCGATCCGGTTGTGCAGCTGCCAGAACCGCACCGTGCGCTGGGCGGTTTCCAGCGACAGTCGGCGGTAGTCGCGTTGCGCGATCTCGAGCGTCGCATGGTCGATCGGGTGCGGCAGCGGCCGCTTGCGCAGGATGGTTTCGACTGTCGGCCAGTTCAGCTTTGCCGAACGGCACGGGATCAGGAGCAGGTCGGAGCGCAGCCCGAGCACCAGGCGCTCGATCATCGCGATCGGCATGTCGTTGAGCACGGCGAGCGCGACCGTGACCTCGTCGAACTTGCCGTCCTCGGCGAACTTGTACACCGCCGCATCGTCGAGCTCGTTGAGCTGCTTCATCAGCTTCACCAGCTCTTCGGCGATGCCGTAGTTGCGGCGCGGGGCGGCGGCCTCTTCCTGCGCGATGTCGTTCAGCACCTGGCTGATCTCCTCGCGCGCGCGGGGCGATGCGATCGCGAGCAGGCGGGCGCGCACGGTGTCCTTGGCGCGCTGCAGCAGGTCGCGCAGCAGCTTGGCCGGAATATCGATGCGCAGTCCGAGGATCTCGACCAGCTCGTCGTCGCCTTCGGCGCGGGCGACGATCGCGGAATAGCCGTTGTCGGAGAACTCAGCGCCGGCGTTCTTGGCGAGGCGCCGGATCACCCGGTCCTCGCCGCGGTCGATGATCACGTCGGTGACGAATGCGGGCAGGTTTTCCCGCGCCGAGATCGCGAACAGATGGTCCTGTCCCTTGCTGCTGGCGATCTCGCGCAGTGCGGCGTTTGAGAGGCGGCTGGAGTGGGTCAACACCTCGCCGGCGACGCCGATATCGTCGTCCCAGGCTAGATGGTGAATCACATCAAACGGCGCATAGTCGAGCGGCGCGAGCCGCTTGCTGAGCTCGGCCCGCGCACGCGTCTCGACGCGCGCGACGAGCAGGCAGAGCACGTCGTCGAACACCTTGACCTGTTCATCGTTGAGGCGGTCGCCGTCGTTCAGGAACAGATCGGTGACCTGCCGCAGCGTCTGCACGCGCTTGGCCGATGTCCCGTCCCGGACCGCATCTTCGAGTTCGGCAATAATCGATTGTGACGCCTGTTGCGCCATCGATGGGCAACCTTGTTTTTCTTGGATGACAACGGACTGCACGATATCGCTAGCGATCTTACACCTGCGTTAAGGTGGAACCCGGTGCAAATACGGGTCCATTGCCATCCTTAACGGGCCGCGACCAGACTTGATCAAATTCGTGCTTTCGGCCCAACGGAAGCCGGTGCCGGTGCAGTGTAAGGAATTGTTTAGGATGTTGCGTGCCGCGCGACCGCGAAGACCTCGATCGATGCGGCGCGCCCGCGCAATTGCGTCGAGCCGAGCGGCTCGACGGCAAGATCAAGGTCAGAGGCAGCAGGCGACGCAATTCGCCCGAGATCAGCAGCGGCCTGCCTGCCTCCTTGCAATGCGCTTGCAGCCGCGCCGTGACGTTCACGGTGTCGCCGAAATAGGCGATCTGTCGCCGAGAGTCCCCGCATTCGGCGATGACGACCGGCCCTGCATGCATCCCGGCACGAAACGTCGGCACCACGCCGAACGCCTTGCGATAGTGATCGGCCCGCTTGGCGAGACGTTTTTCGATGGCGAATACGCAATCGAGCGGGCGCCGGGATGGCGCACCGGCACTAGCCGGCCAGGTCACGATCACTTCGTCGCCCACATAGGCATGAACCTCACCGCCGTGCGCCACGATCGGCCCGTCGATGTCGAAGAAGAAGCGCGTCAACAGCTCCTGCACGCGCAGCTCGCCCATCTGTTCCGCCAGCGTCGTCGAGCCGATCAGGTCGAGAAACAGCAGCACGCGGTCCTCGCGCACCGGGTGGCGATAGCGTCCGAGCATGACATTAAGCAGGGTGCGTCCGCCGATCATCCGGACCAGCTCGTAGATTGCGGTGATAGGGATCGAGAGCAGCAGCGCGACGCCGATGATCTTGAAGAAGGTTTCGCGAAACCACTTCGCCTCGAGCCCATGTCCGTTGAGCGCGACCTCCAGCACGATCGCTGCAACCGCGACAGTGATGGCCAGGATCACGGAGCGCGCAATCAGCTCGACAATGAGCGGCCGCTGCCGCAGCCAGCTGCCACGCGCGACGAGATAAAGGTGCGAGCCCCAGAGGATCAGGGTGATGACGGCGCCCTCGACGGCGCTGCGCAGATAGTTCGCGACGGACGCTTCGTTGGGCTGATCGAAGGCATAGCGAAACAGCCCGCCGACGAGCAGGCCGAACGCGGCCAGAACGATCGCAGGCGTCAGGTTGCGCCGCATGGTCCCTCCATGCCCATGAAATATCCTGCGTGGGCCGGGAACGCCAGCGCGCTGCGAATGAACGGGATGCGCCGCGGCTGCACTCATGTAAGGTCCGCCGGCAATATCGAACGAAAGGGAAGACGGCATGAAATCGGCTCTCACGACAGGCGCGTCGAGCCTCGCTCTCCTGATGGCGGCCGCTTTCATCATCGCCGCGTCCTCGGCCCGGGCCGGCGACCAAGGCGATCCCGAACCGTCCTGCGACGGCAGCACTTATCAGATGGTCGAGTGCCTAAAGGCCAAGACCGCGCAATGGGACAAGCGGATGAACGTCGCCTATCAGCAGGCGCTCAAGGATGCCGCCGGCGACAAGCAGCGCGAGCAGTTGCGCACCGCGCAGCGGCTATGGATCCAGTACCGTGACGCCAACTGTCTGTATTACGACCTCGGCGAGGGCACCATTGCCCGGCTCGATGCCGGCGAATGCATGCGCAGCATGACCGAAGCCCGCGCCAAGGAACTGGAGAATCTCGGCCATCAGTGAGCCATCTTCCGGAGTCAGGACCGCGGTCATGACCGATGGAAAGAGCCAGGACGAATTGACCCAGCTTGCGGAGGAGGCGCTGCGCGCCCAGCCCGGCTGCGAGACTGCGCGCGTGCCGGCGGTCACAGCGCTCCCTGATGCGCAGATCGGGCGCAACTGGGAGATTCCGAACGTCGTGCTCGGCGACAGCCTGATCAGCGACGTCGATCGCGCAGTGCTGTCGGTTCACCGCCAACTCGGCCGCAAGTTTCATCTGGTGTGAGCTGGACCGACCTCAGCCCGCTTGCGCCTGATGCGGCGCGGGCCGCGCTGCCGTGCTGATCATCCTGAGCGCGAACACCACGGCGAGCGGCACGAGAAACAGCGCGTAGAGCGGCATCTCCGGGATCCGCTTGCCGAACGAGACCGTGAACTGCAGCAGCAGATAGTAGCCGCCGATCAGATGCAGCCTACGCCAGGCGCGTGTACCGAGCAGCGCGGCCGTGCGATCGAACGATGTCGCGGTCAGCGCGATGATGACGAGATACCCGATGCCGCCGAAGATGTAGGAGACGATGGAGGTCGCGGCCGCGAAACCGGCCGGATCGAGCATCGCGAACGCGGCGATTGCGACCGCATGGATGGCGTGCGAGGCGGCGAAGGTGACGCCGAGATAACGGCGGTTGCGGCGCTGCCAGTGCGTCCAGGCGCCCGGCCAGAGCCGCGCCAGCGCCGCGGCGGAGAAGGCGAGGCAGAACAACAGCAGCGAGGTCCGTGCCGTGAAGCGGATCACCATCCGCACGCCCTCGACCTCGAACTGCCGCATCGCGGCGATCCAGATCGAAAGCCCGATCAGGGTCAGCGTGAGCAGGCCGAACAGCCGCCAGCCCTCGAACCAGTTTCGACGCGTCGTCATGTCGTGCCTCCCGATGTCTATGTAATCACCAGTTACATTTCGCGATCACGCGCGGTCAACCGTTGTAATCGGTGCTTACATTCACGAGTGGGTGATGCTAGAGAGCATGATCCGGAAAAGTGCGAAGCGGTTTTCCGGCAAAGGTCATGCTCAAACAAAAAGCTAAAGCGCCATGCGCCGCCCCGCCAAAACCCCGCCTTCCGGTCGCCGGCCCGCCAAGCCGCGTCCAGCGCGGGCGCCGGCGCCCAGGCCCTACCATCACGGCGACCTGCGCCGGGTGCTGATCGATGCCGCCATGCAACTGGTCGGCGAGGGCGGGCCGGAGGCGGTCAGCGTGCGCGAGGCCGCCCGCCGCGCCGGGGTTTCGCCGGGGGCGCCGTTCCGGCATTTCCCGAGCCGGGATGCCCTGATGAACGCGGTGGCCGAGGAGGCGCAGCGCCGCTTCCGCGCCGAGATCGAGGCCGCGCTGACTGACGCGCCGGCTGGCGATCCGCTCGGCCGCTTCCGCTGCCTCGGGATCGCCTACCTGCGCTGGGCCATGAACAACCCGACCCATTTCGAGATCATCTCCAGCCGCCGCTTCTTCGACCACGACCGCTCGGCTGCAGTGTCCAGCGACAATGCCGAGTTGATCGGCCTGACCGAGCGCCTGCTGGCGGAGGCATCTTCCGCCGGTCAGCTCGGGATGCGTGATCTGAAGCAAGTCCAGATCGCCGGCCGCGCGCTGGTCTATGGTTTCGCGCGGATGCACATCGACGGCCATTTGCCGCGCTGGGGCGTCGGCGAAGCGGATGCCGAGCGGATGGCCGCCGACATCCTCGACCTCTTCATCGCGGGCATCGCAAGGCCCGCGGCGCCTGCGGCCAAGGTCTGAGGCGCGCCGCGGCGGCAGGGCGGGCAAATTCATTGCGCGTTCATGACGATTCAATTACGATTTTATGACACGGCGCAGACACCGGCTGTGCCGTGTGCCTCCTGGCCGTTGCCAGTCAAGGCCGTGGCATTGCGCCGGGTTGTATTGCGTCCCGTCCATGGCGCCCGCGCCTCAGCAAAATTCCTCGGTTGCCGCACTGGCCGGCGGTCTCGCCGCGATCGGCGTCTGGCGGTTGATGGCGGTGGCCGCGCCGCATCTCGGCGCGCTGATCCTGATGCTGCGGACCGAAACCGATTTCGGCTCGCGGCTGTGCTTCCTGCTCACCTGGGGAATCCTCAACTTCCTGTTCATCACGCTGCTGCGCAAGCCGGCGCTGTCGAGCGCGCTGTCACTGACGCTGGTCGTGGTGCTGGTGCTGCTGTCGCGGTTCAAGCACGACGTGGTGCAGATGACCGCGAACTTCGTCGACCTGATGGTGATCGATCGCGACACCGCGGCGTTCCTGCTCACGATCTTTCCGAACCTGCGCTGGTCGATCATCGGCGCCGGCCTGGTCACGCTGCCCTTGATGTACGCGCTGTGGTGGCTCGATCCGTTCCGCATCCGCCGCCTGCCGGCCGCGGCCGCCTGCCTTGCCTGCACCGCGGCGCTCTCGGGCTATGCCTTTGCCTGGCCTGATGAAGCCTGGCGCGGCTATTACGACGATGGCTATCTGTCAAAATTCGCGCGCTCCGCCGTCACCGCGGCGTCCGACTTCGTCGCCTACGGCTTCATGGAGTCGGATCCTTCCGCGAGCGACCAGCTCAAGATACCTCCGGTCGATGCCTGCCATCCCGCCGGGCGGCGGCCGAACATCATCATGATCCATGATGAATCGAGCTTCGACATCCGTACCGCACCCGGCGTCAAGGTCCCGCCCGGCTATGGCAGCCAGTTCAAGTCCTATGACGGCGTCGAGCGCAAATTCCTCGCCGAGAGCAATGGCGGGCCGAGCTGGTTCACCGAGTACAACGTGCTGGCCGGATTGTCGTCGCGCTCGTTCGGCCGGTTCTCCTATTTCGTCACCCGCATCGCCTCGGGCCGGGTCGAACGCGGCCTGCCGCTGGCGCTGCGCCGCTGCGGCTACGACACGCTGTCGCTGTATCCGGCGTTCGGCGCCTTCATGAGTGCGCGCAGCTTCCAGACCACCACCGGCATCCAGCATTTCTACGACGCGCATGATCTGCATGCGAAGGACGTCGAGCCCGACAGCTTCTTCTACGACAAGGCGCTGAAGCTGATGGCCGAGCAGAAGACGCTCAGCGCGCCGCTGTTCACTTTCGTCTATCTCGCCGCCAATCATTTCCCGTGGGAGACAAGATTCCGTCCGGACCTGCTGCCGGGATGGAAGCGGCCGGGCAACGCGCCGTCGGTCGACGAATATCTGCGCCGGCAGGCGATGAGCGCCAACGACTATGCCGGCTTCGTCGCGGCGCTGAAGAAGAAGTTTCCGGCGCAGCCGTTCCTGATCGTGCGCTACGGCGATCATCAGCCGGAGTTCTCCCCGCAGCTGCTCGATCCCGAGCTCGACGAAGCCGGCATCGGCAAGAAGCTGATGGACTACGATCCGCGCTACTACGCGACATATTACGCGATCGATGCCGTCAACTTCGAGCCGGTGAAGAGCCCCGCGGTGATGGACACGATCGATGCCGCCTATCTGCCGCTGGTGATTCAGGAAGCCGCGGGCATTCCGCTCGATCCCTCGTTCGAGGAGCAGAAGGCGATCATGCTTCGCTGCAATGGCCTGTTCTATTCCTGCAGGGATGGCGCAGAGGCGCGCCGCTTCAACCGCCTGTTGATCGACGCGGGGATTATCAAGGGACTCTAGACTAACGTCGTTAGACGAAGGTCGGCTGCGCGAAGTAGCCAGCATTACTCATTTGTAATTGCCTCGCCGAGATTTCGTCACGATTGGATCGATGATCGGTCGCGCCGCTGCCACGGTGTTCATCAGCGCGCAGCGTCAAATCAACCAATCCCGCCCTTCTTGCAGGAGTGTTTGCCCATGCGAGCGCTCGATGTTGCGCGCCTTGTTGCCGCCTTCGGACTTGCTGTTCCCCTTGCCGTTCCCTCAGCCTATGCCGCAGAGCCGCCTCACGATATCAAGGGGCTCTACATGATGACGGACTATCCGGCCGTCACCGTCAGGCCCGGCACCACCTCCAACATCTCGCTGCGTCTGCAGAATTACGATCTCGGTCCGCAGCGCTACAAGCTCTCGGTCGAAGGCGTGCCGAGCGGCTGGACCGCGACGTTGCTCGGCGGTGGCCAGCCCGTTGCGGCCGCGATGCCCGCGCCCGATTCAAGCGTGCCGCTGCAGCTTCGGCTCGATGTGCCCGCCAACGCCTCGCT
This sequence comes from Bradyrhizobium sp. UFLA03-84, assembly GCF_002289535.1. NCBI lineage: Bacteria > Pseudomonadati > Pseudomonadota > Alphaproteobacteria > Hyphomicrobiales > Nitrobacteraceae > Bradyrhizobium > Bradyrhizobium sp. UFLA03-84. The sequence goes on along the minus strand of NZ_NSJY01000018.1, from coordinate 80,827 downwards.
CGCCGAGCAGACCCTGACGGTGAAGGCCGAAGGGCAGGGCAGCGAAGCAACATTGCCGATCGTGGTCGCGCTCGCCAAGGAATTGCCGGCAAAACTGACGGTGTCCTCGAAGCTTCCCGAATTGCGCGGCAGCCCGAAATCGAACTTCGAATACACGCTGACCATCAAGAACGACTCTGGCCGCAACCTCGTGGCAAGCTTCGCCGCGGCGGCGCCGCAGAACTTCGAGACCTCGTTCACCGAGGCCTACGGCACCCAGGAATTGTCCTCGATTCCGATCGATGCCGGGCAGTCCAAGGACATCAAGCTCAAGGTGCGGCCGCCGAGCGCGATCGATGCCGGGCATTTCCCGGTCAAGGTCAAGGTCAATGCCGAGGATGCGAGCGCGCAGACCGAGGTGGCGCTCGACGTTGCCGGCCAGCCGCAGCTGCAGCTCTCCGGCCGTGACGGCCTGCTCAGTGCGCGTGCGGTCGCCGCCGAGCAGAGCACGATCCCGGTCGTGGTCACCAACAGCGGCACCGCGCCGGCCGACAATATCGATCTCTCCGCGACGGCACCGAGCGGCTGGAAGGTCACGTTCCAGCCCGCCAAGATCGAGCGGCTGGTGCCCGGCAAGGATACCGAGGTGCAGGCGTTGGTGACGCCGAGCGACAAGTCGCTCGCCGGCGACTACCAGCTCGCGATGCGTGCCACCTCGCGCGGCGAGACGGCGTCGAGCCAGTTCCGCGTCACCGTGAGCACGTCCACCGTCTGGGGCATGGCCGGAGCCGGGGTGATCGGCGTCGCGCTGCTGTTGATGCTGGGCGCCGTTGCGAGGTTCGGACGGCGATGAGCGAACAGCAGAACAACAGCGCCGCAAAGCGGCCGGAGGCCGTCATCGCAGCGCGCGACCTCACCAAGCGCTACGGCAAGACCAGTGTCGTCGACGCGATCAACTTCGATATCGCCAAGGGCGAGGTGTTCGGGCTGCTCGGCCCGAACGGCGCCGGCAAGACCACGACCATCCTGATGATGCTCGGCCTCACCGAGATCTCGGCCGGCCGGGTCGCCGTGCTCGGCTTCGATCCCGCGCGACAGCCGCTGCAGGTCAAGCGGCGGGTCGGCTATCTGCCCGACGCCGTCGGCTTCTACGACCATCTGACCGCGGTGGAGAACCTTGCTTACGCCGCCAAGCTGATGGGGCTCGGGATGGCCGAGCGGTCGCGCCGGATCGCGGCGGCGCTCACTCGGGTGCGTCTGCTCGACGTCGCCGACAAGCGGGTTGCGACCTTCTCGCGCGGCATGCGGCAGCGGCTCGGGCTCGCCGAGATCATCGTCAAGCGCGCCGAGATCGCGATCCTCGACGAGCCGACCTCGGGTCTCGACCCGCAGGCGACGATCGAATTCCTCGACCTGATCCGGGAATTGAAGGCCGAAGGCGTCACCGTATTGTTGTCGTCGCACATGCTCGACCAGGTGCAGCGGGTCTGCGACCGTGTCGCGCTGTTCCGCGCCGGGAAGATCGCGATGATGGGCTCGGTGGCCGAGCTCTCGGTCCAGGTGCTGGGCGCGGGCTTCGTCGTCGAGGTCGAGGCCGACGGCGCGGGTATCGCCCGGCGGCTTGCAGCGATCCCGGGCGTCGGCAACGTCGAGACGCTCGCCGACGACCGCTTCCGAATGACCGCCGACCGCGACGTCCGGGCCGACGCCGCGCGCGCGGTGGTCGCGGCCAACGGCGCGCTGCGGCGGCTCTCGGTCGACGAGCCGAGCCTAGAGGCGATCTACGCTCGTTGCTTCCAGGTCCCCCAGTCAGGAGGCGTGCGCGATGCGGCGTGAAGGTTCAGCATTCCAGGGCGTCGGGGCCGTCTTCGTCAAGGAGCTGTCGGACAACATCTCCAGTGTCCGCATGCTGATGCTCGAGCTCTTGATCGTGTTGACCGCGATGGCGGCGCTCTACGAAGCGATCACGGCGCTGCGTCAGAACACGGCGGAGGATCCGTTCCTGCTGCTGCGGCTGTTCACAGTGAGCCAGGCGCCGCTGCCGTCCTTTGTCGCCATCCTCGGCTTCCTGATCCCGCTGATGGCGATCGGGCTCGGCTTCGACCTGATCAACAGCGAGCACAACCGCCGGACGCTGTCGCGGATCCTGGCGCAGCCGATCTATCGCGACGCGCTGCTGCTCGGCAAATATCTCGCCGGGCTCGCCACCATCGCGATCAGCCTGACCGCGCTGTGGCTGTTGGTGATCGGTCTCGGCCTGATCTTCCTCGGGGTGCCGCCGGGCGGCGAGGAGATCGCCCGCTCGCTCGCCTTCCTGGTGATCGCGATCTTCTATGCCGGGGTCTGGCTGTCGCTCGCGATGCTGCTCTCGATCGTGTTCCGCTCACCGGCGACCGCGGCATTGGTGGCGCTCGGCATCTGGCTGTTCCTCACCGTGCTGTGGCCGATGCTGGCGCCGGCGATCGCGCAGGCCATCGTGCCGCCCGATCCGCGCTTTGCCGCGCTCGGCCTCGATACGCCGGGCACCGCGATCTGGACCCAGCTGCTGCAGCGCTTCTCGCCCAACGATCTGTTCGGCGAGGCGATGCTGGCGGTGCTGTCGCCGACCACGCGCACGCTCGGCCCGGTGTTCCTCGACCAGATCCGCGGCGCGGTGATGGGCGCGCCGCTGCCGTTCGGTCAGAGCGTGATGATCGCCTGGCCGCAGACGGTCGGCCTGATCGCCTGCACCATCGTGCTGTTCGTCGCGGGCTACGTCCTGTTCCAGCGGCAGGAGGTGAGGGCATAAGACGCAAGGCCGCTCAGCGCGGCCGGACCTTCTCCCACAGCCAGCGCGCCACGGCGTCGGGCGACGATGATGCATCGTTGCCCGATGCGCTCAGGTTCGCCTCGCGCATTGCGGCGATGTCGATCTTGCCGAGCAGCGGCCGCAGCGCCGCCTTGAGGGCCTCGTCGTCGCGCCGCTTCGGCGACAGCAGCACGATGGCGTCGTAGGGCGGAATGGCGTGCCTGTCGTCCGCGAGCGTCACCAGGCCGTATTTCGCGATCAGCCCGTCGCTGGTGTAGCCGGCGATGACGTCGACCTCGCCGGAGGCGACCGCGGCATACATGAAATCCGGCTGCATCGTGCGCTGGGCGCGGAATGACAGCCCATAGGCTTTCTGGATGCCGGCCCATTCCGGCCGCGAGAAGAATTCGTAGTCGCCGGCGATCGACATCGTCGCGGCGTGTGAGGCGAGGTCGGCGATCGTATGGATGCCGAGCTGATCGGCGCGGCTCTTCGGCATCACCAGCGCATAGGCATTCTCGAAGCCGAGCTCGCCGAACAGCGTGATGTCCTGCTTGCCCAGCGTCGTCTTCAGCTCGCTCAGGAGCTCGGCGCGGGGCCTGATGTCGCTATGGTGGAACTGATTGGCCCACAGCGTGCCGGAATAGTCGACATAGACGTCGATATCGCCGGCTGCGAGCGCATCGAAGATCACGTTGGAGCCGAGCCCGGCGCGCATCGTCGTCGGCAGTCCGGCCGCTTGCAGCCGCTGCGCCAGCAGCGCCGACAGGACGTATTGTTCGGTGAACGTCTTGGCGCCGACCACGTAGCGCGCCTGCTGGCGCGCAAACGCCGGAACCAGCGTCGCCGCGATCAGCGCGGCAATGCCGAGCCCGCCGAGCGCGGTGCGGACGCGGCTGCGATTGCGCAGCCCGTTTTCGATCAGCGCCAGCAACTGGTCGACGACCAGCGCGAGCACGGCGGCGGCAAAGCAGCCGAACAGCACGAACACCCAGTTCTGGGTTTGCAGACCGGCGAAGATGTAGTTGCCGAGGCTGGTCTGGCCGATCGGCGTCGACAGCGTCGCGGTGCCGATCACCCACACCGCGGCGGTGCGGATCCCCGCCATCATCACCGGCAGTGCCAGCGGCAGCTCCACCATCATGAGCGATTGCCGCGGCGTCATGCCGACGCCTTGCGCGGCCTCCAGCACCGCCGGATCGACGCCCGACAGGCCGGTGATGGTGTTGCGCAGCACCGGCAGCATCGAATAGAGCGCGAGCGCCAGCACTGCTGGCAGGAAGCCGAAGGCGGAAAAACTGAAACCGAGCCATGCTGCGGTCAGCGCCGCGAGCGCCAGCAACAGCGGATAGAACAGCGCGAGCAGCGCCAGGCCCGGCACGGTCTGCACGATGCTGGCAAGCCCGAGCAGCGCGCCGCGCAGCACCGGCCGGTTGCGGGCGATGATCGCAAGCGGCAGGCTGATCAGGAGCCCGAGCGCCAGCGCGGCGACGCTCACCCGGACATGGTTGCCAAGATAGTCGGGCAGATGCGCGAGCGCCTCGCTCCAGCGTGGATCACTCATGCGGTGGCGTCCCGCGGCAGCAATGCGCCGAGCCGCTCGGCCTGTCGCCGCGGCGTCCGCAAGAGTTCGCCGACATAGGCGTCGGTGCTGACCGCAAGCTCCGCAGCAGTGCCCAGCGCGAGCAACCTGCCGCCATGCATGACAGCGACGCGATCGGCCAGCAGCAGCGCCTCGGTCATGTCGTGGGTGATCATGACCGTGGTCAGGCCGAGTTCGCGGTGCAGCGTTCGATAGTCGTCGCCGAGCGCGTCGCGGGTCAGCGGATCGAGCGCGCCGAACGGCTCGTCCATCAGCACGATGCGCGGCTTCGCAGCCAGCGCACGCGCGACGCCGACGCGCTGGCGCTGGCCGCCGGAGAGCTCGTGCGGCAGGCGGTCGCGATATTGTGAGCGATCGAGCCGCACGAGATCGAGCAGCTCGTCGACCCGCGCTGCGATCTCCGCCTGCGGCCAGCCGAGCAGTCTTGGCGTGATGCCGATGTTGCCGGCGACGGAAAGATGCGGAAACAGTCCGCCGCTCTGGAAAACATAGCCGATGCGGCGCCGCAGCAGGATCGGATCGATGCGGCTGACGTCTTCGCCCTCGACGGAGATCCGGCCGCGGTCGGCTTCGATCAGGCGGTTGGCCAGCCTGAGCAGCGTCGTCTTGCCGGAGCCCGAGCCGCCGACAACAGCCAGGAATTCACCCTCGGCGACGTCAAGCGAGACGTCGTCAACCGCCACCACGCGACCATTGTCAAAACTCTTGCCGACACGCGCGTAGGCAATCAGCGGCGTTGCGGGCATTCTCTGGCCATTCCTGGGCGACCTCACGTCTCTCACCATCGCGGACGACAGTGATAGCCCATAAAATGGACTTTGACTCGAGGTGCACGCGCCTGCATCACGCGGTTTCGCAGGCCGTTCCAGTTGGGCAGATGAAGCTGGTCAGCCCCTTCGGGGGCTGTGAGCACACATCACACTTCGTTCTTGGGTACGTATTTGCCCATGATGCACTTATAGCTCTGCAAGCGCCAATCGTGATACGGCCCCTTGGCGAGCCAGTCGGCGATGCCGATTTGGGCATTCACGGCGCAGGCGCCCATGGTGATGCCGGACTGGTCGCTGTTGGTGACGACCTTTTCCATGCAGAGCTGAGCATTGCAGAGGATGGCGACGAGCGTAACGAGCATGATGGTGTTTATCCGTAGGATTAACCCGGTCTGAACCGAATCATGCACGGTTCATGCCATTATCAGCGACTTTGGTGCCGCAGCCGGCAAGACCGGGAAAGTACGGCTGAACGAATCACGCGTTCGCCAGCGCGTAGCCGCACGCCCGCAGATACGCTATAATTGCTCCCCAACTACGACGTGAGATCGGGGCGAGTGAGGAACGTTGCGCGGTCGGGGGCTGCATCGATGATGACGTTACCTGAGTTGGCGGCAGGTGCTTTGGAGAAGTTTCTCGCCACCCATGTCAGCCGCACCTTCGGGGCCTCGCAGGCACGCTTTGGCGAACTCCTGCCAGCTGCCGCGCGTATTGCGCTGGAATGCATCGGCAACAGCGATGCGCTCTATCACAATGTCGAGCACACGATGCTGGTCACGCTCGCCGGGCATGACATCATCCGCGGCCGCGCGCTGCACACCCACGTCACCGCGGAAGACTACACCCACACGATCATCGCCTGCCTGACCCACGACATCGGCTATGTGCGCGGCCTGCTGAAGGGCGATGGACCGGATGGCTACGTCATCGATGCCGCGGGCAACAAGGTGGTGCTGCCGCGCGGCTCGTCGGATGCCGGCCTGATGCCGTACCACGTCGACCGCTCGAAGCTGTATGTGCTCGACAGGCTCGAGGCCGTGCTGCCGCTCGATCGCGAGCGCGTCGCGCGCAACATCGAGGGCACGCGGTTTCCATCGCCCGAAGGCCAGCAATATGACGACGAGGCGGCGATCGTCCGGGCCGCCGATTTCATCGGGCAACTCGGCGACCCCAACTACATCAGGAAAGCCAACGCGCTCTATCACGAGTTCGAGGAAGTCGGCATCAACCGCCAGCTCGGCTATGAATCGCCGGCTGATATCGTCGACCGCTACCCGCAATTCTACTGGAATATGGTTGCGCCGCACATCCAGGGCGCCATCAACTGCCTGAACATGACGGCAAGCGGCCGTCAGTGGATCGCAAATCTCTACAGCAACGTGTTCCGCGCGGAGCGCGAGGTCACACTGTCGGGCCCGCAAATCTGACGCAGGGCAGGAGGGCCGCGGCCTTTCAGCACGGCTAGCCCGGCGTTCCCCGATTGATTGCGGGGGCCTCCACATTTAGGCCCGCTTCTTCGTTGCACAGTCCGCGGAAATCGGCGACCTTGCGCCATCGGCCTCTCCAACGAGCGTGTTCTCGACCGTTTCAGCATGATCTCCCGTTTCGCTCAAATGATTGCGGTTGCCGTCGTCTGCTGGCCTGGGCTCGCGGTGGCTGCCGGCCCGGTCTACGACGTCGACCTGTATGCATTGATGTCCGGCACCTGCCGCAATGTCACCGTCGCCGGCCGCAACTACACCTGCAAGGCGGTGGCCTATTTCCACACCCTGCGCGGCCGCTCCGAATTCACCGTGGTGCTCGACGATCCCGCCGACAAGAGCCACATCGTATCGTTCTCCGGGGAGAGCACCGAGCGCACCCAGGACAATCTGTTCGAGCTCGCGGTCGATCGCATGTTGCTGAAGTCGAGCGACCGTCCGCGTGTCGATGGACTGCCGGTGCCGCTGGTCGAGATGTCGACGGGCTCCTGCCGTCAGGTCGGAAGCTTCATCACCCGCCAGGTGTCCACCATCACCTGCGCGGCCACCGACCAGGGCGGCAAGAAGTACGAGCTGAGCTTCGAGTCGGACGGCTCGCCGATGACATTGCGCCGCTTGCGGCAATCAGCACTGCCGTCGGAACGGCAACGGGCTCGCCAGATCGCGCAGCTCGAATGCCGCCTCAAGGCGCGTGCCGCGCAGGTGCTGCCGCGGGACACGACCGCCTTCATGATCCGATGTCTGGGCGAGGACGACGGCAAGCCGGCCGGCGAACAGCGCTAGCCGGCCCCGGCGGTCTGCACCAAGCTTGAGGAGCACGCGATGCGCTTGAAACTCTACCTGTTCGCCGCCATCGGCGTTTGCATCACCGGGCCAGCCGCCGCGCAAATGTACGATCCGAATTATCCGGTATGCTTGGAGGTCTATGGCGGCCGGCTGACGCCCGAGTACATCGATTGCAGCTTCACGTCGCTTCCGCAATGTCAGGCAACGGCCTCGGGACGATCGGCGACGTGCTCGGTCAATCCCTTCTACAAGGGCCCGAGAACGCAGCCCAAGGAGCAGCGCAAGCGACACCGCCAACCTGCGAATTAGCTTGCCATCGGCACTTCGCCTGCCCGTGATGGTCCGTATGGCGGTCGCGCCGCCCGCGATGTTGACTAACTCCGGTGATTGTGAGGAACCTCCCGTCGCGAGAAGGAGACACCGATGCGCCTGAAACTGTTCGCGATCGCCGCAGCAGCGGTCGCCCTGGCCGGACCTGCCGCCGGGCAGGCCTACGATCCGAATTATCCGGTGTGCATGCATGTTTATGAGGGTCGGCTGGGCGGAAACTACATCAGTTGCAGCTTCACCTCGATCCCGCAGTGCCAAGCCACCGCCTCGGGCCGTAGCGCGATCTGCTCGGAGAATCCCTTTTTCGCGCCGCCGCCGCCCCCGACGCGCCGGGCGCACCGCGGCCGGCATCACGCGCGCTGAAGCGAGAGTGCCGGGCACGTCCAACGTCACCGCAAGACCCGCGCCTCGGAGGAGCCGCACCCAGCCGCTGGCCGCGGTGGCGGGCGCCGTATCAGGTGGACGTTAACGAATCTTCACGATGATACGGGTTCCGTTGGTTGACGGCAGCGTTCGGCAAGGTCGACACGCGAGACGAATTCGGTCACAACTAACGCGATAGTTACCTATTCCATTGCTGGATTCGTCCCGACAGGTCGCATGCCATCTCGCCAGGGCCGGCCAGGTCGACGGCAATCTGGTCGCGTCAAGATTTGCGAAGGAATTCCATGACTGCAAGCTGGGTCAATTCCCTGGTCGACAGCGGCGTCAAGTCGGACATGCTGAACTTTGCGGTGGACGGGGTTTTCACCTACGCCGAAGCTTATGACGTGCTGGCTGACGTCGCCAGCCGCGGCAGCGTGACCACGAATGAGCTGAACTCGCTGCAGATGATTGCGGCCAATCTGAACAGCGGTCTGTCCACATCGGACTATGTCTCACATCTTTTCCTCCAGCTCGTTGATGGGAATCCGGCCAACGCCACCTGGACGGGCGGCAGCACGGTACATGTCACGCTGGGCAATCTGCAGGTCGGCACGACCTCGACGCAGATGTCCGAGCTGATCGGAAAGTGGTTCCTGGGAACCGATCTTCCGGATCCGACCTTGCCGCCGGATGCGAACGGCTGGACATTGCAGGGCTACAGCGCGGTTGTCGGACCGTTGTATTCCTCGGCTGGCGCAGCCTCCGTCAACGATATCTGTCAGGGAGCCGATGGCGATTGCGAACTGATGTCGGGATTGATCGGCGCCGTCGTCTTTCATCCCCAGGTCATGAGTTCCATGATCGTGGACAACGGAAACGGCACCTACGGCGTGCGCTTCTATGTCAATGGTCAGGAGACATGGGAAACCGTCAATAGCGTGTTTCCGATCGTCAGTGGGACCGAGCTCGACTATGCCCACAACTACAATGAGCAACCCACTGCAATGTGGGTCGCCTTGGTGGAAAAAGCGTACGCGCAGCTCAGTGCAACCGGGCAGATCGGGCACCCGGCGGTCAACAGCTACAACAACATCTCCGCGGATCCTCCGACCGACGTCCTGGAGAATCTGACCGACGCGACCAGCGTCAACTATTACATGAGCAGCGCGTCCAATTGGTATAGCAACAAGTCCGTCTATATCGCTGCGCTCGCCAGCTACGATGACGTCATCCTCGAGATTCCTTCGACGTCGCCGTACACCTATGACAGCGCCGGAAAGATCCAGCTGGTCCCGGATCATGCCTTCGGAGTCGTGGGCTATGACAGCGCGACGGGCAATTTCATCGTTCGCAATCCATGGGGCAACAGCTATCCCGGCCAAAACTGGGATGTGCAATTCGAAGTATCGCTCACCCAGATCGCCAGCGAGGACGGCGACTTCGTCATCGACAATTCCGGCGCCGTCGATGTCGCGCCGACCGTGGTCGTATCCAACATCACCGGCCGCGTGCAAACCTCGCTTGCAGCATCGTCCATCTTCTATGTGACGAGTGGCGGCCTGCCGGTGACCGAGTATGCGCTTTGGGACTCCACCGGTAACGGCCACTTCACCGTGGGCGGAGTGGCGCAGGCGAGTGGAGTCGAGATCGACGTCGCTGCTTCGCAGTGGTCCAGCATCGCCTATCAGTTCGGTCCCGCGAGCGACCAGCTGTGGGTGCGGGCGTTCAATGGCGTACTCTGGAGCGCCTGGACACAATTCACGGCAACTCCGGAAGGGCCCGTCGAGACGGTCGCAAACGTGGCGGCAGCGCACGGCCAGAGCTTTGCCGGGTCGTCGCTGTTCACCTATTACGACCCGTTCGGCCTCGCAGCCACCGAATACGATGTCTGGAACGCCGGGACCGGAGGCGGCCACTTCGTTCTGAACGGGGTGGCGCTTGCCGCCAATCAGGACAACTACCTCACGGCCGCGCAGCTGTCGTCATTGACCTATCAATCGGGCTCGGGCGCGGACACGCTCTGGGTCCGCGCCAACGATTCGACGGTGTGGGGACAGTGGTCGAATTCCTTCACCGTCACCGCTCCGGTCGACAGTGGTCCGGTCGAGGCGGTGTCGAACATCGTCGCGCCCCACGGCCAGAGCTATGCGGGCTCGTCGCTGTTCACCTACAGCGATCCGTTCAATAGCGCTGCGACCCAATATGACGTCTGGGACACCGGTGCCGGAGGCGGCCACTTCGTTCTGAACGGGGTGGCGCTGTCGGCCAACCAGGACAACTACATCACGGCCGCGCAGCTGGCGTCGCTCAGTTATCAATCCGGCTCCGGCACTGACACGCTCTGGATCCGCGCCAATGACGGCACGGTGTGGGGCGCGTGGTCGAGCGCCTTCACCGTTTATGCGCCCTTCGACAGCGGGCCCGTTGAGACGGTGTCGAACATCATCGCGCCGCACGGCCAGAGCTATGCGGGCTCGTCGCTGTTCACCTACAGCGATCCGTTCAATAGCGCTGCGACCCAGTATGACGTCTGGAACACCGGGACCGGAGGCGGGCACTTCGTTCTGAACGGCGCGGCGCTGTCGGCCAATCAGGACAATTACATCACGGCCGCGCAGCTGGCGTCGCTCAGCTATCAATCCGGCTCCGGCATCGACACGCTCTGGATCCGCGCCAATGACGGCACGGTGTGGGGGGCGTGGTCGAGCCCCTTCACCGTCAATGCTCCGGTCGACAGCGGTCCCGTCGAGACGGTATCGAACATCGTCGCGCCCCACGGCCAGAGCTACGCCGTCTCGTCGCTGTTCACCTACAGTGATCCATTCAACAGCGCCGCGACCCAATACGACGTCTGGAACACCGGCACGGGAGGCGGGCACTTCGTTCTCAACGGGGTGGCGCTGTCGGCCAATCAGGGCGACTACATCACGGCCGCCCAACTGGCGTCGCTCAGCTACCAGTCCGGCTCTGGCGCGGACACGCTGTGGGTTCGTGCGAACGACGGCACCGTCTGGGGGGCATGGTCGAGCGCCTTCACCGTGACCGCGCCGCTCGATAGCGGGCCCGTCGAGACGGTGTCGAACGTCATCGCGCCCCACGGCCAGAGCTATGCGGTCTCGTCGCTGTTCACCTACAGCGATCCGTTCAACAGCGCTGCGACTCAATATGATGTCTGGGACACGGGCGCAGGTGGCGGGCACTTCATTCTGAACGGAGTGTCGCTGTCGACCAACCAGGACAATTACGTCACGGCTGCTCAGCTGGCGTCGCTGAGCTATCAATCCGGTTCGGGAGCGGACACGCTGTGGGTCCGCGCCAATGACGGCACCGTCTGGGGAGCATGGTCGAGTGCCTTCACCGTGACCGCGCCGGTCGATAGCGGTCCGGTCGTGACCCCGACCAATTCAAGCACGCTGTCCGTCCAAGGCCAGACCTTCGCGGTGTCCTCGCTGTTCAGCTATTCGGATCCGTTCGGCAGTTCCGCGACATCGTATGATGTCTGGAACAGCGGCGGCGGCAACGGCTACTTCACGCTGAACGGTGTCACGCTCGGAGCAAATCAGGACAACATGGTCTCGGCCTCGCAGCTCTCCCAGCTTGCGTATCACGTCGGATCAGGCACCGACACGCTGTGGATCAAGGCCAATGACGGGACCGTCTGGGGCGCCTGGTCTAGCGCCTTCACGATAAGCGATCCCTCGATCGTTCCGGCCGGACAGACCCTCGAGCTTCCATCAGCAAGCTCGGCGCAAATCTCCTTTGCGTCGGACTCCGGGACGCTCAGGCTCGACGACCCCGCCGGCTTCTCCGGCACCGTCGCCGGGATGACGGGCGCCGACGCGATCGATTTCGCCAACATCAATTTTGCGGCCGGCCAAACCGTGGGCTTTACCGGCAACAGCGCGGGCGGATCGGTCACGGTCTCGGACGGCGTTCATGCCGCCAGCATCGCCCTGCTCGGAAACTACATGGCATCCACCTTCGTCGCCGCGAGCGATGGACATGGCGGCACCGCCATCATGGTGCATCCCGATCAGGTCGCCACGCTCGCCCCGCCGCAACATGCGTGAGCGGGGCTGCAGCCGTAACCGGCGGCGGCCTGCCTACGTAGGCGTGCCCATCGCATAGGGCTTCAGCACCGCATAAAGGAAATCGTGCGTCGGGGTCGGCACGCCGAGCTTGCGGCCGAGCTCGACCACCTTGCCGTTCAGCCAGGGCAGTTCGAGCCGGTTGCCGCGCTCGAGATCGAGCGCCATCGATGCCTTCATTGCCGGCGGCGCGTGCCCGATAAAATCGAGCACTTTCGCAAGCGCATCCGGCGGCAGCTTGATGCCATTGGCGTGGGCGACGGCGATGGTCTCCTCGCAAGCCGACACGAACAGCGGACGCAGGTCGGGATCGTCGCGCAGCCTGCCGATCGGTAGCCGGGTGACCGCGGTCATGCCGGCATTGGTGGCGAGGCCGACGAACTTCATCCACAACTCGGTATTGATCTGCTCGCTCAGCGTCGCATCGAACCCGGCCTTGAGGCAGAGCTCGAGCAGCGCCCTGCCGCGTGGCGTGATGCGGCCGTCGAGCTCGCCGAAGATCATGCGCATGAAGGTGCCGACCTGGTTGATCACGCCGGGCTTGATGATCGAGGCCGAGATCTGCGCCACGCCGCCCATCACGGCGTTGCGGCCGAGGATCGGGATCAGCCGGTCGGGCGCGTCGATGCCGTTCTGCAGCGGGATCACCGCGGTGTCGAGGCCAACCATGGGCTTGATGTGCTGCCCTGCGCTTTCGACGTCCCACAGCTTGACGCAGAACAGCACGATATCGACCGGGCCGACGCTTGCGGGGTCGTCGGTCGCCTGGGTCGGGACCAGATGGGTCTCGCCGCGGCCGCCCTGAACCTTTAGCCCTTCGCTGCGCATGGCGGCGAGGTGGGTGCCGCGCGCGATGAAGGTGACGTCGGCGCCGGCATGCGCCAGCGCCGCGCCAAAGCCGCCGCCGACGCCTCCGGCGCCTACCACTGCGATCCGCATGATTGTCTCCTTGTCTACCGCGTTGGCCCGCAGCCTCGACGATGTTGTTGCAATGCGCAACCCGATTTGCCTGAAAACCGCGTGACCACGGCCTGCGCCATCTTCCTGCGTTGAACTTGCCGGCCCGAACCGGTAAGCCATCTCCGAAATTTTCGGGAGGAATCGTGGCGATGACGGAGCCGACGGCGGTCGCGCTTGACGGTGCGACGGTGGCGTTTCGGTTGGCGGATGGACGCGTCTATACCGCGGTCGAGCAGGCCAATCTTGCAGTTGATCACGGCGAATTCGTCGCCATTGTCGGGCCCACCGGATGCGGGAAGTCGACGCTGCTCAACGTCACTGCGGGGCTGTTGAAGCCCGCCGCAGGAACGGCGCGGATCTTCGACAAGCCGCTGAACGGCCTCAACCGCGACGCCGGCTACCTGTTCCAGGCCGATGCACTGTTCCCCTGGAAGACCGCGATCGACAATGTCGCGATCGGGCTCGAGATCCGGGGCACGCCGCGCGCTGATGCGCTCGCACGCGCGCAGAAGTGGCTGACCTCGGTCGGGCTCGGCGCCTTCGCGGGCCGCTATCCGCACATGCTGTCGGGCGGCCAGCGCAAGCGCGTCGCGCTGGCGCAAGTGCTGATCCGCGATCCGAAGATCCTCTTGATGGACGAGCCATTCGGCCCGCTTGACGCCCAGACACGGCAGATCATGGGCAATCTGCTGCTCGAATTGTGGACCGCCGATCGCAAGGCGGTTCTGTTCGTCACCCACGATCTCGAGGAGGCGATCGCGCTGGCCGACCGCGTCGTGATCATGTCGGCGGGCCCGTCCGCCCGCATCATCGGCGACTGGCGCATTACGCTGCCGCGGCCGCGCGACATCGCCGAGATCAGGATGGAGAAGGATTTCCATGCCCTGCACCGCGAGATCTGGGGTGTGCTGAAGGACGAGGTGATGAAAGGCTATGTGCAGTCGACGCAGGCAGGGGCCGCCTGATGTCGCGGATCACATTGCTGTCGCTGCAGGTCCTGGTCGCCGTCGTCACGCTGGCGTTGTGGCAGTTCTTCTCCACCGTGCCGGTGTTCGGCAAGGTGCTGCTGCCGCCGTTCTTCTTCTCCAATCCGGTCGACGTCTTCAGCCAGATTGTCAAATGGTTCTCGACCGGGGTGATCTGGAAGCATCTTGCGATCACGCTGTGGGAATCCATCCTCGCCTTCGTGATCGGCTCGGCCGGCGGCATCCTGGTCGGCTTCTGGTTCGCGCGGCAGCCGCGCGTCGCCGCGGTGTTCGATCCCTATGTGAAGATGGTCAACGCACTGCCGCGCGTGGTGCTGGCGCCGATCTTCGCGCTGTGGTTCGGGCTCGGCGTCTGGTCCAAGGTCGCGCTCGGCGTGACCCTGGTGTTCTTCATCGTGTTCTTCAACGTCTATCAGGGCGTCAAGGAAGTGCCGACCACGGTGCTCGACAACGGCCGCATGCTCGGCATGAACGAGCGGCAGCTGATGCGCCACGTCTACTGGCCGTCGGCATTGTCATGGATGTTCTCCTCGCTGCACACCTCGGTCGGCTTTGCCGTGGTCGGCGCGGTGGTCGGCGAATATCTCGGCTCCGCGGCCGGTCTCGGCTACCTGATCCAGCAGGCCGAAGGCGTGTTCGATGTCGCCGGCGTGTTCGCCGGCATGTTCGTGCTGTCCGCGTTCGTCATCCTGATCGACATGGCGGTGACGGTCGTGGAGAAGCGGCTCCTGGTGTGGCGCCCGACGCCGGCGACGCGGGATTAGATCGCTGCCGACGTCGCGTCCATCAACGCGCGGATCTTCTCCTTCACCTCGGGGTCGACAGGATTGTAAACGATCATGCTGAGGTCGAGCCGGCCATCGACGGCGAATGCCGAATACTCGAACCTGATCGGGCCCAGGATCGGGTGCCGGAGCTGCTTGACGGCCTCGCCATGGGCGCGCACGTCGTTGTCGCGCCACAGCGCCGCAAATTCCGGGCTGAGCCGGCAAAGCTCGTCGACGAACGGCTGCACCTCGGCGGCAGCTCCTGCGCGCGCCGCGTCGACCCTGAAGGCGCCGACGACGAAGCGCGCCACGCTGGCCCAGTCGGGTTGCGCGGCGCGGACGCGCGGGTCGAGGAACATGAAGCGCAACACATTGCGCTGGTTCGGCGGCAGCGATCCGTAGTCGGTCAGCATCACGGTCGCGGCCCGATTCCAGGCGACGACGTCCCACGTCGCGGTCCTGATGATGGCAGGCTGCGGCTCCAGCGCATCGAGCACGCGTTGCAGCCGCGGCGTGACGCCTTCGCTTCGCTGATAGCGCACCTCGGGTGTGCGGCCGAGGCCGAGCAGGAACAGATGCTCGCGCTCGACATCGGTCAGCAACAGCGCACGCGCGATGCGGTCGAGCACATCGGCCGACGGCGCGCCGCCGCGGCCCTGTTCGAGCCATGTGTACCAGGTCGCGCTGATATTGGCGCGCTGCGCCACTTCCTCGCGGCGCAGCCCCGGCGTCCGCCGCCGCTCGGGCGGAAAGCCGAACGTCGCCGGATCGAGCTTGCTGCGGCGGTCCTTCAGGTAGGTGCCAAGCAGGTTCTCTTGCGCGAGCGGTTCGCTCATCCTGTTAGCCATTATACCATGATAAGGTCACTACTTTAACATGATAGCGCGGTGCTCCAGATTTGTCTGCAACGAAACCTGGAGACTTGCTCATGCGCGTGTTCGTCACTGGAGCCACCGGTTGGGTCGGCTCGGCCGTCACCAATGATCTGATTGCCGCCGGCCACAAGGTGCTCGGCATGACCCGTTCCGACAGCGGTGCGGAAGCGCTCGCCGCCGCCGGCGCCGAGGTGCACTACGGAACGCTGGAGGATCTCGACAGCTTGCGGAGCGGTGCCGCGCAGGCGGACGCGGTGATCCACTGCGCCTTCAATCATGACTTCTCGAGGTTCGCCCAGAACTGCGCGGATGACCGCCGCGCCATCGAGACATTGGGCGCCGTGCTCGAGGGCACGAAGCGTCCGCTGATTACCACCTCGGGCGTCGCGCGGGTGGCGCAGGGGCGGGTTGCGACCGAGGACGATCCGCCGATTCCCGTTTCCGAGGCCTATCCGCGTGCGTCCGAGGCGACGACGATGGCCGTGGCAGCGCGCGGCGTGCGTGCCGCCGTGGTGCGGTTGCCGCCGTCGGTGCACGGTCATGGCGACCATGGCTTCGTGCCGCGGCTCATCGCCTTCGCGCGCGAGACGGGCGTCTCCGCCTATATCGGCGAGGGACAGAACCGCTGGCCCGGCGTGCACCGGCTGGATGCGGCGCGCCTCTACCGGCTCGCGCTCGAGCGCGGCGTCGAAGGCGGCCCATTCCATGCGGTGGCCGACGAGGGCGTCCCGTTCAAGGCGATCGCCGAGGTCATCGCGCGCCGGCTCGACGTGCCGCTGGTGTCGAAGTCTCCCGAGGAGGCGGCCGAGCATTTCGGCATGTTCGGCCGGTTCGTCGCCTTCGACGTGCCGACCTCGAGCGCGCGGACGCGGTCGCGGCTCGACTGGCAGCCGCAGCAGGCGGGGCTGCTCGCCGACATCGATCATCCCGCTTATTTCGCGTGAAGTGCGGCGGAGCACGGCCATGACAGACGCCATGATGTCGCTTGCGGGCAAGCGCGTGATCGCAATCGGAGGATCGTCGGGGATCGGCTTCGCCGTCGCCGCGCTCGCGCGGGAGCAGGGCGCGGAGGTGGTGATTGCCTCCAGCAACGTTGCCAATGTCGAGGCTGCGGTCGCGCGGTTGCCGGGATCGTCGGGCCGCGCCGTCGATCTGCGCGACGAAGCCGGCGTGTCGCGCTTCTTCGAACAGGTCGGCAGCTTCGATCACCTTGCGATCACGGCGGGCGATCAGGGCTTGCCTGCGTTTGGCTCGGTGCGCGATCTCGATCTCGGTGTTGCGCGCGAAGCGCTCACCCTCCGCTTCTGGGGCTCGCTTGCGGCGGTCAAGTACGCCAGCCGCGCGATTGCTCCGCACGGATCGATCACGCTGACCGGCGGGCTGCTGGCCCATCGCCCGCAGAAAGGCATGCCGTTCGTGACCGCGGCTGCGGGCGCCATGGAGAGCCTGGCCCGCGGCCTTGCCGTCGATCTCGCGCCGGTCCGCGTCAATGCGGTGTGCCCCGGGCTCATTCTCACCGAACGCGTCGGGCAGATGCCGGAAGAGCGGGTGCGCGGTTACGTGGCAGGCCTGCCGCTGCCGCGCGCGGCATCACCGGAGGAGGCGGCGACCGCCTATGTCTATCTGATGCTGAACGGCTACGTCACCGGGCAGACGCTTGCGGTGGATGGCGGTGGCCTGCTGGTGTGAGCAGTTCGCTCAGAGCGGGAAGCACCGCATATAGGCCGCGAACAGTTTTTCATCGCTATGGCTCACCAGCCCCGCGTCGATCGCCTCGGCAAGATCGAGGTCGCGGTTCTGCACGCGCAGCCATGCCTGGGTGTCGGCGGTGATGTCTAGGTTCGCCTCGCCGACGTGACGCCCCGGCACCACCTGCAGATCCCGGCCCTTGATTGCGACCGTCATGTCGAGCGCGCTCGCCCCGGTGAAGCGCAGATGCGTCACGAAATCGAGGCCGCGCGCCCGGCCGCGCTGGAATCCGAGCGACAGCGAGAAGATGTAGGCCTGGATGCTGCCGGTATGGCGGCCGGAGGTGACGTGCTGGACCTTCTTGTGCGGAAAGCGCCGCGTCACCGTATCCTCGGCGTCGGTATCCGGGATCACGTAGACGAATTCGTCCTTGTCGATCAGCGGCTGCACCACGTCGGAATAATGCGCGTCGCGGTCTTGCAGGAAAGGGCCGATCACGTCTTCGCCGGCCGGGCACGCCGAGATGCAGTAGGCCGCCTTGTAGCCCGGCTTGAACGACAGCGATTGCCAGATGTTCAGCGTCTCGGTGCGGGGCACGCGGGCGCGATAATCCCTGGCGTCCTTTGCATCCGCGACCTTCTCGACCCACTGCGTGAAGTTGCCGAGGAAGTCGTGGTAATTGTGGGTGTGGCAGGACAGGAAATCGAATCCGCCATCCGGCTTGATGGCGCCGACCGGGCAGGCGGCGACGCACAGCTTGCATTCCAGGCAGGGATTGTAGTCGATCGGATGATCGTGGGCGTCCACCTCGCAGCCAAGCAGGACGGTGCCGAGCAGGACGAAGCTGCCGAACTTCGGGTGGATCACGCTGCGATGGATGCCCATCCGGCCGAGCCCGGCTTCGACCGCGATCGGTTTGTGCTGCACCATCATGATCCTCGGCAGGTCCATCTCCATCGGGAAGGCGGCGACTGAATTGCAGGCCGGAATGCCGTGCTCGTCGAGCGCGCGAACGATGGCGCGGGCGGTCTCGTTGACGTGATCGTAGGTGCCGTGGAATTCCTCGTTGGCGACCGAACGCGACGGCGAGCGCACCGGCTCGCGGTTCATGTGGCAGGCGATCGCGAGCAGGGAACGCGTCCGGCCATAGACCTTGCGGATGAAGTCGCGCTGCGGCGCGATGGCGGCGCGGTCGAACTCGATGATGCCGACATCGTCGGCGCCGCATTCCCGCGCGATCCGCTTGAGCAGTTCCGAGGACACCGGGGCGTCGTGGACCGGTTGGCTGCTGCGCGCACGCACGGCCCTGACCGTGGGGTGATCATCCAGGCTCATGGGTCACGCTCCATTAAATGACTATTGTCATATTATGGAGCGACCGAAGCCGAGGCAAGTGAATTATCTGTCGATTGTCATATAATGGAACCCGGCGCGCGCTGATCGCGCCTCATCGTCATCGCGAGCGAAGCGGAGCAATCCATCTTTCGGCACATGCGGATCGATGGTTTGCTTCGTCGCTTCAGCGCAAAATTGCTTTGCAATTTTGTCGCGAGCTCCTCGCAATGACGAAGAAAGACCGCCGTTCTCAATCCAGCAGCTTGGTATCGTCAGGCGCCTGCGGCGGCGTCTTGATCGCGATCGCCTTGAACGGGCGGCCGTTCGGCTTGGTGCCGCCATGCGGCGTGCCTTTCGGGATCACGATCAGGTCGCCCGCCTTCACCGGCACTTCCTTGTCGCCGAGCCAGACCGTGCCGGTGCCCTCGAGGATGAACTGCATCTCGTTGGTGTTGGGATGCATGTGCTTCGGCACATTGCCGTCCTGGATCGAGACGGTGGCGCCGTCGGCAGAGACGAATGTCTTGGAGCGGAAGCCGACCTTGTTCGCGTCGCCGAGCTTGTCGCCCTCCATCTCGCCGGTGTGGATCACCTGCGCCGTGATGCTCTCGGCCGCGAGCGCCGGCCGCAGCAGATGGGTGGCGCCACAGCCGGCGGCGAAGGCGGTGGCGAGCGACAGCGCGGTTGCAAAGCGATTCATGAAGGCCTCCCTTGGTGTTTCCTTTGAAGTATTCTTGATGGTTCTATTCTTGGTGCCTGTTCGGCGTTTTCTGCATCCGCGATGCTATGCCGCCGCCGCAGGCTTGACCAGCTACCGGAAAGTCGCCTTCTCAAGGCGCGCCCGCTCCTCTATCTTGCCGGCCAGTCGAACGGAGGACGTCATGAACAAATGGCTTGGCAAGCTTGCCGGAACGCTGCTGGCGCTGACCCTGTCCACGGGCCTTGCGGCGGCGCAAAGCAAGATCACCATCGCGGTCGGGGGCGGCGCCTGCCTGTGCTATCTGCCCACCGTGCTGGCCAAGCAGCTCGGCGAATATGACAAGGCCGGGCTTGCGGTCGAGCTGGTCGACCTGAAGGGCGGCTCGGATGCGCTGAAGGCCGTGCTCGGCGGCAGCGCCGACGTCGTCTCCGGCTATTTTGACCACTGCGTCAACCTCGCGGCCAAGAAGCAGGAGCTGCAGGCCTTCGTGGTCTATGACCGCTATCCCGGCCTGGTGCTGGTGGTGTCGCCGAAGCACACCGGCGAGATCAACTCGATCAAGGATCTCGCCGGCAAGAAGGTCGGCGTCAGCGCCCCGGGTTCCTCGACCGACTTCTTCCTGAAATATCTGTTGAAGAAGAACGGCCTCGATCCGGCGGGCACCGCCGTGATCGGCGTCGGCCTCGGCGCCACCGCGGTGGCCGCGATGGAGCAGGGCCAGATCGATGCCGCCGTGATGCTCGATCCCTCCGTCACCGTGCTGCAGGGCAGCTACAAGGACCTCAAGATCCTCAGCGACACCCGCACCCAGCACGACACGCTTGCGGTGTTCGGCGGCGAATATCCGGGCGGCGCGCTCTATTCGACCACGGCCTGGGTCAACGGCCATGAGAAGGAGGTGCAGGCGCTGACCAATGCGATCATGGCGACCTTGACCTGGATCCATTCGCATTCCGCCGAGGAGGTCATGGCCAAGATGCCGGAGGAGCTCGTCGGCAAGAACAAGGACCTCTATCTCGCCGCATTGAAGAACACGATCCCGATGTTCTCGGAAACCGGCAAGATGGATCCCAAGGGCGCGGAGGCCGTGCTCGCGGTGTTCAGCGAAGGCTCGCCTGAGGTCGCGAAGGCC
This sequence comes from Bradyrhizobium sp. UFLA03-84, assembly GCF_002289535.1. Lineage (NCBI taxonomy): Bacteria > Pseudomonadati > Pseudomonadota > Alphaproteobacteria > Hyphomicrobiales > Nitrobacteraceae > Bradyrhizobium > Bradyrhizobium sp. UFLA03-84. Next base: position 60,192 of record NZ_NSJY01000018.1, on the reverse strand, counting down.
GGTATCGACGTCACCAAGACCTACACCAACAAATTCGTCGATCAGGTCAAGAAGACGACCGGGAACGCGAAGTAGGCGCGCACGGGCGACATGGAGGCTCCACTCATTTGCCGCGTCACCGCGCTCGACCTCGCGTTGCAGCAGCGTCCCTGGCCGTTCGCGGACGAGCGGCGCGCCGAGATCGACGCGTATTTCGTCGAGCAGCAGCGGCTGAACCCGAACCTGTGGAACGGCCGGGTCCTGCTCGGGCGCGATCCGGTGTTTGCCGGCGAGCGGCTCAGCGCGAGCTATTTCGAGACCGACTTCGCAAGCTTCCTGGCCTGGCGTGATTGGGGCTTTCCGGACAAGGAAGTCTTCAACGGCTTTGGCATGGGTGCGCTGCTCTCGAACGACGGCGCCTTCGTGTGCGGCGTGATGGGCGAGCGGACGGCGAATGCCGGACGGATCTATTTCCCCTCCGGTACGCCCGATCTCGACGACATCAGGGGCGACACGGTCGATATCGCCGGCAGCGTGATGCGCGAGCTCGAGGAGGAGACCGGGCTCAAGCCGTCGGATTGCCGCGGCGACGCCGACTGGCACTGCATCTACACAGGCGTTGCGCTCGCGATGATGCAGATCCTGCGCGTGGACATGGCGGGAGACGTGCTGCGCGCCAGGATCGAGTCCAATCTTTCGCGCCAGCAAGATCCGGAGCTCGCCGGCATCCATCTGGTGCGCAGCCGCGCCGATCTCACGGCGGCAATGCCGCGCTTCGTCACCGCGTTCATCGAGACGCAGCTGCCGGCGTAGGGGTGTACTCGCAAGACCGCGGAAGGCGTCATCGATGACGGAGTTAAGCACCTGATGCGAGGCGCTTTCGGGCAAACCACTCCCGGGCATCACCGCGGAAAAGTAGCATCACGGAGATCAGCGATACTGCGAATGCCGCGTAGTAAAAGATAGCAGCGAGCGGATTGAGCCGGAAGCGCTCCTCGGCATCCCACATCGCAGTCGGAATACCCAGTAATATCACGATAAGACTGATCCATCGCGCCCAGTTTTGTCGCTTACGGGCAACCAGCCAGATCCACAACATCTGCCCCAGAACGGCAGCGACGAACATAATCGGATAGCCGATCGGGGATCGATCGTAGAACTTTGCGAGCGTTGCGAGGTTCGCTGCCGCTGACGCCAAACCAACTGCGATTGCCGCCCAGGCGAGCCGCTCGTACCAGATGACGCTCTCCGGGCGGAGTACGCCCGGTTGCTTCAAAGATTCGCTTGTCATGCTCCCACGTCCCCCGCTGCCGTGTGGCAATCGTAGCCTGATACAACAAGCGCTGAGATATACAACCCCACGTAGAAGAAGTCACAGTGTGTGCTCCACTCAGGGGCAAGCCGGCCGAGCGACCGCGCGCGCTTCATCGGAGCCGACATCGATGAACGCACTGAGCCCTCGGTTTCGCGCGTCTCCGTCGCTCCGCCGAAACTTTGCGCAAGCCTGCGCCGTGGCGACGCAGCCATCGCGCTTGACATCACCGGCCGCTCCCCCTGTGATAGGGCGGCACGATAACAAAAAATGCAGTGCACAATCTCCGGGGAGGGATTCATGCCGGTCAGGAGGGGTGCCCGCTGGCTCGCGGGTCTGTCAGTCGCGCTCGCCGCGCTGGGCGTGGTTGGTGCCGCGCAGGCGCAGGACAAGAAGATCAAGATCGGCGTGATCTTCGATCTGACCGGCCCGCTGGCCGGCGGCGGCTCCGAGCTGCAATATACCGGCGTCAAGATCATGCTCGACCATTACGCCAAGACCGGCGTCGAGGGTTACAAGGTCGAGGCGGTCTATGCCGACGCGCAGAGCAAGCCCGATATCGCCATCAACGAGGCCGTCCGCCTGCTCGAGCAGGAGAAGGTCGACATGGTGATGGGCTTCTTCTCCTCGGCGCAATGCGTGCCGGTGGCGGCCCGGGTCGACCAGATGAAGAAGTTCATGTGGATCACGACCTGCATCTCCTCGGGCGTGTTCGACGGCAAGAACTACAAATACGTGTTCCGCCCGCAGGCCGCCGGCAACCAATACGGCATGATGACGACCGACTTCATCGCGCAATATTCGCTGTCCAAGTTCGGCAAGGAGCCGAAGGACCTGCGGGTCGCCATCATCCATGAGGACGGCGCCTACGGCGTCGACGTCGCCAAGGGCAACGAGGCCGGCGCGAAGAAGGCCGGCTTCAACATCGTGCTCAAGGAAGGCTATTCGGCGACCGCGCCCGATCTGTCGGCGCTGGTGACCAAGCTGAAGCGTGCCAAGCCCGACGTGATCTTTCACACCGGCTACAATCCGGACATCACCCTGCTGTTCCGCCAGGCCCGCGAGCAGGGCTTGAAGTTCGGCGCCATCGTCGGCCACGGCGCCGGCTATGGCGTCTACGAGAAGCTGAAGGAAGGCCTCGGCGCCGATGCCAACTATCTGTTCAACACCGATCCGATCTCGATCTGGCTCGCCAATCAGAAGACCATGGACCCGAAACTGCCGCCCATCATCAAGATGGTCGGCGAGGAATTCGACAAGCTCAAGCCCGGCGTGTCGATCCGCTCCGCCCATGTCGGCATCGGCGCGGCCAACGCCTATGTGTTCCTCGACGACGTGCTGCCGCGCGCGATCAAGAAATATGGCGGCGTCGATCCCGACGCGCTGCGCAAGGCCGCGCTCGACACCGACATTCCCGAGGGCGGCACCATGCTCGGTTATGGCGTGAAGTTCTACGGCGAGGGCGAGCAGTACGCCGGGCAGAATGCGCGCTCGTTCCCGGTGGTGCTGCAATATATCGACGACAAATCCTATGTGGTGTGGCCGAAGAGCCAGATGCAGCGCGAGACCGAGCTGCCGCTGCCGGCCGGCACCACCTACAGCTACAAATAGCTCAAGCAAGATGAGATCAGGTCGAACAGCAGCCGCGCAGGAACCGCGCTCCCTCTCCCGCTTGCGGGGGAGGGTTGGGGTGGGGGCTCTCTCCACGAATCGTATCGTGAAGAGAGCCCCCACCCGGATCGCATCTTCGATGCGCTCCGACCTCCCCCGCAAGCGGGAGAGATGCAGCGAGTCCGCGGCCAAGCTGATTTCAACTGACTTCGTCCTGCTCTAGCGCCGCGAAGGGGACCGCCGTGCTCGCCGTTGAAGGTCTGGTCAAGCGGTTTGGCGGCTTTCGCGCCGTCAACAACGTGTCGTTCCGCGTCGAGCAGGGCGAGATCCTCGGCCTGATCGGCCCGAACGGCTCGGGCAAGAGCACGATTTTCAATATGCTCTCCGGCACCTTGCCGCCGACCGAGGGCTCGATCCTGTTCGACGGCCGCGAGATCGCGGGGCTCGCGCCGCACCGGATCATCGTCGGCGGCATCGGCCGCACCTTCCAGATCCCGCGGCCGTTCCATCGCCTCAGCATTTTCGAGAATGTCGTGCTCGCCGGCTTCTATGGCCAGGGCCGTCACAGCCGCGCCAAGGCGGAGGAGGCGGCTGAACGCGCGCTGGCGATGGTTGGGCTACCGACCGATCGCTACAGCAGCGTCGAGGGTCTGGGGGCCGCCGGCCTCAAGAAGCTCGAGCTGGCCAAGGCGCTCGCCACCGGGCCGAAGCTGCTGCTCGCGGATGAAAGCCTCGGCGGGCTCGACGAGGCCGAGATGGACCAGGCGGCCGACATGTTGCGCCGGATCCGCGACGAGCTCGGCATCACCATCATCTGGGTCGAGCACATCATGGGCGTCTTGATGCGCGTGGTGGATCGCGTGATGGTGCTCGATCATGGCGAGAAGATCGCCGAGGGGCTGCCGGCCGATGTCGCCGGCGACGCCCGCGTGATCGAGGTCTATCTCGGCACCGATGCGGATGCGAGCCTCGCAGCCGCGGCCGCCGCGCAGGCGCGCCGCCGGATCGGGGCATAACGGCATGCTGGAGCTGAAATCGATCGATGCGGGTTATGGCAGCTTCCAGGCATTGTTCGACGTCAGCCTCGACGTCAGGGCGGGCGAGGCGGTAGGCGTGATCGGCCCGAATGGTGCCGGCAAGACCACCCTGATGCGCGTGATCTCCGGCCTGATCCGCCCGATCAAGGGCACCATCGCTATGGAGGGCACCGACGTCGTCGCGACGCCTGCGCACCGCATCGTCAGCCTCGGGATTGCGCATGTGCCGGAAAACCGCCGGCTGTTTCCGCGGCTCACCGTGGCGGACAATCTGAAGATGGGCGCCTACATGCCGGGCGCCCGCGCGCACTATGCCGAACGGCTGGAGTTCGTGTTCGAGCTGTTCCCGCGGCTCAAGGAGCGCCTGCAGCAGATGGCCGGCACCATGTCGGGTGGCGAGCAGCAGATGTGCGCGATCGGCCGCGCGCTGATGTCGAATCCGAAACTGCTGCTGCTCGACGAGCCCTCGGCCGGACTCGCGCCGGTCGTGGTGCAGCAGGTGTTCGAGCTGGTCAAGCGTATCCGCGCCTCAGGGCTCACGGTGCTGATCGTCGAGCAGAACGTGCAGCAGGTGCTGCGCGTGGTCGACCGTGCCTATCTGCTGGAAGCCGGCAGCATCCGCGCCGCCGGCACGGCAGCGGAGCTCGCGGCCAGCGACACCATCAAGCAGGCGTATTTGGGGGTGTGAACATGATATTCGAGGAACGGACGGCCCGGCACACCTGCCTATTCTGCCGTCATCCTGAGGTGCGCGCTCTTGCGCGCCTCGAAGGATGGACGCAGCCCGCGGCTCATCCCTCGAGGCTCGCTACGCTCGCACCTCAGGATGACGGCGACACCAGCCCGGCTAGAAGTTGTACAGGTCTAGGGTAGAGTAGCCATGCAATCCTTCCTCGACATCTTCGACATCTACCTGCTGGAGGCCGTCATCAACGGCATCCTGCTCGGCGGCGTGCTGGCGCTGCTGGCGCTCGGGCTCAATTTGATCTTCGGCGTGATCGACGTCACCTGGATCTGCTACGCCGAGCTCGTGATGATCGGCATGTACGGCATGTACTATCTGGTGCAGGTCTTCCATCTGCCATACTGGGCCGCGGCGCCGCTGGTCATCCTGCTGGTGGCGCTGCTCGGGGCCGCGCTGCACTTCTTCGTCATCGCGCCGCTGCTGACCGCGCCGCCGATCAACCAGCTGCTCGCCACCGGCGGCGTGCTGTTCATCCTGCAGAGCTTTGCCACCGTTGCCTTCGGCATCGACTTCCGCAATCTCGGCATCCGCCTGCCGGTGCTGGCGCTCGGCGAGATGAATTTCAGCTACGCGCGATTGCTGTCGTTTGCGGCGGCGCTGGTCGGCATGATCGCCGTCTATTTGTTCCTGACCCGAACCTTCACCGGCACTGCGATCCGTGCCATCGCGCAGGACCGCCAGATCATGCCGCTGATGGGCGTCGATCCCAAGCGCATCTATCTCGTCACCTCGGCGATCGGCGGCGGGCTCGCCGGCCTCGCGGCCTGCCTGCTGGTGTTGCAGTATGACGTGCATCCGTTCGTCGGCCTGTCGTTCGGGCCGATCACCTTCCTGATCTGCGTGCTCGGGGGGCTCGGCAATTTCATCGGCGGCTTCATCGCGGCCTTCGTGTTCGCCGAGATCATCTCGCTCGGCGGCCTGTTCTCCGATCTCGAATGGGGCTACGTGCTGGCCTTCGCCTTCTTCATCGTGATGATGTTCATCCGGCCCGCGGGCCTCCTGGCGAGGCGCTCGTGAACAGGCAGGCTGCCGGCTGGATCATTGCGCTGCTCGCGCTCGTCGCGCTGCCCTTCGTGCATCGCGATCCCTATCATCTGCACGTGCTGGTGCTGATCCTGATCTGGTCGTTCGCCTATACATCGTGGTCGATCATGGGCCGCTTCGGCCTGGTCTCGCTCGGCCATGGCGGCTTCATGGGCATCGGCGCCTATGTCACCGCGCTGCTGTGGAATCACCTCGGCGTCTCACCCTGGATCGGCATCCCCCTGAGCATGGCGACCGCGGGCGTGCTCGCGCTTGTTGTCGCCTATCCCTGCTTCCGCTTCCGCATCACCGGGCACTATTTCGTGCTGGTGACCTTGGCGCTGTCCGGCATCGTGCTGCAGGTCATCACCGCGACCCGCGACTATACCGGCGGCTCGCTCGGCTATACGCCGCAGCGCGCCCCGAGCGGCAAGGGGCTGTTCGCGCTGCAATTCGACGACAAGACCACCTGGTACCTGATCGCGCTTGCCGTGTGGGTCGCGGGCCTCGTGATCTGGCGCGCGATCGACCGCAGCATGATCCGCCACGCCATGGAGGCGATCTCGGAGGACGAGGACGCCGCGGCCGCAGCCGGCGTCAACGTCACCGCCGAGAAGCTCAAGATCACCCTGATCAGCGCGCTGATGACCGCGCTGTCGGGCGCGCTGTATTGCCAGTACCAGATGTTCATCTCGCCGGACACCGTGAGCGGCATCGCGGTCTCCCTGCAGATGGTGTTCGCCGCGATCGTCGGCGGCGTCTATGTCGCGCTGGGCCCGACGGTCGGCGCCGTCATCACCATTGTGCTGGCGGAGGTGCTGCGCATCTCGTTCGGCACCAAGGCGGTCGGCTGGGACAACCTGGTCTATGGCGTGCTGCTGGTGCTGTTCATCATCTTCCTGCCCAAGGGCATTCTTGGTAGCGTGATCGACCGGATCAAATCGCCACGCAAGCCGTCGAGAGGCCATGAACAACAAACCGTCCCAATCGCTCGCCGATGAACTGAAGCCCTTCATCGCGCCGTTCCGTTTCGACGGATCGGGCGAATTTCACCTGAAGTCCTACCCGACCGCCGAGAAGGGCGGCATCGACAAGGAGGCCGGCGGCAAGATCATCGAGGCCAACCGCAAGCGGCTCAACGATTACCAGGAGAAGCTGTACGCCCAGGACCGCTGGTCGTTGCTGCTGATCTTCCAGGGCATGGATGCCGCCGGCAAGGACTCCGCGATCAAGAGCGTGTTCGAAGGTGTCAACCCGCAGGGCTGCGAGGTGTCCTCCTTCAAGCAACCGTCGAGCCGGGAACTCGATCACGACTACATGTGGCGCGCGATGATCGCGCTGCCGGAGCGCGGCCGCATCGGCATCTTCAACCGCTCCTATTACGAGGAGTGCCTGGTGGTGCGGGTGCACGCCGAGGTGCTCGCCAAGCAGAAGATTCCGAAGAGGTTGGTGACCAAGAAGATCTGGCGCGAACGCTTCGAGGACATCTCCGCGATCGAGCGCTATCTGTCGCGCAATGGAACCGTGATCCTGAAATTCTTCCTGCACGTCTCCAAGGAGGAGCAGCGCCGGCGGTTTCTCGATCGGCTGGAGGAGCCGGCCAAGAATTGGAAGTTCTCGATGGCCGATATTTCCGAGCGCGCGCTGTGGGCCAAGTACCAGGCCGCCTATCAGGACATGATCCACCACACCGCGACCAAGGACGCGCCCTGGCACATCGTGCCGGCGGACCACAAATGGTTTGCCCGTGCCGTGATCGGCTCGACCATCGTCGGTGCGCTCGACCGGCTCGATCTGAAATTCCCCGTGGTCGACAAAGCCGAGCTCAGCGAATTCAGGCGCGTCCGCACCGCGCTAGAGGCGGAAGCCAAGGGCGGAGCGGCCGAGAAGAATGCGGCGAAAAAGGAGACCGCGAAGAAGTAGGGCGCGAAGAAGTAGAGCGGCGTTCTTTCCGCTGTCGCATCGTGCTCGCGGGTGAGCGAGTGGCCGCATGAGGTGGGCACGCCCGTCAGGCTCCCTCCCCGCAAGGGGGAGGGAACCCTGCCGGTGCTTCCTCCCTTACTCGCCCCACGGCCTGCTTTTGCGTAACGGCATCCACGCGGACAGCACAAGCCGACCGCAGCGATCGAACTCGCTATTTCGGGATATTAGAAATATATTGCTGAGTTGCCCGACGTGTCAAGCAGCCCGGTCGAACGCCGGCAGCCCCCGGCGCCTTTGCATGGGGTTGTTTTCGATATTTTGGTCGGCGCGTCCCTTACGCGCTAGCCCTTGCGCGAGGGCATCCAGGCAGACAGGAGGTAGAAGCCGATCGCAACGATCAGGAGATAGCGGAAGCCGAGCAGGGTCGAGCAGGACTCGGCAAGGCCGCCGATCACGGAGCCCGCGATGTTGGATCCGAACGCCTGGTCGGGATTGGCTTCGTCGCGGAACGAGCGGGCGAAGATCACGCCGGCGAAGAACATCGGGCCGAGCGCCAGCGCGCACGGGATCACGTAGCGCCACACGATGCCGCCGCTGAGGAACGTGTCGAGCGGCACCAGCACCGAGACCGCCAGCAGCGCAAGCAGCCCGGCATAGTGCCGCGCCGGCCGGGTGGACGGCACCTTGATCACATACAGATTGGCGGCGAGGATCAACAGCAGCGCGGTGAAGAACACCGCGGAGTTGACCAGCCAGGTGCTGCCGAACAGCAGCGCCATCTGCACCACGGCCTTGGTCTCGAGCAGCATGAAGGCCGCGCCGAGGAAGAACATCCGGTTGTTGGGTCGCCAGGCGCCCTTCGGCTTGAACAGATAGACGAGGCCAAGCCCGAGCACACCGAGCAGGATCATCGAGCGAACCGTGAGGTCGGGGATCAGCCGGCCGCTGACATAGAGGAACGGCCAATCGTCGCTGGTCGATTGCTTGGCGCCTTCGTTGTCGACCACCAGCTTGGCCGGCGCCAGCGGCACCCAGTCGCCGCGGTGGGGCGCAGCCTTGTCCTGCGCCCTTTCTTGCGGCTTGTCGAAGCCGTTGACCGACAGGTTCTCCGGCGGAATGCTGTTCAGCCAGAACTTGCCGCGGTCGCGGAATGCGGTGGAGATGCGCGGATTGCAGCCCGCGATGATGGTGGTGAAGCCGACCGCCTCGGAAGATGTCAGCGTTTCCTTGTAGGGCAGCGGCAGCACCAGCGGATCGCAGCCGAACACCTGCTTGGCCATCTCGGCGACGCGCTGCACGATCCAGCCCTGGCGGTAGTAATTGTACATCACGAAGATGCCGTCCTGCTTCAGCACGCGGCGGACGTCCTGGAATGCCTGTTCGGTGAACAGATAGCTTTCGAGACGGATGTTGGCGTAGCCGCTGTGCAGGATCAGCGAGTCGACCAGCGCATACACCACGAGATCATATTTGCGTTCGGTGGTGCGCAGGAAATGCCGGCCGTCGTCGAGATGTGGCACCACCCGCGGGTCCTGATAGGGCTTGTCGGGATGGTTGTGGATGCCGATGTCCTGGATCGCGGGATCGATCTCGACCGCATCGACGCGCTCGACGCCGAAGCGCAATGCGTGCGCGAGGTCGTTGCCGGAGCCGGCGCCGATGATCATGACGTCCTTGAACGGCGCGCCGCCGCTGTGCTTCTGCAGCAAATGGATCAGCGAATAGGACGAGCCGCGTTCGCTGAACGGCATCATTTCCTGATGGCCGATGCTGTTGACGGTGATCTCGCCGCTCTTCTTGTTGAGGTCGACGGCGTAGTAGGGCGACCAGCGGATGTCATGGTTGCCGGAGCGATCGGTGTAGAATGCGGTAAATCCGACCACGACGATGATCGTCACGAGGCGCAGCAGTGACAGCGCCTTGTCCTGGTAGAGCAGGTAGGCGATGCCGGCGCAGCTGATGCCGAACCAGACCACCGGCGGCGCCTGTGCGAACGACAGCAGCGAGAACCCCACGATGCCCGCGAGGCTGCCGCCGATATTGAGCGAATAGCCGGCGACACGGTTCGGGTAGGCGTCGAAGGCGCGGCCCAGCGTCTGGCCGAGGCCGACGAACATCAGCGCGATCAGCACGAAGAACAGTCCGGCGATCGCCTCGATCGGCACCACGAACTTGGCGAGATCCGGGTTGCGATACTCGGTGCCGAAGAACACCTCCTGCGGCGAGGCCTGATGGCCGACGTCGACCGCGAACTCGCCCCATTGGAAATACAGCACCATGATCGTGGCCACGGCCGCGAACGTCACGAGGGCTAGCCCCGGAAACAGCGCGAGCCAGTTGGTGGTCCGCCGGGCGGCAAGGCAGCCGCAGGACATGCCGAGGAAGGCCGCCAGCAGCACGATGTTGGTGAAGAATTGCAGGAACACGACCTTGGCCGAGAACCAGCGGATGCAGGCCAGTTCGAGGAACAGGATCAGGAATCCGACGAGGAAGAGATTGAATCCGGCTTGTCGCTGATTGGGTCCTTCGACCGTGTTCGTCGCGGGCATGATCGCCATATCTCCTTAACCAAACAAGGTCGCGCCCATAACACCCGGCCGCCGCCGGCACCCTAGATGCAACCCGTTGAGCAAAGATTGACTTGCCTGCCCGCGTACGCGCGATGGTTGTCTCCGTCCGCGCCACCCATGATGTCATGGTGTAGGAGAGGTTTAGCGGTGAGCGTGCCTGCTTGCGTCATGCCGGACGCGAATGCCCCGGGGGCAAGCATCGGCCGCGTGAGGAGAACACCCTCGTTGGCTCCCCCCTTGCGGGGGGAGGGTGGGAGGAGGGGTAAGCTCCGGGCGGGATCATGAGAGTATGGCTATCGCAATCTCAGTTGTTGAATCGCACGTCGAAGAGCGTGTCGTGTGGCCACCACTCTCCCTAACCCTCCCCCACAAGGGGGGAGGGAGCCTTTCCGTTGGTTCGTCCCTTACGTGAGTGCGCGGCAGTGCCGCCGCGCGCTCACTCACGCCGCGGCTTCTCCGAACACCATCTGCCAGCCCTTGCGCGTGTCCATGTATTCGCGCACCTGCTTGATGCGGCCCGCCTCGACCACGAACACGAATAGTCGTTGTCGTAGGGCTTGCCGCCCGGCAGGATCGCGCGCATGCGCTCCTCGACGATCACGCTGTCGCCGTCGGCATGAACCGCGCGGAAAGCGATGTCGATCTCGGAAAACAGGCGGTGCATCTCGGTCGAGATGAAGCGGGCGATCGCCTCCGCGCCGATCATGTGATCGGTGTGATCGAGCGCGACTGCGGTGGCGTTGCGCCCCGGCGCGATCCATTCGGCATCCGGCGCGAACGCGGCGGCAATCAGCGTGGCGTCGCGGGTCCTGAACGTCTGCCAGGCGTTGAGGACGATGTCCTTGTTGGTCGGGCTGGTCATTGCGGTGTCTCCGGGGTTGATTGATCGGCGCGGCGGGACGTGCTGGCCGGAATCGGACCTCATCACCACCGGGCCCTTTCCCGGATCGCGCGATGCGCTAGTGTCCGGCCATGCTCAGCTTCGAGGTCTGCAACGCGGCGCGGCTGCGGCGCGACGTGCGCTATGACGGCCGCTTCTTCACCGCAGTGAAGACCACGCGGATCTATTGCCGTCCGGTCTGTCCGGTGAAGCACCCGTTGCCGCGCAACGTCGCCTACTACCCGACTGCCGCCGCGGCGGAGGCGGCAGGCTACCGGCCGTGCCTGCGCTGCCGTCCTGAAACCGCGCCGTTCTGCCCGGCATGGAATGGCACCCGCTCCACGGTCGCGCGTGCGCTGAAATTGATCGACGGCGGCGCGCTGGAGCGCGGCACGGTTGCCGCGCTGGCCGACCGGCTCGGCATCACCTCGCGCCATCTCGGGCGGCTGTTCGAGCGCCATGTCGGCGCGAGCCCGCAGCAGGTCGCGACCACCCGCCGCGTCCAGCGCGCCAAGCGCCTGATCGACACGACGAACGATGCGATGACCGAGATCGCCTTCCGCGCCGGCTTCGGCAGCGTCCGCCGCTTCAACGCCGCCTTCGCCGACCTCTACGGCCGCTCGCCGTCGAGCCTGCGCGCGTCTTCACGCGGGCGGAGGTGAGGGGGCGCGCGCAGCCATGCGGCCACGTTAGGTCAACCCCCCTGACCATCTTTACCCATTGCGGCGGCTCGCCATAATCGTCTAGAACGACGGCGCAAAGCGCGTCCCGGCAACCAACCGTCAATGGTTTTGACCGAGGGTTTTGGCGCTCAACAGGGTTCGGCAATGCTGATTCGCGGCCAAATTGATGGGATTTCGGGGGAGGTGGCACAGGCTACCGCCACGATCCCGGCCGCAACGCCCGCCCTCCTTATTGGCGGCCTGCTTCTTACCTGCCCCTGAGGGCCGGCTGGGCGTCTGCGCCTGGGCACTCAGGGGTTTGTACGAGATCACCGGACCCTGATAATCGCCCAATGTAAACGCTCAAGCAGCAAACATGACGGGCGCAAAGCTCAAAGGAATTTCTGACATGGCCACCGCTGGTAAGTCCGAGAAGGACCGCGTCATCATTTTCGACACCACCCTGCGCGACGGCGAGCAGTGCCCCGGCGCCACCATGACCTTCGAGGAGAAGCTCGAGGTCGCCGAGCTGCTGGACGATATGGGCGTCGACGTCATCGAGGCCGGCTTTCCGATCACCTCGGAAGGCGACTTCCAGGCGGTCAGCGAGATCGCCCGCCGCTCCAAGAACTCGGTCATCGCCGGCCTCTCCCGCGCCCATCCGGCCGACATCGACCGCTGCGCCGAAGCGGTCAAGTTCGCCCGCCGCGGCCGCGTCCACACCGTGATCGCGACCTCGCCGCTGCATATGCGGGTGAAGCTGAACAAGACCCCCGAGGAAGTGATCGAGACCTCGGTGGCCATGGTCGCCCGCGCCCGCAACCAGATCGACGACGTCGAATGGTCGGCCGAGGACGGTACCCGCAGCGAGATGGACTATCTGTGCCGGATCGTCGAAGCCGTCATCAAGGCCGGCGCCACCACGGTGAACATTCCCGACACCGTCGGCTACACTGTGCCGGAGGAATACACCCACTTCATGCGGACGCTGATCGAGCGGGTGCCGAATTCCGACAAGGCGATCTTCTCGGTGCATTGCCATAACGACCTCGGCATGGCGGTCGCCAACTCGCTGGCCGGCATCGTCGGCGGCGCGCGGCAGGTCGAGTGCACCGTCAACGGCATCGGCGAGCGCGCCGGCAACGCCGCGCTGGAAGAGATCGTGATGGCGATCAACGTGCGGAACGACAAGTTTCCGTACTGGAACAAGATCGACACCACGCAGCTGACCCGCGCCTCCAAGGTGGTGTCGGCCGCGACCTCGTTCCCGGTGCAGTACAACAAGGCGATCGTCGGCCGTAACGCCTTCGCGCATGAGAGCGGCATCCATCAGGACGGCGTGCTGAAGGACGCCTCGACCTACGAGATCATGCGGCCCGAGATGGTCGGCCTGAAGCAGTCCTCGCTGGTGCTGGGCAAGCATTCCGGCCGCCACGCCTTCATCCACAAGCTGGAGGAGATGGGCTACAAGCTCGGCGCCAACCAGCTGGAGGATGCCTTTACGCGGATGAAGGCGCTGGCCGACCGCAAGAAGGATATCTACGACGAGGACATCGAGGCGCTGGTCGACCAGGAGATGGCGGCCGCCCACGACCGCATCAAGCTGACCTCGCTGACCGTGATCGCCGGCACCCATGGCCCGCAGCGCGCGACCATGAAGCTCGACGTCGACGGCCAGATCAAGATTGAGGAAGCCGAGGGCAACGGCCCGGTCGACGCCGTGTTCAACTGCATCAAGCGCCTGGTGCCGCACGAAGCCAAGCTGGAGCTGTATCAGGTCCACGCGGTGACCGAGGGCACCGACGCGCAGGCCGAAGTCTCGGTGCGTCTGGCGCACGAGGGCCGCTCGATGACCGCGCGCGCCGCCGATCCGGATACGCTGGTCGCCTCGGCCAAGGCTTATCTCGGCGCGTTGAACAAGATCGTGATGAAGCGCCAGCGCGACGTCCCGGCCTCCAAGGTCGCGGGCTGACGAGCGAGAGCGATCGACATGTGGAAACGCGGCGCTTCGGCGCCGCGTTTTTGTTTCGGGCGCGCATCTCCCCACCCGTCATCGAGGCGCGCACCGAGCGAGCCTCGAAGGATGCACGGCCGTCGGTCTCTGCGCTTGACGGCCCTTCTGCATCCGATTCCGGCGGTCAAGTGCGAGAGCCCAGGACCCTCTTTTTCCTGGCGGCGGTTGGCGGAGACAGCGCCTGAATGACACGGCATTCGGCAATGCGGCCGCCCTGGCAGGAGTCCAACGTTTCGCGCAGCTCCCGCCGCAATCGCGTCAGCGCCGCGATCTTTCGTTCGGTCACCTCAAGATGCCGAACCACAAGCTGGTCCACTTCCTCGCATGGCTTCTCGCCGTGCGCGGCTAGCTTCAGTAGTTCACGTACCTGCTCGATCGTGAAGCCAAGGTCCCGCGTACGGCGTATGAAGCCAAGCCGTTGGAGATGCTCGGCTGCGTAGCTCCGGTAATTCCCGGCAGTGCGCCGCGGTGCGGGGAGAAGGCCGATCTTTTCAAAATAGCGGATGGTTTCGATTTTGGTGTCGGTGGCTCGGCCCAATTGCCCGATTGTCAGCGCATCCATCTCTTGACCCTGTAGCGACTACAGGGTCCTAATATAGCTCGTAAGCCCATCGAGCGACAGGCCGATCATGAGCTCGCATTGTTGCGGACAACATCACGAAGACCTGGGCGGCGATCCGCTTCGCCAGAGCGCGTATCGGCGGGTCCTGTGGTCGGTCCTGGCGATCAACGCCGCCATGTTCGGCGTGGAGGTCGGCGCCGGGCTTGCCGCCGGTTCAGCCTCGCTGCAGGCCGATGCGATCGATTTTCTCGGCGATGCCGCCAACTACGCCATCAGCCTGCTCGTGGTTGGCATGGCGTTGCGCTACCGTGCGGCTGCGGCGCTCGCAAAGGCTGCGACGATGGCGCTGTTTGGGTTGTGGGTCCTCGGGATCACGGCGTGGCACGTCTTGAACGGCACGCTGCCGCATGCAGTCACGATGGGCAGCGTCGGGCTCACGGCGCTGGTCGCCAATACGGTCTCATTCTGGCTGCTGTGGCGTCACCGCACGGGAGACGCAAACATGCGCTCGGCGTGGATCTGCACGCGTAACGACGTTCTCGGCAATCTCGCGGTGCTGTTCGCGGCCGCAGGCGTCTTCGGGACCGGCACGGGTTGGCCCGACGTGATCGTGGCGGCGGCGATGGCCGCGCTTGCCCTCCAGGGATCGGCGTCGGTGATGCGACAGGCAAGGTCCGAGTTCAGGTCGAACGCCGATGTGGCGCCAACCGTCGGTTTGCGTCACGGTGGGCGCCCGGCGTCCATGGAGAGGCGTGGGTAAGGGCTGCAACAGCGCCGTGGCAGAATTCATCGCGTCCGCTTGTTCCAGGGGTGGCAACATGGCCTTGCGTCGAGGACCGCTGCTGATGTTCGCGCTGCTGCTGTCCACGACGGCCGCGCAGACTGGAGAGAAAGAGCCCAAGGAGCCCACGGCCATCGTTGAGCTCGGCGGAGCGGGCGAATGGGGTTTGCCGGGCGCCTCCAGTCATGGCCCCTCGCTCGCCGTCGAGTTCACGCCGATCAAGGATTGGCTCGAAATCGAAGGAGGCGTTGATCGCATGTTCCATAGCGGACGTGGCGAGTGGGGTACGGACCTCCTCTTCAAGAAGCCCTTCACCCTGTCGGACAAGCTCGAGTTCATGGTCGGCATTGGTCCGCAATGGACATTTTCGCGGGGAGGGACCCAGACCAGTGCGGAGTTCGCGCTCGACTTCATGTACTGGCCCACCGCGGATCGGAAGTACGGTTGGTTTCTGGAGCCGTCATACAGCTACGCGTTCAACCGCGGACACGAGCGATCACTGAGTACCACGGTGGGCCTGCTCATCCCGATCCCGTAGTCGACACAACGCAGTTCGGCTCGATCCCCGCCATTGCGGGCGGAGCGAAGCAATCCATCTTTCCGCTTGTCGATACGTGGATTGCTTCGTCGCATTGCTCTCCGCAATGACGGCCGAGGTTGATGGGTTGGGATGAATTCTGGCTTTCTGGGTCATTGTTGGAATCCCATCCCAACAATCCCTCCCATACCGCACTGCTTTGGAATCTTCCGCGCCATCCCCGGCGCTACCCTGCGTGCTTTCCGGGGATGCCGCCCATGCCGCTTGCCTCCATCGACGTCGACCTGCCGCGCGCCGCGACGCCGGCGGAGACCGCGCTGACCCGCCGCGTCGACCTCACCACGCTTCGCCTGTTCGTTGCCGTCTGCGACGAGCAGAACCTCACCCGCGCCGCGCAGCGCGAGGGCATCGCGGCCTCGGCGGTGTCGAAGCGCATGAACGATTTCGAGTTGGCGTTCGGCGTCACGCTGTTCAAGCGGCTCGCCAAGGGCATGGCGCTGACGCCGGCCGGCGAGGCGCTGCTGCATCACGCCCGGGTCACGCTGCTCAATGTCGAGAAGATCGCGGTCGAGCTGTCGGAATATTCGCAAGGCGTGCGCGGCCATGTCCGCATGCTCGCCAACCTTTCGGCGATCGTGCAGTATTTGCCCGAGGACCTGTCCGCCTTCTTCGCGGCGCACGAGCTGCTGCGCGTCGATCTGCAGGAGCGGCCGAGCGGCCAGGTGATCCGCGGCATCGAGGAGGGCGCAGCCGAGATCGGTATCTGCTCGGCCGAAGCCGACAGCCGCGCGCTCGAAGCCTTTCATTATCGCTACGACAATCTGGTGGTGGTGATGCGGCCGGACCATCCGCTGGCCGGCCGCGAGAAACTGCTGTTCACCGAGACGCTCGATTTCGACCATATCGGCCTGCATACCGCGAGCTCGATCTATCTGCGCTCGCAATATGCGGCAAACCAGGCCGGCAAGACCATGCGGCTGCGCATCAACGTGCCCGGCTTCGATGCGGTCTGCCGTATGGTGCAGGCCAATATGGGGCTCGGCCTGATCCCGGACCGCGCCTTCGCGGTCGTCGGCGCGGGCATGGGCCTGCGTGCAATCCCGCTGCGCGACGATTGGGGGCGGCGAGAGCTGAAGATCGTGGTCCGCGGCGCCGCGCATCTGTCCGCGACCGGCCGCCTGATGCTGGACTATCTGCGCACGATCGAGACCGACCGGGTCGGGCGGATCGGCAGTCCGCGCGTTTGAGCTGTCGCTGGAAGGCTGCGCAGAAACTCGATCAGCGCCGCGTTGACCTTGAAGTTCAGCTTCCCACGGCCATCTCGAGGGGATAGCTGCGGGAGAGGTCCATCATGACGGTGAATCAAATCAGGCCGGCGCATGTCGACGACGCTGCGGAGTTGACGCAAGTCGCAGCACGTGCGGTGAAGAATGACGGATTCGACGATAACGCTGTCGCACGCTTCATGCCCGGGCTCAGGGTCAACCTCGCGCTCATCGCAGCCGGGCTGGTCTTTGTCGCCGAGGGGGACGACGGCGTCCTGCAGGGCTGGGTGTCGGTGAGGCCAACCGGAATCGGAGGGCTGATTCTCCTGGAAGGCATCTTCGTCGAACCGGCCCATTCGCGCAGGGGCGCCGGCAGCAGGCTTTTTTCAACCGCAGTCGGGCTCTCGCGAAAGCTGGCGGGGAACGTCATCCTGATCAATTCGAGCCCAAGCTCGGTCGACTTCTACGCTCGCCTCGGCGCCAATAAGATCGGCGCCACGCCGTTCGTGTTCTCGCCCGACGTCGAGCTGACGATGTTCGCGTTCACGATTCCGCCAGTTTGAGCGACGAGGACGTCGACCGCGCGAGACCTGCATCAATCTCAATATCTCAGTGCAGAATCTTCACGGAGCAGGGGACTTCCGGTTTACCCTCCACGCGCTACCTAGTGGTCAACGCTTCACCGCAGCGGGTTGCGCGCGAGTGAGTTTGCGATGCCGTCCAACCCACCGCGCCCGCCGGCGAGGTGACATGCAGGAGGTCGATGATGACCGAGATCGTATCCGGCGTACGAATCCCGGACAGCAAGATCGCCCGGGAGGCCGCCGAGCTGGTGCGGCAATGCGAAACCGAGATGCTGTTCAATCACTCGGTCCGCGTGTTCGTGTTCGGCGCCCTCAAGGGCGTCAGGCAGAATCTGAAGTTCGATCCTGAACTGCTTTATGTCGCCGCGCTGTTTCATGATCTCGGCCTTGTCGATCACTTCCATAGCGAGACGAAGCGGTTTGAAGTCGACGGTGCCGATGCGGCGCGCGCGTTTCTCAGGAGCCACGGCATCCCGGAGCCGAAGACCGACCTGGTATGGGAAGCGATTGCGCTGCACACCACGCCCGGCATCCCGCAGTTCATGCGGCCGGAAATCGCACTCACCAACGCGGGCGTTCTGGTCGATGCCGTCGGTGTCGGATACGACGACTATACGGCCGAACAGCGCGACGGCGTGCTATCAGCGTTTCCGCGCGGCGATTTCAAGAACGAGTTCATCGAGGTTCAGACCTGCTCGGCCCTGAAGAAGCCACAGACCACGTTCGGCACGGTCAATTTCGACTTTGTGATGGATCACGACCCCACGTTTCACAGGCCGAACGCCTGCACCCGGATCCGCAACACACGGTGGCCGAGCTGAGCGCGGGCGGCGGACATCATCCGCCGTCAAGCGCGGCGAGGCGGTCGGCTTCCGCGATGTCCTCGACGGTGTTGGCGTTGAAGAACGGATCCAGCGGCTCGGTTGGCCATTCGACCGTGGCCAGCGGGTAGCGCGCGGTCCAGCGGTCGATCTTGCGCACGTCCTCCTCGACCAGCGCATGGCGCAATTCGCCGCGCAGGCGCACGCTCCAGAGGCCGATCACAGGGTGGGTCTGCCCGCCGGATGAGGCGACCGCGAGCTCGGCATTCTCGGCGGCGCGCGCCTGCTCCAGGCGTGTGACGAGATCGCGCGGAAGAAACGGACAGTCGCCCGCCGCGCTCAGCACCCATTTGGCATCCGGCCGGTTGGCCGCGGTCCAGTCGAGTGCCGCCAGGATGCCGGCGAGCGGGCCAGGATAATCGGCGACATCGTCGGCGACGACGGGAAGGCCGAACGCGCCGAACCGCGCAGGGTCGCCATTGGCGTTGATGATCAGCCCGCTGCATTGCGGGGCTAGGCGGTCGATCACCCGTTGCAGGATGGTGCGGCCCGCGATCTGGCGCATCGGCTTGTCGCCGCCGCCCATCCGCCGCGCGAGGCCGCCGGCGAGCAGCACGCCGGGAATGTCAGTCATTGTCGGTCTCGCCCTTGCGCTTGTGACGCATCGATTCCTCTTCGACATAGTCGAGGTTCTGGTCGTAGACGATCCGTTCCTGGCCCGACAGCGCGATGAAGCGCTTGCCGCGCGCGCGCCCGACCAGCGTCAATCCGACCTGCCGCGCCAGATCGACCCCCCATGCCGTGAATCCGGAGCGCGAGACCAGGATCGGGATGCCCATCCGCACCGTCTTGATCACCATCTCGGAGGTCAGCCGCCCGGTGGTGTAGAGGATCTTGTCGGCCGGATCGACATTGTGGCGGTAGATCCAGCCCGCGATCTTGTCGACGGCGTTGTGCCGGCCGACATCCTCGGTGTAGCAGATCGGCGTGCTCTCCTTGCACAGCACGCAGCCGTGGATGGCGCCCGCTTCCAGATAGAGCGACGGCATCGTGTTGATGGTGTGCGTCATCTGGTAGAGCCAGGACGTGCGTAGCTCGGCCTTCGGCAGCGCGACCTTCTCGACGGCTTCGAGCAGGTCGCCGAACGCTGTGCCCTGGGCACAGCCCGAGGTCTGGGTGCGCTTCTTCAGCTTGGCCTCGAAATTGGTGTGGTGCTCGGTGCGCACCACGACCACCTCGAGATCGTCGTCATATTCGACCTCGGTGACGACGTCGTCGTATTTCAGCATATTCTGGTTCAGCAGATATCCGAGCGCGAGGTATTCGGGATAGTCGTTGATCGTCATCATCGTGACGATCTCCTGCGCGTTGAGATACAGCGTCAGCGGCCGCTCGACCGGCACCTTGATCTCGGTCCGCGCGCCGGTCTGGTCGACGCCGACCACGCGCTCCGTCAGCCGCGGATCGTCCGGGTCTGGAACAATGGTGGGAGCGGTGGTTTTCGCGGTCACAGGTCGCAGTCCCGATGGGTTCACATGGTAATGGAGCTGGGGATATAAGCACGATCGGAGATGGACTGGCCACTCTCCGCCGCTTCGCCGGAACTGCCATGGACGGTCCGGCCTTGGAGATAACGCCGCAGTTCGCGATCCGGGTCGAACACATCTTGTCGACGACCGAGCACTGAGAGAGACAATGGCGCAGCTTTCGGACGACTGCTTCGCATTCGGCGGGCCGATGATGTCGGTGGACGAGGCCGTCGCGATCATCGCCGCGCGCGTCAGGCCGGTCGGCGAGACCGAGGCCGTTGCGCTGGTGGACGCGGACGGACGTATCCTGGCCGGCGACATTGCCGCGCCTCTGCCGCTGCCGCCGTTCATGAACTCGGCCGTCGACGGTTATGCGGTATCGGGTGCGGACCTGCCGACGGACAGCGAACGCGCGCTTCCGGTCGCCGGCCGCGTGCAGGCCGGTGCATCGGCGCAGCCGGCGCGGGCCGGGCAGGCGGTGCGAATCTTCACCGGCGCGCCGATGCCCGCCGGCACCGACACCGTGTTCATGCAGGAAGACGTGCGGATCGACGATGCCGGCAATGTGATCCTGCCGTCCGGCCTGAAGCCCGGCGCCAATGTGCGGCCGGCCGGCGAGGACATTGCACGCGGCAATGTCGCGCTGGCATCGGGGCGGCGGCTGCGCCCGCAGGACATCGCGGTCGCCGCGGCATTCGGGCTTACCACGCTCGACGTGGTGCGGCGGCTTCGCGTCGGGGTGTTCTCCACCGGCGACGAGCTGGCCGCGCCGGGGAGCGCGCGTGCCGAAGCGCAGCTGTTCGATTCCAACCGCTTCATGCTGATGGCGATGCTGCGTCGGCTCGGCTGCGAGGTCGGCGATCTCGGCATCCTGCGCGACGAGCGGGCCGAGCTCGCCGCGGCGCTCAAGCAGGTCGCGCGCAGCTACGACCTGATCCTGACCACCGGCGGCGTCTCGACCGGCGAAGAGGACCACGTCAAGGGCGGCATCGAGCAGGCCGGCTCGCTGGTGCTGTGGCGGATGGCGATCAAGCCGGGCCGCCCGGTGGCAATGGGAATCATCGACGGTACGCCGCTGATCGGCTTGCCCGGCAATCCCGTGGCGAGCTTCGTCACCTTTGTCCACGTGGTGCGGCCGACGGTGCTGGCGCTTTCGGGCGCCGTACCGTCTCCGCTACTGCCGATGCCGGTCCGGGCGGCCTTCAGCTACAAGAAGAAGACCGGCCGGCGCGAATATGTCCGCGTCTCGCTGCGGCGGGCGGCGGATAGTGCGCTGGAGGCGACCAAGTTTCCCCGCGAAGGAGCCGGCCTGCTGTCCTCGCTGGTCGAAACCGATGGACTGGTCGAGCTTGGCGAGACCGTCGTGCGGGTCGAACCGGGCGATGTCGTCGGATTCCTCGGCTACGCCGGTCTGCTGTAGCGCTGAGAGGCCGCCGAGATCGCGTGGATCGGACGATCGCGCGATTGGAAATTCAGATCGCTCGATAGGCAAACATTAACAACAGCCTGCGCGGCAACCCGACGCTGCTAGAGGCGTTCTAAATATGCTTGCCTGTGGCATGCCAGAGAATAGAGTTGGTTCAGCAAGCGCGGTTTGCGCAAGAGCGAGGTTCCAAGGCGGGTTTCATGAGCGGAGACGACGTTCACAAGGTTCGCGCGTTCGAGCATCCCGGAGCGGGCAGGAAGCGGGCGAAAGCCACGCCCAAGGGACGCCAGGTCGATCCCGTGGCCGCGCACGAGATCGAGGTGCTGCTCGCCGACCGGCCGCGGCGGCGCGACCTCCTGATCGAGTACCTGCATCTGATCCAGGACAAGTACCATCAGATCTCGGCGGCGCACCTGGCCGCGCTCGCCGACGAGATGAAGCTTTCGTTCGCCGAAGTGTTCGAGACCGCGACCTTCTATGCGCATTTCGACATCGTGAAGGAGGGCGAGCCTGACATCGCGCCGCTCACCGTGCGCGTCTGCGATTCGCTGACCTGTGCGATGCTCGGCGGCGAGCAGCTCTTGAAGGATCTTCAGTCCCGCGCCGGCCCCGGCATTCGCGTGGTGCGCGCGCCGTGCGTCGGCCGCTGCGATACGGCGCCTGCCGCAGAGGTCGGCCACAACTTCGTCGATCATGCGACCGTCACCAACGTGCTCGCGGCAGCGAAGAGCGGCGACACCCATGTGCATCTTCCGCCCTATGTCGACTACGACGCCTATGTCGCCGGCGGCGGATACGAGCTGCTGGCGCGGCTGCGCTCGGGCGTGCTGCCGCGCGAAGACCTGCTGAAGGCGCTCGACGATGCATCGCTGCGCGGTCTCGGCGGCGCCGGTTTCCCGACCGGCCGCAAATGGCGCGCCGTGCTCGGCGAGCCCGGGCCGCGGCTGATGGCCGTCAACGGCGACGAGGGCGAGCCCGGCACCTTCAAGGACAGATATTATCTCGAGACCGATCCGCATCGCTTCCTCGAGGGCATGCTGATCGGCGCCCATGTGGTCGAGGCGCCCGAGGTCTACATCTACATCCGCGACGAATACCCGGCCTGCCGCCAGATCCTCGATCGCGAAATCGCCAAGCTTCCGCCGGGCGGTCCGACCTTGCATCTGCGGCGCGGCGCCGGCGCCTATATCTGCGGCGAGGAATCCTCGCTGCTGGAATCGATCGAGGGCAAGCGCGGCCTGCCGCGACACAAGCCGCCATATCCGTTCCAGGTCGGGCTGTTCGGGCTGCCGACACTGATCAACAACATCGAGACGTTGTGGTGGGTGCGCGACATCGTCGAGAAGGGCGCCGAGTGGTGGAAGAGCCACGGCCGCAACGAACGCCATGGCCTGCGCAGCTTCTCGGTGTCGGGACGCGTCAAGGATCCCGGCGTCAAGCTCGCGCCCGCCGGCATCACCCTTCGCGAACTGATCGACGAGTTCTGCGGCGGCATGGCCGACGGCCACACCTTGCAGGCCTATCTGCCGGGCGGCGCATCCGGCGGCATCCTGCCGGCCTCGATGGACGACATCCCGCTCGATTTCGGCACGCTGGAGAAATACGGCTGCTTCATCGGCTCGGCTGCGGTCGTCGTGCTCTCGCAGGCCGATGACGTCAGGGATGCCGCGCTGAACCTGATGAAGTTCTTCGAGGATGAAAGCTGCGGGCAATGCACGCCCTGCCGCGCCGGAACCGAGAAGGCGGCGCTGCTGATGCAGCAGCCGGTCTGGGACAAGGAGCTGCTCGAGCAATTGAGCCAGGCGATGCGCGATGCATCGATCTGCGGCCTCGGTCAGGCCGCCTCCAATCCGCTGACCTCAGTGATCAAGTATTTTCCGGACGGCTTTCGTCCGCAGCAAGCCGCCGAATAGGCGGGCCGGGCAGGGCGAATTTCGACGAGGATTCGAATGAGCAACGACAAGAACTCTCCGCCGCAGGGTTACGGTCACGACGCCAAGGGCGCTGCCGGAGGAAAGAATGTCCCCGACGGTCGCGTCACCGTCACGCACAGCGAGCCGATCGGCAAAATTGGCGGAACGGGCGGCGGGCCGCAGATGATCCAGTTCGAGCTTGACGGGCAACAGGTCGAGGCGCGGGCCGGCGAAACCATCTGGCAGGTCGCCAAGCGCCAAGGCACCGAAATCCCGCATCTCTGCTATTCGCCCGCGCCGGACTATCGGCCGGACGGCAATTGCCGCGCCTGCATGGTCGAGATCGAGGGCGAGCGCGTGCTGGCGGCGTCGTGCAAGCGAACGCCTTCGGTCGGCATGAAGGTGAAGTCGGGGAGCCAGCGCGCCGTCGCGGCGCAGAAGATGGTGATGGAGCTGCTCGTCGCCGATCAGCCGGCGCGCGAGACTTCGCACGATCCGGACTCGAAATTCTGGCACTGGGCCGAGAAGACCGGCGTGACCGAAAGCCGCTTCCCGGCGGCCGAGCGTTGGCACGCCGACACCAGCCATCCGGCGATGCGCGTCAATCTCGATGCCTGCATCCAGTGCGGCCTCTGCGTGCGGGCGTGCCGCGAGGTGCAGGTCAACGACGTGATCGGCATGGCCTATCGCAATCACGATGCCAAGATCGTGTTCGACTTCGACGACCCGATGGGCGAATCGACCTGCGTCGCCTGCGGCGAATGCGTGCAGGCTTGTCCGACCGGCGCGCTGATGCCGGCCGTGATGCTCGACGACAAGCAGACCCGCGTTACCTGGCCCGACCGCAAGGTCGACTCGCTGTGCCCGTATTGCGGCGTCGGCTGTCAGGTCACCTACGAGGTCAAGGACGAGAAGGTGATCTATGCGGAAGGCCGCGATGGTCCCGCCAATCACAACCGGCTCTGCGTCAAGGGCCGCTTCGGCTTCGACTATATCCATCACCCCAACCGGTTGACCAAGCCGCTGGTGCGGCTGCCCGGCGTCAAGAAGGATGCCAACGACCAGGTCGATCCGGCCAATCCCTACACCCATTTCCGCGAAGCATCGTGGGAAGAAGCGCTCGACCTTGCCGCGGCGGGCCTGCGCAAGATCCGCGACGAGAAGGGCGCCAAGGCGCTCGCCGGCTTCGGTTCGGCCAAGGGCTCCAATGAAGAGGCCTATCTGTTCCAGAAGCTGGTCCGCACCGGCTTCGGCTCCAACAATGTCGACCACTGCACGCGGCTGTGTCACGCCTCGTCGGTGGCGGCGCTGTTCGAGGGACTGAGTTCGGGCGCTGTCTCGGCGCCGTTCGCAGCCGCCGCCGACGCCGAGGTGATCTGGGTGATCGGCGCCAATCCGACCGTGAACCATCCGGTCGCCGCGACCTTCATCAAGAACGCCGCCAAGCGCGGCGCCAAGCTCTACGTGATGGACCCGCGCCGGCAGACCCTGTCGCGCCACGCCACGCAGCATCTCGCCTTCAAGCCCGGCAGCGACGTCGCGATGCTGAACGCGATGATCCACACCATCATCACCGAAGGCCTGACCGACGAGCAGTACATCGCCGGCTACACCGAGGGCTATGACGACCTCAAGGCCAAGATCCAGGAGTTCACGCCGGAGCGCATGTCGCCGATCTGCGGCATTCCCGCCGAGACGCTGCGCGAGGTCGCGCGCGCCTACGCCAGCGCCAAGTCGTCGATCATCTTCTGGGGCATGGGCATCAGCCAGCACGTCCACGGCACCGACAATGCGCGCTGCCTGATCGCGCTGGCGCTGATCACCGGCCAGGTCGGCCGCCCCGGCACCGGGCTGCATCCGCTGCGCGGGCAGAACAACGTGCAGGGCGCCTCCGACGCCGGCCTGATCCCGATGTTCCTGCCGGACTATCAGCCGGTCGGCCGCGACGACATGCGCGGCGCCTTCGAGAAATTGTGGGGCCAGGAGCTCGATCCGGTGCGCGGGCTGACGGTCGTCGAGATCATGAATGCGATCCACGCCGGCGAAATCCACGGCATGTATGTCGAGGGCGAAAATCCCGCGATGTCCGATCCCGACCTGCAGCACGCGCGCGAGGCGCTCGCCAAGCTCGATCACCTCGTGGTGCAGGACCTGTTCGTCACCGAGACCGCGTTCCACGCCGACGTGATCCTGCCGGCCTCGGCATTCGCCGAAAAATCCGGCTCCTTCACCAACACCGACCGCCGCGTGCAGCTGGCGCGCGAGGTGATCAAGCCGCCGGGCGATGCGCGGCAGGATCTCTGGATCATCCAGGAGATCGGCAAGCGGATGGGATTGCCCTGGAATTACGCGGGACCCGGCGAGGTCTTCACCGAGATGGCCGAGCTGATGCCGTCACTGAAGAACATCACCTGGGAGCGCCTAGTGCGCGAGGGCGCGGTGACCTATCCGGTCGACGATCCGGACAAGCCCGGCAACGAGATCATCTTCACCACCGGATTCCCGACCGAGAGCGGCCGCGGCAAGATCGTGCCGGCCAAGGTGATCCCGCCGGACGAGCTGCCCGACGACGAGTACCCGATGGTGCTGTCGACCGGACGCGTGCTCGAGCACTGGCACACCGGCTCGATGACGCGCCGCGCCCAGGTGCTCGACCAGATCGAGCCCGAGGCGGTCGCGTTCATGACGCCGAAGGACATGAGCAAGAAGGGGCTCGCCCCCGGCGACTTCATCCGTCTCGAGACCCGCCGCGGCGCGGTCGAGGTCAAGGTGCGCGCCGACCGCGACGTGCCCGAGAACATGGTCTTCATGCCGTTCTGCTACGCGGAAGCCGCAGCCAACCTGCTGACCAACCCGGCGCTCGATCCGTTCGGCAAGATTCCGGAGTTCAAGTTCTGCGCGGTCCGCGCCGAGAAGATCGATATCCGGACGGCGGCGGAATAGCCGTCCGAATACAATGTGAAGATGTCGACCTGTCTGGTCGGCCAAAATCGCGGGAGATCGGCTATGCGAACGAATATCGTGGGAGCCCTTTGTGCCATCGCAATGATGGCGAGCGCGCACGCGGCGGTGAAGGAAGAGCCGGTCACCTACACCGACGGTGAGACCACGATGAAGGGCTTCGTGGTCTATGACGACGCAACCCAGGCCAAGCGGCCCGGCATCGTCATGGTGCATGAATGGTGGGGCATCACCCCGCATATCCACAACGAGGCGAAGAAGTTCGCGGAGCAGGGCTATGTCGCCTTCATCGCCGACATGTATGGCGACGCCAAGACCGCCGACAACCCGAAGGATGCCGGCGCGCTGTCCGGCTCGGTGATGAAGAACCCGAAGGTGATGGAGCAGCGCTTCAACGCCGCGCGCGAGCAACTCGTCAAGCAGCCTTCCGTCAATCCGCAGCGGATCGGCGCCGTCGGTTACTGCTTCGGCGGCGCGGTCGTGCTCAACATGGCGCGCACCGGCGCTGATCTTGCCGCCGTTGCCGGCTTCCACGCATCGCTCGGGCTGAATACTCCCGCGCCGGCGCCGGGTACCGTCAAGGCGAAGATCCTGATTCTGAACGGTGCGGACGACCCGTTCGTGAAGCGCGAGCAATACGATGCGCTGAAGAAGGATTTCGACGCGGCGAAGGCCGATTACCGGATCATCGAATATCCCGGCGCGGTGCACGCGTTCACCAACCCCGAAGCCACCGAGCTCGGCAAGAAGTTCAACCTGCCGCTCCGATACGACGCCAAGGCCGATCAGGAATCCAAGGCCGAAGCAGCCAAGCTGTTTGCCGCGAACCTGCAGAAATAAGCGGACCGGCCGCCCGCATGATCAAGGTCATCATTTCGGGCGGCTTCGCTGCGGTCTACCGCGAGGTGCTGCCTGAATTCGAGCGCAGCACCGGCATCAAGGTGGAGACCGGATCCGGAGCGTCGGAGGGCACCGGCCCGAAAACCATCAGGCACCAGCTTGCGCACGGCACCAAGGCGGATGTGGTGATCCTGTCGCGCGAGGGCCTGCGCGGGCTGAACGAAGACGGGCGGATTCGTGCGGGATCCGAATCGGGCCTCGCGACGGCGCCGCTGGCCGCCGCGGTTCGGGCCGGCTCGCCCAGGCCCGACATCGGCAGTGCTGCCGCGCTCAGGCAAGCCTTGATCGACGCCGGCCGGGTGGTGGCGCCAAGCAGCACCAGCGGACAGTTTTTTCGCGACAAGGTCGTCCCGAAGTTGAACCTGCCGGACACGGTGACGCTCACCCTCGAGGCGCGCGGCACCGAGGCGGCCGAAGCGCTGCGCGCGGGCAGGGCGAATCTCTCGATCGGGCCGACCAGCGAGCTGGTGCAGGAGACCGGTATCGAGGTCGTGGGTCTGCTGCCTCCCGATCTCCAGCTTGTCCAAACCTTCACCGCCGCAATCGTCAGCGACTCCACCGCGCCTGAAGCGGCCGGGCGCCTGATCGATTTTCTTTCCTCTGATACCGATCTCCTGCTCGCGGCCATCAGGCGGGCAGGCATGCAGCGGCCCCGCGGCTGACTGCGGCTGCGACCGGGCTGCGTCGATCATGAACTGCTGTGAGACGTCCGGCTCAGCGATTGCCGGGCGCGACGTTGAGCGGCGCACCCCCGGTCGAAATCGGACCTGACGGTTTGGGCGCCCG
This sequence comes from Bradyrhizobium sp. UFLA03-84, assembly GCF_002289535.1. Taxonomy (NCBI): domain Bacteria; kingdom Pseudomonadati; phylum Pseudomonadota; class Alphaproteobacteria; order Hyphomicrobiales; family Nitrobacteraceae; genus Bradyrhizobium; species Bradyrhizobium sp. UFLA03-84. Next base: position 32,370 of record NZ_NSJY01000018.1, on the reverse strand, counting down.
AGCCGGCGGCTTTCGCGGCTTCGGGGCGGCCTGCGCGACCGGGGCATGCGGCGGCTCGACGACGGCCGGCGCCGGCACGGGAGCCGGAGCGGGGCGCTGCAGCGCGTCGACCTTCGAGGTCAGGGCCGCCAACTGGTCGACGATGGTCTTCAACTGGTCCTGCTGGTCGGCCATCGATTTGCTGAGCGCGCCGATGTCGTCCTCGAGCTTCTGCTGGGTCGCGAGCAGATCCGGCAATGTCTCTTTGTCGCCTGCGGCCGCCTTGTCGCTGGCCGTGGCGTTGCCGAGCGACGGAACCAGCGGTGCGATCTGGGGCCAGGCGTAGACGCCCCCGGCGCCCACACAGGCGATGATGACGACCAGCAGGAACCACGGCCAGCGGCGGCGAGCGGCAGGAATCGGGCTTGTCGGCGCATGGCGGTGCCATGCCTGATCGGAATCGTTGGTCACCTATGCTTCCTAGTCCGCTTCGGCAGCAGTTGCAATCGACGCCGAGTCTGACCACTTTGCAGGCATGTCCCCCTCGTCCGGAGCCCCATTGGCCCCCACGCACACGTCCCAGCTTCTTGAGGAACTCGTCGCTCAAGCACCGGACGGCCCCGTCGATCTCGAATGGCTCCTCAGCAACCTGGACAAGCGGTCGTTCGGCCTGCTCCTGTTGCTTTTGGGGCTGCTGGTGATCATTCCCGGCGTCGCGACGATCGCGACGCTGGCGCTGCTGTTTCCGGCGGTCGAGATGATGTTTGGCCGCAGCGCGCCGGCGTTTCCGAGTTTCGTCTCGAAGCGGCAGTTCGATTTCAAGCGCTTCAAGCGGTTCACCGTCTTTGTGCGCCCGATGCTGCAGGCGATCGAACGCATCAGCCGGCCGCGCTGGGACGCGCGTCGCGACGTGATCGACCGCCTCGTCGGTCTGGTGGTGTTTCTGCTGGCCTTCTCGGCAGGCTGGCCGCTGCCGCTGGTCAACGTCATTCCGGGAATGGTGGTCGTGCTGATCGCGATCGCCTATCTGCAGGAGGACGGCCTGCTGCTCACTATCGCGATGGCGGCGGCGCTGCTTTGCCTGCTCGGGCTCGGATGGACGCTCTGGGCATCGTTCGGAGCGGTGATGAGCTGGTTGGGGTTGTGACCTTCGACGCCGATGCAGGCAGCTGTCCCGGCATGAGGGGTCGACATCTCGTGCGGGCATGATCATTATCTCGCCGGACGTCGCGGCAAACAGCGACGCGAATGGGGAGAACAAGATGCGTTGCATCACGCTCGCGGCGATCGCCGCGTTCAGCCTTGCTTCCACGTCGGCGGTTCCTGCTGCCGACAAGAAATACGATCCCGGCGCCAGCGATACCGAAATCAAGATCGGGCAGACCATGCCCTATAGTGGTCCGGCTTCGGCCTATGGCACGCAGGGCCGGGCCGAAGCTGCATACTGGAAGATGATCAACAGCCAGGGCGGCATCAACGGCCGCAAGGTCACGCTGCTTAGCATGGACGACGGCTATAGCCCGCCCAAGACGGTGGAGCAGACGCGCAAGCTCGTGGAGCAGGATGAGATCCTCGCCGACATCGGCTCGCTGGGCACGCCGACCAATTCATCGATTCAAAAATATCTGAACAGCAAGAAGATCCCGCATCTTCTGATCTCGACCGGCGCTTCGAAGTGGAACGATCCGAAGGAGTTTCCGTGGACCACGCCGTTCTATCCGCCCTATGCGCAGGAAGCGAAGATCTACGGCAAGTACATCCTCAAGGAGCTGCCGAGCGCGAAGATCGGCGTGATCTATCAGAATGACGACTTCGGCAAGGACTATCTCAGGGGTTTCAAGGAGGCGCTCGGCGACAAGGCCGGTCTCATCGTCAAGGAGCTCAGCTACGAGGTGACCGATCCCACGATCGATTCCCAGATCGTCAATCTGAAGGCCGCGGGCGCCGACGTGCTGATGACGATCACGACGCCGAAATTCGGCGCGCAGGCGATCCGCAAGGTTGCCGATCTCGGCTGGAAGCCGACGCACTTCATCGTCTCGGTCTCAAGTTCGATCGGCGGTGTGCTCGAGCCCGCCGGCCTCGAACCATCCACCGGGCTGATGACGGCGCTCGCCACCAAGGTGGTGGGCGATCCGGCCTGGGATACCGACAAGGGCGTGCAGGACTATCTCGCCTTCATGAAGCAGTGGTATCCCGAGGGCAATCCGATCGATGGCAGCAACCAGATCGGTTATCTCTCCGCGCAGTTCACGGCCATCATCCTGAAGAATTGCGGCGACGAGCTGACGCGCGAGAACTTGCTGAAGCAGGCCACCAACATCAACAAGGTCTCGCTGCCGCTGCTGCTTCCAGGCATCACGGTCTCGGTGTCGCCGACCAACTACTCCACCTTCGACACGTTCAAGCTCGCGAAGTTCGACGGCAAGACCTGGAAGTTCTTCGGCGAGAACATCAGCACGGCGGCGCGCTGAGGACTGGCGAGACGTAGCTAGCCATGCCGGTCGGCATCCATGGGCGCAGCAAAATCGCTGCGCCCATTCGGAGCGCCTTGTTGTGTCAGTTGCGATGGTGGCTGCCACGACCGCGCGTGGCCCACAGCTGATATTGGTCCCTTGTTGGCACAGAGGTCGGCCGCCGCGGCCGAGGCCGGGCGGTAACCTCAACCCAAGCTTGCAACTCACCTACCGTGGAACTACGGTCCTTGATAAAGCGCCAGCATTAGGGAACCATAGCTCCACGGGCCCACGCATGGCCCTCGCTCTTCGAGCAAGGGAGGACGGTCGTGAACGGCCAAATGCATCCGGCGGCACCTCACCATCTGCCGTTCTTCGTCCCCGGTCCCAATGGCGACGACACCCTTATGGTGGTGATGGGCATCTTCCTGGTTGTGGTCGTCTTGTATGTCGGCACGCTGTACTGGAAGTTGCACAGCCTGCCGGAGCGGATGGCGCACAAGTCGCAGAAGCTGCAGTTCGAGATCGTCGCCGTGCTCGGCCTTATCTCGCTGTTCACCCACATGCACATCTTCTGGATCGCGGGCCTGCTGCTCGCGATGATCGACCTGCCGGACTTCAGCACGCCCCTGCGCACCATCGCGGGATCGGTGGAGCGGATCGCCGACGCCACGCCGCCGAGGTCCGTGCCGCCGCCGGAGCCGGACGCCGTCGCCGCCGCAGAGGAGGGACAGGGCCATGCTTGAGCTCCTGCTGTGCTCCCTCGTTACCATCCTCCCGGACTATCTCTATCGCCGCTACCGGCAGGGCAAGCGCTTCGGCAAGGAGATCACGTTCTTTTCGGTCTGGCACGAGCTCAGATGGGGCATCACCGGCTGCCTGATGCTGACGATCGCGCTGATCACCATGATCTTCTACTATCATCCGTCCACCACCTCGGCGGCGATCTACTTCCGCACCGTGCCGATTCTCCCCGAAGTGGCCGGCCGCGTCGCCGAAGTGAATGTCGGCTACAGCGCTGCCGTGAAGAAGGGCGATGTGCTGTTCAGGCTCGACAATTCGAAGCAGCGGGCCGCGCTGGAGACGGCGAAGCGGAAAATCGCAGAGGTGGAAGCGTCGCTGACCAGCGCGCGGGCCGATGTGGTCAAGGCGGACGCCCAGGTCGGCGAGGCCAAGGCGTCCTGGCAGCAGGCCAAGGACGAGCTGGATACCAAGAGCGAACTGCAGCGCCGCAATCCGGGCATCGTGCCGCAACGCGACATCGAGAAGCTGCAGGTCGTGGTCGATCAAAGACAGGCCGGCATCGATGCCGCGAACGCGGCGCGCGAGACTGCGGGCTTGCGCGTCTCCACGCTGCTGCCCGCCGAGAAGGAGAGCGCGGAGGCATCGATGGCGGAAGCGCAGGTCGATCTCGACAAGACCTATATCCGCGCCGGCGTCGACGGACGGGTCGAGCAGTTCCTGTTGCGGACCGGCGACGTCGTCAACCAGATGATGCGACCGGCCGGCGTATTGATTCCCGATGAGGCAGGCCGCAGCGTGTTGCAGGCCGGCTTTGGCCAGATCGAGGCCCAGGTCATGAGGCCCGGCATGATCGCGGAGGCGACCTGCATTTCGAAACCCTGGGTGATCATCCCGCTCGTCGTCACCGGCGTGCAGGACTATATCGCCGCCGGTCAATTCCGTTCCGGCGAGCAGCTGCTCGATCCGCAGGCCCTTCGCCAGCCGGGCTCGATCCTCACTTTCCTGGAGCCGCTCTATGCGGGCGGGCTTGAAGGCGTCACGCCGGGCTCCAGCTGCATTGTCAACGCCTACACCAGCAACCACGATGTGATCGCCGATCCGAAGACCGGCGCGCTCAAGGGCTTTGCCCTGCATGTCGTCGACGCGACCGGGCTCGTGCACGCGCTGCTGCTGCGTATCCAGGCCTTGCTGCTGCCGGTCAAGACGCTGGTGCTGAGCGGGCATTGAGATTGCCGTGGCGGCGGCTGGCTGCCCGGAAGCTTGTCTCATGCGGAGGATGGGTCATGACGCCCTTGCTGGATGAAATTCGACGCAGCCCGCTGCTCTGGATGCTGATCCTCGTTCCAGCGGTGCTGGCGGTCGAACTCGTTGCGCCCTCCTCTCATACCGCCCTGTTCGTGCTGGCGGTGCTGGCGATCGTGCCACTGGCCGCGCTGCTCAGCCATGCGACCGAAAGCGTCGCTGCCAGGACGGGCGATGCGATCGGCGGACTGCTCAATGCGACGTTAGGAAATCTGACCGAACTGATCATCGCCGTGGCCGCACTTCAGGCAGGGGAGCATCTGCTGGTCAAAGCGTCGATCGTCGGCGCTATCGTCACCAATTCGCTGTTCATGCTGGGCGGGTGTTTTCTGCTCGGCGGATTGCGCTATCCGCTCCAGGAATTCAATCGCGCCGGTGCGCGGCTGCAGGCGGCCCTGCTGCTGCTCGCCTCGATCGCGCTGCTTGCACCGGCGGCGATTGCCGGGCTCGAGCTGGCGCAGGGCGGTGCCTTGACCAGAAGATTGAGCCTTGGCCTCGCGCTTCTTCTGATCGCTGCCTACGGCCTCGATTTGCTGTTCTCGCTGCGGACGCACAAGGGCCTGTTCGCGACCGAGGATCACGGCGAGGCGGATCATGAGGCGAACTGGCCGATCGGGCTTGCGGTCGGCACGCTCGTCGTCGTCACCGTGCTCGTCGCGCTGGTCAGCGAAATATTCGTCGGATCGGTGCAGAGCGCAGGGCAGGCACTCGGAATGGGACCGGCCTTTATCGGCTTCATCGTCGTTTCGCTGGTCGGAGCGGCCGCGGAAATGGCCGTGGCATTTTCGGCGGCCCGCAAGAATCGCCTCGACATGAGCGTCGGCATCGCGCTCGGCAGCGCGTCCCAGATCGCCCTGTTCGTGGCGCCGGTGCTCGTGATCCTGAGCTATGTCATCGGCCCTGCGCCGATGGACCTGCAATTCTGGCCCGGTGCCGTGGTCATGGTGATGCTGACGACCATGACCTGCGGCTTCATCACGAGCGGCGGCCGCTCCGCCTGGTTCGTCGGCGTCATGCTGCTGTTGATCTATGCGATCTTCGCCATGACGCTGTATGTGCTGCCGCCCGGGGTCGCGCGCTCATGAGCGGGCAGCCGGACAACGCCATGCGCCGTCGAGGCTTGCCAGGCGGATGGGTTCGGCTTGCCGTACCGCTGGTGTTTGCCTGCAGCGTCGTCGGCCTGCTGGTCGAAGCTGCCGTGCCGCACTTTCTGCCTGACAACTCGTTCACAGCGGCCGTCGGAGGCGCTGCTCAGGCGGGCGTATTCGCGATCTGGCTCTATCTAGCCTGGCGCATCGCCAAAACCCTTCAGGGTATCTACGGTCCCGACAGCGTTCGCTACCTTGAGCAAACGCCGGTTTGGAGAATTCTGCTTCACGTGACGGCGGCCTATGGCCTTGCGGCGTTCTGCTTTGCGGTGATCTACGCATTGATCGTTCGCCGCGACGCCGACGCCTTCTCGGCTCAGCTCAACCTCGGCAACGCGCTCTATTTCAGCATCGTGACCATGACGAGCACAGGATACGGCGACATCTTCCCCAAATCAGGTTGGGCAAAGGCCGCCGTGTGCGTGCAGATCATATTTGGCGTTCTTTATAACGTGCTGTTCTTTTCCATCTTTGCAGGACTTGCCGGGCGCAGGCGGGGAGGGTGACGCGACAGCGGCGGTCGGCCCCGCGCGTCTGCGACTGATGTCGGGTGGCGATTCACTTGTCCCGTGTTGCCGGTTGTCGCAGCTGGAAGCGTCGCTGACATCCGCGCACTCGAGGAAAGCGGCGAAACCGTGCTGGTGCACCGTTACGCCGGCGTCGGATTCGCGCGCGGAGTCGCGAACGAGGCGGCCGTCCATCTCCTCGCCACGGATCGGCACTGCCCGTGATGGTGTGGTGCGCTTGGACATGCAGCCATCGGAGAAAAAATCCGCATGCTATGGCAGCGAATGCGTCGGCAGTGAACAGGCAGAGACTCTGTCGGAATAATATTTCCTTGATGGTCGTCAACGCGAGCAGCGCGATACATGCCAATTTTTTCGAGGGGCACTCATTATTTAGGAGATTTCCAATGTTGAGAATAGTGACTGGAACAACCGCACTCTTCCTCATCGCATCGTCGATTGCTAACGCGCAGGGTCCGCAAGCCGCTCCCGCCTCTTCGGAACGCTTGAACATAGCGGACCGCAATAATCTCACGGACATGCGGATCGATCTCACGAAGGCTGCGTTGCAGCTGACCGCCGAACAAGAAAAACTATGGCCGCCAGTGGAGAGCGCGATACGTGCCAGAGCGGAGGATCGGAAAGCGCGCGTAGCCAAGGTGCAAGAAACAGTGGGCAGGCGAGCTGACGAAAGCCGCATCGAAGCTTTGCGTAATCGTGACCCAATCGCCTTTCTGCAACGACGCTCTGAAGCATTGGCTCAACGATCCGCCGATTTGGACAAGCTAGCCGAGGCGTGGCAGCCGCTCTACAAGACGCTCAATCCCGAGCAGAGGCAGCGCGTGGCGGCTCTTGCCATTTTTGTACTCCACGACATGAGCGATGTCATCGAGCGACGCAGGGCAATGATGCGGGCCGATGACGACGAAGACTAGAATTCGACTGCCGCATTCAGTTCGCGAAACCTGATTCTAGGAGAAACCAATGCGAACCAGTCTATTTGTGTCAGCGATTGTTGTGGCATCCGGTGCGGCAAGTGTGGCGGCTGCCGACAATCTCAAGGGGACTTACTATCTTGTAGGAGCCCAGACTTGCCTGGTGGCACCGGCTGGATTCAAGCAAGACAGCAATGGAAACCTCACGATACCGATTGGCGAGACAAACCTCAGTCAACTCACCACTGAAGGTCGGATCATCTACCATGGTGACGGCACCGGCGAAGCGAAGCAGACCTTCGTAACCATTGTTCCACCAACACCCAATTCCTTTGGAGCGGCGGTAAGCGCGGGCGCTATGTCTTACTCGTTCACTTACGAGCAGGAGGGGGATAATGCCTATCGCATGACCGTCAAGCCCGGTACCTTTAAGGGCGAGCTCAACGCTGGTCCAAATGCTGGCAAACAATTTTCCATCGAAGGGGACAGCCGGCTGTTCCGAGTCTCCGACGACGGAAAGAGGATCGCAGCAGCAATGGACAAGCCGTTCGTCCAGAAGATCAGCTTTTCGGGATCGCCTCAGCCCGTTCCGCGGGTCTGCACCTCAATCAGTAACCAGTCCATGATCAACGGCTCCACAGTTACGGAAGGAAGGAGCAGATAATCGCGTTGACCGCGATTATGCGATCCAGGCTGCATCGGCGCAGGCGTGACGCCTGCGCCGATGTCGTTTCAGAAATTAACCGTGCGATTCACACTGGCACCGGCCGCTTGCGGACGCGGCCAGCTTCCTGTTGATGCGGTCTTTAGGCGTCAAAAGATGTGTCGTCTACCGGCAGGGACGACAGTGCAGATGGGCACCCAGCATTCGCGGCCGGCGAACCCGCCATTGCCAAACCCCGCATTGACCGCGCGACGGCGGCCGGGCACAGCGTGTGGCGAAGTCATCGAGCGGTCGCAAGAGCCGCAGGGAATACCGCCGCACTGGATTTTGCAGTGCAGCAACGGCGCAATCAGCCCCTGCTAAAGGGGCAATGGCAATCGTCGTTGCTTCTCTGTAATGGTGCGACCGGATGTCTCGGGGCCGGAATTCGTGCTCCGCAATTACGCGGGAGGAAACATGCGTAAATTCATTTTGGCTGCGGCGTCGATCGCGGCCTTGACCTTTGTCGGACCGGCGTCGGCGCAGTCGCCGATCGTCCTCAAGTTCAGCCACGTGGTGGCCTCGGACACGCCGAAGGGCAAGGCGGCCGACAAGTTCAAGGAACTCGCCGAGAAGTACACCGGCGGCAAGGTGAAGGTCGAGGTCTACCCGAACTCGACGCTTTACAAGGACAAGGAAGAGCTCGAGGCACTGCAACTCGGCGCGGTGCAGATGCTGGCGCCGTCGAACTCGAAGTTCGGTCCGATCGGCATCAAGGAATTCGAAGTCTTCGATCTGCCCTACATCCTTCCCGACCTGAAAGCGCTCCGCAAGGTGACCGACGGTCCGCTCGGCGCCCAGCTGCTCAAGAAGCTGGATTCCAAGGGCATGACCGGGCTCGCCTATTGGGACAACGGTTTCAAGCAGATGAGCGCGAACAAGAAGCTGGTCGCGCCGGCCGACTACAAGGGGCTCAAGTTCCGCATCCAGTCGTCGAAGGTGCTGGAGGCCCAGTTCCGTGCGCTCGGCGCGATCCCGCAGGTGATGGCGTTCTCCGACGTCTACCAGGCGCTGCAGACTGGCGTCGTCGACGGCCAGGAGAATACCTGGTCGAACATCTACACCCAGAAAATGCATGAGGTGCAGAAGTACGCCACCGTCACCAATCACGGCTACATCGGCTACGTCGTGGTCGTGAACAAGAAGTTCTGGGACGGTCTGCCGGCCGACATCCGCGAGCAGCTTTCCAAGGCGATGAAGGAAGCCACCGAGTTCGGCAACAACCAGTCCGCCAAGGAGAACGACGACGCGCTCGAAGCGATCAAGAAGGCCGGCAAGACCGAGATCATCTCGCTCTCGCCCGAGCAGGACGAAGCGATGCGCAAGGCGATGATGCCGGTCTACAAGGACGTGGCTTCGCGCGTCGGCCAGCCGCTGATCGACGAATTCCTCAAGGAGACAGGCCGCAGCCCGATGAACTGAGGCGTGATCCGGAAAACCAGACTCCGGTTTTCCGGACGGATCATGCTCAACAAAACGCGGATCTGAACCGCAAATCACAACGACTGCCGCGGCCGCATCAGGCCGCGGCCTGGGTGCCGTGGCCGGTTGCCGCATCAGGCCATGACGGGGGAGATCAATGCTGCTGAAGATTCTGGACCGGCTCGAGGAAATCATCATCGCGAGCCTGATGGGGGCCGCGACGCTCCTGACCTTCGTCACGGTCGTGCATCGCTTCCTGGTCGACGTGCCCGTGCTCTATCCGTATTTGTTCGGCATCAATCTCGCATGGTCGCAGGAACTCTGCATCTACATGTTCATCTGGATGGCGAAGTTCGGCGCTGCCTATGGCGTGCGCACCGGCATCCATGTCGGCGTCGACGTGCTGATCAACCGCCTCAATGACGCCTGGCGCAAGCGCACCATCACCTTCGGTCTGCTCGGCGGCGCGCTGTTCACCGCGATCGTCGGCACCATGGGCGCCAAGTTCGTGTACGAGCTGATGCACACCGACCAGGTCTCGCCCGACATGGAGATCCCGAGCTGGATCGTTTACGCCTGCATCCCGCTCGGCTCCTATCTGATGTGCTTCCGCTTCCTGCAGGTGTGCTGGAATTACTGGTGGACCGACGAGCTGCCGCATCATGACGCCTCTCATGTCGACGGCGTCGAGACCAGCAAGACCGCGCCCGTCGCGCTTGGAGAAGCGTGATGAGCGCCGCCCTTATTTTCGGACTGCTGTTTGCCCTGATGCTGACGGGCATGCCGATCTCGATTTCGCTCGGCTTGACCGTGCTCACCTTCCTGTTCACCATGACCGAGGTGCCGATCGAGAGCGTCGGCCTGAAGCTGTTTTCGGGCCTCGACAATTTCGGCATCATGGCGATCCCGTTCTTCATCCTCGCCGGCACCTTCCTGACCCGCGGCGGCGTCGCGCGGCGCATGATCGCGTTCACGACCTCATTGGTCGGGCATCTGCCCGGCGGCCTCGGGCTTGCCGGCGTCGCGGCTTGCGCGATGTTCGCGGCGATCTCGGGCTCGAGCGTCGCCACGGTGGTTGCGATCGGCTCGATCATGATGCCGGCAATGGTCGATCACGGCTATCCGAAGCGCTTCGGCGTCGGCGTGATTTCGACCTCGGGCGCGCTCGGCATCCTGGTGCCGCCCTCGATCATCCTGGTGCTCTATGGCGTGTCCACCAACACCTCGATCGGCGCGCTGTTCATGGCCGGCATCGTGCCCGGCGTGCTGCTCGCACTGATGCTGGCCGCGGTGACGTTCTTCGTCGCGCAGCGCAACGGCTATCCGAAGATGCCGCGCGCGACCATCGGCCAGCAGTTCACGGCGTTCCGCGAAAGCATCTGGGGCCTGCTGCTGATCGCGATCGTGCTCGGCGGCATCTATGGCGGCATCTTCACGCCGACGGAAGCCGCCGCGGTCGCCGCGACCTACGCCTTCTTCATCACCGTGTTCGTCTACAAGGAGCTCAAGCTCTCCGAGGTGCCGAAGGTGCTGCTGCAGGCGGCGAGCATGAGCTCGATGCTGCTCTACATCATCACCAATGCGGTGCTGTTCTCGTTCCTGATGACGCATGAGCAGATCCCGCAGGAGATGGCGGCCTGGATCATCGACAAGAACTTCTCGGTGTGGATGTTCCTGCTGGTCGTCAACGTCATCCTGCTGCTCGCCGGCAACGTGATGGATCCGTCGTCGATCCTCCTGATCATGGCGCCGATCCTGTTTCCGTTGGCGACCAAGCTCGGCGTGCACCCGGTGCATCTCGGCATCCTGATGATCGTCAACACCGAGGTCGGGCTGTGCCATCCGCCTGTTGGCCTCAACCTCTACATCGCGAGCAGCATCGCCAAGATGGGCATCAGCGAGATCACGATCTCGGTGCTGCCTTGGCTGTGTGCGATGCTGGTGTTCCTCGGCCTGATCACCTACGTGCCGGAGATCTCGCTGTGGCTGCCGCGGCTATTGGGAATGATCTGAATCAATGCGCAACACTTGCGCTTCGGATATTTCTGGCGGGCAATGAAGCGAATTACATCTTGGTAAGGGATGCTTCTCTGTCCAATCCGTAAGTTGAAGGCGAGGGCGAGCGGCATCATCTTCAAGCAACCTTCAAAGGAGGTTTCGATGAAGAAAGTTCTGCTCGCCGGCGTCGCGGCGCTCACGATTGCCGGTTCGACCGTGGTCTATGCCCAGCATCGCCCGTGGTTTCACGGCCATATGCGGATGAGCCCCGAGGATCGGGCCGCCTTCCTCGACGCGCGGATCGCCGCGGTCCACGCCGGACTGAAGCTCACCGCGGATCAGGAGAAACTGTGGCCGCCGGTGGAGGCCGCGGTGCGCGACTTCGCCAAGATGCGGATGGATCGCGCCAATGCGCGGATGGCTGCGGATAAGACCGACGCGGACAAGGCCCAGAAGCCGGATGACCCGGTCACGCGCCTGCGCGAGCGTGCCGACAACATGGCTGCGACCGCGACCTCGCTGAAGAAGATCGCCGATGCCGCCGACCCGCTCTACAAGACGCTTGACGACGGCCAGAAGCGGCGGCTTTCCATGCTCACCCATATGGAAGGGCGTGGGTTCGGTGCGGAGGGCTGGCGTCGCCACCGCCCCGAGCGCGGCATGGACCGCTGGGAACACGGAGGCCGCGGCATGGACCACGACCATTTCGACCGCGACGACGGTCCGGATCAGGAGCGCTCCGGCCGGCTTTGACGGCCTGCCGCCGACGCTTACGCCAAGCCCATGAAAGGCCGCCGGAATCCGGCGGCCTTTCGGCTTTGTAAAAGTCGGGAAAACTTGCGCCAGCTTGCTGGACATCGCGGAATCGCTTTGCTAAACGACGGCCTCTCTTGCGAGGGTCATTTCCGGACAAGTTCCGGGCGCATAGCTCAGTTGGTAGAGCAGCTGACTCTTAATCAGCGGGTCCCAGGTTCGAGCCCTGGTGCGCCCACCAAGCTTTTCAATGACTTAGATGTCTTGATCAGTTTGCGATCTCTCGCCGTTTACACCCCCGTTTACAGTTTTGTTCTTGCTTCGAGCTTGAGCACGGCTGCTTCGGCCAGCTCGATGTCGCGGCCGAGGTAATGGGCATCGAGGATCGCCTCGACGTCCTTCAGACTATGCCCAGTAAAGGTCGCGATCTGCGGCACGGTCGCTCCGGCGACAGCCAGCCTGACCACGGCGGTTCCCCTGAGATCGTGGAACGTCAGGTCTTCGATCCCGGCGCGCTCGCAGGCCTTCGACCAGGAGGTCCGGAAGCCATCCGATGTCCAGGGGCGGCGATAGGAATTGGTCAGAATGAGAGGGCCTCGCCGGGGGGTCTTGTCCAGCACCGCCTTGAGCGGAGCTCCTGCGGGCATCACGACCCGGCGGCCGGTCTTCGACTGGCGGAGCCTTATGTGAGAGCCGTCATAGGCCGACCAGGGTAGCCGCAAGAGGTCGCCCTGCCGCTGGCCGGTCCAGAGAGCCAACATGAGGGCCAGTTTGATCTCATCGCTGGCGGTTTTAAGGATGCCCGCGATCTGCTGCTCGCCCCAGATGCAATCCTTCCGATCGGCCGCATAGAGACGGCCACCGCGCTCGCAGGGGTTGTTGGCAATGATGCCACGATCCTTCGCAAACGACATGATCCGCGCCAAAGTGGTCCAGGCGTAATCGGCCTTGCGAGGCGTTTCAGCGAATTTATCCCTCCAGCTCTTGAAGTCGCCACGGACGCGACGATCGGCGAGCGCGGCCAACGGCAGATCGCCGAACTCGTTCTCAATAAGTTTGAGGTAGGCCAGATACGAGCGGCGCGAAGATGCGGCGAGGCCCGTGAATTCCGGTGCGGCCTTGTATTGGGCAATGATCGTCATGAAGGTGCCGGCGCGCGGGCGCCGCAGATTTGCGTGCGCCTCATTATATGCGAGCAAGAACTCCGGAGTGTTTGGCCTTTCCGTAATCGCCGGGCCGCCGCGCCAGGCATAATAGTGCGTTCGCATCTCACCATTCGCGAGCCGTCGCGTGATTCTATGTATGCCTTTCAGATTGACGCGCACGCTTCGCTCTCCACTCATCCAGGGCAGATCTCGCAACGTCGGAAGTATCAGTGACGGGCAGGCTGCTGAGTGAGTCTAACGCGAGGTCAATTGCTTTCAAGTCCCATCGCGACGTGCCGGAAAGAGCAGAGGGCAATCTTCCAATTTTCACCCACTTCGAGAAGGTGCTAACGGACAGACCACAGTATGAGGCAGCTTGGTCACGCGACACCAGGCGCTGGCCAATAGTCCGAACAAACTCCATCGACACTATCCAGTCACAACAGCACCACGCCAAGGCGATTGGGAAGATCGCATTTTCGTCGGCTGACGCAACTGCAAGTAACGACATCGAGATCAAGCTGCCGCCCTGCGGGGATCCAATCGCGCAAGAGCAATCAAATCCGATCAGGCGGCTCACATTGTCTTGAGATGCGACGAAATCGTTAGGGCGAGAGGTGGTGATTTTGGATCATCTCATTCTCTCCGCCGCCGTCCTATTGAGTCTGATTTGGGTGCGCGCGCGGCTATCGCCGCAGTGGGCCCTCGTCAACCGAGCCGCACGGCGTCTCGGCCATGCGGCGTCGATCCCTCGCGCAAGGAAGAGAGTATAATGTGTCGCTCGCCGGAGGCACTCGCTCGCGGGCCCGGCCGGCATTGCATGCCGGCGTCGCTATCGCTGTCCCGCGCTCGGGTGCCTTGTTAACCGGTCTTCCGACCGCAGTCGCCTCGGTGCCCGCGGTCATTGCATGCCCGCGTCGCTATCACTGCCCTCTCGTCGGCTGCTCTTTGATTTCTCACTCTTGGCTTGATCTCACTTCCTTTGCGCTGCCCAGCATTCTCACGCTTGAGAGCATCACCACTGCGATCACCTAACCACCGCGACGGCGCGCTTCGCGTCTTCTTCCTTGAAGACATTGTAGGGGCGCTGCCCCTCGCGCGCGCCAGGGTAAAGCGCCGGCTGGCGCCGGCGCCGAGCCGAGCGGTCTCCCCGGTCTTCCACGCTGCTTTCACGTTGTCGACTTTCGATGATGTGGCACACGCTTGTGCAGACCCGCTTCTCACGAAGCGGCCCTTAGGGCGGGTGATCCCCCTCCGCTCGGGTCGCCCTGGCACTTGCTACCCCCGATCTCGCCGATGGGCAGGGGTGCAGGCGCGTGGTGCGCCTTGCACCCATGGAAGCAAAAGGAAGTTTGATCATGTCGGCCAAGTCAGTTGAAAGGCACGTAGAAATCATTCCCGCGGGCGGGACCGAGGTTCTCATTCCGCTCAACAAGCTCAAGAAGTCACCGAATAATGCTCGCAAGACGCCGCACAGCGAGGCGGCGATTGAAGCCTATGCGGCGAGTATCGCTGCCAAGGGCATCCTGCAGAATCTGGTGGTCGAGCCTGAGTTCGATGGAGAGGGGGCCGCTACCGGGTTCTATCTCGTGACCATCGGCGAGGGCAGGCGGTTGGCCCAGCTTCTGCGGGTCAAGCGGAAGGAGATCAAGAAGACCGAGCCGATTCGGTGCGTCGTCGATACCAAAAACGATGCGCACGAGATCAGCCTGGACGAGAACGTCACTCGGGAAAGCATGCATCCGGCGGACCAGTTCGAGGCCTTCAGGAGACTCGCGGACGAGCGCGGCTACGGTGCGGAGGAGATCGCGGCCCGCTTCGGCGTTTCGCCGCAGGTAGTGCGGCAACGGCTTCGGTTGGGCGCGGTTTCCCCGCGTTTGATCCAGTTGTATCGCGATGGCGATCTGGCGCTGGAGCAGGTGATGGCCTTTGCCATCACCGACGATCAGAAGCGGCAGGAAAGCGTCTATGAGCGTCTGTCCTACGACCGCGATGCCAGCACAATCCGTCGTGTCCTCACCGAAACCCATGTTCCCGCAACCGATCGGCGGCCACGTTTTGTCGGGCTCGAGGCTTATACGGAGGCGGGCGGGACGATCTTGCGCGACCTCTTCACCGAGGACCGCGGCGGCTATCTGGAAGACGTGGCGTTGCTCGATCTCTTGGTGACGGCAAGGCTTGGTCGGGAGGCGGATAGCTTGCGGGCGGTTGAGGGATGGAAGTGGACCGAGCCGCATCTCGACTTCCCGCATGCCCACGGCATGCGCCGTGTCTATCCGCATACGGTCGACCTTTCGGCGGAGGATCAGACTGCGCTTCAAGCGGCCCAAACCGAGTTCGATCGCCTCGCCGAACAGCACCAAACGGCCGAGGAACTGCCTGACGAGGTGGACGCGCGGTTCGGTGAACTGGAGACCGAAATCGAGCGGCTGAAAGCAAAACGGGAGGCCTACGACCCTGACGAGATCGCGCGCGGCGGCGCGTTCGTGATCCTCAATCATGACGGCACGGTGCGGATCGAACGCGGTTTCATTCGACCCGAAGACGATAAACCCCGCCTTGAAACCGAGCAGGACGGCGACGGTCAGGCATCGGAAGAGGAACGCGGAGCAGACGATCAAGCCCCACGCGATGGTGAAGAAGAGGAGGGCGCCGGTGACGAAGAGGACGAAGATCAGCGGCTGTCTGACACGCTCGTCCGTGACCTCACGGCGCATCGGACCTTGGGGCTGCGGCTCAATCTGGGTGAGCAGCCGGAGGTCGCCATCGTGGCGGTGACCCATGCGCTGGCGGGTCAGATTTTCTATTTCGGGGCCAATGCGCATGTGGTCGGCGTCCAACCGGTGAAGACGGATTTGGCTGTCCATGCGGCCGGAATCGAGGACACGGCTGCTGGTAAGGCGTGGTCGGATCGGCATACCAATTGGGCTCGGCAGATGCCCAAAGACTCGAGCGGGCTGTGGGAGTTCGTGGCTGAACTCGACCACGACAGCCGCATGGCCTTGTTCGCGCATTGCAAGGCGTTGACCGTCAACGCGGTCAGATTGCCGTTTGACCGCAGGCCGCGCGCCCTCGCGGCGGCCCGGCATTTGGCCGAGACCGTGGTCCTCGACATGACCGGATATTGGCGGCCGACGGTCGGCAGTTATCTCGGCCGCGTCACCAAAGCGGACATCCTTGAAGCGGTCCGTGAAGGCGTGAGCGAGGAGGCCGCCGAGCGTTTATCGGGACTGAAGAAGGCCGAGATGGCGGCCGCCGCCGAGCAACTTCTGGCAGCAACCGGCTGGCTGCCGTCCTTGCTGCGGACGGCAAGAGCAGAGGATCGGGCCCATGCGCCGAACGAGGCGCATGGCAATGATTCCTGCTTGGAAGCTGCGGAGTAGGAGGTGAGCCGGGGTCGCAAGGACGGCCCCGGCAAGCTCCAAAATTTGCGGCCGCGCACCTGATGGTGCGCGGCCGGTTCAGTTGACGCGAAGCGGCGATTGCCGACGCTGGCCCCTTCTCGAATGGGGGCCATGATCCGTCCTATCCACGCCTTTTGCCGCGGCCGGAGTGGCTGCCTCGTGCCTTCCTTTGCCCGGGCTAGGCGGTCAGGCCGGGGGCTGAGATCGTGTCCGGACCTCGTGAGCCGAGACGCAATTGCGGCGGATACTCTTGGCGCCGCCGTCGTTCTACCAAGCGAAAGTGCGGTTGAGTTCGCGCTCGTTTCCTAGTGCGTCGTTCCTGTCATTGATGCGCTGACGTCGGACTTTCTTGATCGATCCGGCCGTTTTCCCGGTGCAGCGGTGGGCGCCGGCAGCCATGGGAATCTCCGTCAGTTCGGGCATGAACTCGCGTCCAACGCACCCTCGAATGGGCTGATCAGGCCCGGGGGACGGCAAGAGCCTCGATCGCCTTCCCGCAACAGCTCACGCCTTCTTTTTTCCCCTGCCGACCTGGCGGCGGCATTCCTCGCGCAACACAAAAAAGCAGGCTTTCGCCGTCCTCCGCTGGCGCTGCGGGCCCAAGGGCTGCGGGCCGATCGCTCCCCGGGCCGAGGACAGCCATCGAGGTTGCGATGGACGCAGCCCGAGCAACAGACGGAGATTACCATGGCGACCATCGGCACTTTCACCGCTTCGGACAACGGCTACAACGGCTCGATCAAGACGCTGACGCTCAACATCAAGGCCAAGTTCGCGGCCTCCGAGAAGGACAACGACAAGGCTCCCGACTACCGCATCTTCGCAGGCTCCACCGAGTTCGGCGCCGCCTGGAAGAAGACCGTCCGCGACAGCGACCGCGAATATCTCTCGGTCAAACTCGACGATCCGAGCTTCCCGGCTCCGATCTACGCCTCGCTGGTCAAGGTCGAAGGTGAGGACGGTTTCAGCCTGATCTGGTCGCGCCGCAGCGGCGAATGATCGCATCGGATCATCGGCCCCGCCTCCTCGGAGGCGGGGCCTTTTTTGCGTTGCTTGCGCCGCTCGGAAGAGAGGAAAGAGGGCACTTTTGCGTTCAGAAGAGGGGTTTCGCTGCCTGCAAAATGCAATCGACCGAACGGATTTCGGGGCAGCTTTTTGGGCTCGGCGATGAGGAATTCGCGCCAGTTCGAGCTTCGATTCTCGATCTTCGGAGGCGATATTTCGTCAGCGCTCTGCGTGGCGGCACCGTGTCTGCGCTTGCTCTCAGGGCTCGAATTGCCCTTCGCTTTTCGAGCGAAAGGGCTCAATTTGGTGCGGCTCCGATCGAGCACTCGAGATTGATTTAGCAATTTGAGCAAAGCCAGGCGCACGAAGAAGATGGTAGGGGGTCTCGGCAAGATAAAAGCACTGTCGCCGAAGATCGGCTAAGTAATTGCCTGCACATCCAAGAGTTGGAGATACTACTGGCCGCGGTGTCGCCAATCAGCACCTAACGCGATGCGATTGTTCGCCGATTGCGTCTGCGTCGCGGCGGCCGTTCCATTACCTCATGTCGCCGTGGATTTCCAAAACGGCACCTCTAAGTGTCCGTCCTGCAGCCGGCTCGAAGCAACGATAAGGGACGGGGCGACCGGCAAGTACTATCTCTTTTTTGGATTTTGCTTGGATGCGCGGCTGATCTGAACACTCGAGGTTCGCCCCCTGAGTTTCGATCAAAGATGCCCTCAGGTTCCAGCAGGAAGTCGCTGCCGGGTCGCTTCCTCGGATCGACCGCGTGGCCGTAGGCGCGCAGGGGCGGCTATCACCTGCATCGCAAGGATCAGGATGCCTCTATACGTTAAGCGTGCTTCGAGTGGGTTATCCCTTGACGCCACCCGCGATGGTCCACGACAAATCCGAGGCCGCATTGGGTGGAAGGCGCCTTCTCGTGTCGTCAACTGCCCACCTAAATCGATCGATCAATCGTACGTTCTACGAGGCGCCAGCGGTCGTAGGGTTCGAAACCGAAATGGCGATTAGCGCAGCTCGGACCTGGTCAATCGCTACCTCTAGGGACATCAAGAGCCCACGCAAATCATTTGGCGTGACCTCCTCCAATTTAAGATTTTCGGAGCAAACGGCCTCTGAAACCAACTGCTCGATTGAGGCGGTGGATCGAGGCGTTGGCAGCGGTGATCCCACTGAATCCAACAAATGGGATACGAACTGGCCCGAGAGGTTGAATCTTGTGACCATTTCGAGGTGGGAAGCGATCTCTCGCTCCAGGAGGTGAATTGGAACATCAACACTCGCAATGACGTCGTGCTGCCCTGCGCGGTAGCCTACACGCACGAACTGTTCCCTCACGGAATGAGGGGCGAGGGAAACGGGGACGACAAATGCTTCGATCGGCGAGTTTGGTGAGCTGGTCATCGCGAACACCATAGTTCGTCTTCAGAATACCTAGTATACTAGGTGGAGATCAAGTGGCGATTGGTGCCGTCATGCCGCATGAAACTGCGGCGGCTGGTGGCCAGAAATCTTCGAGACCTAAGGCAGAAGGGCCGTCTTTCCCAAGAGGAATTGGCTGACCGCGCTGGTTTGAACCGCAACTACATCGGGATGATTGAACGCGAAGAGAATTCTCCGACGGTTGATGCTATCGAACAGATTTCAGTGGCCTTGGGAGTCGATCCGGCTGTGTTTTTCCGGGAGCGGTGAGTACGGATCTGACTGTCGGATAGTAATTCTCATCGATTTCGTTCCAGGGAGGCCGAGTGGTTTTGCTTTGCGCCTTCCAAGTTACGCCGTTTGGCCGGCAAACGCCGACGTGAGTAGGATGCATGCTGGCGCAGTCATCGCATGAGCCTGAACAGTTCGAGCACGTCAGCCAGTCGTAACCTGGCACCCTTGGGCATGGGTTGAAGCAAGATATGCCGGGTATCAGCCGCGATCCCGTCGCGCTTTAGCGGATCCTGCTCGGCATGGAACGCCAGCATCTTGGCGGCAAATTTCCGGCCCGCCTCCGGGGGCTTTCGGGCGATGGACATACCCAGAAGATAGGCATTAGGGACCGGCTTGACGTGTTCCGCATAGACCAATGGCGCATTGTCCTGCGTACACCGATTTGAGGAAACTCTCGGTGCGCGGCGGCGACGCTACAACGCTTGCGTAACTTACAGCACCAGCGCCGGGTAGGGGCGCTGGTGTTTTTATGCGAACGGGTCGTTCCCGGGCTGCGTCATCCTCACGAACGTCCCGCTCTCGTGATACTCGAGCCGGCCCTGATCTTTGGCGTACATCAAGCCTGCCCATTATTCGGCCGGGTCGCCTTGTCCTCATCGATCATCGGCCGGTTGATCTTCTCGCTGTAGTTCCGGCTATCGTGGATGGGCTCGATTGCCCGGGCGTGCTCTATGATCCTGCGGGCGGCTTTCTCGGGGGCGGAGTAGGGGCGATCGCTTATAGATTTCATTCTGGGCTGAGGTGTCGCTTGAGAGCAGCGAGACTGACGGTGGTAATGGCCTCCTCCAAAAGAGCGAGGCGAGTTTCGAAGATCGACATCAGATCCAGATTGTCTTGGCTGTTGGAGACCAGCGGTTTGCGGGTGGCCGCGGTGTAGATAGACCGAAGGCTCTGAAGCGCGGTTAGGTGGCCTTGGGCGATGTAGCCGTCCACCAGAAGGACGAAGGCGGGACTGTACTCAGTCGCCGTGCCACGTCGTTCGTCCTTCATTGTCGCACCTCGGCAGGTCCTTCTGGTAACATTGCATTCTTTCGACGTGCTTATCGTAGATCAAGCGCTTTAGTTGTTTCATCGCGGTGCAGCCATCGCAAACATTGCTTGCGGTCGCTGGTTCGAATTGATCCAGATCAAACCACAGCGGGTCTCCGTGCTCTGTTGATCGTATGAGATCCCCCGGCGCAAATGGAGGGCGCAGTGGAAGCCAAAGAGCACGCATTGACGGTCTCCCGCGCGATACTCTGCAATGTCCGCGGGAAGACCCGCGCCGCCTCAAATTGCTGCCGGGATTTATTCGGCTCGACAACGCGACATCTTGCAAATAGCTCGATGATGGCCGTCGGATTCGTCTTGGGCATTGCTGCCGTTTTGATATCGGCGAACTGTCTCGCAATGGAGTTTTCCCGTATCCCCGGCTGTTCTGGAGATGTCTTGAAGCTCAGCGGAGATATTCGGGATGGGGATTTTGTCCGTTTCCGCAGTTATCTTGGCACAGAGCGGCGTGTCGTTGGCCTGCATCTCGATTCCGAAGGTGGCTCTCTAGACGAAGGCTTCCGGATCGCCATGCTCGCGCGCCAGAAGCAAATCGCTACTTTCGTTTCGGGGGAATGCGACTCGGCGTGCGCCTTCATCTTTTTGGCAAGCAGGAAGCGGTACGTCGCGCCAAATGCCAAGATCGGCGTCCATTCGGTTTCCAACCAGCATGGGAACGAAGACAACGGAACAATTCGGGACACGATCAAGCTCGCGAGGCTATCGGCCAAGCTCCATATTCCTCCGTCGGCGATTGGCAGGATGGTGATGACGCCGGCTGGAAAAATCTACTATTTGAACAAAGAGGAGCTCGCTTCGCTCAAGGTGATCGAGCGAAATCCGTTCGATCGGATTGCTCGCGCGGCGGCCGCGCAATCAAAGGATGACTCGGTGTGCGGCAAAGGGCCTTCGAAGAGCGCATTGGAGGAGGGGCCTGCGATGGGGAAAGCCGCGGGCTCGAAGGGAAGCTGAGTCGAGCGCCGGCCGGGCGGGCCTAACCCAAACGGGTCAGTCAGGTCGTCGCACATGATCCTGACAGCTTGGCACAAGCTGCACCGGCCACCCGGATCGACCGAGGTCTACAATGGGGTACGGCAGCGACAGGTTATGGCGAGCACGTGGCGCGAGGTGAGAGGTGCCTTGCGGTGCTTCTCCACGGGTGCTCATCTTGGTCAGGATCATCTCGATGAACCTGATCGCAGAAGGCGGTAAAGCGATGCTCGCCTTCGACGGTGAGCGCGCCGGTCTTCCAGTCTTCGCCGATCTGGCAAAGCATCGGCGCAATCATGCCGATCGGGATGTCGACCGGTCGGCAGCCTGCCGCGATCACCTCGTCAATGACCGCTTCTGCGATCTTGACGTTGTTGCTGCGCCCGGCGACGAACAGGCGACCGAAGATATCGTGGAGGAATTGCGCATGCGCGAGAGCGCGGCCTTCGAAAGGCAAGTAGTCGTTGGCGTCGCAGGCTGCGCACAAACCATGCGTGATGCTCAAATCGTCGTATTCAGGTGTTTCGCCCGCGAAGCTCTGGCAATATGAGCACCATTTCAGAATGACAAGGATCACTCCCGGAGGCAATTTATGCGCTTCAGATTAGCTGCAAATTCGATTGGACGTCGAGATCGCCGGGTCACAAGTTTAGGCGTCGGGGCCTTTGCTGCGATCGTCCTGCTTTGCTGCGTGCAACGGGCGGTCGCGCTGCCGCTAACACCTTTCCGGTATGAGGCCCAGGCTCAGCGACATTGCGCCGGCGATCCCGTAGTATGGCTCGATTTCCGCCGCGGACGCTACTACCGCAAAGGCCAGAGCCGCTATGCCAGGGGCTTCGATGGCAGCTACGTGTGCAGCAAAGAAGCGCGCGAGAGCGGCTACCGGCGTTCGTTGTTCGGGCTGCGGTGACGTCACCGAGCGGGACGGAGATGGCCTACCAGCCGTAATAGCGCGGTTGGTAATAGCCATAGCCTCCGCCGGGCGAACAATAGCCGTATCTGGAGCCATAGCCGTATCCGGAGCCATAGCCGTAACCATATCCGCCGCCGTAATAGGGATACCCGCCATAATAAGCGGAGCTCGCGATGGCTCCGCCGATGATCGCACCGGCAGCAGCCGCGCCCCAGCCGCGATAGCCCCATCCTCGATATCCGCCCCAGCCGCCGTAGCCTCGCCAGCCGCGGTAGCCCCAGCCGCCGCGCCAGCCGCCGCCCCAACGAACTTGAACGGTGGCATTGTCGACCGCGCCCTTCATCGCAGCGACGTTGGTCGGTAGCGGGGCCGCCTGGCCCGCACCAATACCGATCGTGTTCGCGAGCAGGGTCAAGGCCAGCAAGGTTTTGATGTTCATCATGACGTCCTCCACATCGGGGTGACTCAGGCAGTCGTAATCGCATGGCAGCAAAAACGAAAGCCGGGCTCTCGATCATGCGCAGCCGAGCTTCGCAGCCAAGCGAGAGCCGACGCTTGATCTGGATCAAGCCGTGCGTGGCAGAGCGATGGCACGGATCCCTGCGTGCCTGCTGACGCTCAATCGAAAGCACGCCCTTGAAAACCCATCGCCAGCTCGTGGCCGGAGACGAGTTCATCCAGCTCGCAATTCGCCTCGGATTGCTGGCTCTGCTGATCACCTGGTCGTTCGCCCTGGTTCGGCCGTTTAAGCCGATCCTGGCCTGGAGCGTGGTGCTGGCGGTCGCGCTCTATCCCGTCTTCAATTGGCTTGCGGGCCTGCTCGGCGGCCGCGTCGGCATGGCGACCCTCGTCTTGACCTTGATCTCGCTGGGCGTCGTCATCGGGCCGCCGACCTGGCTCGGGATTGGAGCCGTCGAGGGGGGGTGGGAGCTCGCTGGTCAATTGAGCGCCGGCAACGTGGTCGGCCGTCGCCGCCACCGGAGGTGAAGAATTGGCTGCTGATCGGCGGTCTGCTCTATGATGTCTGGGATCGGGCGTCGACCAATCTGCGCGCCGCTTTGCACCGAGCCTCACTTCATTCGGATCATACGGCGCTGACGACGCACGTGGCGCGAGCGTTTCCGACGCCAAAGACGCTTATCGATCGAGATCGAAACGACAGTGTCTATCGCGCACTCGTCGATGAGACTGAACTTGATCGTTTCGTGAATGACAAGCTCGCTTATCTCGAAATTGAACGCGCGAAGACTTTGGCCGAGCTACACGAGAACGTCGATGTTCTACTTTCGAATGCGTTTTCTGATAGACAGGACAGCATTGCGCGCTATGCCGATTGGTATTTTGGATGGGGACAGTCCTACTATCTGCTTAAAGAGGCGAGCGTCGGTGCCTTGAAAGGCCTTGGCCCTAATATCGTCCAAGGGTTCGCCGAAGGAGCCGAAACGAGGTCGCAGCATATCTTATCCGTAATTATCAGGACCGCGTCCTCAAGCCTGACTTGCGCGAACCGGTCATCGAAGCTGGCGTTGCTCAGATGTTTGCCAAGGCCCACCAGCACTACTACTAGCAGACGCTGACGTCGCTGGACGACCGACTGCAAACTTTTCTGAGCCAGTACACGCGGCATCTTGAAGTCGTCGACCCGCTTCAAAAGCCTGATCTCTCGATCGACTGGGACGCTCAGAAGTGGAAGGTGTCGCGCTACTCAGCAGAAAACGAAGCGTTCCAGGCGGTCATTCGAGGAACCGGCGGCACTGTTACCTCTGGTTGATCACTCGAACGGTCGGACCCGCCGTCGAGCGCGCTCTAGCTCAGAGTTTCATGAAGATTTCTGACCGAGCCGTTGCGAGTATGCAGCCCGAAATCTACGGCGCCGTCGCCGGATCATTTGCCGAACCCGGAGTTGGGACAGCCATCGGCTGGGCGGTCGGAGCCGGCGGTGGCGTTCTATTCGATTATGCGATCAATCGCGCGCGCGAACATCTCGGTCGGGCAGAGTTTGAGCAAGTCAACAGAGGCGAGTTGGAGGCGACAATCGGACTTCAACGTGATCTGTCTCAAGCTGTTGATGTGTGGTTCGATGATACGAGAGCAATTATCGCCGAGCAGGAAGTTGCGCAAAAATAATGCCATTGGCGATTGCGCGTGCGAAATGGTTTCATATTCAACTGAGCTGACCCAGCCACGCCTGCATCGCTGGCGGTCGTTTGTACTAGTTGACCGGAACCTGATCTTCCTTGGCAGCGTGCGACGTGGGGTAGCCGAGAGCAGGGGGTGGACTGATAAGGTTTTGAGCGAAAAGATTCCGGCAGGTAGTATCGCTTGGCTAGAAAATCGCCGAGATGAGGGTTTGGAGATATGCCGCGCCAGTACAATGTCGATCTTTATTTGTGGTGCCCCGTGAGTCGTTTGGCGCGAGCGCTCGTTGGGCCTGGGACTTCAAGTCCCGCTCAGCGTTCAGTCACGATAGGCCAACGATCGATTCCGCGACGGCCGCGGCCGACAACTCAAGCACTCACGCGATTTCTTCCGGCGTTCTTGGCTCGATAGAGGGCGAGGTCCGCCCGAGCAAGGACCTCGTCCGGAGCTTCGTTCCGCCGAACCTCGCTGACGCCGGCGGACATGTTCACTTTCAGTCTGTCGCCGATCGCATCCCAATTCATCTCGCCGATGATCTGTCTTATCCGATCGACGGCGTGAATAGCATCGTCCCTCGGCGCGCCAGGCAGAACGAGCAAAAACTCTTCGCCGCCGTAGCGGCCGAGTTTGTCAACCATCCGGATATTGGCGGCTACCGAAATGGCAAAGCTCCTAAGCACCTCGTCGCCGACGGGATGTCCGTACCTGTCGTTGATCCTTTTGAAGAAGTCGAGGTCGATGATCGCGACCGAGCAGGGCGTTCCACCTCGCTGCGCGCGCAGGATCTCCTCACTCAGCGCGCGCATGACATACCGGCGGTTCAGAACACCGGTAAGCTCGTCGATCTGCGCCAACTCCTCGATGCGGGCGTGCGCTTCCTTCAATTGGTTGCCGCGCCTGTATAACATCTCTCGGAGCGAGCTGCCGTAGAGGCCAGTGAAGGCGCAGCGGCCGAGCGCCGTCAAGAAGCACAGGAGCGCCAGCTGCCGCTCCGCGGGGGGCGCCATCGGCATCGCGATCGGGCGGTCAGTGCAGACGAAAAGAGTGGTCAGACCGACCGCCGCGAACGTCCAGACAGCTCCCGTTTGCTTCGCGGTCATGCGGAGAGCACCGAAACTGAGGATAATGAAGAGGATGCTGACGAAGTAGAATCCGATTTCCGGTGCCAGGTAGATCGCCATCAGTTGGATGCTGATGCTGCCGAAGCTCTGGGGGACCGTCAAATAATGATCCCTGAAGCGATCGGTTAAATGCAGCTCCGAGGCCGCCAACATCAATGCTGTCCAGCCGATACCAGCCGACACATAGGCTGCGCCGACCCAGCCTTCGGTCGTGCCAGCCAGGTGATAGAGGCCGAGGATCGCCGAATCCAAAACGAAGCTGATGGCCTGTGCGAGATAAATCGGCCGACGCTGGCGCGCCCGCTTGACCGCGTCTTTGGCGGCTTCAGCTGGAACTAAAACTTCGGTGAGCGCCTGTGCCATTGCAACGTTTTCCTGGTCCCTAGCAAGACCTAGACCGGTTAAAAAATCGCTGTGGATGCCAACGGCTGCTCAGAGATTTCGGACGAGGGGTCGGAAAGCGTTCTGAAGCGAGTTCCGAATGGCTACGGTCCCATGGTCGCCTAGACCGCCACAGCGATCGCAAGGGCCGATAATATGGCGGCCGCGAAGCCCCGGCGCATCAGGATATGCTCCTGGTCAGACGACAGGGTCAGCACCGGCATGAGTCGGGTGGCTCGACCAGCTCAAACTAGCCGGCGTACGGATAGTCCTAGCATAGGCTGGGGCGACCCCACGCGATCGGACCCAGCGTTAACTTGGCCTCCAGCCTCGCGGCTCAGTGGCAAAGACCGGGAACCTTGGCTCTGAGCGGCACCGCGGCTTGGCTTCGGTCCATCTGAACCGCAATCGGACAAGCGCGGTTGATCATGCCGCGAGCAGACGCTTGTAGCGCCGGTAAGCGTCAATGGCATTGTTCGCAAGCATCAGCGGCCGATGCTCACCGGCCCGCGCCATGTCGTCGACACTTCTGAGAAGGAAGCGGCTCGCGTCGGCCGCGTCTGTGATTTCGCCGGAGCGCTCGAGGAAGTCCCAGGCGATCTGGATCGACTTCTCCACGAGGACTGGCAACGGCTCGCTCATAAAAGCAAAACAGGCATCACGCTCGATGGTTCCTTTTTGCATCCATACCGGGCGTGGCGGGCTATCCGGACGGCCTCGACGTTGGCCGTCGCAAGGGCCTCGACTTGATCTACGCTGGCAAGGCCGGCCATGGCTTCGACAAGGGATCGACCGCGGAGGTTCGCCGTCGGCTGGAGCCGCTCGTCCGGAAAACGCAGCCGTACGCCAAGCACATCGCTCACAAGGGCGTCTGGGTCGAGCCGAAGCTGCTGGCCGAGATCGAGTACCGCGCCAAGTCCGCGGAGGGCAAAGTGCGGCACCCGTTCTTCAAGGGCCTGCGGGAAGATCTGCAGGGGTGAAGCGCGGCCTCAGGCCGCGCGCGCGATCTGGGCCACGAAGTCGCGATAGGTGTGCAACGGGCGACCGAGTATCTTGGTCAGCCGCTCGACGTCGCCGGCTTCCGGGATCATGCCGTCGGTGACGTAGCGCTCGGCCATCAGGCGCATCTCATAGGCCGTCCACTTCGGCATGAACGTCGCCATGTTCTTCTCGAACCCACTGGGATCGTCGCCGCCGTAGGCGATCGGGCGGCCTAAGATGTCCGACCAGATCTTCGCCACCTGTGGACCGGTCAGGGTGTCGGGGCCGACCAGGTTGATGGTATCGACGGGAAGCTTTTCGGGAGCCCGCTCGCGACGGATCAGCTCGATCGCTGCTACCTCGGCGATGTCGCGTCCGTCGACCATGGCGAGGCCCTTGCTGCCGATCGGCATCGGATAGACGCCATGACCGAGGATCACGTCCTTGATCATGAGCTCGTTGTCGATGAAGTAGCTCGGACGCAGGATCGTAGCGCTGAAGCCCATACTCGCGAGCATACGCTCGGCGCCCGACTTCACGGCGAAGTGCGGCACGTTGACGGCCCCATCGGCGTCGAACACAGACTGGTAGACGACGCGCTCGACGCCGGACTCGCGGGCAATGTTGAGCGTGATGATCGCTTGTGCGAATTCATCACCGGTGACGGCGTTGAGCAGGAACAGGGTTGTCACACCCGCGAACGCGGCGCGCAGCGCGTCGATGTCTAGCAGATCGCCCTTGGCTACTTCGACGCCGGCCGGGACGCTGGCTTTCGAGGGGGCGCGGGTCAACACGCGCACCTGGGTGCCGCGCTTCACGAGTTGATCGACGACATGGCGGCCGACACGGCCGGTAGCTCCGGTAACGAGGATGGTCATTGGATCGCTCCGTTTGGTTTGGGTTGGTTGACACCCCGGAAACTAGCGATCCACATTTGGACCGAAAGACGCTATATTTGGACAAGATGTCTCATTGGTGGAACAGATGGATTTGCTTGCCCTCGCGGATTTCAACTTGGTTGCTCGGCACGGAGGATTCGGAAAGGCCGCCCGGGCGTCCGGACGCCCCAAAGCCACCCTTTCCCGCCGCGTTTCGGAACTGGAGAGCGCGCTCGATCTGCGACTTTTAGAGCGCGGGGCGCGCACGCTAAAGCTTACCGAGGAAGGACGCGCGCTTTATGAGCGGACCGGCTACCTACTCGCAGAGATCGATGAGGCTGCAGCAAAGATCGCGTCCGGTGGCGACAAGCCGCGCGGCCGGCTTCGTATCAGTGCCCCGCTGCTCTTCTCGCAGACCGCAATGGGAAAGCTCGCCGCTGCCTTCGCGCTGAAGTTTCCGGAGGTCCGGGTCGAAGTCACAACGGAGGACCGCTCGGTCGACATGATCGAGGAAGGTTACGACCTGGTGATCAGGGTCAATCCGGATCCGGACGAAACGCTTGTCGGGCGAATCCTGATGCGCGACCGGCTAGTCGTGGTGGCAGGTCCCGCCATGCGTCGGCCCAAGGGCGATGTCGTTGTCCCGACCGTGGTGCGCGGCGCCAGTGACCTGAGCCTAGAGTGGGACGTGACGTCCCGCGGCCGGAATTCCCCCATCAAAACCGATCCCGTGTTGCGCCTGTCCTCCCTCATCATGGTGCGGGACGCGGTCCGCGCAGGGGTCGGTGCAGCGCGGCTGCCTGTGTCGCTCGTCAGTCGCGATCTCGCCGCCGGCAACCTGGTCCGCTGGGGAGACGTGGACGGCCCCCAGATCGCCCTATGGGCGCTTTATCCTTCGCGTCGATTGTTGAGCGCCCGCGTATCCGCTTTTCTCGACTTCTTGAAGGAGGCCTTTCCGTCGGGCACGCCGGAGGAGCTCGCGGCATTTATGGACTAGCCCTCTACGGCTGATGATAATCACCAGTCCGATCAGCACGAGGCATGCATGCTCGACGTAAGCCCGCCCTATGGCCTTTACCATCAGCCGCGGGCCAAGCCTTGGATGCGAGAGTACCGACGAACTTGTATCTGCGAGGGAATGTCTGCAGGCAGGCGGCCTCGCGGACGCTGATCGCGCGATCCTGCTCGGATGTCCGAATCGGCGGTTTGAATAGCTTATGCATCTCGTCGTGAGACCGGAGACAGGCCTATCCCAAGCCAGACGACCGTAGACGTCGGTGTGTCCGTCGAATTTGCGTTGGCAATTGAGGTGCAGCGATTTGGGCCAGCCCCCGCGACCATCACCCTCAGGCGTCGCTCCTATGCGTCTCAGAGCAGGGCAGGTCGGACTGTCCGGTCAGAATGGTGCCAGCTGCCGAGATCGAGCGTATCCGAAGCCAGTGGCCTGTCTCCCATGCCAGTAGGCTCATTGCTCAACGCGGCGGAGGCCGCGGCGTGCAAGAGGAATACGCGTGCTCGAACAAGAAATGTTCAACCGCCGCGGAGGGATAGGCTGATGCGCGTGACGATACTGTCCCACTCGCGCTCTTCGCTGGCGGGATAATTGATCAAAACGCAATGAATCGTTCGGTCCGAAAAGTTGCATCTGTCATAGAAGACTTTGGCGCCCTTGTAGCTTGACACCACGAAAAAGCGGGATGTCACGCGCTTGTACTGAATGCGAGAGGGTGGATGCTTCTTTGCAAGAAAAACTACTGGCGAGTCTTGGGATGCGTTAGGCGCAGCCTGGATGGTGAAGTCGGCTCGGCCGTCAGCTGTCCTGAAACGCTGTCCTTGACCCTCGGGCTTGCCGGCTTCTTCGGTAAATATCGAAGCAGGAAAGTCGACGGAAGTGCCGGTCGCGGGGATGGCAAACGTCGTCCACTTCACCGGTTGCGCCGGCACGGCGGACGGGCAAAGTGTAAATGCCATCGAAGCCGCCATCGCCCACTTAGTCGCCGTAACCGATCTTCTCATCCGGATCGCCCCTTCCGCCCGCGGGTGCCTGCGTATGGCAATAGACGACGGCGGCCCGCCGAGCGGGCCGCCGACTAGTTCACCGAACGCCGGTGCCGTAGACTTGTCGCTCTCGGCGGACCTCGTCCGCACCAAACGGTTGAGCGGACGGATCGTAGCCCTTCCATCCTGTCTTCTGCCAAGCTGTGCGACGTTCACCTAGATTGACGGCCGACTGGTCGAGGATCGCTTCGTACCGCGCACGATCGGCGTCGCTAACACGGGCTGAAACCATTGAGCCGCCTCGTCTTACGCCTTCCGCGTAGAGAGGAGCTTCTTCCTTGGAAACTCCTGCTTGCGTCAACGCACCGACGACGCCTCCTGTAGCACCGCCGGCGACCGCACCCAGCGCAGTCGACGCAAGCCATCCGGCCGCAACCACTGGGCCCAAGCCAGGGATAGCCAGTAGGCCAAGGCCCGCAAGCAGACCAGCTGCGCTGCCGAGGCCCGCGCCCACGCCCGCTCCCGTGGCAGCACCTTCGGCGCGATCGTCCACCTCGTCGCGGTCGCGATCGACCTTCCCGTCGGTGCTGTACCAATTCTCCGAGTTGTTGGCGACGATGCTCAGATCGGAATGCGGCACGCCTGCCGCCTCCAGGCTCGTTACCGCTCGCTGCGCGTCGGAATAGTTGTCATAAAGACGAGAAATCGTAACGGTCATATCGAATATCCCTCTGTGTTCGTTAGTCCCGCGTGATTACTTCGCCGCGTTCACGTTGCCCTGAAAATCCAAGCTGACGTCCGTCGAAGCGCCGCCTTTGCTGGCCTTTGCGCGCCACACGCCGTTGTCGTCCTTCTTCAATCCGGTGACGTCGGAATAGCCCGCCTGCTCGATTCTCGATTTGGCCTGACTCTCGGTGAAGCTGTTGGCGCCCGACACCGGCTTGTCCGAATTGTTCTGGCCGGAGCTGTTGACCGCGCCGTTGTTTGGGCGGTCGGTCGCAGGCGGATTTTGCGCGAACGACGGACCCGTCAAAAGAGATGCAGCGGTCAATAGCAATAGGAAAGTCCTGTTCATTTCGTCCTCCAGTTGGACGGGCACAACATGCCGACCCCGACAACGTTCCTATTTCCCCCGTTTCGGATATTTGGAATGCGGAACGTTCGCTAGTGTGCGATCGCCGCGCCATGGCGGGCTCCGTGGCAAAGCTCGCGTTACGCCGTGAAGGATCTATTCGCGAGCGAGACGCAGCGCGTTCTTGAGCCGTTCCCGCTCTCTCTCCCATCGCGCGTCTTCGGCCTCGATCCGCTTCTCGATGGCCTGCCGCTCGCTTTCGAGCTTCCCGGATCTGTCGTTGTGCTCGCGCTGCGCATCGTGCAGCGCGCCCTGCGCTTTGGCGACCAGCTTCTCTCGCCTGGCCCGTTCCTTCTCGCGCGCCGCCTCTTCCTTTCGACGCTCCGCGTCCCGGCGCTTCTACTCGCGTCCCGTAGGCCGCGGCGGCCTTGCGCGACGCCTCAACAGTAATTTTGGAGGCGCCCCGCCGCTTCGGCTCCAGTCGACGGCTCTTCTTCGGCTTGGCCCCTTCGTCGTCCAGGTCCGGCAGGTCGGCGTGCTCGGCGAACGGTCCGTCCGATCCCGCCGGCCGCTTCAACACCACGCCCGGCTTTGCCATGGTCGCGGCGACTACATCCGTCCGTGGCGTGTCTCTAATGGAAGAGGTTGCTGCCGGCGCCCCACGCTTGCAGGGCGGCCTTCATCGAGGGCGCCGCGATGGCCAGATCGTAGAATCCAAGCTAGGTCTGGTAGGTCTTCAGCTTGCGGGGTACCGGATCACCTGCGTGACCGCAAAGCCCTAGCATAACACGTAGCGGCGGGGGCGACCGCTTCCCAATTCGTTTGACCGCCGGCTCGTTGAAAGTTTCCGTCCTCTTGCGCTACTCGTCAGCGGCAGGGAAGCGGCTTAAGCGACATCCACCCCAAGAAGCCGCAGGGCCGTCTCGATCTTCGCGAGCAGCGCCTGGATCTCGGTTCTTTCGTGGTGGCGGGGCTCTGCCTGGAGCCGCTCCAAAAGTTGTCGCTTCTGTTCAGTCAGTTTCGCGATCGCGGAAATAATATGGTTTCCCCTGAATCGGAAGGGCCGCGCGGGCGGCCCTTCCTTCTCAAACGAGCTCTCTCGGTGCGGTTAGTCGATCTCTTCGATGACGCGGCGCTCGCGCGGCTCGACGATGTAGGTGTGGCTGTCGCGGTTAATGTACCGGTACTCCCGCAGCGTCGGGGCGTCGCGATAGACTTCCTCCGGAAAAGTCTCGACTTCGACGCCCTCGGGCACCCGCTCGCCGGTCCGGATTTCGGTGCGGACCGTGCTGCCGGTGGTCACGTGCTTCTCGCGCTCGACGGGCCGTGCCTTCGCGTGCTTCCGGATCACCTCGCGGTCGCGATCGCTGAAGGTGGTCTTGCGCTCCTCGCTGCGGACGGGCGCGGAGGCTGTGGACCTGCCGGAATACGGCAGCGTGGCGACGATCTTGTAGCTGGACGGCTCCACGATGACGATCTCATCCTTAACGACGACGAAGTCGTAGCCGCGGTATTGCGGGACGATCTCGACGACGTCGGCCGGCAGCTGCTGCAGGCGAACGTCGCGGGGAACGACAGTGCCGACGGACACCGAGAAGTTCACGCTGGTGAGCGGCCTCACGTCGAGACGCGCGATCGACTGGCTGACG